>CALALX010000114.1 GCA_937925635.1 uncultured Caulobacter sp.
CGACGGTCCCGCGATGGCGTTGATCGCCGCGACGGCAGGCAGCAGGCCCCGGGTACGGTAGTCGTCGAACGAGATGTCGCGATCCTGCGGTCCGGGATTGCGCCAGGAGATCGCGAAGACCGTGAAGCCCTGGTCCAGCATGTAGCGAACGAGCGAATTGTGCGGCGACAGATCCAGTATGTAGTACTTCATGATCCAGGCGGGCACGAAGAGGACGGGCTCGGGGCGAACCTGCGCCGTCCGCGGGGTGTACTGGATGAGCTCGATCAGCTCGTTCTGGAACACGATGGCGCCTTCGGTCGACGCGACGTCGCGGCCAACCTCGAACCCGGACGGACGCCGCCGCTCGTCTCCTGCGGCCTGGCCGAGCAAGTCCTCGATCAGGTTGCGGGCGCCCCTGACGAGGTTGAGACCGCCCTCGGCAACCGTCCGTCGAACCACGGCCGGGTTGCACATGGGAACATTCGACGGGGAATAAGCATCGAGCGCCTGGCGCGCCAGGAAGCCGACACGGGCGACGTTCTTCGCCTTCATGCCCCGCACCTCGGCGGTCGCGGCACCCCACCATTTCTCCTGAGCGAGGAACCCCTGCTCGAGCAGGGCGTAGGGAGGATTGCTCCAGCCCTCATCGGAGAATCTGTGGTCGCCGGGATCGGGGGCGAACGGCTTGGGCGGCTGCTGTCCGACGGCGAGGCCTGCGGCGTACTTCATGAGGCGAGCGGCCGAACGGCCCGCCTGCAAGGCGAGCTCCATCTGCCGTCCCGGCGCGCGAACGAGATGTTGCGCCCAATCCACCCAGGGCATCGTGGCGGCGGTCGGCGACACGCCCAAGGTTGCGCGCGCAGAGATGGCCCGTGCCATGCGGTCCAGCGTCTCGAACGAGTCGCCCGGCAGACTTTCTTGCATGCCCGAACGATCATGCGCGGCAGGAGCCGGCTTGCCCGCGGCCGCTTCGCCAAAGGCCGGCGCCGCGGAACTGGCGGACGGCGCCACCCCACCTGCGGTCGCCAGATTTTCCGGCGCCGCGATTTGAGAACCGAGACTTCCCACCAATTTCCTGTCTTCCCTGGTCCGATTGCCAAAGCCGCCCGAACCCGGCGCTAGGCCGCCGGGCATCAGCAGTGCCGAGCCGGCTAAGAGGCCTTGCGCCCGATATGGAGCCGCTCTGCGACGAGGCTTGCCTCGTCCTTGTAGCTTTCGAGCGAACTTGCCAGGAACTCGCGTTGAAGGCGCGACGCCTCGGCAAGGTCGCGGCACGCCGAAAGTCGCAGCAGGTGATCGGCCTGAGCGAGCAGGCGGCTCGCCGAAAAGCGCAGCGCTCCGGCCATGATGGCAGCGGGCACAGCCATTCCCGACTTCAAGGCCTCCTGGACACCCGATGCCTCAGCTTCCTGCGCGGCCGGATCGCCAGACGTCTTCTTGGTTACCATTTCTCGCCTCAACCTGGATGAGTGAAGTCGGTGCGAAGCTAGACAGCTTCCAAGACAGTCCGGTTGAGGCGGATCAACTTCACGCCGATGTCATTCAAAATTCACAAATCGGCACCGCGAGAGCGCACGTCGTGCGCGTCCAGAGCGAAGTCCGCAAGCGGCGCGCCGGCAGCTGAGGGGCGCCCGGCTTCGGCGCTCGAACGAGCCGGTCGACCGGAGGCCGTTCACCGACGCTCCCCGATGTTTCTTCGATGGACCGATGGGCGTTAACGACATCTCTGAACGAATCGTTATCCGGACCTTGAGTAAAACTTTCCAGATCGGAGGGTTTCAGGAATGCTGGTTCTGAAGGGCCGGGAGGCTCAGCAGCTCGAACGCCTGGCGGGCGCACGATCGAGCTGGCGCGTGCTCAATCTCCACCTGACCACCGCCGGCCTCCAGGATGCGGGCCGGCCATCGCACCTGCGCTTCTTTCAGTCGCAGCCGCTCAATCACGCACTGCTGATCAAGCACAAGATCCGGGAGCACGAGCGCGCGCTGTTCGATGCCGCGCCTGCCCTCGCCACGAAGGTCCTGATGCCCCTGGACGGGCGATCATTTGGCCAGGGCGCCGTCGCGCTATTCGTGGGCGAGCGCTCCTACAAGAGCGTCATGAGGCAGTGGCTGGGGCTGAAGACCCAGACAGATCATTTCCCCGGTCCGATTTCGCCCGACGCAGCGCTGCTTGAGCGCCTGGACAAGCTGCCGACCTTCGATCCCTTCCTGCTGGGCGAGTTGCTCAGGGGCGGCGCTTACGGCGTTGCAGAGGACTATCTGCAGGTCTCGCTCCTCGATGATGCAAGGATCAGGTCCTTCATCGTCCAGGAGGTCACGCCGCTGGTTGTCATGGCCGGTGGAGATGTCGCCCGGGTGCCCCGGTTCGTCGATGCCATGTTCGGACCGCGCCTGGACAAGGCGGCCGCCGACTTCATGACCTCGCTGGGCCTTCCGGAATCGCGCTGGCCGTCGATCGTCGCTGCCTGGAAGGGCGCATTGCGATTCGAGATCGGGCTGACCCCACTGCAGCAGCGGTTCTCGACCCGCATCCGGCACCTGAGAGCGACGCGCATCTTCGGCTTCTCCAGCCATCTCAGCCGGGAGGATGCCGACGAAGCGCGGGATCGTATCTATGCGCTGGCGCGGCGGGCGTTTGCCGCCGTCTCGAAGGCGGCGGTCCGGTTCGGCACCGAGCGGCGGGCCCAGATCATCGCAAGCGAGAAGATCACCGACCTCGGCGCCTATCTGGGAGATCTGCCGGACGCGGTCACGCAGTTCGTCAATTCCCAAGCCGTCGCCGAGCATGTCCTGTCGTTCTGGGAACTCATGATGAGACCGGCCGACGATTCGGGCGTATCGGCCGACGCCCTGCTTCGCCTGGAGCACGACCTCAACGAGATAGAAGCTCACGTCGTGCGGTACTCGGCCCACGCCGGCGCCACCCCCATGCGCATGCTGAACGTCGCCTAACCCGGGTTTCGCACAAGACGACTGCGGGGCCTGCGCTCCAGGGCGGCACCAGTCCGAGGACCCGTCCTGCCTGACCGCATGACCCGCAAGGCCGCCGGCCGGCGGCCTGGGTGCGCCTTGCCCGGCAGCTTGACGCGGCGCGGCCCGCTCCGTCTTGTGGGACATGGCGCGCAGGCGCCGGCAGGGCCGCGAACCGGGGAACGAGATGGCAGCTTCGGCATTGAGCTTCGACGAGGTCGTCCTGGGACGCCGCAGCATCCGCGGGTTCAAGCCCGACCGCGTTCCCAAGGCGTTGATCAAGGAGATCATCGAGATCGCGATGCGCGCGCCGTCGTCGCTCAACACGCAGCCCTGGAA
>CALALX010000115.1 GCA_937925635.1 uncultured Caulobacter sp.
GCATCGAAGCTTCGGCTGACAAGATCAGGGCCTCCGGGGGAAACCCCGGAGGCCTCTTTCTTGCGCGCCGGTTCGACGAGCGCGGGAGGCCGCGCGAGCCATCACTCCCAGGAGAATACTGTCCGGAGTCGGCAACCTTCGGGCGTCTCGCCCTCCTCGAACAGTCCTACACGCGCGATCGCCCGTCGCTGCGCGCGGGTCAGGGGCTCCGGGGAGCGGAAGTAGGCGGCGCCATGGCCGCCGTTCCAGATGGCGATCTGATAGCCGTCGTCGACCCGCTGCTGCGCGAACCTCGCGGGACTTGTCTTCCCAGGTTTGTGGACGACCAGGCCCGACGGGCGTGCGGCCCAGCCGATGCCCCATACGTCAAGCGAACCGAATGCTCCTTCCCACCGGAAGGCGCCGCCGTGAATGCCGCCGGATAGGACGGTGATCTTCTCGCCCGGCAGCAGATCGATGATCGGTGAATAGCCGCAGAAGCGCCCGGGCCCTTCGAGGTCGCTTGCCCCAGCAGGGGCGGAGAGAGCCGCCGCCGCGAGAACCGCCGCTGCGAGAGCATTCAAGGGTAGGTTCACCGGGCGCTCAATCTTTCAGAGAAAGGCCTTGTGGCTCAATCTGAACATTTGGCTATCTGGGAGTCCAGACCCGCTGACGGCGACGTGAGGGGTTCTGCCGTTGCGTCAGGGGGCCGTGTCCCGCAGAACGTGAACCGTTTCCGGCTTCGGACGCTCCCCTGTCCGGAGGCTGGCCGTTCCGTTCATCCGCAAGGACCGCATGCCCGCGCCCGCTCCCCAGACCCTCGTCATCCTCGGCGCCTCGGGCGATCTGGCCAGACGGATGCTGTTGCCGTCTCTCTACAACCTTGACGCCGACGGCCTGTTGCCGCCGGCCCTGCGCATCGTCGGCGTGGCGCGCGGCGGCGACCTGGAGGCCTGGGCGGTCGATGCGGAGACCGCGGTGCGCGAGCGCAGCGACTTCGACGGCGAGGTCTGGGCGCGCTTCGCGGCCCGCCTCGACTATTGCGCCGGCGACGTCACCCGGCCCGATGGCGCGGCCTGCCTCAAGAGCGTCGTCGGCGAAACGGGCGCTAGCCTGATCTTCTTCTCGCTGTCGCCGAGCCTGTTCACGGCGGCCTGCGAGACCCTGCGCGCGGGCGGCGTCATCGCCGACCATACGCGACTGGTGCTCGAGAAGCCGATCGGCCGCGATCTGGAGACCTCGCGCGCCATCAACGATGCCGTCGGCGCCGTGGCGGCCGAGCGCAACATCTTCCGCATCGACCACTACCTGGGCAAGGAGACGGTCCAGAACCTGATCGCGCTGCGCTTCGCCAACAGCCTGTTCGAACCGCTGTGGACCAGCCAGACCATCGACCATGTCCAGATCACGGTGGCCGAGACTCAGGGGGTCGGAGACCGCTGGCCCTACTACGACGACTACGGCGCCATCCGCGACATGCTGCAGAACCACATGCTGCAGCTGCTCTGCCTGGTCGCCATGGAGCCGCCCAGCGACCTGGAGCCGGACGCGGTGCGCAACGAGAAGGTCAAGGTGCTGCGCTCCCTGCGGTCGTTCACCCGCGCTACGGTCGGCCAGGACAGCGTTCGGGGACAGTATGCGGCCGGCGCCGTCGAGGGTGAGAAGACCGCCGCCTACCTCGACGAGGTCGGACGGCTGACGCGCACGGAGACGTTCGTCGCCTTGACCGCCCATATCGACAACTGGCGCTGGGCCGGCGTGCCCTTCTTCCTGCGCACCGGCAAGCGGATGCCCGAGCGGCGGACCGAGATCGTCATCCAGTTCAAGCCCGTCCCGCACTCGATTTTCGGCGGGGCCGCCGAGGCGGACCTGGTCGCCAACCGGCTGGTCATCGCCCTGCAGCCCGACGAGGATATCTCGCTGACGGTCATGAATAAGCGGCCGGGCCTGGGCGATGTACGTCTGCAGCCGCTGCCTCTGTCGCTGAGCCTGACCCGAACGCTGGGCGAGGATGGCGGCCGTCGCCGGATCGCCTACGAGCGGTTGCTGCTCGACGCCCTGCGCGGCGACCAGACGCTGTTCGTGCGCCGGGACGAGGTCGAGGCGGCCTGGACCTTCGTCGACGGGGTGGCCGACGCCTGGGATGAGGCGGACCTGGCGCCCCGGCCCTATCCCGCCGGGTCCTGGGGGCCGCCGGGGGCCTTCGCGTTGATCGAGCGGACAGGCAGGGCCTGGAATGACTGACCGCTACGTCATCGAGCGCTATCCCGATACCGGGGAGGCCTCGCGCGCCGCGGCGGAGGCCATCGCCGACTGGCTGGTCGCGGGCCTGGCTGAAGACGACAGGGCCAGCTTCATCGCCACAGGCGGGACCACGCCGGGCGAGGTCTACGACCTGCTCTCGACCTTGCCGCTGCCCTGGGACCATATCAGCGTCACGCTGTCCGACGAGCGCTGGGTCGCGCCGGACTCGCCGGACTCCAACGAACGGCTGCTGCGCGACCGTCTGCTGGTCGGCGAGGCGGCAGGGGCCAACTTCGTACCGCTATGGTCGCGGGCCGCCACGCCCGAGGACGCCGCCGAGGCGGCCGAGGCGGCGATCGCCGACCTGCTGCCCGCCGATGTGGTCCTACTGGGCATGGGCGAGGACGGTCATTTCGCCTCGCTGTTCCCGGGCAGCCCAGTGCTGGAGGACGGCCTCGACCCGCTGGGCGGCAGCCTGGTCATCGCCGCGCCGAAAGGCGACCCCGCGCCGCCTCAGGATCGCCTCAGCCTGACGCTGTACGCGCTCCGGCAGTCCTACCTGATTGTCGTCCTGATCCGTGGCGAGGCGAAGCGACGGGTCATCGAGGAGGGTGAAGGTCTGCCGATCCACGCCCTGCTCGACGCCGCCGGCGAGACCCCGGTCCGCATCATCTGGTCGCCCTAGCGTTCTTAGGAAGCCCCATGGCCGCTCCCATCCATTCCGTCGTCGCCCAGGTCACCGCCCGCATCGCGGAGCGTTCACGAGACGGCCGCGCGGCCTACCTGGCCCAGATCGAGGCGGCGCGGGGCTCCGAGCCGGGACGCGCCAAGCTCAGCTGCGCCAACTGGGCTCACGCCTTCGCCGGGGCCGACCCGAAAGACCGCATCCGGGCGATGGACCCGGACGCGCCGAACCTGGCCATCATCTCGGCCTACAATGACATGCTGAGCGCCCATCAGCCGCTGGAGCGCTACCCGGCGCTGATCAAGGCCGCGGCGCGCGAGGTCGGGGCCACGGCCCAGTTCGCCGGCGGCGTGCCGGCGATGTGCGACGGCGTCACTCAGGGCCGCCCAGGCATGGAGCTGAGCCTGTTCAGCCGCGATGTCATCGCCATGGCCACGGGCATCGCCCTGACGCATGACGCCTTCGACGGCGGCCTGTTCCTGGGCGTCTGCGACAAGATCGTGCCGGGCCTGGTTATCGGCGCCCTGGCGTTCGGCCATCTGCCGGCGATCTTCGTGCCCGCCGGGCCGATGACCTCGGGCCTGCCCAACGCCGAAAAGGCCAAGGTGCGGGCGCTGTACGCCGAGGGCAAGGCCAGCCGGGAGGAATTGCTGGCCGCCGAGCAGGCCAGCTACCATGGCCCCGGCACCTGCACCTTCTACGGCACCGCCAACTCCAACCAGATGCTGATGGAGTTGATGGGCCTGCACCTGCCGGGCTCAGCCTTCATCCACCCGAACACCGACCTGCGCGACGCGCTGGTGCGCGAGGCGGCGAAGCGGTGCGCGGCCATCGGGCCGCGCTCGAACGACTGGATCCCGTCCGGCCACGTCGTCAACGAGAAGGCGGTGGTCAACGGCGTCGTCGGCTTGATGGCCACCGGCGGCTCCACCAACCATTTGCTGCACCTGATCGCCATCGCGGCGGCGGCGGGAATCGCGCTTCGGCTTGAGGATTTCGACGATCTGTCCAGGGTCACGCCCCTGCTGGCCCGCGTCTATCCAAACGGCAGCGCCGACGTGAACCAGTTCCACGCCGCCGGGGGCATGGCCTTCGTCGTGCGCGAGCTGATCGGCGCCGGCCTGGCGCACGAGGACGTCCTCACCGTGGCCGGACCCGGCCTGGGCCGATACGCGCGCGAGCCCCGCCTGGAGGACGGCGAGCTGACCTGGACGGACGGGGCCGCCGAGAGTCTCGACCGCGAGATCCTGCGGCCGGCGTCCGATCCGTTCGAGGCCGAGGGCGGCATCCGCCAGCTCAACGGTAATCTCGGCCGCGGCGCCATCAAGGTCTCGTCGGTGAAGCCCGAGCACCGGGTGATTTCGGCCCCCGTGGCGGTGTTCGAGAGCCAGGAAGACTTTGTCGCCGCCTTCAAGCGCGGCCAGCTGGACCGTGACCTGATCGCGGTCGTCCGCTTCCAGGGGCCGCGAGCCAACGGCATGCCCGAACTCCACGGCCTGACGCCGGCCCTCTCCGTGCTGCAGGATCGAGGACACCGGGTGGCGCTGGTGACCGACGGCCGCATGTCGGGGGCTTCGGGCAAGGTGCCGGCGGCCATCCATGTCACGCCCGAGGCGGCGGCAGGCGGACCGCTGTCGCGGGTGCGGGACGGGGACCTGGTCACGCTAAACGCCGCGGCCGGAACCCTGACGGTCGAGGCCGATCTGGAGGGACGGCCCGCGGCCCAAGCGCCCGCGCAACGCGGCGGATACGGCCGCGAACTGTTCACCGCCTTCCGTCGGAATGTCGGCGCCGCGGACGCGGGGGGCTCGCTCTTCGAATCGTGATCGGCTTGCGGCGAAGCGCCGCGCCGCTTTTTCGAAAGATGACGCGGGCGTCACCGGAACGCCCAATGTCGCTTGTCGCCCCACAATGGGTTCACGTCGGCGGTTCCGGCGCGCGGAGGGGTTTCCGAAAGCCCGTCAAGGCTCTGTTCCCGCAAGGATTCGCCCGTCCTCGATTGATGGACGCCTTGGCGTAACATCGGTTGACGTGAGGTGAGATCATACCGCATCATCGAATCCAGTTTGTCGCCGGCCCATCTGGTCGATCCGTCTCAGGACGGAACGGGTGTGCCTGGGCGCCGTAGCGAGCGTTGAGGGGGTTGGTTGGCGCGGATCGCGGTAACCTCTGCTGGACCTGATCAACGGGCGGATTCCGCCCGCGAGGCCGTTTCGCTCTGCAAATTCTCGACAGGATCACCCGCGCCCCGACACGGGGCGGCGGCTGAAGCGCGCGTGTCTTCGTTGTCCAAAGGAGGACCGTAGACGCTCACGAAACCGTCGGAACCGTCGCCCGAACACAAGAAAGACGGTCCGACACAGGGAAAAACAGGGAGGGAGTAATGCGAAGAGTCGCCTATCTGGCCGGGGGATCGGCCCTTGCCATCGCGCTGTCACTGGGGCTGTCCAGCACCGCACTGGCGCAGGAACCGACTGAGGTCGAGGCCATCGTCGTCACCGGGTCGCTGATCGCCGGCACTCCGGAAGACGCGGCGCTGCCAGTCGACGTCATCGGCGTCGAGGAACTGGCCAAGCAGGGTTCGCCGACCACCGTTGAACTGCTGAAGGGCCTGTCGGTCTCGAACGGCGTCCTCGGGGACACCAACCAGTTCGACGCGCGAGCCCAAGGCTCTGAAGGTTCGGGCTCGGTCAACCTGCGGGGCCTCGGCCCGACGCGGACCCTGGTGCTGATCAACGGCAAGCGGATGACGATCAACCCGTTCGCGCTCGCGGGCGCGGGCGCGGTGGACACGAACGTGGTGCCGGTGGCGGCCATCGGCCGGATCGAAGTCCTGAAAGACGGCGCGGCGGCGACCTACGGCTCCGACGCCATCGGCGGCGTGGTCAACTTCATCACCCGCTCGAACTTCAACGGGCTGGAAGTCAACGCCAGCTACAAGAACGTCGACGGCTCCGACGGCGACTACACCTTCGGCCTCATCGGCGGCTTCAGCACCGACCGGTTCAAGGTCATGGTGGCCGGCGGCTACCAGCACCGGTCCGAGCTGTCGATGCTCGAGCGTGACTGGGCCTTGCGGGCCTATGAAGAAAACCCCGAGGGCGGCTGGTCGGCGGCGGGCAACCCCTCGACCATTCTGCCGCTGGCGACGATCGCCAACCCGGCCACCTATCACCGCGACACGGGATGCGCCGCCCTGGGCGGCCGGACCGGATTCAGCGGCGCGACGCCGGTCTGCCAATGGCAGTACACCGAATGGGACAACCTCGTCGAAAAGGAAGATCGCTGGCAGATCTACGGTCAGGTCGACGTTGACCTTTCGGACACCACCCGGTTCCATGCCGAAGCCTTCTACGCCAAGACCGAAGTGCCGGAATGGAAGACCTCGCCGTCCTACGCCCTGCTGGCGGTGCCGGACGGCGTCACCTCGCCGGTTCCGGGCCGCTACTACGTGCCGGCCAACAACCCCGGCATGCTCGCCTATGCGGCGGCCAACCCCGGCTACAACTTCGTCGCCGGCGCCCTGATCGCCGCCAACCGACCGTACGCGATGGGCGGCAATCCGGCCTTCGGCTATGGCGCTTCGGAAGGCGAACGCGAGTACGACGCGTTCCGCATGGCCGCCGAACTGTCCGGCGACCTTGAGAACGGCATGACCTGGAGCTTCGGCGCCCAGTACAGCGAGGAAACCGGCTACCGCTCCGGCTACGACACCATCGTCGGTCGCTACCAGCTCGCCCTGCGCGGCCTGGGCGGGGCTGACTGCAATGGCATCGTTGCCGGCAATCCGGGGTCGACCTGCGAGTGGGCCAACCCGTTCTCGAACGCGGTGCCGAGCAACGCCATCACCGGCGTGGCCAACCCCAACTACAACCCGGCGCTGGCCAACAGCGTCGCGCTGACCCGCTGGTTCTTCCCCAAGCTGGAAACCGAGCAGACCTCCGGCCTGCTGGTGTTCGACGCCCTGTTGACCGGCAAGTTCGAGGCCCTCGAACTGGGCGGCGGCACGGCGGCCTGGGCCCTCGGCGGCCAGTTCCGCAAGTCGACGTTCGAGACCTGGTACAATGACATCTCGAACCGCGACCTGAACCCGTGCCTCAACACGCCGATCAACGGCAGCACGACCTGCGCGGCGCCCCAGGGACCGTTCGCCTTCCTCGGCGTCGGCAGCCCGGTGGATCTGAATCAGGACGTCCGCGCCGTGTTCGGCGAACTGGTCCTGCCCTGGACCGAAGACTTCAACATGACCCTCGCGGCGCGCTTCGAGGACTACGGCGGCACGGTCGGCAACACCTTCGACCCGAAGCTGTCGGTCCGCTGGCAGGTCGCCGATCAGTTCGCTGTGCGCGGCTCGGTCGGCACCACCTTCCGGGCTCCGACCGCCGGTCAGGTTGACGGCACCAACTTCGTCAGCTCGCTGCAGAATATCCTCGGCGTGTTCCGCGCCGTCGACATCTACGGCAATACGGACCTGCAGCCGGAAACGGCGCTCACCTACAGCGTCGGCGCGATCATCGAAGTCGGCAACTTCAACGCCACGCTCGACTACTGGAACTTCGACTTCCAGGATCCGATCACCACCGAGCCGGTGGCGGGGATCGTCAACGCGGTCTTCCCGGGCGGTGTTCCGAACTGCGCTCATCCGCTGGCCAGCCGCTTCACCTTCCAGGGCGGCGTCTGCACGGTGGCCAACATCGCGCGTCTGCAGACCAACACGGTCAACGGCGCCGACGTCCAGACCTCGGGCATCGACCTGCTGGCTGACTACACCTTCGATGACGTGTTCGGCGGCACGCTGAATGTCGGCATCAGCGCCACCTACGTGATCGAGTACGTGACTGACGACACCTTCGTCGACACGACGCTCGTGGCCGCTGGCTTCGACGCCGTCGGCCAGTTGAACTACCAGACCACGGCCTATCCGCTGCCGCAGAAGAAGGGCAACGTCTACTTCGAGTGGAACAGCGGCGCGCACAACGCCCGTTGGACCATCCGGTACGTCGACGGCTATCGCGACCAGCGCACCGCGCCGTTCGCGACCAACGCCTACCGTGGTTCCGACCCGGCCGGCACGGCGTTCACGGTCTCGGCCGGCAAGAACGTCGACTCGTTCCTGACCCACGACTTCACCTATCGCGTCTTCATGCCGTGGGATGTGACGGGCGCGCTGACGGTCGAGAATGTCCTGGACGAGGATCCGCCCTTCGCCCGCCTCGACCTGAACTACGATCCGTTCACGGCCAGCGGCCTGGGCCGGACGTGGAAGTTCAGCCTCAACAAGAAGTTCTAGTTTCCTCTGATTTCTGTCCCCTGGGGCGGCCGCGAGGCCGCCCCTTTTTTCTGTCCGGGGGGTGTCGGAGGCGCCGGGCCCTATCGCGTGAAGACGCCCATCAGCAGCGGGCGCGCAAACAGGTTCGCGACCTGGTCGAGATCCGCAGACGGCGCCCAGGACTGCAGCGAGGCGGCCGCGTTGATCATCGAGTTCAGCATATGGGCGGCGACCAGAGGGTCCACGGGTCGAATCGACCCTTCGGCGATGCCGTCGGAAATCATGCCGGCGAAGCGGTCCGAAATCCGCGCGTAGCGGTCGACGATGTCCTGCCGGATCTCCGCCGGCAGGGCGCCCATCGCCGAACCGCGCAGCAGCGGGCCATGGTCGGACAGCTGGTAGTCGACCAGCGCGGCGCTGGCCGCAGCCAGGCGGGTCCACTGGTCGGTCTTCAGGTCGCGGGCCGCGAACTGCACCGATCGCAGGATGGCGAAGGTCCGCTCGAAGCAGTCGGCGACCAGGTCGTCCTTTGCTTCGTTGTGATGGTAAAAGCTGCCCTTGGTGACGTTGAGCGCGGCCGAGATGTCCTCGACCGAGGCGCCGCGATAGCCCTTCTGATTGATCACCCGGGTCGCGGCGACCAGGAAGGTCTCGCGCGAGACGTCGGTGCTCGCCGCCTCGGGAGGCGTCGGATCTGGCAGCGCCGGCGGCGCCCAGGCTCGCGCGCCGACCGCCAATCCGCCCGACAGGATGTCGAACATGCGGTCGCGAATGCGCGGATAGTCCTCGACATCGTAGCGGCGGGTCCAGGTGACGGACCAGAAGGCTTGTTCCAGCAGCAAATGGGTCCGGGCCGTGGCTTCCAGCCGCGAGAGGCCGGCGAACTCCGGATCGTCGAAGAAGCCCCGGATCGTACGAAACAGATCATTGAAGGCCTCGCCGACCTTGCTTCGCAGCGGCTCGTTCAGCGCCCGCATCTCGCTAAAGGCGACGATGGGCGAAGCCTCTTTGAGGCGGATCTTGGCCGCCATCTCGAAGAACAACTCCAGGAACTTCGCCAGCCGGGCCCGGGCGCCGGTGACGGCCGAGGCCTCCACGGCCAGGGCGGAGAAGATGTCGATGCCGCGCAGGAAGCAGGCGGCGGCGAGGTCGTCCTTCTTGCGATAGTAATAGGTCACCGAGGTCGTGATCAGGCCGACCTCGGCCGCCACGTCGGCCAGGGTCATCCCCTTGACGCCCTCGCGGTTCAGAATCGTCGTCGCGGCCGCCAGGATTGCTTCCTTCTTGGCGGCGTAACGCGCGGTGGCGCTGGCGTTGACGGCAGTGCTCAAGCGGCTGTGTCTCCGGCGAACACCGCCTTCAGTTCCGACTTCATGATCTTCCCGTTAGCGTTGCGCGGGAGGGTCTCATGCCAGAACGCGACGCGGACGGGAACCTTGAAGGCGGCCAGGCGGTCGGCGACGAAGGCGCGAAGCTCCTGCTCGCTCGCCTGCGCGCCGGGTTTGAGCGTTACGACGGCGCCCGGCTCCTCGCCCAGCGTCCTGTGGGGGATGCCGATCAGGGCTGCGTCCATGACCGCGGGGTGGTCGTAGAGGACGTTCTCGACCTCGATGCAGTAGATGTTCTCGCCGCCGCGGATCAGCATGTCCTTGGCCCGGTCGATGATGAAGCAGAAGCCATCCTCGTCGATGCGGGCCAGGTCGCCGGTTTTCACCCAGCCGTCGAGAAAGGTCTGGGCCGTGGCCTCCGGCTTGTTCCAGTAGCCGCGCAGGACCATCGGCCCCTTGCACCAGAGTTCCCCCACCTCGCCCGGCGCCAGCTCGCTGTGCGGCGCTTCGACGGTCATGATCTTCATCTCGCCGACAGCCGGCGCCGGGCCGCAGCTGTCTGGACGATGGACGTAGTCGTCAGCATTGTTGTTGGTGAAGGTGGCGCTGGTCTCGGTCATGCCCCAGCCGTTGCCGGCCGAGGCGCGCGGCCAGACCTCCTTGATCCGCCGCACCAGCTCCGGGGCCGACGGCGCGCCGCCGTAGGAAATACCCTCGATCGAGCTGAGGTCATGTTTCTTCCGGTCAGGATGCTCGATCAGCTGCCAGGCGATAGTCGGGACGCCGCCGGTATTGGTCACCCGCTCGCGCTCGATCAGCTTCATGCCCTCCAGGGCGTCCCACTTGCGCATCAGCACCAGCCGGCCGCCGTTGTTCAGCGCCGGCCCCAGCGTCGCAGAGCAGCCGGTGACATGGAACATGGGCACAACCAGCAGGGTCACCCGCTGCGGCGCCGCGGGGTCCGGGGTCGGCACGGCCTCGCCCCGGCGCAGGAACGGCCGCGCCAGCGCCGCGGCGCTGGTGATGACATTGGTCGTCATGTTGCGATGGGAGCCGAGGGCGCCCTTGGGCTTTCCGGTCGTGCCCGAGGTGTAGAAGATCGTCGCGTCGTCGTCCGGCGAGATCGGCGTCGTCGGCAGCGGCCGGTCGGGCAGGGCGTTCCAGCGGTCGGGCGCGTCGATGACGCTCTCCAGCCGGCGCACGCGCGGATCGTCCCAGGGATCATCCTCGCGGCAGACATAGACCGCTTCCAGGGCCGGGCAGTCTTTCAGATGCTCGGCGATCCGCTCCAGCCGCTCGGCGTCGACGATGGCGATCTTGCTGCCGGAGTCGGTCAGGCCGTAGAGCAACTCCGGTCCGGTCCACCAGGCGTTCAACGGCGTGACGATGGCGCCCAGGCTGACCGCCGCGAAGAAGGCGACCGGCCATTCCGGCAGGTTGCGCATGATGATCGCCACCCGGTCGCCCTTGCCGACGCCGTCGGCCGCCAGGCGCTCGGCCAGCGCGGCCACGGCCCGGTGGAACGCGTCGAAGGTGACACGGTCGCCTTCGTAGACCAGGAACTCTCGGCTCCCGAAGGCGCGGCCGTTGACAACCATATCGCGCAGGGTGGGCGGGGCGTTCTTCCAGATTTTCGTGCGGACGCCCCGGACGTCGATCTCCTCGACCTCGAACCGGGAGCCGGGGGCGGTGAGGATACGGTGCGCCTCCTCGATGGACATGGCGGGCCAGGCGCTCACGCGGACGCCTCCGGCGACTTCCGAAGGGGACGCCATTCCGCCCCGAGCCCGCACGCCATCATGATCCCTCCGTCCCCGCGCCCAGCCCGCCCGCGTCGTCGGCATGCCGGCGCAACCTGCCTGTTCCCCGGGATTTAACGAACCGGGTGATGTCGAGGCAATGTCTTCGAAGGGCTGGTATGTCGATTTAGGCGGCGGCCTCGCCCTCCGCGACGTCCTGTCCAGGAGCGACGCGGAGCACCTCGGCGATGCGGTTCACGAGCGCGGCCGGCTGGAGGGGCTTGGAAACAACGCCGTTCATGCCGGCGGCTAGGTAGGCCTCGGTCTGGTGCGACAGGGCGTTGGCGGTCATGGCCAGGATCGGAGTGGCGCAAGCAGGACCGGGCAAGGCGCGGATCACGCGAGTCGCCTCGACTCCATCCATCACGGGCATCTGGACGTCCATGAACACCAGGTCGAAGGCTGTCCGGGACATCGCCTCCACGCCCATGCGGCCGTCGTCGGCGGTTGCGACGTCGGCTCCGAGCTGTTCAAGCAAGCGGGTGGCGATGAGGCGGTTGGTCGGATTGTCCTCGACGACCAACACCTTCAATCCGGCCAGCAGAGCGCCGTCGCTGCGCTCGTGAGTCTCCGGCTCGGCTGCCGGTGGAGCGGCGACATCGACGGTGAACACCGAGCCGGCCCCGACGGCGCTGCGCAGCGTGATTTCTCCGCCCAACAGCCCGGCCAGCCGCTGGCTGATCGCCAGACCCAGCCCCGACCCGCCGAAGCGCCGGGTGGTCGAGCCGTCCGCCTGGTGGAAGCGCTGGAACAGGAGGGCCTGGGCTTCATCCGGAATGCCGACTCCTGTGTCGGCGACCTCAAATCGCAATCCTGGCCCGCCGCTCACGGAGGTCGCCGACAGCCGCACCTCGACCCCGCCTCTGAGCGTGAACTTCACGGCGTTGCCGATCAGATTGAACAGGATCTGCCTGAGGCGCACGGGGTCGAGCGCGACCCAGCCCAGGCCTGGCTCGACCTCGACCTTCAGCCACAGGCCGTTGGCTTGGGCCTGTGGGCGCAGCAGATCGGCCACGCTGGCGAGCAGGGCGGCGGGGTCGACCGGCTCGGGCGTCAGCTCAAGGCGGCCCGCCTCGATACGCGAGAAGTCGATGACGTCGTTCAGCAGTTCCGACAGCATCTGACCGCAGCCTGCCGCCTCGGCGAGGAGCCTGCGGGCGTCATCGGACAGCGGCTCGCCCTTCAGCAGGTGCAGCACGCCGAGCACGCCGTTCATCGGGGTGCGGATCTCGTGACTCATGTTGGCCAGGAACTGAGCCTTGGCCTCGGCGGCGGCGAGGGCGGCGTCGCGGGCTTCGGCCACCTCGGACACGTCCTGGGTCATGCCGATGACCAGCCAGGCGCCGGACTCCGATTGGCGCAAGCCGCGCCAGGCCACGCGGAAACTCCCCCATTCGCCCAACGTCTCCCCGCGTTGGTGGCGATACTCGATCACCTTCGGTTCGCCGGTGGCCAGCGTCTGCTCGAACGCCCGGACGATGCGCCCACGGTCGTCCGGATGGATCTCCGACATCATCTGCGCGACCGTCATTCGGCGCGCGCCGACCACGCCGACGCCGCCCGGGCGCGACAGATCTGCGTCGACGTCATAGAGCCCCGTCACCGGGTCGAACCGCCAGAACATGATGCCGCCGGCTTCGCGCAGCAGTTCGTTGGCGCGCGCCGCGTCGTCGCGGTCGCGGCGGGCGACGTATTCCTCCGTGACGTCCTCGAGCACGATGATGGTCGCGTCGACCATGCCCTTCTTGGCCCTGGACCTTACCCAGACGACCTGGCCGTCCTTGCGGATCAGGCGGTGTTCGCCCCGCGCATGGCCATCGCGTCGAAGGTCCTCGATCACGCCCCGCACGATAGGCATGTCGGCGGGGTGCACGAAATCCTCGATCGCCCGGCCGACCGTCTCCTCGGCAGACCAGCCGGAAATCTCCGTCCAAGCCGGATTGATGCGTTCGATCCGCCCGGCCCTGAGGAGCGCGAACACGTCCACCGCGTTCTGAAAGAACCAGCGGGCCGCCTCGATATCCAGCTCCGTGGGCGCGCTCTGTACTGGCGCCTCTGGCATTTCCATCCCTTTATTTCGGGGAGATCATCGCCCGGGCGGGTAAAGTTTGAGTTGCGACATACCCGCGGTTCGATAAGTGGGACGACTCGTCGCGCCCAGGAGGAAGCCCATGACCAAGCCGGAAGCCATCGGACTGTCTTCGGAGCGCCTGGCGCGCATTCCCGCCTTCCTCGAAGACCGCTACATCCGGACCGGCAAACTGCCCTGCGCCCAGGTCCAGGTCTGGCGACGCGGCAAACTGGCGGTGGACGAGGTGCTGGGCCTGGCCGACCGCGAGCGCAACCGGCCCCTCGAGAAGGACGCCATCTTCCGCATCTATTCGATGACCAAGCCGATCACCTCGGTGGCCTTCATGATGCTGGTCGAGCAGGGCCTGGTCGCGCTGGACGATCCGGTGGCCAAGTTCATCCCGGAATGGGCGAACCTCGGCGTGTTCGCGGCGGGGACCGACGCCGGCTGGGCGACCACGCCGCCGGCCCGGCCGATGCTGGTGATCGACCTGCTGCGCCATACCTCGGGCCTGACCTACGGCTTCCAGATGCAGGGCAACATCGACGCCGCCTACCGCAAGCTGAAGGTGGCCGAGGATCTGCGCCTGGGCACGATGCAGGAGTTCATCGACAAGCTGGCGACCATTCCGCTGGTGTTCTCGCCGGGGGAGGCCTGGAACTATTCCGTCAGCACCGACGTGCTCGGCTATCTGGTCGAGAAGATCAGCGGCATGTCGTTCGCGACCTACCTTGAGGAGAAGATCTTCCAGCCGCTGGGCATGGTCGACACCGCCTTCACCGTCCCCGCCGACAAGGCCCATCGCCTGACCGCCTGCTACGCGGCGGGCGTTCTGGGCTCCAAGGCGGTGAAGCCGGGCGCGCCCGCGCTGCAGGACGATCCGGAGAAGAGCCCCTACCGCACCGCCACCGACTTCACCTCCGGCGGCGGCGGCCTGGTCGGGACCATGGCCGACTACATGCGGTTCGCGCGCATGCTGCTGAACGGCGGCGAGCTGGACGGCGCCCGGCTACTGAGCCCCAAGACGCTTCAGCTGATGACCGCCAATCATCTGCCCGGGAACAAGGACCTGACGCAGATGTCCAAGTCGCTGTTCAGCGAGGCGACCTACGCCGGCGTCGGCTTCGGCCTGGGCTTCGGCGTCACCATCGATCCGGCCGCGACCATGATTCCCGGCAGCAAGGGCGACTTCTTCTGGGGCGGCGCGGCCAGCACCTTCTTCTGGGTCGACCCGGTCGAGGACATGACCGTTGTCTTCATGACCCAGCTGCTGCCCTCGTCGGCCTATCCGGTGCGGCGGGAGCTGCGGACCCTGGTCTACAGCGCCTTCACGGAAGCGGCCGCCTAGGCGATCGGTCCCACCGCCCCTTCCTCCGCCGCCTCGTTGCGGGCCGCGATCTCGCGCACCGTCGCCTCGTGGCTCTCGCGGGTGATGTTGTAGAACTGCAGGATCGCCACCGAGAGGCCGTAGAGCGCCATCATCGCCGGCATGTAGACCCAGGCGAGATTGTTCACGATCTCCTGCGGCACCTCCGAGGGCTTGGCCCCGACCGGGAAGCTGACCAGGGTCAGGATGCCGCCCGCCACCATCACGCCGACGCCGCTGACCGCCTTCTGGATCAGGCTGGTGAAGGCGAAGAACAGACCCTCGTTGCGGCGGCCGGTGCGCGCCTCGCTGTACTCGACCACGTCGGCCAGCATGGCGGTGATCAGGATGCTGGCGGTGATGCCGAGGATGCCGCGGACCACGCCGTCGAGGAACAGCCAGGCGACGACCTGCGGGATCGTCGTGCCCGGCACCAGGGCGTCGTCGCCCGGGAAGACGCCGATCAGCCGCAGGAACAGGGGCAGGAAGCCGACCAGCACCGAGGCCATCAGCAGCATGCCGCCCGCGACCTTCTTGCCCGACCGCTTGGTCAGCATCGGGGCGGCGAACAGGGCGATGGTCGCGGAGATGTAGCTGTCGATCTGCAGCACGCCCGTCCAGAACGGGTTGAGCTTCCAGAAGTAGGTCGTGAAGTAGAAGGCCAGGGAGAAGCCGACGCCGACGGCCACCGACGCCACCAGCCCGACGCCGGTGATGGCCAGGAACGGTCGGATGTTGAGCGTGTCGAACATCTCGCGGGCGACGGCGGCGACCGACCGCTTCGCGCCCGGGCCCGGCTGCGGCATCCAGGGGATGAAGCGGTGGGTGCCCGCGGCCGAGACGATGATCGAGATGAACATCAGCACGGCGGCGACGTAGCCGTACTCCGTGTAGGCCTGCGGGTTGAGCTGGCCGTTCGGGTATTCCGGCGTCTCGCGCATCAGGAACCAGAACATGGCGACGGTCAGGGTCAGGCCGCCCCACCAGGCGAAGAAGTAGCGCCAGCCCAGGATGGCGGAGCGTTCGGTGTAGTCGGCGGTCAGCTCCGCCGCCATCGACGAGGACGGGATCTCGTAGAGGGTGATGAAGGTGCGGACGACGACGGCGACGACGACCAGGTACCAGAACAGCGCCCCGTCGTCCCAGCCGGTCGGCGGGTTCCACAGCATCAGGAACGACAGCGCCACCGGCAGGGCGGAGGCGTACATGAACGGATGGCGGCGGCCCCAGGGGCTGCGGAAGTTGTCGCTCATCCGGCCGATGAAGGGATCGATCACGCAGTCGATCAGCATGGCGGTCATCACCGCCAGCGCCACCTTGGAGGCGGGCAGACCGACGACCTGGTTGTAGAACAGCAGCAGGAAAACCCGGAAGCCGTTGTCCTTGATGCCGAAGGCGATCGAGCCGAAGCCGTAGAGGGCCCGGGTGCCGACGCCCACCCTGGGGCGGGGGCCGAGGGCCGCGGGCGCGGCGACCCCTCCGGACACGGTTGCGCCCCCCGGCGCGACGGCCTCGGTCATACGGTCTTCTCCCAAAACGCCGCGATCTTGCTGTCGCCGGTCGGATTCGAAGGTGGGGTATGGCGAGGCCGCAAGTCAATCGCCTGTCGGCCGGATGACACAAGGTTCATGCGCCGCCGACGCCCGCCGACGGGCCATTCCCTTGCCAGCCGCCGTCCGGCGGTGTCTGCTCCTCCCGTCATGCCGATGGAGCTGGTCCAGACCTGGGTCCTGCCGGCGCTGCTGGGCCTGGGCCTGGCCGCCGCCGCGGGCCTGCGCGCCTTCCTGCCGCTGCTCCTCCTTGCCCTCGCGGCCCGGTTCGAGCTGTTCGGCGTCGACCTGAACGCCAAGGCCGAGTGGCTCGGCTCCGACGCGGCGTTGATCACCCTGGGCCTGGCCACGGCGCTGGAGCTGGCCGCCGACAAGGTCCCCGTCCTCGACCATGCCCTCAGCGCCCTCGGCACCGTGACCCGGCCAGTCGCCGCCGTTCTCGCGGCCGGCTCGGTCTTCGCGGGCGTCGACCCGATGGTCGCCGCCGTCGCCGGCCTGGTCATCGGCGCCCCGACGGCGCTGGCCTTCCACGCCGCGCAAAGCGGCACGCGCCTGGCCAGCACGGCGACGACGGGCGGCCTGCTCAACCCCCTGGTCTCGATCGCGGAGGACCTGCTGGCCTTCGCCACCGTGCTGCTGGCCCTGGCCGCGCCGCTGCTCGTGCCGCTGGCCCTGCTGGCGCTGCTGTGGCTGATCTGGCGGCTGGTCAAGGCGGTGCGGCGGCGGGTGGCGTAGCCGGGGACACGTACCGCGCAGCGGTACGTGTCCCATCCGCAAGTCCGGCGATCCGCGATGTCCCGTCAAAGAGGGGACACGTACCGCTGCGCGGAACATGTCCCCTATGCATCCTCTTTCCCTACAGCGGGATGTCGTTCCACCAGCCGCCTTCGCGGCGCAGGGCCTCGACGTAGTTCTGCGCCACGCAGGCCGGGCAGCCGCGGCGCGCCTTCAGCGCCTTCATCGCCGCCCGTTCGCGCGCCGCCTCCTCGCGCGGGTCGGGGGCGCCGCCGGCGGCCCGGTTGCGGCGCTTGCGGCGCAGGTCCGCGTCGGTGAGGTAGCCGAAGTCCTCGAACGGGCTGTCCGGTTCGACCAGGCGCGAGGCCTTGAAGCCGGGGTCCGGATAGAGGGGCTCGCCCCGGGCGCGGGCCTCGGCGCGCCGCGCGGCGTCCGCCGCCTTGAGCTCCGCGAGCCAGGCGCCGATCTCGGCCTTCAGGGCCATCCGGCGCTGGTAGTCTTCTTCGTCGGTCATGGCGTTCCTCTCTCCGCCGGGCTGCGGACACGCGTTCTCGTTCCCCCGGGCCGGCGGCCCGGAAGGTTGGGGAGGGAGCGGAGCGCCCGGGCGGCGCCCGGCGTAGGGGTAGAGGTGGGCCGTTTCGGCGTCGTCGAAGCGCTCCACGCGGTCGTTATTCCGCAGGCCCGGGACGCGCGGAGCTGTTCACCCCTTTATCCCACAAGGCCTGATCGCCCCCTGCCGCCGGACGTACCGAACGGTTGAGCAGCCGCCCACGGACGGGCGGACGTGCAAACCAGCGCACGCCCGGCGCGGAGGCTTGCGACCCCTCCGCCTGATCCCGCTCGACCACATCCCCGACGTCGCGAAGCGCTGGATCCCGCGCCCTCCCCGTCGACAGGGACGGGTGCAGGATGCGGGAGCGGGCGGATGGGGTGGATCGAATGTTGTTTGTCCCCCTGTTCGCCAATCCTCTCCGGAGCGCAGCGAGGGGGAGGTGGCGCGCCGGGAACCCCTCCCCCTTGATGGGGGAGGGGCAGGGGTGCGGGGTGAACGCAGGGCGCCTACGGATTGCGCGCGGGTGGCGCCGAGCCTGTTGATCTCTTCCCCGAACTCAGCGGCGACACCACCATCCCCGACCCTTCCTCCATTGAGGAGGAAGGGAGGTATCCGTCGATCTCATGCAGGCCAGCGTGCCGGACGAGCCGGGTTGGTCCGCCAACGCGCTCCGCGTCGCCGGAGGCGATGGCCCGAAGGGCCACCCTTGAGCAACCCGGATCGCCCGGCGATCATCCCGGCAAGAGATGAGGGGGGCCGTGTCGCGCCATGTGCAACGCCTACAATGTGAAGACCAACCTGTCGGCCATCGGCGAGGCGGCGAAGGCGCAGCTGGGGCTGTCGCTGATCTTTCCGGACGGCGTCACGGCAGAGACCTCCAACCTGCCCGTGCCGCAGGACCTCTATCCGCGCCGCGACGGCCTGTTCCTGCGGCCGGACGAGGCGCGCACGGGGCTGGAGCCGGTGGTCGGCTGCTGGAACCTGACGCCCTTCTTCCACAAGGGGCCGCTGAAGGCCTGGAAGGCCAGCACCAACAACTGCCGGTCGGAGACCATGGCGACCTCGCCGTCGTTCCGCGACGCGTTCAAGCGGCGGCGCTGCCTCGTGCCGGCGACCAGCTTCACCGAATGGACCGGCCCGACGGGCTCCAAGACCCGCCACGCCATCCGCCGCGCCGACGGCGGGATGCTGTTCTTCGCCGGCCTGTGGGACCGCTGCCCGCAGGACGACGGCCCGGTCGACAGCTACACCCTGGTGATGATCCCGGCCGCCGGCGACGACGACATGGCCCCCTTCCACAACCGCCAGCCGGTCCTGCTGGGCGCCGAGGGCGCGGGGGTGTGGCTGGACCCGGCGCAGGACTGCGCGGGGGTGCTGGCGGCGCCGCCGAAGGGGACGCTGGTCATGGACCCGCCGGAGCCGGCGGCGGGGTAGGGGGCTATGGCGCTATCAGCGTCCTGAGATCGCCCGCGCTCATCCCGGGCTCCGCCAACATCTGCAGGCACTCCTCCTTGATGACGCCCCGGCGCCGGACGCCGGCGGCGCGGAGTTGCGCGTCGATCGGGGTCATGAGGCGCAGCCACTCGGGCGAAGGCGCGCCGCCGAGGGACATCCGCGCGCTGCGGTTGCCGAAGAAGACCTCATAGGAAAACGACGGCCTCAGCTCGCCGGTATTGTTGCGGCCGTTCTTGTAGGTGCTGCAGCCGGCCAAGAGCGAGATCGCCGCCGACCAGGGGCGGCGATCGACGACGCGGCCGTTCCTGAACCAGGCCGCGCCGTCCTCGAACGCCAAGCCGCCGGCCTGCCCGCCGAACAGCAGGACAAAGCCGCTGGCCGCCACGATCGCGGCCCCGCCGCCGATCAGCAGCCGCTTGCGCCAGAGGGGTGGCCAGGGCTTGTCCCGCCCGTACCGCGACATGCCGTGCGCCCAGAGGATCAGGGCGAAGAAAGGCAGGGTAATGATCACGAAAGGGGCGTAGGCCAGGCTGTCTTCGCTCCACCACAGCAGCGGCTGCTCCCGCGCGATCACCCGGTCGAACCGCGCCTCGGCCACCCCGTCCACAAGCGCCATCAGCACGAACTGCAGCAGGGTCACGCCGATCGCGATGGCCCACCCGGTCAGCACCAGCGACCAGGGCGCCTTCTCCGGATCCGGACGGTCGGGGTCGCTGTCGGTGACCTTCGCGAGGATGGGATTGTCCGCCATGCCTGAGGACTGCCGCGATGGTGGGCGGGAGGCAAGGGGCGTCGGCGCGTCCTTCCTTGAGGAAGGGAGAACCCCTTCAATCTCATGCAGGGCCATCGTGCCGGACGGCCCAGGTCAGTCAAGGACGGGCCCTGCGGCCCGCCGCGCCGCGGCCGCGCGAAGCGCGGTCCTTGAGTGCCCTGGCCCGTCCGGCGATCGTCTCGGCAAGAGATGAAGGGGGTGGTGGGGGTTGCCCATCCACGCTGTGCGCATAATTATGCGTATCCTCACGCTGCCTCCGGAGGTTCCCCCAAAAGTGACCCGCTACGTCGCCCTCCTCGATGGCGAGCCCGGCGCCTTTGGCGTTGTCATTCCGGACTGCCCCGGAGCCTGCGGCATGGGCGACACCATCGAGTCCGCGCTCGACAACGCCACCGAGGGGCTGCGGGCCTGGGCGCAGGCCGTGGAGGCGCACGGCGGAACTCTGTCGGCGCCCCGGTCGATACAGGCCGTGCGCGCTGAAGTGGAGGCTGATCCCGACACCGGCCCGGTGCTCTACGCCACCATTCCCCTGATCCGCGACCTCGGCCGCCAGGTGAAGGCGAACCTCTCGCTGGACTCGGGCGTCCTGGCGGCGATCGACGCGACGGCGCGGCGGCTGGGGGTCACGCGGTCGGCGATGGTGGAGGTACTGGCGAAGCGAGGGTTGCCGGCATTTGGGTGAGAGAAGGGGGAAGCGGGTGTGTCCCCGTTTCCCGGAGAACCCCTCCCCCTCGATGGGGGCGGGGCAGGGATGCGGGGTGAACGCAGGGCGGCTGCGGATTGCGCGCCGGAGGCCCTGAGCCTGTTGAGCCCTTCCCCGCCCTCAGCGGCGACACCATCATCCCCGGCCCTTCCTCCATCGAGGAGGAAGGGAGAGCGCCTCGATCTCATGCAGGCCAGCGCGCCGGACGGACCAGGGCAGTCAAGGACGGGCCTCCGGCCCGCCGCGCCGCGGCCGCGCGAAGCGCGGTCCTTGAGTGCCCTGAACCGCCCGGCGATCGTCTCGGCAAGAGATGAAGGGGGTGGGGCGCAGTTGCAGTTGGCTCCGCAAGTCGGTGGCTAGGCTGCTGGTCGTCATGACAATTTCGAGCGGACCGCTCGAACTGCAGCTACGCTGCAACGAAACCCCTAAGATACCGTCGGACATATTCGATTTCCGCCCAGTTAGGCGGCATGGATCGCGCGAGTTCCAGAGGGGATGAACTGTTTACCAGATGGGTCCCGCCCAAGCGGCCTAAAATGGTGGCCGCAACAAGCTTGAATATTCGAAAGAAGACGCGACCGTGTGCAACGATACTTAGATCCTGCGCCCTCAGCGAGGTTCTGGCGGCTTGGACAGCGAGTTCGTCGACCCCTGCGCCTACAAGTTCTCTCAGCTTGAGTTGAAGCCAAGCTGCTGGCTCGGCTCCTGGTTCGATCCGGTCGGCCAACACAGTGTGCCCTTGAAGTAGTGGTACTTTCTCCATTTCGAATCCGCCTCCCCGGCTCGCTGAAAGCGTCACGGCGGCGCTATGCTCGTAAAGAACCTCGCTAAAGGCGAGTTGACTCTCAGTTAGGAACTGCTTTGCAGATGAAATCTCGTCGGCAGTGCGCCTAGGATTGGAGTTCGTTGCCATAAGTTGCTCAAGAACGTCCTGACTAGAGGTGTGAGATTCCCATGAATACATAGTAGTGCGAAGAATATCAGCTTCAAACGCGAGGACCGGACCCTCATCTAGGTCTCGATCTACTATGAACGCTATATTGCCGTTGGCTTCGATGTCGTCGCCGAGTCGGTGAAATAGCTCAAATACCTGCGTCTTGCCGCCGGACGGTATGAAAACTAACTCGCCAACGTCCTGCGTAAAATGAGAGTAAAAGGAAATATCGTCTTTATCCTCGACAAACACGAACGTGCCGCGCGGGAATCTCGCCTTCTGGTTTACGTAACTCAGAAATGCAAATCCGCGCGAATCCGCGCCCTCTACCAAGCTCTCTGCATAGCTCATCGCAGAAGCTCTTCCATGGAAAGCGTATGATCTAAGCTCAGTTTGTCAAAAATATACGGAGAGTGCGTTGCTGTAACGAATATCACTGGACGATTAGTTCCAATCAGATCGGCCAGTAGTCTGTTCTGCCACACAACTGAAAGCGAGAGTTCCGGCTCGTCCACGATAAGGATTTGCCCTCGAGGGGAAACTGAGAACATCAGGAATGCAAATAGGGATAGTACCTGCTTCTCGCCCGACGAAAAATCATCCAGCGTAACGTCGCCGTCATCTAGGCCGCGCATGTGTACCTTGAAATGTGCCTCGTCGAACACGGCCCGCTTAAATGGTCGTAAGTAGTCGTCAATAAGGTGGCAAAATTGCTGTAACGGTCGAGTGAGAGCGTCGATGCGCAAGAACACCTGCATCAACTGCGCCACGTAGAAAATGGCAACGTCTTCCTTGGCGCTGAGTCGACCCGCCCCGCCCTTGCGGATCTTGTCCTGGATCCCCGCTATGCTTTCAGTCAGAAGAGATGTGTTAATCGTGTCAGGAGCCAGAGTATTTATTCGCTCAATGAGCCTGTCAACCTTCGTGCTATCAGATATCAAATTCCTATAACTAGCGGTCGACAGTTTTCCGGTCTGATATATCAACTCAAGGAATCTGACGGAATGCTCATTTAGGGCTTGCCTGGCAGAGTTTTCAATGTCCGAAGTTGCTTGATTAATTAAGCCTTGTACATCCTGGCCGCCAAAACCGATGACTTCTCCGTAGTCTAGAAATCGTTGTCGAATGCCGGTGGATAGGTCGAGATCATACTCGGCAAATTCTCGAAGGTCGATGAGTTGGTGAAGTTCACGTTCAATGCGTCGGTATGTAGGGTAAAATAGAACAGAAGGTTTTGTGATTCGATCAACGAACTCTGATAGGCGCCGAATGTCGTAGTAGCGCTGCTCGAGGTCATAGTTCGGAGGAAGTGGAATTGTCCGAGTGCGCAGAATCCTAGAAATCTCGTTCCACTCTGCGGGGAGAGATCGAATTCGAGCCGCAGGTCTTGCGACACGTGAATAGAATGTTCTTAGCGCTTGAAGCGCTATTAGATCGTCCTTCGTAAACTCGGCACATTGGCCACCGGTGCTGAGCTTCACTGATAGGAACGGGTATCGCGAGAGTTCCGACCATTGACCGGTGAAAAAGAGGTTCAGTATGGAAAGGACGGTGCTTTTGCCCGTGCCGTTCGGGCCGACTAGAATTAGCGGAAGCTTGGTTAGCGGTAGTTCCAGTTCGAACTTGCCAAACAGGCCGGCTATTCCAAAGGAGGTAATTGGCAGATCGAAAGGCTGCGCCCCGGTCATGTTGTGCTTAGGCTCCCCGCTTGGGCGAAACTGTAGGCGGCAATTGCGCCCGCGCCAATAGGTTGTGTTTACCTACCTCCGCCCCTTCCTGAACCGCTCCGCCGCCTCCGCCCTCGCCGCCTTGCGCTCCCGCATCGGCGTTGACCGGTCCGCCGTCTCCCCTTCCGCCGTCAGCATGTCGTTGGCGAACTCCAGGTCCATCATCTTCAGGCGCTTGATCTCGTCGCGCAGTCTGGCGGCGGTTTCGAACTCGAGGTTGCCGGCGGCTTCGCGCATGCGGGTCTCCAGGTCGCGCAGGGTGGCCTGGAAGTTGGAGCCCATGAAGGGCTTGGCGGCTTCGGCGACGCCGGCGTCGACGAGGACGTGGTCGCGCTCGTAGGGGCTGGCGAGGATGTCCTTGATGCGGCTCTTGACGCTCTCGGGCGTGATGCCGTGTTCGCGGTTGTACTGCTCCTGCTTCTCGCGCCGGCGCTTCGTCTCGGCCATGGCGCGTTCCATGGAGCCGGTGACGGTGTCGGCGTAGAGGATGACCTTGCCGTCGACGTTCCGGGCGGCGCGGCCGATGGTCTGGATCAGGCTGGTTTCGCTGCGGAGGAAGCCCTCCTTGTCCGCGTCCAGGATGGCGACCAGGCCGCACTCCGGGATGTCGAGGCCCTCGCGCAGCAGGTTGATGCCGACCAGGATGTCGAAGGCGCCCAGGCGCAGGTCGCGGATGATCTCGATGCGTTCGAGGGTGTCGACGTCGCTGTGCATGTAGCGCACGCGCAGGCCCTGCTCGTGCATGAACTCGGTGAGGTCCTCGGCCATCTTCTTGGTGAGGACGGTGACCAGGGTGCGATAGCCGCGGGCGGCGGTGTCGCGGGCCTCGGCGATGACGTCGTCGACCTGGCTGGCGTTGTTCTTCGCGACCGGGCGGACCTCGACCGGCGGGTCGATCAGGCCGGTGGGGCGGATGACCTGCTCGGCGAAGACGCCGCCGGCCTTGTCCATCTCCCACGGGCCGGGGGTGGCGCTGACGTGCACCGTCTGCGGGCGCATGGCCTCCCACTCCTCGAACTTGAGCGGGCGGTTGTCCATGGCGCTGGGCAGGCGGAAGCCGTACTCGGCGAGGGTGAACTTGCGGCGGTAGTCGCCGCGGTACATGGCCCCGATCTGCGGCACCGTCTGGTGGCTCTCGTCGGTGAACAGCAGGGCGTTGTCGGGGATGTACTCGAAGAAGGTCGGCGGCGGCTCGCCCGGCCGGCGGCCGGTCAGGTAGCGGCTGTAGTTCTCGATGCCGGCGCAGCTGCCGGTGGTCTCCATCATCTCCAGGTCGAAGCGCGTGCGCTGTTCCAGCCGCTGGGCCTCCAGCAGCTTGCCGTTGGCGACCAGCCAGTCGAGGCGGTCCTTCAGCTCCAGCTTGATCTGGCCGATGGCCTGGTTGAGCGTCGGCCGGGGGGTGACGTAGTGGCTGTTGGCGTAGATCTTCACCTCGTCGAGGTCCTGGGTCTTCTTGCCGGTCAGCGGGTCGAACTCATGGATGGCCTCGATCTCGTCGCCGAACATCAGGATGCGCCAGGCGCGGTCCTCGTAGTGGGCGGGGAAGATCTCGACGGTGTCGCCGCGCTTGCGGAACATGCCGCGCTCGAAGGCGGCGTCGTTGCGCTTGTACTGCTGGGCGACCAGGTCGGCGACTAGCTGGCGGTCGTCGATCTTCTGGCCGACCGCCAGGCCGAAGGTCATGGCCGTGTAGGTCTCCACCGAGCCGATGCCGTAGATGCAGCTGACCGAGGCGACGACGATGACGTCGTCCCGCTCCAGGATCGCCCGCGTGGCGGCGTGGCGCATGCGGTCGATCTGCTCGTTGCGGCTGGAGTCCTTCTCGATGAAGGTGTCCGTGCGCGGGACGTAGGCCTCCGGCTGGTAGTAGTCATAGTAGCTGACGAAATACTCGACCGCGTTGTCCGGGAAGAAGCTCTTGAACTCGCTGTAGAGCTGGGCCGCCAGGGTCTTGTTGGGGGCCAGGATCAGGGCCGGACGCTGGGTCTCGGCGATGATGCTGGCCATGGTGAAGGTCTTGCCCGAGCCGGTGACGCCGAGCAGGACCTGGTCGTGCTCCCGGGCCTGGATGCCCTCGACCAGCTCGCGGATGGCGGTCGGCTGGTCGCCGGCGGGGCTGTAGTCGCTGACCAGGTTGAAGCGGCGGCCGCCCTCGGACTTGGCCGGACGGGCCGGGCGGTGCGGTCGCCACAGCATCGGCGCGTGCGCGTCGGCGAGGTCGTGGACGAAGGCCGCGGAGACGTCTTCTACACCGGGGGAACGAGGCATGAACGCAAAGGTAGGCGCGCGAGGCGGCGAAGGCCAGAGGCCCTGCTGACAGCCTGTGGCAGGAGGGTGGAGCCCGCTACCGCCCCGCCTTCCAGACGTTCAGCGGCTGCTTCTCCTCGTGGCGGACCATCAGCCAGTAGCCGAGCACGAACAGCACCACGCCCACGATCGTCCCGCCCCAGAAGCCGGCGGGGGTCGCGAACCAGAGGGTCAGGGTGGTGATCGACACGGCCAGCAGCAGCATGCACCAGCGCAGCAGCACATTGACCGCGTGATAGGTGCGCTCGTGGGCCTGAAGCTCGGGCTTGCCGGCGTCGTCGAAGTCGGCGTCCATGGCGGTTCCTCCGTGAAGGACCGGTTCCCGGACGCTCGGCCCGGGGCCGGACTGAGAGGACCGCGAGGATACGCCCTTCGCGGCCGCCGCGCGAGGGGCGTCAGTTCTTCGGCGCGCCGCCGGCGGGGCCGGAGACGCGGGTGAACTCCGCCGGCTGGCTGCTGCGGTCGAAGCCGGGCGGTCCGTCGGAGAAGCTGACCTCGCCGTCGCCGCCCGAGCAGTTCGAGAAGACGTCGATGCGATAGGTTCCGGCGACCGCGCCCGTGCGCCAGGTGATGACCAGGGTGTCGCCGCTCATGACCGCCTTGCCGCGCGCGTTGCCCATGCCGGACTCGGTCGCGGTTCCGTCGGCGGCGATCGTCCAGGTCGAGGCCCCGGCCTTGATCCGGTTCGACCACACGCCCTCGGCGACGCACGGCGTTCCATTCGCCCCGGGCTCGACCGGCCGGCGGCCGAGCTCCCAGGGCTGCAGCGTTGGCGGCCGGGCGGGGTCGCGGATCAGGGCGGCCAGCTCGGAGTCGCGCCGGATCAGCGCCTCCCGCCGCGCGCGCAGTCTCTCGGTGTTCTGCAGCGAAGCGGTCGCCCAGGTGGCGGCTTGAACCTGAACGTTGGGATTGAGCAGCCCGGAGGCCGCGCCTTCGTTGGCCATGGCGACCAGATCCTGAAAGCGGACCGGCATGAAGTACTCTTCGCCGTCCGGCCCCACGCCGGCGCTCAGAAGCACATAGCCGTTCCCGATTTTGCCCAGCAGGTGGTCTATCCACCTTATTTCTGCGCGCACCTGCGCCTGCTCCACCCGCGGTCCTGGATTCACCTCTCTGTAGATTGGGGGGCCGTGGGGCCCCTGTGCGAATGCGTCGGGCGCGGCGACAGCGACGGTCAGGGCCGCGCAGGCCGACGCGATGACGCGGATGCGTCCGAAGCTGAGCATGCTCAATCTCCCCCTCGAAGCGGGAGCGGGCCGTACGTCACGCAAATCCCGGCGAAGCCCGCCCGATCCGCACTGAAAACGACTGGCGCGAGCTTGGCACGAACGGCTCAGCCTGGGAACACCCGCGTCGACTTCACCACGCCGTAGGCGAAGCTGGTGTCGATCGAGGCGATGCCGGCGATGGCGTGCAGGCGGCGGCGGACGAAGTCCTCGTAGGCCTCCAGGCTGCCGATGATCACCCGCAGCAGATAGTCGTCGCCCCCGGCCAGCAGCCAGCAGTCGAGCACCTCGTCGATCCGCGCCACCTTCGCCTCGAAGGTCTTCACCGCCTCGTCGGAATGGCGCTCCAGCCGGATGCGGATGAAGGCGGTGACGGACAGGCCCATGGCCTTCTGGTCGACCAGCGCGGTGTAGCCGGTGATCACGCCGGCCTCCTCCAGATTGCGCAGCCGGCGCAGGCAGGGCGAGGGCGACAGGTTCACCCGCTCGGCCAACTCCTGGTTGGTCAGGCGGCCGTCCTTCTGCAGTTCGCGGACGATCTGGCGATCCTTGGCGTCCATGGCCGCTCCGTTGGCATGATCTGCCAACCAGTAACCTTAGAGTGGCATAAGTCGCAATCTTCTGCGCCCGGAACCGCGCCATGCTGTCGGGCAGTAGAGGAGTTGCTTCGATGCACGACGCCGCCGGCTTCGCCACCCGCGCCATCCACGCCGGCTATGACCCGGCCGACGAGCAGGGGGCGCTGACCCCGCCGCTCCACCTGACCTCGACCTTCGCCTTCGACACCGCCGAACAGGGCGGGGCGCTGTTCGCCGGCGAGCAGGCCGGGCACATCTATTCGCGCATCTCCAACCCGACCACCGACCTGCTGGAGCGCCGCCTCGCCGTCCTGGAGGGCGCGGAAGCGGGCCTGGCCACGGCCTCGGGCATGGGGGCGATCACCGCGGTGATGTGGACCTTCCTGCGCGCCGGCGACGAGGTGATCACCGACACGACCCTGTACGGCTGCACCTTCGCCTTCCTGCGCGACGGCCTTTCGCGGTTCGGCGTCACCGTCACCCACGTCGACCTGACCGACCCGGCCCGGCTGGCCGAGGCGATCTCGCCGAAGACGCGGATCGTCTATTTCGAGACCCCGGCCAACCCGAACATGCGGCTGGTCGACATCGCCGCCGTCTCGGCCATCGCCCGGGCGGCGGGGGCCCGGACCGTGGTCGACAACACCTACGCCACCCCGATGCTGACCCGTCCCGTGACCCTCGGCGCCGACATCGTCGTCCATTCGGCGACCAAGTACCTGGGCGGCCACGGCGACCTGATCGGCGGCCTGATCGCCGGCTCGGCCGACGACCTGGCCCAGGTCCGCGCCGTCGGGGTCAAGGACATGACCGGTGCGGTGATGGCGCCGTTCAACGCCTTCCTGATCCTGCGCGGCCTCAAGACCCTGCAGGTCCGCGTCGAGCGGCACTGCCGCACGGCCCTGGCGGTCGCGCGGGCGCTGGAGGCCCACCCCGCCGTCGCCGCCGTCCACTATCCCGGACTCGAGTCCTTCGCCTGGCACGACCTGGCCAAGCGTCAGATGCCCGGTTTCGGCGGCATGATCGCCTTCGAGCTGCACGGCGGCCTGCGGGCGGGGATCGCGATGATGAACCGGCTGACCCTGATCCGCCGCGCCGTGTCGCTCGGCGACGCCGAGAGCCTGATCCAGCACCCGGCCAGCATGACCCACTCGACCTACAGCCCCGAGGAACGCCGCGCCCACGGCATCGCCGACGGGCTGGTGCGGCTGTCGGTGGGTCTGGAGGACGAGGCCGACATCCTCGCCGACCTGATGGCCGCCCTGCCGGACAGCGTCGCCGAAGCGGCCTGAGGGGCCGGCGTCGGGTGACACGTGCGGCGGTCGCGCGTTAGCCTGAGGCCATGATCGATCTCCGCCGCAGAGCCCTGCTCGCCGCCGCCGTCGGCGCGGGCGCCGCCGGTCTGGCCTCGCCGGGGCTGGCCCAGATCCTCACCGCCGCGCCGCCGCCGGATCGCGAGCTGATGGTCCCGGTCGACGGCGGACGCATCTATGTCCGCGTCAACGGCCGGCTCGACGGCGCTCGACCGCCGTTGATCCTGGCGCATGGCGGGCCCGGCGCGAACCATGCCTACCTGATGCAGGGCCTGCCGTTGGCCGACGAGCGGGCGGTGGTGCTCTACGACCAGCTCGACTGCGGCAAATCGGAGACCCCGGGCGACCCGGCCAACTGGACCGTGCCGCGTTTCGTCTCAGAGGTGGATGCGATCCGCGCCGCGCTCGGCATCGAGCGCTGCCATGTCCTCGGAACCTCCTGGGGCGGCACGATCGCCGCGGAGTACGCCATCAGCCGGCCGAAGGGCCTGGTCAGCGTGATCCTGGAGAGCCCGCTGATTTCGACCCGGGTTTGGGTCGAGGACACGACCCGTCTGCGCCGGACGCTCCCCAGCCACGTCCAGCATAGGCTCGACCGCTGCGAGCGGGAGGCCGTGGTCTCCGGCGACGCCGCCTGCGACCGCGCGGTCGCGGCCTTCTACGCGGCCTTCACGCGCCTGGAGCTGCCGCCGGCCTGGACCCGCGCCTACCGGTCGACGATGACGACGCCGTTCAACGCCCGGCTCTACAACGCCCTTTGGGGCCCCAACGAATTCGTCTGCACCGGCCTGCTCAAGGACTACGACGCCGAGCCCCGCCTGAATCGCATTCAGGCGCCGGCGCTCTATCTCGTAGGCTCGCGCGACACCGCCACGCCCCGAGCGGCCCGCCGCTTCGCCGCCAGGACGCCGCGGGCCGAGGTCAGGGTCATCGAGGGGGCCTCGCACGGGATCTACAACGACCAGACCCTGGCCTGGCAGGACGCGCTCAGGGCCTGGATGCGGCGCTGGGATTGAGCGCCGGGCGCGGGATCGGAACGTCCGAACGGAGCGACGGCGCCGCCTGCGCGGCGAGGCCGATCCCGTCCTCCTGCGCGCGCGCGATCGCCGCGGACTCCAGGGTCCAGCAGACCGCGGCCGCCGTCGTCAGGGCGACGGCGACGAAGAGGGACAGGGGCTGTTTCAGCAGTCTCCGCACGGCGCGCACCATGCCTGGCTTCCGTCGCGGGGCAAGGTCGCGAACCCACATCGAGCCGCGACGCAACCGCACAGTCGGCCAGGCGACCACCAGGCCCGGGCCCGCCTCCGACCGATGCGCGGGCTCGGCGGCGGGCGGGGCGTTCGACGCCTGGCCGAGCGCGCGGCCCGGACGCCAGCGCCGTGCGGGCTATAGCCAACGGGGCATGGCGAGGTCGTGGTGATCCTCGCGGACGACGCGGGTGTCCTGAAGCCTCTGCAGGAGGGCGACCAGGTCGAGGTCCGGATCCGCGGCGGCGGGCGAGGCGACCGGCGCCATCTTGCGCGACGGGGGCGGCGGGGCGGCGGGAAGCTCGCCGCCGCGCAGGCGGCGGTTGCTGGCGGCCAGAGCGCCGACGCCGTCGGCCAAGGCGGCGAGCACCAGGCGGCGTTCGGTGCTCTGAGTCTCCATGGCGGCGTCGAGCGCGGCCTGCAGGCGGGCCGCCTGGCGGCGGAGTTCGGCCAGCCGCGCGGCGGCGTCGGCGATGCGGCCGGCGGTGTCGAGGCGGCCGCGGAACGGCGGCGGTGCGTCCGACGGGCCCTCGAGGCTGGCCTCCAGGTAGGCGGTCGCGGCCTCGATCGGGCGCGACAGCCAGCGGCGCGAGATCAGCCCCGCCAGCAGCATCAGGGCAAGGGCGCCGGTAAAGGCCGTGAGGCTGGCCTCCATGCCGTAGCACAGCACCTGCAGATAGCTGGAGGCGGGTTCGGCGCGGGCCGCGGCCGAAACCTGACTGTATTCCCAGACCGCGACGCCCCAGGCGAGGGCCGCCGGAGCCACGATCGAGGCGAACGCAACGTGAAGCTTGTTGTCGAGAGCGGCGCTCTCCCGAAACCAACGCAACATCCTGAACCCTCCCAGGGTTTCTGAAGTCTTGCGTGGAAGCTACCCAATCCAGGTTCCGGGCCCATTGCGGGATTCTACCTACGACGTCACGAGGCTGGATCAAGGCCCGCGGCCAGGGCCAGACGGACCGCCGCCGACAGCGAGCGAACACCGAGTCGATCCATCATATGGGCGCGGTGCAATTCGACCGTGCGCGGACTGAGGCCGAGGCGATAAGCGATCACCTTGTTCTGGCGGCCGGCCAGCAGCTCCTTCAGCACCTGCCGCTCGCGAGGGCTGAGCCTTGCGACCAGGCTGATGGCGTCGGCGTGGCGCCCCGGGTCCGGCGCTTCAAGACGACGAAAGCCGGCCTCAAGCGCATCGAAGAGTTCGCTGTCCACGAGCGGCTTTTCGATGAAGTCTACGGCGCCGGCCTTCATGGCCCGGACGGCCAGCCCTACCTCGGCCTGGCCGGTCAGGATGATCAGCGGCAGGGGCGATCCGATCTCGATCAGGCGAGCCTGGACCTCAAGGCCGCTGAGACCCGGCATATGCAGATCGAGCAGCACGCAGCCGGGCGGAACGTCCGGCAAGGCCGCGAGGAAGCTGACGCCATCCTCCCACGTCTCGACGCGCCAGCCTCGGCCGGCGGCCAGGAGAAAGGCTATGGAGTCGCGAACTGCGACATCGTCGTCCACCACGTGGACGGTGCGATCCGACATTCCCCGGCTCCGCACTCGTCGCGCGGGCCGCAAAGCAGGGCTTCGGACCGCACGCAACCTTTCCTTGCGCACACTTGGCGCCCCACCATAAAGGATGCGTTCGATGGGAGTACGGGCTCTGTCTAGATTAATACCCAGTATGGGTACAATTAGGACGGGAATATGCCCAATAATTCGCCCTAAAGGGACGTTTCGTGCGAGCCGCGGTCGACGAGGATGACCAAGCCAGGGCCAGAGTCGGCGGCGGGCAGGTCGCCGGCGATGGTCTGGGCGAGGACGACGCCCTGACCGGCGAACAGTCGCCGCGCGACGGCCCGTCCGGCGTCGGCCAGCAGCACGAGGTCGGACAGAGTTCGGGGATCGCCCATGACGACCGCCACCGCGCCCCGCGGGTCGTCGCGCCCGGGCGCGCAGCGGACGTGGCCGATCCGCGGGATGAGGCAGGCCGGCGGCGACGCGGTGCGCAGCATGCGGGAGAAGCGTCGGTCCGGTCCGAGCCAGGCTCCGGCCTGTGGAAAGTCGCGGCGCAGCGACCACATCAGCGTCGCCATGTCGGCGGCGGTGGTGGTCTGATCGTCCTCGGCCGCCCCTGATACGTTGCTGAACCGAGTCCGGGTCATGCCGAGCGCCCGGGCGCGGCCGGTCATCTCGGCGGTGAAACGGCCTTCATTTCCGGCGAGGCGACGGGCCAACGACGCCGCCGCTTCACCGGAATCCGGACCGCCGAGCGCCTTTACGGCCTCCGCCACGGATCGGGGGCCGTTCGGTCCGGAAAGGAGCTCGTCCAGGCGAAGGCGTCCGGCGTCGACCGCTTCCGCGACCAGGTAAAGCACCATGAGTTGCGTGGCCGCGCCCGGCGGCTGGGGTCGATCCGCGCCGCTCTGGTAAATGACGCCGCCGTCGCGGACGTCGACGATGACCGCGCCGAGCCCGCTTGCGGTCGAGTCGATCGTCGGCCCGGCGACGGCCGTGGCGGCCAGGGCGGAGGCGGCGGTGAGGACGGTGAACAGGCGAAGCGGGCGGCGGTGGGAAGGGTGACGATGCATCTTGGCGTCTCCTCGATCTCGGTCAGGCGGCCAGGGCGTCGGGGTCGCGCAGCACGAAGCCACGCCCCTTTTCGGTATGCAGATAGTCGCCGCGGCCACAGGCCTCGCTGAGCTTCTGGCGCAGGCGGCAGACGTAGACGTCGATGACCTTGGCGTGCCGGTCGGCGAAGGCTCCGTAGAGGTGGTCGAGCAGGGTTTCGCGACGGAGGATGTGGCCCCGGCGAAGGCTCAACGCCTCCAGAAGGGCGTACTCGCGTCCGGTGACCGAGAGCGGTCGTCCAAGGACGGTGACCGTGCGACGGGCGAGGTCAAGGTGGAGCGGGCCGACATCGACGACGGGCTCGGCCAGCCCATGGACGCGGCGGACCAGGGCGGCGCACCGCGCGGTAAGCTCTCCCGGCGGGCAGGCGACAGGCACGGCGTCGTCGGCCCCGGCCTCGAGCAGGGCCGCGAGCGAGTCCGAACTTTCCGCTAGCGCCAGGATCGGGGCGGTCACGCCCCGCCGCCGCAGACCGCTGACTGCTGCGGTGATCGCCGGGGCGGCGCGCCCCGTCAGCACCAGAAGGTCCGCCCAGGGCTCGGCCGCCAGCATCGCCGCTTCGTCGAGATCCTCGGCGAGATCGATGCCGAACCGCGTCGTGTCGACGCCGGCGGGCTGGGTCGCCGCCCCGTTCAGGTCAAGGAAAACCAGGCGCATCTTCGCCTCCCCATTGTTGTTTCTGACCGTCATCGTCGGTCAGTCGGGGGGTGCTGGCATGATGGTAATTCTACCTATGGGGAGACGCCGGGAGGCGGCCGCCGGTCATCCATGTCCGAAAACCGCGAGACTCGCGGCGCGCCAGCGCCGATGATCGCGGCATGAACCTGCCGCCCATCGATCTCGACCAGGACGCCTGCTATCGCGCCGTCCAGACGCGTGATCCGCGCTGGGACGGCCGCATCTTCGGCTGCGTGAGCTCGACCGGCATCTACTGCCGCCCGGTCTGCCCGGCGAGGACGCCCAAGCGCGAGAACATGGTCTTCTACCCCTCCGCGGCGGCCTGCGAGGCGGCGGGCTATCGCGCCTGCCTGCGCTGCCGGCCGGAGACGGCGCCGGACATGGGCGCCTGGCGCGGCAGTTCGAACACCGTATCCCGCGCCCTGGCGCTGATCGAGCAGGGCGCCCTCGACTCCTCCAGCGAGACCGGGGGCGACGTCGACGGCCTGGCGGCGCGGCTGGGCGTCGGCGAGCGACAGCTGCGGCGCCTGTTTCGCCAGCACCTGGGCGCCTCGCCGATCGGGGTGGCCCAGACGCGGCGCGTGCTGCTGGCCAAGCAGCTGATCCACGAGACCGACCTGCCGATGGCCCAGGTGGCGCTGGCGGCGGGCTTCGGCTCGGTGCGGCGCTTCAACGAGACCTTCCAGCGACTCTATGACCGGCCGCCGCTGGCCCTGCGCCGGCGGACCGCCGCGCGATCGGGCGCGGCGGGCGGGGTGACGGTGATGCTGCGCTATCGACCGCCCTATGACTGGGACGGCATGATCGGCTTCCTCGCCGCGCGAGCCATTCCGGGCGTCGAGGCGGTCAGCGGCGACCGCTATGCGCGGACCATCGCCCTCGACGGCGCCATGGGTACGGTGTCGGTCAGCCGGGCCGACGACAACCGGCTGGCGGTGACGGTGCGGTTTCCGAAGATGACGGCGCTGCCGTCGATCCTGGCGCGGGTGCGGCGGGTGTTCGACCTGACCGCCGATCCGGAGACCATCGAGGCGCACCTGAGCCGCGACCCGACCCTGGCGGCGATGATCGCGCGACGGCCGGGCCTGCGCGCGCCAGGGGCCTGGGACGGGCTGGAGCTCGGCGTCCGAGCCATCCTCGGCCAGCAGATCACCGTGCCGGCGGCCGTGAAGCTTGCCGGGCGGCTGACGGCCGAATACGGCGCGCCGCTGCCGGCGGACTGGGCCGAGCCGGGCCTGACCCACGCCTTCCCGTCGGCCGAGCGGCTGGCGGCGGCGGACATCGCCTCGCACGGCCTGATGCCCGGCGCCCGGGCCCGCGCGATCAGCGGCCTGGCGGCGGCGGTGGCGGCCGATCCGAACCTGTTCGGCCCCCGCGCCAGCCTGGACGAGGCGGTGGCCGCCCTGCGCGCCCTGCCGGGCATCGGCGAATGGACGGCGCAGTACATCGCCATGCGCCAGCTGCGCGAGCCCGACGCCTTCCCGGCGGCGGACGTGGGGCTGATGCGGGCCCTGGCCGACACGGCGGGGGTGCGGCCGACGCCGGCCGAGCTGCTGGCCCGGGCCGAGGCGTGGCGGCCGTGGCGGGCCTACGCGGCGCTGCACCTGTGGGCCTCCGACCCGGCGGCGCCGGCGAAGGACAAGGCCGATGCCCGGCAAGCGGCCTGAGCGCCCGGCGCGGCTCCTGCGGGACCTGATCGACACGCCGATTGCGCAGATGCAACTGTTCTGGGACGACGACGGCCGGGTGCGGGTGCTCGACTTCGACAGAGACAGCCCGCGCACCGCCCGGCTGGTGCGGACCTGGTATCGCGACGTGCCGGTCGAGGCGGGCGCCGCGCCCGCGGCGGTCTCCGAGGCCCTGAGCGCCTACTTCGAGGGCGAGATGGCGGCGCTGGACCGCGTGCCCTGGCGGACGATCGGCTCCGACTTCCAGCAAACCGTCTGGCGAGCCCTGCGCGACATCCCGGCGGGAACGACCACGACCTATGCGGCCCTGGCGGCGCGGATCGGCCGGCCGACCGCGGTGCGGGCGGTGGGCGCCGCCAACGGAGCCAACCCGGTCGGCGTTGTGATCCCCTGCCATCGGGTGATCGGCGCGGACGGGGGCCTCACCGGCTACGGCGGCGGTCTCGACCGCAAGCGCTGGCTGCTGAACCATGAGCGGGCTTCGACCGGGCGCGAGATCGAACAGGCCGCGAACACGCCCGTCCCGCACCGGGATACCGCCGCTCTCCCGCCAGGCGATACCGTCGGAAAATCAATCGGACGCTGACGAGGCGGCTTGAACAAAACGCGAACGTCGATAATTTAGGAATGGTTAACGGAGATCCGCCCGACCATGCCGAAGATCGACCTCGACGCCGCGCCCGAATACAGCGGGACCGGCTATCCGCCGCCCTATGACGCGGTCTGCAAGCATCGCCGGGCCCGGCTGCTGGCCGAGGCCGCGGGCCTGACGCTGGTCGGGATCAATCTGATGACCCTGCCGCCCGGACAATGGTCGTCGCAGCGCCACTGGCACGCGGACGAGGACGAGTTCGTCTGGGTGGTGGCCGGCGAGGTCGTGCTGGTCGAGGATGACGGCGAGACGCTGCTGCGGGCCGGCGACTGCGCGGCCTGGAAGGCCGGCGTCGCCGTCGGCCACTGCCTGCAGAACCGCTCGGACCGGGACGCCGTCCTGCTGCAGGTGGGCAATCCGACCAACGCGGCGACCGAGACGGTCGACTATCCCGACATCGACCTGATCATCCGCCCCGGCGGCAAGGGCTACCGACGCCGGGACGGGACGTTGTACTAGAGCACGATGGCATCAGACGGAATCGTCTGATGGCTGAATCGTGCTCTAGAATCAAAGATGTAGAGCCTGATTCAGGGTTCAGATTGTTCCATCTGAACCCATCAGGCTCTAGCGCGTCAAGCGGTCAGAACCAGCCGAACATGGTCCCCGACAGCGGGACCTCGGGCGAGCGGCCGGCTTCGGCGATCGCCTTCTGGACGTCCGGGCGGGCGATCATGGCGTCGCGACGGCGCAGCAGCTCGGCCTGGAACGGGCCGACCGCGGGCGGGGCCCGAACGGCGCGGGCGGCGCCCAGGGCGTCCCACTTGAGCGTGGGGTCGCGCAGGCGCTGGATGAACAGGGCGGCCGCCTCCTCGGTCCGGTCCAGGCACAGCAGGGCCTTGGCCAGCGGCTCGACGCCGTGGCTCTGGTTGAACAGCAGCTGCGGCAGGTAGGACCAGGCGGCGGAGGGATTCGTCTTCGACAGGGCGCAGGCGCGTTCAGCGCCGAGCCACTGGGCGCCGTAGGGCGAGACGTCAGCGGGGCCCAGGTCGCGCAGCAGGACCAGCGCCTCGCCATGGCGGCCCATGCCGTTCAGCCGTGCGGCCCAATCGAGTCGCTGGGAGACGCCGCCGTCGCCGTTCTCGCCCACCAGCATGGCGTCCTTGAACACCCCTTCGGCCTCCGACGGCCGCCCGACGTCCAGAAGGGCGAAGGCGAGCTCGCCCAGCGAGGGGCCGCCGAAGGCCTCGATATCGGCGAAGCCGCCCTCTTCGGCCATTCGGGCGCGAAGGCCCTGGCCGAAGTCGATGGCCTCGTCATAGCGTCCAAGCAGGCGCAGCCGCCGCTGGACCCAAACCGCCAGTCGCAGCGATTCCGGGTTGTCCTCGGCGATCTTCCGGCGCGCGACGAGCTCCGCCTCCGCCAGCCGCCGCCAGTCGAAGCGCCCCGCCGCCTGGTATTTGGCCCACAGCGGAGCATAGGCCCGATCCTCGGCGACCAGCAGCAGGGTGTCGATCTCGTCCGCCCGCGCCAACGCCGCCTCGGCGCCGCCCAGGTCGCCCGCCGCCGCCCGCTCGTCGGCGCGCAGCAGGGCCCAGGTGTTGCGCGCGGCGCGGGCGCTGGTCTCGTCGGTCCAGGTCACGCCGGCCAGCTTGTCGAGCAACTCTCGATAGACGGGCTTGTCGCTCGCCGCGCCGGTGATGATCGGCGTCAGGTAGGGCTCCCACCAGGCGCTGACCCGGGCCGGGTCATTGTCGATCACCGTGATCAGCCGCCGGGCGGCCGGGACCGGCTTGTCGTCGGCCAGATCGGCGTCGATCAGCACCGCATTGACGGCGGCGACCAGCGACGGATCGTCGGCGAGGGGTTCCAGCCGGCGGACGAGGGCGAGCACCTCCGGTTCGCGCGTCTCAGCCTCGCCACAGGCGATCACGGCCCGCAGGACCCGGCGCCGGGTATCGGCCGGCAGCCGGTCGAAGCCCGGCCGCGCCGATGGGCCCAGCAACCGCTGCAGTTGCGCGCCGCAGGCCGCGCTGTCGCTGACGTGCGAGCCGGGCAGCAGGGCGTTGACCTCGCGGTCGAAGGCCAGAAGCTCCCGCGCGCTGGGGACGCTGGGTCGGGTCGTTCGGTCCGGGGCGGCGACCGCTCCGATCGGCTGCGACAGCAGCAGCGCCAGCGCCGCCGCACCGATGACATGAAGACGCATGAGGTCCCCCAACCCCTTTGAACTCAGAATCCGCCCCAGTAGTCTCCCGTGAGCGGCGCCTCGACCTTGCGGCCGGCGACATCGAGCGCCGCCAGGACCGTCGGATTGTTCAGCACCGCCTGCCGCCGTCGCTCGAACTCGGCCTGCCGTGAGGGCATGGCGCGGGGCCCGCGCGTGATCCAGTAGGGGTCCAGCGCGCCGGCGCGATGTCTGGGATTCTTCAGGCGATCGACCATAAGGGCGGCCGCCTCGTCCAGACGATTGGCGCAGATCAGCGCCTGGCTGAGGGCGGCCGGGTTCTCATCCTGACCCTCGCGCAGGGACTTGAGGGTCGTCGCAGCCGCCTCGCCGTCGAGGTCGACCTGAGCGCAGGCGCGCTGGGACTCGACCCACAGGCGGCCGTAGGGCGTGACCTGGCTGTCGGAGATCGGCTCGAGGACGACCAGGGCCTCGCGCGGTCGCGACAAGTCGAGCAGGCGGCCGGCCCAGGCCAGGCGGGCGTCGATCGAGGCCTCCTCGGGGTCGTCGCCGATCGCCTCCGTGAAAACCGCCTCGGACTCCGGGTAACGGCCGGCCTCGAACAGCGCCTGGGCCAGGCCGATCAGGACGTCGTCACGCTGGAGTCCGGCGTCCTCGAAGGCCTCGCCGTCCTGGATCCGGGCGCGGAAGGCTTCGCCGACCTGGATGGCCTCGTCCAGGCGCCCCAGCGCGCGCAGCGAAGCGATCATCTCGTCGGCGGGCCGCAGGGCGTCGGGCTTCTCGGCGATCTCGGCCGTGGCCCGGTCGAGGCGGGTGGTGGCCAGGCGGGTCCAGTCGAACCGACCCTCGCGCGCGAAACTGTCCCAGACGGTCGCGAAGCGCCGGTCTCCGGCCACGATCAGCATTACATAGAGGTCGTTGGCGCGGGCCACGGCGGCGCCGGCCTCGCGCAGGCGGCCGCGATCGGCCAGCTGCCAGCCATAGGACAGGGCCCAGGTGTTCTCGGCCGCCCGCCTGCTGGCCTCGTTGGTCCATTTCAGCGTCGACAGGCGTTCGGCGACCTTGAGCGAGAGCTCGGGATCCTCGTCGATGTAGTCCGCGAACGGGCCGACCATCTCCGGATCCCATCCGGCGACGACGTCGGGTTGCTTGTCGACCAGCGACAGGAAGAGACGGGCCGCCTCGGCCGTCGCCCCGCGCTGCAGGGCCTCGGAAATCTGCACGGAGTGGGCGGCGCTGACCTCCGCGGGCTCCGTGGCGATCGGCTGCATGCGCCGGGCGGCCTGGACCGCGAACGGCAGGTCGCTGCTTTCCGTGCACAGCATGACCGCGAACAGCGTCGTCTTGCGGACCTCCAGCGCCATGCGGTCGAAGCGCCGGTCGTCGTAGACGGAGCGCAAGAGCTTGAACTGGCTCGGGCAGGCCTTGCCCTCGGTCTGGAAGACGTTGGCGGACGCGGCCATGGCCGAGTCCTGGAGGCGGATGAGGTCGAAGCGGCGAGCGATCGACTGCGCGTCGGCCTGCGTCGCGGCGGCCGCGATCAGAACGCCGGCCAGCCCAGCCGCGACCCAACTCAAACGCATCTCGACTCCTCAGGCTGCGCAAGCGCAATCAGGCCCGCGCCCGGGGCGTCGTCAAGTTCAATAGCGCCGGACCGGCGCGTCAGCGGTAGCGAATGCCCTTGTAGACGTCGGCCACGTCCATGCAGACGCTGCGGGCGACGTTCCAGTGCGACCGCGGGCCGAAGCCGCCGCCGTCCCTGATCTTCTGGAAGCCCTCGGCGCGGCCGGAGTCGACGGCCTGGCTCACCGCCTCGGTCGCCGCCGCCTTGGACAGAGCGCGATCCTTCATCAGCCGTTCGACGGAGTCGCGGAAGAAGGCCACGCCCTGCGCCTTGGCCGTCTCGGCGCCGCTCGCGTCGCCTGCATCGGTCATGACGTTGCTGGTCGCGCCGAAGAAGCCGGCGCACTGCGCCTGAATCATCCACACCGGCTTGCCGACGGCGCCTTCGCTGAGGATCGATCCGCCCGGGTACAGCAGGTCGGACGCCAAAGCCGGCGTCGCGCTCGCGATCATCGCCGCGGCCGAAAGAAGAACAAGAGCCCGTCGCATATTCCGTCCCCACGCAGGATCTGACGGGCGCATGGTGACTCCGGACGGCCGCGCTGGCAACGGGCCCGTCCGGAGGGGGTGAAGACCGTTTCCTCACTTCCCGGCGTCATGGCCCGGCTTGTTCGGGCCACCGATGCGTGGTGACGCGGCTGGTCGCCGCCGATGTGCCGCGCTTCACATTCGAAGGGCTGCGATCATGGGCGGGCCGAACAGGTCGGGCCATGACGGAGTGGGGTGGGATCACGCCGCACAAAGGACGCGCTGAACCTACTTCTTCGGCTTGTCGGCCTCATTGACAACCGCGCCGGCGGCGGCGCCCACGACCGCGCCCGGAGGCCCGGCGACGACGGCCCCGGCGACCGCGCCGGTGGCGGCCCTCTGCTCCATGTTGTGACCGCAGGCGGCCAGGCTCGCGGCCGTCAGCACGAGCGCGGCGGCGAGGGGAAGGGACTTGTGAAAGGCGGACATGGTCGTCTCCTTGATGGCAGCCTCGCGAGAGACTTCGACGGATCCAACGGAGGGAGAAACGCGCTGGTTCCCGTTCGCCAGAGACGGGAAATGTTGCGGCGAAGCACAGTGGAGTCTCCCGGCGCGCAACCGCCTGATTCTCAAGGATTCATAGTGGATCACTCCGGTCGCGCGGCAGGCGAGACTTGCTGCACTGCAGCAATCACTTGCGAATCGGCCACATTTAGGCCATATAGCCCGCTACAAGGCGGACTTCGGCCTCATCGTGAACAGGCCGAATCCCCGTCCGGGAGACCCTCTTTGACAGAGTTCAGGGGTCGCTTGGGCGTCGAGTCGGGGCGCGGGATGCGCTCGCCGCACAGGACACGAATCCGTTGTTTTCCCCCTCGCAGACGCGTGCGAAGGCGCGCGCGCTGGTCAGCGTCGTATTGACCGGTACCGTCCTGGGCGCGACCCTGGGCGGCATCCTCGGCGGCGCCTATCTGGCGGGCGGCTACGCTCAGGCGGCCTCGACGCATGCACGCGTTTCGGAGCTCGCCGATGTCGCCTCGGGCGGCTACGCGGATGCGGATCTGCAGCGGGTGGTGAACCGGATGGACGACTCGGCCCTGGCTATCGCCCGGCGCCACGACCCCTTCGCCAGCGCCGGCGCCGCTCAGCGGGACCGCCAGGCGGCGCTGCTCGCCGCGCGGCTCGACCGTCGCTCGGGCAAGCCGAACGCCCAATCCGACGGCCTCCTGGTCAAGGCCAGCTTCGGCAATGTCTTCACCACCGCCCCGGCCGCCCAGCCGTTCCGCCTTGAGGGCGCGCTAGAAGCGTCCCGCGACCTCGAGTGCCTGACCCAAGCGGTCTATTACGAGGCCCGCGGCGAGACGCCGTCAGGCCAGGCGGCGGTCGCCCAGGTGGTGCTCAATCGCGTTCGCCACCCGGCCTTCCCGAAGACCATCTGCGGCGTCGTCTTCCAGGGAGCCTACACGCGCGGGACCTGCCAGTTCAGCTTCGCCTGCGACGGCTCGATGCGGAAGCGGCGCGAGCCCGGCGCCTGGGCCCGCGCCGAGCGGGTGGCCACCCGCGCCATGTCCGGCTCGGTCATGGCCGAGGTCGGCACGGCCACCCACTTCCACACCATCAATGTCTCGCCCGGCTGGGGGCCGCGGATGGTGCGCGTCGGCCAGGTGGGGCTGCACATCTTTTACCGCTTCGGCGGCCGCGGCGGACGGCCGGGCATGTTCGACCAGGCGCCTGAGCGTTCGGGACCGCAGATCGGCGACCGTGCCGTCTATGCCGGGCTGAGCCCGTCCGAGCCCGTCCCCTACATGTCGCTGGCCCCGTCGCAGGACGCGGTGTTCATCGCCGCCACCGCGACGACCCGTCAGCCGATCGAGATCGTGGACTCCGTTCCCGGCACGGGCGGTCCGGCCGGCAAGGCGGTCGAGCCGGCTTCGGCCCCGAAGGCCCCGCCCCGGGCGAAGGCCGACGGCGAGGCCGTCAGGCCTGCAGCATCGACCGGAGCTGCTTCCTGACCTGACCGGGCATGAAGCGGGCGACGAAGCGCAGCCGCTTGCCGGCCTTGCCGACCACGTGGTGCAGCTCCTTCGAGGCGACGGAGTCCCAGATGACCCCCGCGGCCTCCTCGACGGTGTAGACCTCCGAGCCGCCGGCGCGGATGCTGTCGGCGATCTTCTCGTTCGACCCCTGTGAGCCGGCCTGCAGGATCGGGGTGTCGACGAACCAGGGCATGATGCAGCGCACGGCGATGCCGTGGCGCGACCACTCCGCGTCGAGCGCTTCCGACAGGCCGCGCACCGCGAACTTGGTGGCGCAGTAGATGGCCATCTTCGGCGCCCCGAACAGGCCGGCGCAGGACGCCACGTTGATCAGGGTCGAGCCCTGAGTCGCCTGCAGCAGCGGCAGGCCGGCGCGGGCCCCGTTGGACACGCCGTTGATGTTGATGGCGATCTGGCGGTCGACCTCCTCGTCGGTCTGGTCCTCGAAGAAGCCGTAGTTGGCGATGCCGGCGTTGTTGAGCAGCACGTCCATCCGCCCGCCCGACGCCTTGCCGAATTCGGCCAGCGCCTTGTCCCAGGCCTTGCGGTCACGGACGTCGAGGATATGGGTGCTGCAGTTTTCCGCGCCCAGCTCGGCGGCGGCGGCCTTCAGCCCGGCCGCGTCGATGTCCGACAGGCCGACGAACCAGCCCTCGCGCGCGAACCGCCTAGCCGCCCCCAGGCCGATGCCGCTGGCCGCGCCCGTGATGAAGATCGCCTTGCGGCCGCTCGCAGCCATGACCCGCCTCCCATTGTCGTTTCCCCGACAAGACCGCCCCGACGTAGCGGAGGTCAAGCGCCGAGAAAGTAGGGACACACACTACTTCTGCCCGCAAAAGTAGTGTGTGTCCCTACTTTCCACCGCAATCTTGACACGCGAACAATACAGGAACATTCTTTCGGGCGGGAGAGGATGCATGCCACGACAAGCCCGCGTCGTTGTCCCGGGTTGCCCGCACCATGTCGTCCAGCGGGGCAACCGGAAGCAGCGAACCTTCTTCGAAGACGGCGACTACCGCGCCTACTTGCGGATCGCCGCGGAAGAGTTCGCCGCGGCGGGGGTGGAGGCGTGGGCCTACTGCCTGATGCCGAACCACGTGCACCTGATCGCCACACCCGCCACGCCGGAGGGGCTCGCCCAGGCCGTGGCGACGACCCATCTGCGCTACACCCGCCGGGTGAACGCGCGCGAGGACTGGACCGGGTACCTCTGGCAGGGACGTTTTGCGTCGTTTCCGATGGATGAGGGCTATCTGCTGCGGTGTGCTCGCTACGTGGCGCTGAATCCCGTACGGGCAGGGTTGTCGGCCCGGGCCGTCGACTGGCCATGGTCGAACGTGGGGCCACATCTGGGGCGGGGATCCTGCCCGCTGTTGACGCGCGAACCGCTCGTGCAGCGGCTGGGAGACGGAATGGCAGCCTTCTTCGACGCCGACATCGACGACGAGGCGCGGGCGCGCTTGCGGCGGGCCTGTTCAACGGGGCGCCCGGTGGGGGATATCGCCTGGGTCAAGGCGCTGGAGGCGCGGACCGGCCGGTCGCTCGTCGATCCGCCCATGGGCCGGCCACGGCGCGGCGAAAGTAGGGACACACACCACTTTCCGAAGTGAAAGTGGTGTGTGTCCCTACTTTCATTCCGGGCCGACGCGGGGTCAATTGCGGGCGGAAAGTTCCGGAGCCGACCATGACCGACACGCGCCGCGACGCCCTGTCCCGCGAACTCCTCGACAGCCCCTACGAGGACCTGCCGCCGGTGAAGCGCAGCGTCATCGACCTGATGGTCGACAAGGCGCCGTCGGCGGCGGGGCCGCGGGTGGGCGACGACGGCCTGAGTTTCGGCGAGCGGCTGGCCGACCGCGTCGCGACGGTGGGCGGCTCCTGGTCGTTCATCATCGTGTTCGGCTGCCTGCTGCTCGGCTGGATGGGGCTGAACCTGGCGCTGGCGACGAAGGCGCTGGCCTTCGATCCCTACCCCTTCATCTTCCTGAACCTGATGCTGTCGACCCTGGCCGCCATCCAGGCGCCGGTGATCATGATGAGCCAGAACCGCCAGGCGGCGAAGGACCGCGAGGCGGCCGAGCACGACTATCTGGTCAACCTCCGCGCCGAGCTGGAGATCATGCGCCTGCACGACAAGCTGGACGCCGTCCGCGACCAGCAGCTGATGGACCTGATCCGCTGCAACACCGAGATCCTGGAGATGGTCCGCGGCCAGGTGACGGCGATTCAGACCGAGCTGAAGGACTGAGGGCCGCCGACTGGAGCTGACCACGAAAAAGGCCGCCGGGGTCGCCCCCGACGGCCTTTGTCGTTCAGCGATCGTCGAGCGCCTACATCCGCTCGATGATGATGGCCGGGGCCATGCCGCCGGCGGCGCACATGGTGATCAGGCCGTAGCGCTTGCCCTGACGCTCCAGCTCGTCGACCATCGTGCCGATCAGGATCGAGCCGGTGGCGCCGATCGGGTGGCCCAGCGCCATGGCGCCGCCGTTGACGTTGACCTTCGACCGGTCGAGTTTCAGGTCGCGGATGAACTTCTCGGCCACGACGGCGAAGGCTTCGTTGATTTCCCACAGGTCGATGTCATCGACCGTCAGGCCGGCCTTGGCCAGCACCTTGCGGGCCGCCGGGACCGGGGCGTTCAGCATCAGGGTGGGGCTGTCGCCCATGTTGGCCATGGCCACCACGCGGGCGCGCGGCGTCAGGCCGTTGGCCTTGGCGTAGCCCGGCGAGTGCAGCAGCAGGGCCGCCGCGCCGTCCACGATGCCCGAGCTGTTGCCGGCGTGGTGGAAGAACTTCAGCTCCAGGTCGGGATAGACCGCGTTGATCAGCTTGCGGAAGGTGGTGCCTTCCTTGTCGAGCGGAACGTCGGCCATGGCCTCGAACGACGGCTTCAGCGAGGCGAGGCCTTCGGCGGTCGTCTGCGGACGGGGGAACTCCTCATGGTCGAGGGCCAGGGTCCCGTCTTCCTTGTAGACGGGGACCAGGCTCTTGGCGAAGCGGTTCTCGGCGATGGCGACGGCGGCGCGCTGCTGGCTGACCAGGGCGAGAGCGTCGAGGGCTTCGCGGCTGATGCCTTCCATGGTGGCGATGGCGTCGGCGCAGATCCCCTGGTGCGACTGCGGATGCTTGGCCCGCAGGCGCAGGTTGCCCTGGTCCATGGTCACCGGGCCGTCTTCCGGCGAGCGGCGGTTCGGCATCGACATCATTTCGCAGCCGCCGGCCACGACCATGTCGGACATGCCGGCCATGATGGTCGAGGCGGCGAAGTTCACCGTGGTGATGCCCGAGCCGCAGAAGCGGTCCAGGGTCACGCCGCTGGAGCGGATGTCATAGCCGGCGTCCAGCGCCGACATGCGGCCCAGGTCGCCCGCCGCCGGGCCGCGCTGGGAGCTGGTGCCCCAGATCACGTCGTCGACCTCGGCGGTGTTGATCTTGTTCCGCTCGGCCAGCGCCCTGAGCACCGTGGCGCCCAGCTGCTGCGGGTGGATGTCGTACAGGGCGCCCTTGCCGTACTTGCCGATGCCGCGCGGCGTGCGGACGGCGTCGATGATCCAGGCTTCGCTCATGGTGGTGTTCCTTCCGATCGTCAGTGTTCTGATTATGACTTCAGCGCGGCGTCATGCGGATGGCGCCGTCCAGGCGGACGTCCTCGCCGTTGAAATAGCCGTTCGTGATCATGGTGTGCGCCAGATGGGCGTACTCCTCCGGCACGCCGAGGCGGCGGGGATGCGGCACCTGCGCGGCGAGGCCGGCCTTCACATGCTCCGGCGCGCGTCCGAGCAGCGGGGTGTCGAAGATGCCAGGCAGGATGGTGTTGACCCGGATGCTCTCGTTGCTGAGGTCGCGGGCGATGACCAGGGTCATGCCGACCACGCCGGCCTTGGAGGCGGTGTAGGCGACCTGGCCGATCTGGCCGTCCTCGGCGGCGACGGACGCCGTGTTCACGATCGCGCCGCGCTCGCCGTCCTCCATCACCGGCAGGGTCAGCATGCCGGCCGCGCTCTTGGTGATGCAGCGGAAGGTGCCGATCAGGTTGATGCCGACGATGCGCTCGAAGTTGTCGAGCGGGTATTCCTTGATCTCGCCGGTCTGCTTGTCGCGCGAGACGGTCTTGGCCCCGCCGCCGACGCCGGCGCAGTTGACCAGGATCCGCTCCTGGCCGATCGCGGCCCGGGCCTTGGCGAAGCCGGCCTCGACCTCCTCGTTCGACGCGACGTTGACCTTGCAGAAGACGCCGCCGATCTCCTTCGCCAGGGCTTCGCCCAGCTCTTCGTTGAGATCGAAGATGGCGACCTTGACGCCGTCGGCGGCGAGACGGCGGGCGGTGGCGGCCCCCAGGCCGGACGCGCCGCCGGTGACGACGGCCGAAATGCTTGAATCGAGCTTCATGGGCTTCTCCCTTGAAGTCGCCTTACGCCCCTCGCGCTACGTCAGCCAAGCGCGACGAATAGGACCGGGGGCATCGACTGACGTGCGTGCCCCGTCAGAGACGCAGCAGATAGACATGTTCGCCATCCAGAACGGTCTCGCCCTTCTGGTTCACGACCCAGGCCCGCATGGTGACCACGCCCGTCGTCCGCTGGCGCTTCAGCTCCGTGATCTCCAGCGCCGGGTAGAGGGTGTCGCCGGGATAGGCGCTCTTCAGGACCTTCGCCCGGACCTCGATCATGCCCAGCAGGGCGTCGCCGATCTCGTGCGGGAACAGGCCGGCGCCGGCGGCGGTGAAGCAGAGCACCTGCAGGCCGTGGGCGAGCGGGCCTGGATGACCGAGCGCCCGGCAGTATTCGACGTCGTAGTGGATCGGATGGTTGTCGAGGCTGACCGCCTGGAAGGCGACGAAGGCTCCGTCGCCGAGCGTGCGCGACGGCAACGGATAGCGGTCGCCGACCGTCAGGTCGTCGAAGGTCTTGGCGGGGACCAGGCGGTGGACGTCGTAGATCGGAGGCAGGGGCATGACGCACCATCGCTTGCCTTCGCGCGTCCGTCATCCCCGGGTTTGCGGGCGTCGATACGCGCCGGCGGCGCCCCGTTGACGCGGCGGGCCTGTTCAAATAGTTTAGCAGTTGCTTAAGTGAAGGATGCCGCCGTGACCCTCCGCCTGTTCGCCCATCCGCTGTCATCCTACTGCTGGAAGGCGCTGATCCCGCTCTACGAGGCCGGGACGCCGTTCACGTTCGAGATGCTGGAGTTCGGCAAGGACGATGGGCCCATCGTCGAGTTCATGCGGCGCTGGCCGCTCGGCAAGATGCCGCTGCTGCGCGACGAGGCCCGGGGCGAGACCGTGGTCGAATCCAGCATCATCATCGAGTACCTCGACCGCCACTATCCGGGCGCGGGCCTGATCCCGTCCGATCCGGAGGCGGCGCTGACGGCGCGCTTCCTCGATCGCTTCTTCGACAACTATGTGATGACGCCGCAGGGGCGGCTGGTGTTCGAGGTCATCCGTCCCGAGGGCGCCAAGGATCCGTTCGGCGTCTCCGAGGCGCGGGCCCTGCTCGACAAATCATACGCCTGGCTGGAGGAGACGCTGTCCGACGGCCGGACCTGGGCGGTGGGCGAGGCCTATTCGATCGCCGATGTCAGCGCCAGCCCGTCGCTGTTCTACGCTCAGCGCTGCCACGCCTGGGGCGATCGGCCGAACCTGCGCGCCTACTACGCCCGGCTGGAGGCGCGGCCCTCGTTCGCCCGGGCGATCGCCGAGGCCCAGCCCTACATGCACATGTTCCCGGGCGGGCCAGGGTACTGATCGACGCAAGTCGCCCCATCCCTGTCATCCCGGACGGCCCGAAGGGACGATCCGGGACCCAGATCCTATCTCGGCCGCCGTAGATGAAGCCGAAGCTGGGTCCCGGCTCTCCGCTACGCCGCGGCCAGGATGACATGTGTTTGTGTTTGAAGGCTACGCCGCCTTCGCCCCCCTTCGCAACGCCTGTGGCGGTTGCCCGAAGGCGCGGATGAAGGCGCGGCGCATGCGTTCCTGGTCGCCGAAGCCGGTTTCCAGGGCCACGTCCTCGACCTGCAGAGGCTGGCTGTCCAGCAGGGCCCGCGCGGCCTCGACGCGCAAGCGCTCGACGGCCTTGGCCGGCGTGGTTCCGCACTCCGCCGCGAAGGCCCGCGCGAAACTTCGTTCACTCATGGCGACACGGCCGGCCAGCTGCTCGACCGTCAGCGGCTCGCGTAGGTTCTCGCGCGCCCAGGCCAGCAAGGGATCAAACCGCCCGCTGCTCTCCAGCTCCAGCAGCGCGGAGAACTGCGACTGACCGCCCGGCCGGCGGTGGTAGACGACCAGCTGCTGAGCGGTCTTGCGGGCGACATCCTCGCCGAGGTCGGCGGCGACCATGGCCAGGGCAAGGTCGATGCCGGCGGTGATGCCCGCGCTCGTCCAGATCTCGCCGTCGCGCACGAAGATCCGGTCCGGCTCCAGCCGCACCTGCGGATAGCGCCGCGCGAAGTGCCTGGACCGGTTCCAGTGGGTGGTGGCCCGGCGGCCGTCCAGCAACCCGGCCTCGGCCAGCACGTAGGCGCCGGAGCAGACGCTCGCCGTTCGTCGCGCGGCGCGGGCCTGAGCGCGAACGAAGGCCAGGGTGTCGGCGCAGATCGCTGGCGTCCGCGTGCCCTCGCCGCCGGAGATCAACAGGGTGTCCAGCCGCGGCGCCGCGGCGAAGGCGTCGGCGTACAGCTTCACGCCGCAGGAGCTGGCCACCGGTCCGGCCTCCCGCGCCAGGGTTACGATCTCATAGGCGCCGGGCGCATAGCGCGCGGCGATCTCGAAAGCCGCGATGGGGCCCGCGACGTCGAGCAGTTGAAAGTCCGGGAAGATCAGGACGCCGATCGTACGCATGGCAGAAAACGAGGGAACCTTGTCATTTGAGCCAGACCGTAGGCCTGCGATGCTCCGTCCGTCAACAGGAGGCCCGCCATGTCCGCGCCAGAGATCCACATCGTCTTCGCCCTCTATCCGGGTGTGACTCACCTCGACTTCACCGGTCCGCACCAGGTGCTGCAGCGGCTGCCGGGCGCGAAGGTCACGGTGGCCAGTCTCGAGGGCGGGGAGATGGAAGCCGACGGCCTGACCTTCGCGGGCCTGACGCCCTATTTCGACATCGAACGCTGCGACATCCTCTGCGTGCCGGGCGGCTTCGGAACCACCGAGGCCATGCTGGACGAGGCCTTCATCGCCCAGATCCGCCGGCTGGCGGAGGGGGCGACCTGGGTGACCAGCGTCTGCACAGGATCCCTGATCCTGGCGGCGGCGGGACTGCTGACGGGCAAGCGGGCCGCCTGCCACTGGGCCTGGCGCGACCAGCTGGCGTTGTTCGGGGCCGTCCCCGACCCGGCGCGCGTGGTCCGGGATGGCCGCTACATGACCGGCGGCGGCGTCACGGCCGGCATCGACTTCGCGCTGACCCTGATGGCCGAGGTCGCTGGAGAGGCCTACGCCCAGGGTATCCAGCTCGGCCTGGAGTACGCGCCGGCGCCGCCGTTCAACGCCGGCCGGCCGGAAACGGCGCCGCCGGACATCCTCGCCCGGGTCCAGGCCTTCAACACCGCCATGATGAGCCAGCGGCTCGGCGCGGCGGAGGAAGCGGCCGCGCGGCTGAAGGCGATGGCTTAGTCACTGCGTCCTTCGACACGGCCCTTCGGGCCTGCTCAGGATGACGTCGTCAGAGGGCTATCAACTCACGTCATGCCGAGCAGCGCCGCGGGCGCGTGTCGAAGCACGCAATAGCGATCACCGCTGCTGCGTCCTCGCGTGAACGGTCGAGACGTTCTGGTCCAGGTTCCCGAAGCGACCCTGTTCCTTGAGGTCGGCGTCGGCGTCGCCGGGCTGACCGGACTGCAGTCCGGTGCGCTCGTCGCGGCGGTCGTGATGGGCGTCGGAGATGTCGGGACGCGCGCCGTGGAAGCTGCGCTGTTCCTTCGGAATCGGCGGGGCCTTCGACATGGTCGGTCTCCTTTCGTGCGAGGAGGAAACGACCACCCTAGAGCCCCGTTCCGGTCGCGCCGATCACGATCGAGGTCATCGAGATGCCGGCGAAGACGTCGTCGTTGAAGAATGAGACCGGCTCGTCGCCCTGCGCCGCGCCGAGCACGTAGAGCAGAGGCAGGTAGTGCTCGGCCGTGTTGATCGAGGCCTCGGCGTCGGGGCCCAGGGCCTGCCAGTCGATCAGCGGCTGGTGATCGCGGGCCTCGATCAGCGCCTTGGCCGTGGCGTTGAAGCGCGGGGCCCAGTCGGGCGTGCCGCCGCTGCGCCAGTTCACGTCCCGTAGATTGTGGACGATATCGCCGCTGCCGACGATCAGCACGCCCTCGTCGCGCAGAGCGGCGAGCCGGCGGCCGGCCTGGTAGTGCCAGGCGTTCGGCTTGCTCCGGTCAAGGCTGAGCTGCACCACCGGCACGTCGGCGTCAGGGTACATCGGAAGCAGCACGCTCCAGGCGCCGTGGTCGAGGCCGCGGGTCGGATGGGGGACGACCTGATCGGGCGCGAGCAAGGCGGCGACGCGGGCGGCGAGGGCCGGGTCGCCGGGGGCGCGGTACTGGACGTCGAACAGCGCCTGCGGGAAGCCGCCGAAGTCGTGGATGGTGGCCGGCGCGGGCGAGGCCGACACCGCCGCGGCCCCGGCCGTCTCCCAGTGGGCCGAGATGCAGAGGATCGCCTTCGGACGGGGCAGGCGGTCGCCGATCTCGCCCCAGCCGCGCCGCCAGGGATTCTCCTCGATCGCGTTCATCGGCGAGCCGTGGCCGAGGAACAGGACCGGCATGCGGGGCGAGGCCATGGCGGCGACATCCTTATTGCAACTTTAGCCGTTACAAATAGGCGACGGTCCCATGATTGCAATGATGGCGATGGAGCTGACCGGAGCCTCACGCGTGACGCGAGAACTGTCCCATTCCGCGACTTCGGCCGCGCCCGCCACCCGAGGCGGGGCGCTCGACGGCCTGCGCTTCGTCGCGTCGCTGCTGATCGTGCTGTACCACTTCGGAACCGAGGCGCCCGTCGGCCTGGAGACGATTCACCCGGTCTTCGCACGCGGTTATCTGGCGACGGACTTCTTCCTGATCCTGTCCGGCTTCGTGCTCGGCCGCGCCTATGGGGCGCAGGTGCTGTCCGGCCGGATCGGCATGGGCGCGTTCGTGATGAAGCGCCTGGCGCGGATCTGGCCGGGGCAGCTGGTCGTGCTCACCGGGCTGGCGATCGTGGTGACCGCTGCCATGCTGGTCGGCTTCATGCCGGACAACCCGCAGAACTTCACGCCGCAGGCCATGGTCATGCAGCTGTTCATGGTGCAGGCCTGGGGCGTGGACGGCGGCGGCGGCTGGAACCACCAGAGCTGGTCGCTGTCGGCGCTGCTGGCCTGCTATGCGGCCTTTCCGCTGGTCTGGCCGTGGATCAGCCGGCTGAAGAGCGTCGCCGCCCTGCTGTCGCTGGGGCTGGTCGCGCTGATCGTCGGCGACTGGCTGTGCCTGGCGCTCTTCCAGCATCCGATCTACGACCTGCCGTTCCACCTCGGAATCGTGCGGGCGGCCCCGCTGTTCCTGCTCGGCGTCTGCATCGCGCGGGTGGTGGAGCAGGGCGCGCCGTCGACGCCGGCGGCCGCCCTGCTGGCCGCGCTGTCGCTGGTCGTCTTGGTGCTGCTGCAGATCTCCGGGCGCCACGACCTGCCGAGCCTCATCGCCATCGCCGCCATCGTGCTGTCCTTCGGCCGCCTGCCGGTGAAGCGGCCGTCGGCCTTGGTCGAACAGGGCGCAAAGCTGTCGTTCGCCCTGTTCATCACCCATTCGCTGACCGGACTGGTCTGGTTCGGCGCGCTGGACGCCTTCCGCGCCGGCGTCGGCCTGCCGCCGTGGCTGGACTGGACGATCTGGAGCCTGTCGATCCCGGCCGCCCTGGTCGCGGCCTGGCTGTTCCATGTGCTGATCGACGACCCGCTGCAGAAGTGGCTGACGCCGAAGCTGAAGGCCAAGGCCGGCGCTGCGCGGACGGAGTCGCCGGCGGCGGCTTAGGCGCCCGCCACACGCCATCACGGGGCAAGGGGATGCCGCCCCCTACAGAGTCCCCGACGCTGTCGCGCCGTCGACGAACAGCAGCATGTCATAGCCGTGCACGACCCGGGCGAGCCGCGGGTCGGCCGTCTGCGTCACCGAGGCCGGCATCAGGGGGCGCAGCGGCCGCAGGTCGATCAGGGTCGAAACGCCGGGCAGAGCCGCCTTCGCCAGCGGCTCCAGCGCCATCTCCTGGACGGTGCTGACGTCCGCCCGGGCATAGGTCAGGGTCTTGCCGTCTAGATAGGCCTGGCTGCCGTTCAGAGGGATGACCAGCAGGTGGAAGCTGGTCTCGCCGCGCAGGGCCGCCGTCTCCGAGACGAGGCTGCCGATGTCGTAGACCTCTGTCATGCTGCGCCCCCGCACCATGTGGCCGGCGCCGAACTTGAGGAGGCAGCGCGGCGGGGTCCTTCGGGCGCCCTCGGCGGCCCAGAAGCGGACCCAGTTGGCGCGGTTGAACTGCGCCCGGCTGTCGTTCGACAGGAAGTAGCGCGCGGCGGTCTGGTGCTGGTTGATGACCAGTGTCTGTTCCAGGGTCTCGAGGATTTCGGCGCTGGCCGCGTCGGGCCGGGGCCAGGCCGCGCGGACGGCGCGCACGAGTTGCGGATCGCCGGAGAAGGTGAACAGCCCGGCGATATCCCGCGTCCCGGCGTATGTCGCCCAGGCGGCCCTGCTGGCCTCGTCGAGCGCGCGCAACGGCGCGGCGGCAGAAGCCGGAGCCTTCGCCCGCAGCGCCTCGATCAGGCGGCGGTCGGCCAGCACCTCGTAGTCGAGGCCGAACAGGAGCGGCGACGTCCCGGGGAAGGCGGCGCGGACGTCGGCGAGCATGCGGGCCTCGTCGGACATGCCGTAGAAGGCGACGCCGCGATGGTCGGCGTTGAAGGCGCGCAGGGCGTCGAGCCCGCCGCGGGCGGCGCCGTCGAGCATCAGCGCCGCCGGAGCGGACACCTCGATGCCCAGGCGTGAGTATCCGGCCGGCTTCAGCGCCGGCATGAGGGTCGAGACCAGGGCCGGGACCTGGGCGAGGCCGTGTTCCTCGCCGAGCAGGAAGAAGCGCGCGGCCCGCCCTTCCTCGACCAGCCGGTCGACGCCCGGGCCCGAGGCGCGGCCGTCGGTGAAGGTCACCGGCAGGCGGTGTTCGGCCGCCCTGGCGGCCAGCCGGTCCGGCAGGGGCGGCCTGGGCGGAGTCGCCGGAGCGGGCGCCCGGGCCTGCGCTGCGCCGCCGCCAAGCGCGGCCAGTCCGAGGCCGGCGAGCAGCCCCCTGCGGTGCGTTTCCATGCATCCCTCCCGAGGATCCTCTGACTGCATGAGGTATCGGGAAGCACTTACGGATGCACGTGACGCGAACTTAATGGACGTAGGAGGCGGCGTTGATGTCGATGGTCGCGCCGGTGGCGTGGTCGGAGAGGCCGCTGGCCAGGAAGACCACCATCGGGGCGACGTCGGCCGGCTCGGTCAGACGGGTCAGCGCGATGTCCTTCGTCGCGTAGTCGTCGCCGTACTGGTCGAGGAAGTCCTGGGCCATCGCCGTGCGCACGAAGCCCGGCGCGATGTTGAAGGCGACGACGCCCTGTTTGCCGAAGCCGCGCGCGATCGAGCGGGTCAGGGCGACCATGCCGCCCTTGCTGGCGGCGTAGGCGATGTACTCCGGCTGGTCGCCCCGGAAGGCGGCGCGGGAGCTGATGTTGATGATCCGCCCGCCGCCGTTGCCGACGAAGTGCTCGCAGGCCAGATGGCAGAGCAGGGCGCTGGCGCGCAGGTTCACGTCGACCGTGCGGTCCCAGACCGTCAGCCAGGTTTCGAGGGACGGGTCCTCCAGCGCCATGGCGACGCCGGCGTTGTTGACCAGCACATCGACGCGCCCGAAGGCGGCGACGACGCTGTCCCACAGGGCCTTGCAGGCCGCGGTGTCGGCCAGGTCGGCGCGGAACGCCCGGGCGCCGTTCCCGCAGGCGAACACGACCTCCTCGGCCTCGTCGGCGCTGGCGGAATAGTGCACGGCGACGCGGGCGCCGGACGCGGCGAGCTGCTGAGCGATCTCCGCCCCGATCCCGCGGCTGGCGCCGGTGACGAGGACAGTGCGGCCGGTCAGGTCGATGTGCATGGGCGGGCTCCTCAACTGTCATCCCGGCCGTAGCGCGCTGCGCGAAGAGCCGGGACCCAGATTCGGCTTCAGCCGCCGACGTCGGGATTTGATCTGGGTCCCGGATCGACCTGCGGCCGTCCGGGATGACAGCGAAAGTTCAGCTACGCGTCCAGCCCGATGTCCAGCACTGGCGCGGAGTGGGTCAGGGCGCCGACGCTGATGACGTCCACGCCGGTCTCGGCGATGGCTTTCACCGTCTCCAGATTCACGCCGCCGGAGGCTTCCAGCACCACACGACCGGCGGTCATGCCGACGGCCGTGTTGAGCTGCTTGATCGAGAAGTTGTCGAGCATGATCACGTCTGGTCCGGCGTCCAGCGCCTCGGCCAGCTGGTTCAGGCTGTCGACCTCGCACTCGACCTTGACCAGGTGACCGGCGAAGGCGCGGGCGCGTTCGATGGCCTGGCGGACGCCGCCGCAGGCGGCGACGTGGTTGTCCTTGATGAGGATGGCGTCGTCGAGGCCGAAGCGGTGATTGACCCCGCCGCCGCAACGGACGGCGTACTTCTCCAGTGCGCGCAGGCCGGGCGTGGTCTTGCGGGTGTCGACGATGCGAGCCTTCGTGCCGGCGACGGCGTCGACATAGGCGGCAGTCAGGGTGGCGACGCCGGAGAGCCGGCCGAGCAGGTTCAGCGCCGTCCGCTCGGCGGACAGCAGCGCGCGGGCGTTGGCGGTGACCTTGGCCAGCACTGTCCCGGCCTCGACCCGCGCGCCGTCATCGATCCGGGCCTTGAACTTCGCGTCCGGGTCCATGGCCAGCACCGCGAGCCGGGCGCAGTCGAGGCCCGCGATGGTCCCGGCCTTCCTCGCGCCGAAGGTGGCGGTCAGGGTGGCGTCGGCGTCGATGCAGGCCAGAGCGGTGATGTCGCCGGCGCGGCCCAGGTCCTCGGCCAGGGCGGCGCGGACGATCGGCTCGATCAGCAGGTCGGGCAGGGGCGGGATCATTCGGCGGCGACTTTCAGCGCTTGCGGCGCGGGCAGGGTGACGAAGGTGCGGGCGGCCGGCTCGGCGGCTTGCGGATGGTCGGCGCGGAAGTGGGCGCCGCGGCTTTCGCGGCGGGTGAGCGCGCAGCGGGCGACAAGCCCGGCCGTGGCCAGGATCGGCCCCTCGCCGTGCGCGGCCTTCAGACCCTCGACCGTGTCGACCAGGCGTCCGAGACCCTCGGCGTCCCGGACCACGCCCGCGTGACGGGTCATCGCCCGGCGCAGGGTCATCAGCGGCGCGCCGGTCAGGGTCGGCAGCGGCGCGGCGGACGCGATGCGAGCGGCTCCGGCGGCGTCTTCACGGGACGCCTCCCCAGCCCGGGTCCCGAACACGGCGGCCTCGAGCAGCGAGTTGCTGGCCAGGCGGTTGGCGCCGTGGACGCCGGTCGCCGCGCATTCGCCGGCGGCGTAGAGGCCGGCCAGGGTCGTCGCGCCCCGTGCGTCGGTGACCACGCCGCCCATGTGGTAGTGGCAGGCTGGGGCGACCGGGATCAGCTGGTAGCGGGGGTCGATCCCGGCGCTCATGCAGGCGCCGTAGACGGCTGGAAAGGCGGTCGGGAAGTGATCGCCCACCGCCCGCCGCGCGTCGAGGAAGGCGCCGCGGCCGGCTTCGATCTCGGCGTGAATGGCGCGGGCCACCACATCGCGGGGCGCCAGCTCGGCGGCTGGATGGTAGGCGGCCATGAAGGCTTCGCCCAGCGCGTTGACGAGGACGGCGCCCTCGCCGCGCAGGGCCTCGGTGGCCAGTGGCGCGGGGTCGCGGCCGATGTCGATGGCCGTCGGGTGGAACTGCACGAACTCGGGGTCGGCGATCAGCGCCCCGGCCATGGCGGCCAGGCCCATGGCTTCGCCGCGCACCTCCGGCGGGGTGGTGGTGACGGCGTAGAGGCCGCCCAGTCCGCCGCCGGCCAGGATGACCGCGTCGGCGACGATCTCGATGGTCTGGCCCTTGTGGCGGGCGACCACGCCGCGCACGCGGCCGCCAGCGTCCTGCAGCAGATTGCGGACATGGACGCCGGCGCGGCTTTCGACCGACGGCGAGGCGAAGGCGGTGGCGACCACGGCGCGCATGATCTCGCGGCCGGCCTGGTCGCCCTTCACCCGCGCCACCCGGGCGCGGCCGTGGGCGGCTTCCAGGCTCTGGGCGAAGGCGCCGTCCTCGGTGCGGTCGAACGGCGCGCCCATGGCGGCCAGGCGGCGGACGGCGTCCGGGCCCTCGCGGGTCAGGATGTCGACCCTCTCCGGGTCGCAGAGGCCGGCGCCGGCGGCGAGGGTGTCGGCGGCATGCAGCGCGGGGCTGTCGTCCGCGCCGAGCGCCGCGGCCATGCCGCCCTGGGCCCAGGCCGAAGAGCAGCCCTGGTTCAGCGGCGTGGGGCTGAGCACCAGCGCCTTGCGCGGCGCGGCGGCCAGCGCGGCCGACAGTCCGGCCAGGCCGCCGCCGACGATCAGAACGCCGTCGTGGTGGATACGCTGGGTCAACGGAACTCTCCGGCCGCTTCCGGAGCGGCGACGAGGACGGCGTCGAAGGCGTCGCGCAGGCTGGCGCCGTGGCGGATCAGTTCCTCGACGATGTTGGTCGGGCTCAGCGGCAGCAGGTTGCCGTAGGGCTTCCAGACCTCCGGCGGGGTGGCCTTGACCAAATAGCCGCCGCCGAACGGGAATTTTGCGATCCGGATCATGGCGATCCTCCTCAGATCAGCTCGACGTCGACGTGGTGGCGCGCCTTGACCAGGTCGTAGCGCGCCGGCCTCGCCGGGGGCGGCATGTCGATCATGCGTTGGACGGCCAGGCGCGCGCGCTCGGCCAGCGCGGGCTCGACGATGACCTCGTGCTTCTCCTCGCGGAGGGCCTCAAGGATGTTCTGCAGGGTGATGCGCTTCATGTGCGGGCACATCATGCAGGGGCCGATGAACTGGGTGTCCGGGGCCTGGGCCTGGACGTTGCTCGCCATCGAGCACTCGGTGATCAGCACCACCTGTTTCGGCTTCTTCTGCACCACCCAGTCGTTCATCGCGGCGGTCGAGCCGGCGAAGTCCGAGGCGGCCAGGATCTCCTCCGGGCATTCCGGGTGGGCCAGGATCTGCGCCTCCGGCCAGGCCGCGCGCATGTCGGCGATGTCCTGGGCGGTGAAGCGTTCGTGCACCTCGCAGCGGCCCTGCCAGGCGATGATCTTCACCTCCGTCTGGGCGGCGACGTTGCGGGCCAGGAACTCGTCCGGGATCAGGATGACGCGGTCGACGCCCCATTCCTTCGCGGCCCACTCGACGACCTGCACGGCGTTGGCGCTGGTGCAGCAGATGTCGGTCTCGGCCTTCACGTCGGCGGTGGTGTTCACGTAGGTGACCACCGGCAGGCCCGGATAGCGCTGCTTGATCAGCCGCACGTCGGCGCCGGTGATCGAGCTGGCGAGGCTGCAGCCGGCGCGCAGGTCGGGGATCAGCACCGTCTTGTCCGGGCACAGCACCTTGCTGGTCTCGGCCATGAAGTGCACGCCGGCCTGAACGATGATCTTCGCGTCCGAGCGGGCGGCCTCGCGCGCCAGGCCCAGGCTGTCGCCGACATAGTCGCCGACCCCGTGGAAGATCTCCGGCGTCATGTAGTTGTGGGCCAGGATGACCGCGTTCTTCTCGCGCTTGAGGCGGTTGATCTCGGCGATCATCGGCGCGTGCAGCCGCCACTCCAGAGGCGTGACCCGCGACTTCACCTTCTCCCAGGCGCCGGCGGTGGCGGCGTCCACCTCGGGGGTGAAGGCGAATTGGGCGAACCCGTCGGCCATCTGCTTCCTCCTTATGCTCAAAGTGAGCATTTCAGGGGCCTGTAAAACGCCGGGAGCGGATCGATCCACCCCGGCGTCGCGAGACTTATGCTACATCTGAGCAAAACTCGCAAGAGACATATAGACCCGTGGTCGCCGGGACGCAACAGGGCGCGGACGTTTATCCGGCCACGTACTGACGCGCGGCGCCTTCCACCGCGATATCCAGCGCCTTGGCCAGTCCCTCCAGCGTGTAGGGCTTGCGCAGCACCGGCCAGGGCGCTTCCTCGGCGGACGTGAGCGCCTCGCCGGTGTAGCCGGAACTGAGGACAATCGGCAGGCCGGGCCGCAGCGTCACCGCCCGGTGGGCCAGGTCGACGCCGGTCAGGTCGCCAGGCATGACCACGTCGGTCAGCATCAGGTTGAACTCCGACGTGCCGCCCAGCAGGGTCAGCGCGGCCTCGGCGTTGGTCGCCAGGTCCACCTCGTGTCCAAGTTCGCGCAGCATGGTCTCGACCAGGGCGCCGACCTGAGGGTCGTCCTCGACCAGCAGCACATTGAGAGTCTCCGCGACGCGCGGACGGTCGGCGCTGGCCGCCGGGGCGGCGTGGGAGGGCGCGGTCGTCGGCAGCAGCAGGGTGATGGTCGCGCCCTGCCCGGGCGCGCTATCAATCTCCACCGACCCGCCGCTCTGGCGCACGAAACCATAGACCTGTGACAGACCCAGTCCCGTGCCCTTGCCGACCGGTTTGGTGCTGAAGAAGGGCTCGAACACCCTGGCGCGGGTCGCCTCGTCCATGCCTTCGCCGGTATCGTGGACCCGTACGGAGAGGTATGTGCCGCCGGGCAAGCCGCTCGCGTCGTCAAGCTCGACCAGGCGCGTCGACAGGGTCGCGACTCCGCCGCCGGACTCCATGGCGTCGCGAGCGTTCACCAGCAGGTTCATGATCGCCGCGTCGAACTGGCCGCGATCCAGTTTCACCATCCGGTCCTGCGCCCGCAGGTCGAGATCGAGCATGTGCCGCTCGCCCAGGGCGCGACGCAGCAGCGGCTCGGAGTCGCGGATCAGCTCGTCGGCGATCGCCGGCTCAGGTCGCAGCGGCTGGCGGCGGGAGAAGGCCAGCAACTGACGCGTCAGCCGTTCTCCACGATGAGCGGCGTCCAGCGCGGCCTTTCCCAGACGGGCGGTGCGGGCGGCGTCCTCGGGATGACGCTGGACCATGTCCAGGGCTCCGATGATCACCGTCAGCAGATTGTTGAAGTCATGAGCCACGCCGCCGGTCAGCTGGCCGAGGGCTTCAAGCTTCTGGGACTGGCTGAGGGCCGCCTGGGCCTCGTCACGCTCGGCGAGGGCCGCCTCGACCCGCTCGGCGAGCAGATCGTTGATCCGTTGCAGGTCGGCTTCGACAGCCTTGGCGTCGGTCACGTCGAAGGCGATGCCGGCGAAACCCTCGAACTGCCCGGCCGGGTCGAAGCGCGGCTGGGAAAAGGACTTCAGCCAGCGCCACTCGCCGTCGCCGCGGCGGTAGCGCCCCTCCAGGGAGAAGGGCTTGAGCGAACTCTCGCCGGCGACCTGTTCCCTCAGGATGCGCTGCAGGTCGTCGGGATGCAGCCGCGTGCGCCAATCGAGGGTCAGCGCGGCCTCATAGCCGTCGCCGACGAAGTCCGCGTAGGCGGTGTTGACGAAGTCGCGCGCGCCGCCCAGTCGCGACAGCCACAACAGCGCCGGCGCGCTGTCGGCCAGGGCGCGGAACCGCTCCTCGCTCTCGCGCAGCTTTTCGGCCGCCTGGTAGCGTTCGGTCACGTCCAGGATGTAGCCCACCAGCCGGAGAGGCTGTCCCGCTTCGTCGCGGTGGACCCGGCCGCGTGCGTGAACCCAGCGGATCTGGCCGTCCGAGCCGATGGTCCGGTAGTCGATCCGATAGGCCTTGCCGGCGCGAATGGCGTCCTCGCGAGCGGCGTCGACCTTGTCGCGGTCGTCCGGATGCACGGCCGCCATCAGCTCGTCCGGACCGGGTGGCGTCTGGCGGGCGGCGAGGCCCAGGTTCTGATAGACGCCCGGCGACCAGGTCGTGGTCCCGCCGGTCAAGTTCCAGTCCCAGACGCCCAGTCCGCCCGCCTCCTCGGCGACGCGCAGCATGGCCTCGACTTCGCCGCGGGCGGACGTCTCGCGCCGGATCCGTATCAGGGCGTCGCGGAGGGCGAGCGCCACCCAGACCGTCACGGCGCCCGAGGCGGTGAACAGGGCCATCACCACGTGCTGGTTGAGGGTCTGGCGGGGAGCCCATGACGCGCCGAGCGTCAGCCAGCCGAGCGCGACCACCGTGAGCAGGCTTCCCCAGCCCCAGCGCGCCCCGGCATACAGCGAGATCGCAATGAAGGCCGGGAAGAAGGTCGAGGACGCGCCGAGGCCCTGGGGGAAGCCCATGAAGGCGAGGCGCAGGCCGAGCGCGACCGCGAGCGACACCACCGTCACCAGCAGGGCGTGGAGCGCCGGAGGCGGGCGAAGTGGAATTAGGCGCCAGACGATCGGCTCATCCACCGTTGTCGAGGACCCATCCGTGGCGTTGGACATACCCGTCCGCTCCCCGACGCGATCCCCGACTTCGCGACACCTTGTCAGGATCATGGACGAGCTTACCTAGTGGGTGCAACCAGGAGAACGACATGGCCGCCAGGATCGACATCGGCATCGCCGCGAAGGATCGCGCCGCCGTCTCCCAGGCGCTCTCCAGGGCGCTTGCCGACACCTATGCGCTGTATCTGAAGACGCACGGCTATCACTGGAACGTGCGCGGTCCGAATTTCTCGTCCCTCCACGCCCTGTTCATGACGCAGTACACCGAGCAGTGGACGGCGCTGGACGAACTGGCCGAGCGCATCCGCGCCCTGGGCGAGTTCGCCCCGCAGAGCGGCGCGGCGTTCGGCAACCTGACCTCGATCAAGGACGGCGATCCGGAAAAGGACTGGGAAGCCATGGTGGCGGATTTGAAGGACGGACATGAGACCGTGATCGCCACCCTGCGCGACCTGCTCGCCCTCGCCGACAAGTCCGGCGACGACGTGACCGTCGATCTCGCCACCCAGCGGCTGACGGCGCACGAGAAGCATGCGTGGATGCTGCGCGCCACGCTCGGCGGCTAGTCGCGGCTTGTCCGGAGGCCGCCACAGGTTCCGCGAGGCGGCGCTGCTCGCCATCGCGGCGACGGCGCTGAGCGGTTGCGTGACCGACTACCGGCGCGCGGCCGGATCCGGTCGCGTCGCCGGGACCGCGGCCGTAGCGCGGGGATTCTCGAAGATATCGCTGGACCGGATCACCGCCGACATGGACCCGGCCATGCTGGCGCTGGCCCGGCGTCACGACCCGGCGCCGCGCAAGGACAGCTGGGGCCGCGTGGTCGGCTGGGACAGCTACGATCTCGGCAAGCTGCCGACGCTTGGCGACTTCAACTTCACGTCCGGCGACGCCCAGATCATCAACGCCTTGCGGCCGGGCAGCCTGTTCCCGCCGCCGGCGGCGCGGCCGTTCATCCTCAAGGCCTCGCAGGAAGACCGCGCCCGGGCCGAGGAGTGCCTGACCCAGGCCGTCTACTACGAGGCCGCCACCGAGCCGCTCGAGGGCATGGAGGCCGTGGCCCAGACGGTGCTCAACCGCCTTCGGCACCCCGGCTATCCCAAGTCGGTCTGCGGCGTCGTCTACCAGGGCTCCCAGCGGATCACCGGCTGCCAGTTCAGCTTCACCTGCGACGGCTCGCTGGCCCGCGCGCCCGATCCGACGCTGTGGGAGCGGGCCCGATCGGTGGCCAAGCGGGCGTTGGGCGGCTACGTGCTGAAGTCGGTGGGCACGGCGACCCATTACCACGCCGACTACGTCGCCCCCTACTGGGCGCCGACCCTGTACAAGATCAACACCATCGGCCGACATATCTTCTATCGCTGGACGGGCCCGTGGGGTCTGCCGCCGGCCTTCACCGGCAAGTACGCCGGTGGCGAGAACAACCTGTCGCTGGCCATCCTCGAGGGGCTGGACGCGCGGACTCAGGGCGGACAGCTGGTGGGCGAGACCGTCGCCGGTCCGGCGGCGACCCGCACCCTGACGCTGGCCGTCGATGGCGAGACCCGCACCTACACCGTCCAGGACCTCGTCGCCCTGCCGCCGGGCCAGGAGCTTCCCCGCGTGCAGGGCGCCTTGGCCCCCGCGCGCCGTCAGCCGACGGCCCAGGAGATCGCCGACATCAACGCGCGGCTGAAGGCGATGGAGGACCCCGACGCGCCGATCCGCACGGCGCCGTCCGCCCCGCCCGCCGACAGTGGCGACCTGCCGATCGCGACGCGACGGAACTGACCTTGTTTCATCCACTCACCCGGCGAATGCCGGGATAGGCGGCAGCCTGCCGCTAACCCGCGATCCCGAACGCCTTCGCGTACCTGACCGTCACAGGGGCATCGAGCGCGCCGGGTTTCAGGGCCAGCGCCATGAAATGCGGCCCCTCGAACGGCGCCGTCACCGTCTTCGCCGCCTCCGCGGAATAGCCGACGCGCGGATAGTAGGCCGGATGTCCGAGGACGATCACCGCCTCGACGCCGGCGCCGCGCAGCAGCTCGTGGCCGGTTTCCATCAGCCAGGTCCCAAGGCCGTCCTTCTGGCGTCCAGGCAGGACCGACAACGGGGCCAGGGCGGCGAAACGGGCGCCGCTGTCGGTGGCCAGCGGGCTGAACAGGATGTGTCCGACGACCGCGCCGTCGTCCTCCGCCACCAGTTCCAGCAGCGCGTCGCCGTCGGCGCGCAGCGCATCGACCAGGTCGGCCTCGTCGGACTTGCCGAATTCCGCCGTGAAGGCCGCCGTGACGACCGCGCGGATGGCCGCGTGATCCTCCGGCGCGGCCGGGCGGATCACCATGCGCCGATCTTCTGCGCCTGGTCCTGGCCGATCGGATGCTTCTCCGCCTCGTGGTCCTGCTCGGCCAGGAAGCGGACGGCTTCCAGCGCGGCCATGCAGCCCATGCCGGCGGCGGTGACCGCCTGGCGATAGACGTCGTCGGTGACGTCGCCGGCGGCGTAGACGCCCGCGATGGCCGTCGAGGCCGTCCCGGGCTTGACCGACAGATAGCCGCCCTGGTGGGTCTCCAGCTGGTCCTTGAACAGCTCCGAGGAGGGCGCATGGCCGATGGCGATGAACACGCCGTCGGCCTTCACGTCACGGGTCTCGCCGGTCTTGACGTTCTTCAGACGGGCGCCGGTGACGCCCATCGGGTCGGTCTCGCCGACGATCTCGTCGATGGCGTGGTCCCAGATCACCTCGATCTTGGGGTTCGCGAACAGGCGCTCCTGCAGGATCTTCTCGGCGCGGAACTCGTCCTTGCGGTGGACGACGGTGACCTTGCTGGCGAAGCTGGTCAGGAACAGCGCTTCCTCGACCGCGGTGTTGCCGCCGCCCACGACGATCACCTCCTTGCCGCGGTAGAAGAAGCCGTCGCAGGTGGCGCAGGCGCTGACGCCGAAGCCCTGGAACTTGGCTTCGCTCTCCAGGCCCAGCCACTTGGCCTGGGCGCCGGTGGCGATGATCACCGTCTCGGCCAGCCAGTCCTGGCCGCTGTCGGTCCGGATGCGGAAAGGCCGCTGCGAGAGGTCCGCCTCCAGCACGATGTCGCTGATGATCTCCGTGCCGACGTGGCGCGCCTGGGCTTCCATCTGCTCCATCAGCCAGGGTCCCTGGATGACGTCCGCGAAGCCGGGATAGTTCTCGACGTCGGTGGTGATGGTCAGCTGGCCGCCGGGCTGGATGCCCTGGATCAGCACGGGCTTGAGCAGGGCGCGAGCGGCGTAGATGGCGGCGGTCCAGCCGGCGGGGCCGGAACCGATGATCAGGCAGCGGGTGGTGCGGGGAGCGGAGGTCGACATGGCTTCCAATTTAGGGATGATTCCGCTTCGGCGCGATGGGCGCCGCGGACCGGGGACGGCGTCATGAGCAACAAGTCGGCCGCCTTCATGCCGATCGGCATGGGCGTGGGCATCGCAATAGGAACGGCGCTGGGCATCGCGACCGACAATCTGGCGCTGGGCCTTGGCCTCGGCGTGGCGCTGGGCGCCGGCTTCGGCGGCGCGATGACGATCGCCAACCAGAAGAAGGACGGCAGGACGGGCGACGGCGGCGGCGGCGATGGCGGCTATGTCGACGGCGGCCATTCCGGCGGCGGGCACGACGATGCCGACACCGGCTCGGACGGCGGCGGGGATGGCGGCGGCGGCGACTGACGTTCGCTAGGCGGCGTTTTCGATCAGCGCTATACTGAATCCATGAGCGATCTTCTGAGCCGCATCACGATCGAGCCGGGCAAGATGCACGGAAAGCCGTGCATCCGCGGCCTGCGCATGCGCGTGCAGGACGTTCTGGAGATGCTGGCCGCCGGAATGTCGGCTGACGAGATCGTTGCCGACTACGACTATCTTGAAGCCGACGACATCAAGGCCGCGCTTGCATTTGCGGCTGCGCAGGCCGCCGGTACAACCGTCGTTCCTGCGTGAAGGTTCTGGTCGACGCCCAGCTGCCGAGGGCGTTGTCGATCTGGCTTCGCAACAATGACGTCGACGCGCTTCATGTCGCCGACCTGGGGCTCGCTGCAGGGTCGGATCACGACATCTGGAATGCTGCACTTGCCTACAAGGCGGTGTTGATCTCGAAAGACCGTGACTTCGCCGAGTGGGCGGTCGCCCGACGGCCCTCTCCGCAATTGGTCTGGTTGCGCGTCGGCAACCGCGATACGGCGGGACTTCTGGCGTGGTTCGAAACTGCCTGGCCGCGGATCGTCGGATCGCTTTCCGCGGGCTCGGCCATCGTGGAGGTCGGACGATGATCCACCCCGAAATCTCCATCGCCGGCCGCCGCATCGGCGCCGACCATCCGCCCTATGTGATCTGCGAGCTGTCGGGCAATCACAACGGCAGCCTCGATCGAGCGCTGGCGATGGTCGACGCGGCGGCGGACACAGGCTGCGACGCCATCAAGATCCAGACCTATACGGCTGACACCATCACCCTGGACGTCGACCGGCCGGAGTTCGTCATCCACGGCGGGCTGTGGGACGGCCGAAGCCTCTACGAGCTTTATCAAGAGGCCCAGACGCCGTTCGAGTGGCACGCCGCCATCTTCGAGCGGGCGGCGAAGCGGGGCGTGACGATTTTCTCCAGCCCGTTCGACGAGACGGCGGTCGATCTGCTCGCGGACCTCGGCGCGCCGGCCTTCAAGATCGCCTCATTCGAGGCCGTCGATCTGCCGCTCATCCGCTACGCGGCGGCGAAGGGACGGCCGCTGATCATCTCCACCGGCATGGCCAACCTGGCCGAGATCGAGGCGGCCCGCGACGCGGCGCTGGCGGGCGGCGCGGCGGGGGTGCTGCTGCTGCACTGCGTGTCCAGCTACCCGGCGACCTTCGAGGACGCCAACGTTCGCACCGTGGCCGACATGGCGGCGCGGTTCGGCTGCCCCGTCGGCCTCTCCGACCACACGCCGGGAACGGCCGCCGCCGTCGCCGCCGTGGCCATGGGCGCCTGCGCTGTCGAGAAGCATTTCACCCTGGCCCGCGCCGATGGCGGCCCGGACTCCGAATTCAGCCTGGAGCCGGCCGAATTCCGCGCCCTGGTGCGCGATACGAAGGATGCCTGGGCGTCGCTCGGCACGGTCAACTACGACCTGCTCGGCAGCGAGCGCGGCAATGTGCAGTTCCGTCGCTCGCTCTACGTGACCGCAGACGTGAAGGCCGGCGAGGTCCTGACACGGGGGAATGTCCGGTCGGTGCGCCCGGGCCTGGGCCTTCCGCCGGCCGACCTGGAGCGGGTGCTGGGCAGGGCGGCGGCGCGCGACCTCGTCCGCGGCGAACCCCTGGCCTGGGACATGGTGGTCTGAGGTCAGCCGTCGGCGCGAGCGCCGATCACCTCCAGGAAGGCGTCGGCGACCCGATCGGCGCCGCGACCATCGCAGATGGCGGCGGCCGCTTTCGACAGGCGGCGGCGCAGGTGGCCCTCGCCGATGAGCCGCGCGGCGGCGGCGTCGAAGCCGCTCTCGAATTCGGCGGCGGCGTCCAGGGCGATGACGGCGCCGGCCTCGGCCAGGGCGACGGCCGCCTCCTGCTGGTTGTCGGCGACCACCAGCAGCAGGGTGGGCAGGCCGAGCACGCAGCGCTCCCAGCTCGACGAGCCGCCGGCGCCGATCGCGATATCGGCCTCGGCGGTCAACCTGGCCATGTCGCGCGTATCGATGTGGAGAGCGACCGAGGGGTCCGCCTCGGCGATGGCCTCGAGCGCGGTTCGGTCCGGCGCGGCCGAACCGATCACGACGTCCAGGGCGGCGATGCCGCGCAGCCGCTCGACCGCCCGCAGGGTGAAGCCGCCGACGTCCATCAGGCCCAGTGAGACCAGGATGCGCCTCACGGGTCCCCCTTCCGCTCGCCGCGCCAGGGCCGTCTCGCGCAGGGCCGCGAAGTCCGGTCGCATCGGCGCGTGATTGGGGCCGAGCAGGAGGCGGCAGCCGTCGGGGACCAGGCCTCGGTAATCGGTGGCCCGCCGGCTAATGCCGGAGTCCAGAACCAGATCGGCCGCCAGCGGCCGGTCGGCCAGATCATCGATGACCAGCGTCGGCCGGCCCCGGGCGATCGCGGCGTGGTCGGTCGCGGTCAGGGCGTAGTGATCGAACACGAGGGCGCCGAAGTCCGCGTCGCTCTCGACCCGGAACAGATCGCGGGCGAAGACGTCCAGCACCGCGTCCCCATCCGGATGGCTGCGGAACGCGCACTCCGCCCCGCGCGCTTCGAGCGCGCGCGCCAGGTTGAGCGAGCGCATGACATGGCCGCCGCCGATCCTCGGGCCGGCGTCGGCGACGAAGAGGATGCGGGGCCCGATCATGCGACCCGGTTCCGGCTGTCGGCGAACCGCGGCGCGCGGGCGTATGACGGGAGGGCGGCGGGGGTCATCGCCGCCGGACGCTATGGTGCGTCGCGCGCCGCGTCCATCCGCGCCAGCACCTCGGCGGCGGCGCGGTCGGTCTCGGCCAGCGGCTCATACGTCCAGCCGTGGAAGGCGCCGCCGAACGGGCGGGCGGCCCCGTGGCGCTCCAGTTCCTCGTGGAACAGACGGAACTTCAGACTCTGGCCGTCCATCTTCAGGATGAAGACCGGCTTGCCGGTGCTGGCCGCCTCGGTGGCCATGTTGGCCGAGTCCTCGGTGACCAGGATGTAGTCCGCGCCGGCCAGGAAGGCGAAGTAGGGGTTGTCGCCCTCGCCGTCCCAGATGATCCCGGGCAGGTGCTTCAGCCGGGCGGTGAGCAGGGCCTTGGCCTGCTCCGGCGTGCGGCGCGAGAAGGTCATCAGCAGCGACCCGCCCTCGGCCTCCAGCGCCAGCTGGATGTCCGCGGCGATCCTGGCCGCGCGCTCTGGCGTCAGGTCGAAGGCCTTTGACCGCCCGCCGACCAGCACCGCCGCGCGCGGATGGGGCAGGGGGTCGATGGCCTTGGCGAACCGCCTGTACTCAGCCTTCAGCTTGGCCGCCGTCACCCGGTGCGGGGCGCCGATGATCGAGACGACGTTGTCGCCCTTCAGCCGGTCATGGTTGGGTGGAACGACGACGTCGAAATAGTGCGCCGGAACGCGCGGGTCCTGGATCTGGACCACGAAGGTCTTGCCGCCCGACCATGTCTTCATGCGGATGGCCAGCGGCAGGGTGGCCCGGCCCGCGGCGATCAGCATGTCCGGCCACGGCTCGCCGATCTCGCTCTCCGGGGTCACCCAGCGCCTGGGGAACAGGGTCAGCCACCAGGGCAGGCGGCCGATATCGCCCTTCCAGGCGATCCGCTTGACCACCACCTCGGCCTTGCGGTGGCGCGCGACGGCCTCGGCCAGACCGACGGCCTGCGCCTCGATCCCGGCGCGCCCGTCGGACATCGCCCAGATGGTCAGGGGAGGTTGCGTCGGCTTCTTCAACTGTCATCCCGGCCGGAGTGCGTCAGCACGGAGCGCCGGGACCCAGCATGCCTTGCTTCTGGGTTCCGGATAAGCCGCTGTCGCGGCCTTCCGGGATGACAGCCAAGTGTGGCGATCAGGCGTCGATCAGATCCACTCGACCTTGAGGATTTCGTACGCCTTGACGCCGCCGGGGGTGTTCACCTCGACGACGTCGCCGACTTCCTTGCCGATCATCGCGCGCGACAGCGGCGAGGAGAGCGAAATGCGGCCACCCTTCACGTCAGCCTCGTGGTCGCCGACAATCTGGTATCGGCCCTCGTCCTCGGTGTCCTCGTCGACCACGGTGACCGTGGCGCCGAACTTCACCTGCGAGCCGGACAGTTTCGAGACGTCGATGACCTGGGCGCGCGCGATCTTGTCCTCGATCTCGGCGATGCGGCCTTCGATCCAGCCCTGGCGCTCCTTGGCCGCGTGATATTCGGCGTTCTCACTGAGATCGCCATGCGCGCGCGCTTCGGAGATGGCGGCGATCACGTTCGGCCGCTCCACCGTCTTCAAACGCTTCAGTTCTTCGTCGAGGGCCGTGTAGCCCCCGGCGGTCATCGGCACTTTTTCCATTCGGAGATTAGCTCGGTTCGCCCTGGGGAGGTGTTGTTTGCGGCCGCGGGCGCGGACGTCCGGGGGCGTCGACACTAGTCTCGGGGGGCGCCGATAGCAAGACAAATGCTGCGTTGCAGCGCGGAAGACCTTGCTGAACTTGGCCTTTTTGGACGAGGCATGGCGCTAGACTCGACGCCGGGAACCGAAATCCGGCGGTCAGTCCCGTCCGAGCCACCGCGCTTGGGGCGCCTCCGCTTCCATCGGCCAGGCGACCGTGTCGACGACCGGCAGCCGTTCGGGCTCAAGGTCGTCCGCGTCGATCGCGCCCACCAGCAGCTGCATGACCAGCTGGACAAGGAAGGCGATCGCCAGCCAGCCGCCGACGCTTGCCGCGATCGGGATCCAGCCCGCGCCGAAGCTGAAGCCCAGGCCGCTGGCCGACAGCGCGAAATCGCGACCCAGCCCCAGCAGGGGAAACAGGCCGAAGAACAGACCTTCGCCCAGGCCGCCCCAGTTGCGCATCATTCGCCAGCCGATCAGGCCCAGCCCGGCGCCGAACCACAGGGCCGTACAGGCATAGGTCTCAATCGGGGCGTGGGTCTCCATCTGGCCGTAGGACCACCAGCCGAACTCGAAGGCGGCCCGGTCCAGGCCAAAGGCGAAGCCGGCGGCGACAAGGCCGCCCAGCAACGATGCGGCGATCCGCCAGTAGCTGGCGCGCGTCAGCCAGCCCGCCAGACTGAACAGCAGGATCGACGCCGCCGTCGCAAGACAGACCACAAGGACGTCCATGGCCATCCTCCCTAGGGTCAGGAGGCTAGACACGCGATCCGCGCGGGCGCACCCGGGTTCTCCCTCCGCAAGAAGCTCCGCCGACCGATCACCCGCCGCGCGAGGACGGCCATTGCGCCCCGCCGCGTAACCCTGTCACGACAGGCGCATGACCCTCGCCCAGACCGCCGGCCTGATGATGATCGCCTCCGGGGCGACGCATGCGGTGGTCAACGCCATCCTGAAGGCCGGCCAGGACAAGATGTCCAGCCGGGCGCTGATCGACGGCTTCTCCGCCCTGATCATGCTGCCGGTCGCGTTCCTCGCGCCGCTGCCCCATGGGGCCTGGGGCTGGCTGCTGGCCAGCTGGGCGACGCACCTGGTCTACCTGTTCTGCCTGATCAAGGCGTTCGAGCGGGCCGACATGACCGTGGCCTATCCGATATCGCGCGGCGTTGCGCCGGCGCTGGCTTCGACGATCGCGGTGCTGGCGTTCGGCGAACCGCTGGACTGGATCACCGCCGCCGGCGTCGCCTGCGTGTCGCTGGGGGTGATGATCGTCGGCCTCGGAAGGCAGGTCGACCGCCGGGCGCTGGGCTGGGCGGCGGCGACCGGCGTGACCATCGCCGGCTACACGGTGATCGACGCCCAGGGCGTGCGCGCCGCGCCCAGCGCGCTCAGCTACATCGTCTGGGTTTACCTGACGCTGGGCGGCGGCATCGGCCTGCTGTTCGCGCTGTGGCGCGGACCCAGGTTCCTGCTCGCGGCGCGGAGCGAGTGGAAGGCGGGACTGGCCGCCGGCGCGCTGTCGATCGTCACCTATGGCCTGGCGCTGTGGGCCTATCGGCTGGGTGATACGCCCCGGCTTGCGGCGCTGCGCGAGACCTCGATCCTGTTCGCGGTCGGCATCGCGGTGGTCTTCCTGCGCGAGCGGATGACCGGCGGGCGGATCGCCGGGACCCTGGCCATCGCCGCTGGCGCGGCCCTGCTCTTGGCCGCCGGCTGAGCGGTGTGCGAAGAGGGGGCATGAGCTTCTCGATCCGCCCCTGCACCGCCGTGGACGCCGTCGCCCTGTCGACCGTGGCCGCCGCGACCTTCCTGGAGACCTACGCCGGGATCGTCGATGGTCGCGACATTCTCTTCCACTGCGGCACGACCCATGCGCCGGCCTCCTATGCCCGGTTACTGGCCGACACGTCGAAGCGCTTGTTCCTGGCCGAGATCGACGAGGGCAGGGCGCCGATCGGCTTCATGCTGATGGGACCGCCCGACCTGCCGGTCGAGACTGGCGAGGGCGACATCGAGCTGACCCGCATCTACGCCCTGCACCGCTTCCACGGCGGCGGGCTGGGCCAGGCGCTGATGGACACCGCCGTCGCCGCGGCGCGCGAGGCCGGCGCGAAGCGGCTGCTGCTGGCGGTCTACAGCCGCAACGGCCGCGCCCTGGCCTTCTACGGCCGCAACGGCTTCAAGCAGGTCGGCACGCGCGTCTTCCACGTCGGCGACAACGGCTACGACGACTACGTGCTGGCGAAGGCGCTTTAGGGTCCTCAAACCTGTCATCCCGGCCTCAGCGAAGCGGAGAGCCGGGACCCAGATTCCGCTTCATCCACTGCGGTTGGATTCCGATGCGGGTCCCGGATCGGCTACGCCGTCCGGGATGACAGGGATATTGGCGGCTACCGCGCCGTCATGCCGCCGTCGATGACCAGCTCCGAGCCGGTCATGTAGCGGGACTCGTCGCTGGCCAGGAACAGCACGCCCTGGGCGATGTCCACCGGCCAGCCCTTGTAGCCGAGCGGGGTGGCGACGGCGGTCATGTCGTCCAGATTCATGGTCCGCTGCGGGGCGGCGTTGCCGCCGTCGGCGACGGTGCTGGAAATGGTGTCCCAGATCGGCGTCTCGATGATCCCCGGGTGGACGGAGTTCACCCGCACGCCGTCGCGCGCCGTGGCGCACTCCATGGCGGCGGCCTTGGTGAACAGGCGCACCGCGCCCTTGGTGGCGCAGTATCCGGTCATGTTCGGGGCCCCCATCAGGCCGGCGACCGAGGAGATGTTGATGATGCTGCCGCCGCCGCTGCGGCGCATCAGCGGCAGGCTATGCTTCACGCCCAGGAACACGCCGTCGACGTTGATCGCCATCTGCCTGCGCCAGTCGGCCAGGCTGAAGTCGGTGACCGGGCCGCCGATGCCGATGCCGGCGTTGTTGACCAGCACATGCAGCTTGCCGAAGCGCTTCTCGACCTCCGCGGCGACGCTGATCCAGGCGTCCTCGCTGGTCACGTCGTGGTGCAGGTAGAGGGCGTCGCCGCCGATCGCGGCGGCCGCTTCCCGGCCCTTGTCGTCCTGGATGTCGGTGAGGACAACGCTCGCCCCCTCCGCCGCGAGCAACTGGGCGCAGCCCAGTCCAATGCCGCTCGCGGCCCCCGTCACCAGGGCGACCTTGCCCGCTACCCGTCCCGTCATGCGCCGCTCCCGTGGGCTTTTTGTTATCGGCGATAAGTTGGACCGCGCACGGACGGCTGTCCACCGCCGGCGCGACAAAAGCGCCCCGGGCTGGTCGCGAGGGGCGCGGGTCTGCTATCGCTGTTCGCAATTGCGAGAGCGAAGGCTCCAGAGAAACAGGGGGAACGGTCCATGAAGGGGTTCGCGTTTCGCGGCCTGCGCGGTGTTGCGCTGGCCCTGGTGGCGTTGGTCCTGTCGCCCGTGAGCGCCCTGGCAGCCACGCCGGCGGCGGCCGACCCGGCCGCGACGGCCTGGATTCTCAGCGCATCGGCGCTGGTGCTGCTGATGACCCTGCCCGGACTGGCCCTGTTCTACGGCGGCCTGGTGCGCGAGAAGAACGTACTGTCGGTGCTGATGCAGTGCGTGGCCATCGCCTGCGTCGGCACGGTGCTGTGGCTGGCGCTCGGCTACAGCCTGGCCTTCTCGGGCACGGCCGGCTTCATCGGCGATCTCGGCAAGGCCTTCCTCGGCGCGGACCCGCGAAGCGCGCTGGTCGGCGGCCTGCCCGAGCCGGTGTTCTTCCTGTTCCAGACGACCTTTGCGGTGATCACCCCGGCGCTGATCATCGGCGCCGTGGTCGAGCGGGCGCGATTCGCCTCGGTCCTCGCCTTCTCCGGCCTCTGGCTGCTGGCCGTCTACGCCCCGGTGACCCACTGGATCTGGGGCGGCGGCTGGCTCGCGAAGCTGGGGGTCATGGACTACGCGGGCGGGCTGGTGGTGCACGCCACGGCCGGGGTCTCGGCGCTGGTCTTCGCGCTGCGGGCCGGTCCGCGCGAGGGCTTCCCGCGCGATCAGGCGCCGCCGCACAATCCCGGCATGACGATGATCGGGGCCGGCCTGCTGTGGGTCGGCTGGTTCGGCTTCAACGGCGGCAGCGCGCTGTCGGCCGGGGCTGACGCCGGCATGGCCATCGTCGCGACGCACGTCTCGGCCTGTGTGGCCGGTCTGGTCTGGGGCGCAGTCGAGTGGATCCGCTTCGGACGGCCAAGCATGATCGGCGCGGTCACCGGCGTGGTCGCCGGACTGGCCACCGTGACGCCGGCGTCGGGTTTCGTCGGCCCCGCCGGCGGCCTGATCCTGGGCGCCGCCGGCAGCCTGGTCTGCTTCTACGCGGTGCACCTGGTGAAGGGACGGCTGAAGATCGACGACTCCCTCGACGTGTTCGCCGTCCACGGCGTCGGCGGCATCCTCGGCATCCTGCTGGTCTCGGTGCTGGCCAGCCCGGCGCTGGGCGGCGCGGGCTTTCCGGCCGGACACGGCGTCAGCGCGCAACTGGGCGTCCAGCTGCTCGGCCTCGCGGCCGTCGTGGCCTGGTCGGGCGTGGTCAGCCTTGCGCTGCTGTGGTTGGTCGACCGCCTCATCGGCCTGCGCGCCAGCGACTTCGCCATCGAGGACGGCCTGGACCTGGCCGAGCACGGCGAGCGCGCCAGCCAGTCCTGAGCCTCAGGCGTAGTCGTAGGGACCGCCCTTCGCCAGCGCCGCCTGATAGGCCGGCCGGGCGTGGATCGTCTTCAGGAAGGCGGCCAGCCGGGGCCGGCCCTTCAGCGCGTCGCCGCGCTGGGCGGCGGCCTCGATCGGGAAGCTCATCATGATGTCGGCGGCGCTGAAGGCCGCCCCGGCGAACCACGCCGTCCTGCCGAGTTCGGCCTCCCAGTAGTCGAAGTGGGTGGTCAGCTGCGGGTCGACGAAACTCTTCAGGGCGGTGTTCGAGATGCCCTTCACGATCGGCTTCACCAGGCCAGGCGCCCGCTCCGGAAGGGCGCTGAAGACCAGCTTCAGCAGCAGCGGCGGCATGGCCGAGCCCTCGGCGTAGTGCATCCAGTACAGCCAGCGCAGGCGGTCTTCGGTGCCCGCCGGCGGCTTCAGGCGGCCGCCGCCATAGGCCTCGCAGATGGTCTCGATGATGGCGCCGGTCTCGGCCAGCACCGCCGGGCCGTCCGTGATCACCGGCGACTTGCCGAGCGGATGGATCGCCTTCAGCTCCGGCGGCGCCAGCATGGTCTTGGCGTCGCGCTGGTAGTGCCTGATCTCGTAGGGCAGGCCCAGCTCCTCCAGCAGCCACAGCACGCGCTGGGAGCGGGAGTTGTTCAGATGATGGACGGTGAGCATGGGCCGGTCTCCGAGAATTGCGGGAAGGCTAGCGTTGGGCCGCCCGGAGTCCACCTCCGTTCAGCACCTGCGGTAGCCGGCCTCGCGGGCCCCGGCGCGCATGACATCGATCATCCGCACCATCCTCTCGGCCGTCGGGACCACCGCCTCGGAGTCGCCGAACGGCTTGGCCTTGGCGAAGTAGCCGCCGGCCTTCTTCAGCTCGCCGCAAGGATCCTTGACGGTGATGGCGCCGTGGAAGCCGTCCAGGGACTTGCAGAACGAAGCCATGCCCTCCGCCGCCCAGATCGGCCAGTAGCCGCCCATCTTCATGCGCTCGCCGGTCAGACCCCTGCAGGCCTCGTGCTGACGCTTGAGGATGTTGCCGCCGTTGGTGGCGGGATCCTCAAGCACGGCGATGAACGATTGCGCGCGGGCCACCCAGGCGGCCGCGGCCTCCGGCTTGGTCAGCGCATGGGCGTGCCCCGGCGTCAGGACGACCGAGGCCAGGAGGGCGGCGGCGAGTCGTCCGATGGAACGTGGCATGGTGAAGGGATCCTTGGCTGAACGGGCGACCTCAAGGCACGGTCCCGGCGGATTTCACAAGGGGGCGAAGAACGCGCCCCCCCCTTTCTGGGTAAGGATTTCGGGATGAGCGGCGCGCGGATCGTTCCTTCGCCCTCGCGAGCCGACGCCGGCCCCGCGGAAGTCCGTCATGACGCCTCAGGAGGCGACCGGCTGATGGTAGAGCGGATGACCTAACCCGCCAGCGCCTGCAGCCTGTCCCGCTCGCGAAGCACCTCCGGCCGGTCGTCGCCGCCCTCGATGCGGAATCGGCCGATCATGCGGGCGAGTTCGGAAGCCTCGCTTTTCAGCGCCAGGGTCGCGGCCGTGGACTGTTCCACCATCGCCGCGTTCTGCTGCACGACGTGGTCCATCTCGTTGACGGCGGTGTTGACCTGCGAGAGGCCGATCGATTGCTCCTGCGCCGACGAGGCGATTGCCGTGACCAACTGGTCGATGCGGACCACGCGCTCGACGATGCCGTTCAGGGCCTCTCCAGTGCGGCCGACCAGATCGACGCCCTGTCCGACACTGGCGGCGGACGAGGCGATGAGGGCCTTGATCTCCTTGGCCGCCTCGGCGGAGCGCTGGGCCAGGGCCCGCACTTCCTGGGCCACGACCGCGAAGCCCTTGCCGGCGTCGCCCGCGCGCGCCGCCTCGACGCCCGCGTTCAGGGCCAGCAGGTTGGTCTGGAAGGCGATCTCGTCGATGACGCCGATGATCTGACCGATCTCGGCCGAGGACCGCTCGATCTCGCCCATGGCGGCGACCGCGTTCTCGACGACCGTTCCTGACGACTCGGCCTGGGCGCGGGTCTCGGTCACCACCGTGGTGGCCTCGCGGGCGACGTCGGCGGTCTTGCGCACGGTGGCCGTGATCTCGTCGAGAGCGGCGGCGGTTTCCTCCAGGCTGGCCGCCTGGTGCTCGGTGCGACGCGACAGATCGTTTGCCGCGTGACTGATCTCGTCGGCTCCGTTGTCGATACCGCCCGTCGTGGTGGCGATGCCCGCCATGGTCTCCCGCAGTCGCGCCACGGCGGCGTTGAAGTCGGACCGCAGCTTGGCGTACCGGCCGGTGAATTCGACGTCGATGCGGGAGGTCAGATCCCCGGCGGCCAGTCGCTCAAGCGCCGCGGCCAGGCCGTCCACGACGGCGGCCTGTTCGGACGCCAAGGCGCTGCGCTCGTCGTCGTGCTCGGCCCGCTCAAGGACCTGGGCCCGTTGGGCCGCCTCGGCGGCGCGAGTTGCGGCCTCGGCATCGGCCACCGCGCGCCCGGCGGCGGCGTTTCGCGCGTCCAGGGCTGAGAACATGCGGTCCAGATTGACGGCGATGCCGATCAGAACCCCGGCCTCGGCGAGCAGGATGACCGCGTGGACGATGACCCGGCCCAGGCTGGCCGCCCCCGGAAACACCGCCGCCGGCAAGACGTAGCTCAGCAGAAGATGGTGCACCGCCACCGTCGCCGCCGCCGCCACGATGGCCTTCCAGTCACAGAATACCGCCAGGAGCGCCAGGGCCGCGAAGTAGGCCATGTGCATGTCGATCTGCCAGGGATGACCGGCGAAGGCGGCGACCAGCATCGAGACTTCGGCCATCAGCGTCATGGCCAGCAGAACCCGCAACTGCGGGCCGTGAGGCAGCGCCTTCCAGGCGACCGCGCCGACACCGGCCAAGGCCGCGCCGCCGAGGCCGATGGCCATCCACGGCCCGCCGATCGCCAGGCTGGAGACGGTTGCGACGAGGGCGAACACCAGGAGGGCTGCAACCAGCAGACCGGCGCCGGCCTTCCGTTGCTGTTCGAGGTCGAGAAACATGGTCACACCTCCTGCGAAGGGATGTCGGCGCAAAGTCGGGCGGCGCGGCCGCCGAGGACCAGCAAGGCGCCGGAACGGCGCGCGCGATCACTCAGGGCCTCGGGATCACCCTGGATGACGATGATGTTGGAGAGGCCGCCGACGGCGGCGATGGGCCCGGCGGACGCCGCCGCCCCCGCGATATCGGCGTCCGACCACCACGGCGGATAAACCACGGCCAGACGACGATCGTTCGGTCCCGGCGACGCGCCGGCAAGAAGAACGATCGCGCTACTCAGAATGAGTAAAAGTATCGGCCAGACGAAGCGCATCGTCTGAACCTGCGACAGAAGCTCTTAAACGAATGATAAACCACGATCTTCGGCCGCGGCGCGTAACGTCGCCAAGTGACGGTGCGCCGCCGCACTGTGTTTGGGACGCCAAGATCAAGGGCGATCCGGCGCCTGGTCCCTGGTTCCCAGGCGCCTCGAACCCGGCCGGCGGCGCGCGACGGCCTCCGAAATACCGATCAAGCTACGCGTAGCTCTGCAGCGACCGCACCTCGAGGGCTTGCAGCGGCGCGGTCGAGATCGCCTGGGCGGCGGCGAGCGCGCCGGCCGAGGTGGTGTAGTAGGGGATCTTCATCATCAGCGCCGTGCGGCGGATTTCGAAGCTGTCGGCAAGCGACTGCTTGCCCTCCGTGGTGTTGAAGACCAGCTGCACCTCGCCGTTCTTCATCGCATCGACGATGTGCGGCCGGCCCTCCAGGACCTTTCGCACCAACTCGGTCTCGACGCCCTGCTCGCGCAGCCAGGCGCCGGTGCCGGCGGTGGTCAGCACGCGGAAGCCCGCCGCCTGCAGCAGGCGGACCGGCTCCAGGATCCAGACTTTGTCGCTGTCCTTCACGGATACAAACGCCGTGCCCGAGGTCGGCAGGGTGACGCCGCCGCCGAGCTGGCTCTTGGCGAAGGCGCGCGCGAAGGCCGGGGCCATGTCGGCCTCGCCGTCGCGCTTCCAGTCCAGGCCCATCACCTCGCCGGTCGAGCGCATCTCCGGACCCAGCACCGTGTCGACGCCGGCGAAGCGGGCGAACGGGAAGACCGCCTCCTTCACCGCGATGTGGTCGTAGGGCCTATCGACCAGGCCGAAGCTGGCGAGCGGCTCGCCGGCCATGACCTTGGCGGCGATCGAGGCCAGCGGCCGGCCGATGGTCTTGGCCACGAACGGCACGGTTCGCGAGGCCCGCGGGTTGACCTCCAGCACGAAGATGCGCGGGCTGGCCGAATGGGGCTCCTCGATCGCGAACTGCACGTTCATCAGTCCGCGGACGTTCAGGGCCAGGGCCATCTCGACGGTCTGCCGCTTCAGCTCGGCGATGGTCTCCTCGCGCAGCGAGAAGGGCGGCAGCGAGCAGGCGCTGTCGCCGCTGTGCACGCCGGCCTCCTCGATATGCTCCATGACCCCGGCGACGAAGACGTCCTTGCCGTCGCAGAGGGCGTCGACGTCAACCTCGGTGGCGCGGGAGAGGTACTGGTCGATCAGGATCGGGGCGTCGCCGCTGACCTCGACGGCGGTGCGGACGTAGCGCTCCAGCTGTTCGTCGTCGCGGATGATTTCCATGCCGCGGCCGCCCAGCACGTAGGAGGGGCGGATGACGATCGGATAGCCGACCTCGTGGGCGGCGGTGAAGCATTCCTCGCTGCTGCGGGCCAGGGCGTTGACCGGCTGGGCGATCTTCAACTGGTGCAGAAGCTGCTGGAAGCGCTCGCGGTCCTCGGCCAGGTCGATGCTGTCGACGCTGGTGCCCAGGATCGGCACGCCGGCCTGTTCCAGCGGGTGGGCCAGCTTCAGCGGCGTCTGGCCGCCGAACTGGACGATGACGCCGGCCAGGGTTCCGTTCTTCTGCTCGACGTGGATCAGCTCCAGCACGTCCTCCGCCGTCAGCGGCTCGAAGTAGAGGCGGTCGGAGGTGTCGTAGTCGGTCGACACGGTCTCGGGGTTGCAGTTGACCATGATCGACTCGACGCCGATGGCGTCCAGCG
>CALALX010000116.1 GCA_937925635.1 uncultured Caulobacter sp.
TCCGACTTCCACGTGGTCGGCGGCCTGACCGAGCTGAACTACAACATCCGCTCCGTCGGCATGGACGCGGCGGCTGGCGACACCGACTCGGATGGCCTGAAGGGCAGCTTCCGCCGGCGCGTGTTCGTGATGAACATCGCCATGGACCTGCGCCTGGTGAACAGCCGCACGCTCGAGGTGGTGGACGTCATCTCCTACCAGAAGCAGATCGTCGGCCGCGAGGTCGGCGTCGGTCTGTTCGACTTCCTGAACGGCAACGTCTTCGACATCTCGGCCGGTTCGGGCGCGCTGGAGCCGCTGCAGCTGGGCGTGCGCGCCCTGGTGGAGCGCGCGGTCGTCGAGATGAGCGCCAACCTCTACGGCATGCCCGGTCCGCAATCCTGCATGTCCAGCGATCCCCTCGGTGGCGGCACGTTCGGCGTCACCGGAGGCTTCACGCCCGCGTACAACAACCTGGGGACCAACAATGCCTCGACCCGCGAAGACCCGTCTCGCTGGAGCGATCGCCGCGATCCCGATGCTGGCGGTCTGCGCGGCCGCTACTAGCGCCCAGGCGCAGGACGCCTCGGTCATCAACAACCAGATCCAGCTGGGCGACCTGTTCTCGACCCAGACGCTGAACGTGGTCGAGGTCGACGAAGGCGTCGGCGCGGAGACCACCGCCACGGGCAACGGCGTGGTCGCCGGCGCCGACGGCGTCGACCTGTCGATCACCTCCAACCAGACGATGGCCGGCTCCGCCCAGGCGGTGACGACGGTGAACGCCACGACGTCGATGGGCGACTCCTCCCAGATCAACACGACGGCCTTGGGCAACACGGCCGATGTCTCGATCACTCAGGCGACGGTGACGGGCGTCCTGACGCAGATCGCCACGGCCTCGCCAAACGTCACGGCGCAGGGCTACGTCGAGGCGGAGACGGCGTCTGCCGGCGACCTCGGCGTCGCCACCACGGCGATCTCGAACAGCGCCTCGCTGACCCTGACCAACGGCTCCGCCGGCGTCCGCTTCAACCAGAGCAGCGCCGCCGACGTGCTCGCCGATGGCGGCGCGGTCGTCCAGTATGTTTCGGGCACGGCGGATGTCTCGGGCGTCGCGGCGGGCAACAGCGTCGCCCTGGTCGGAACCGAAACCTCGGCCGCGCGCATCGCGGTCAGCCAGACCAACAGCAGCGGCCTGGTGCAGGCCAGCCAGTTCACCGCCTACGGCAACGCCCAGACGGCCTACACGACGGCGACGGCCGCCGGGAATACCGTCGGCGCGGCCAACGAGGGGCCGCTGCTGGACGTGGCCTCCAACCAGTACAACGAAGCCTATGTCCGGGCCCAGGCCGAGAGCAGCGCCTGGCAATTCGGCGAAGGCGCCGCGACGGCCTATGCGGTCGGCAACGCGGTGCTGGCCGGCGACACGGGCGAAGCGGTCGTGCTCGACAACGTCCAGCTCAACACCGGCGGCGGGGTGGAAGCCATCGCCAGCTTCGCCGGAAACGAAGGATACGACGGCTACAGCCGCGCCACCGCGGTCGGCAACGACGCGACGGCCTACAGCTGCTCGGCCTGCACCGGCTCGATGACCGTCAGCAACGCCCAGACCAACGGCGCGGACGTCGGCGCGACCTCGACGACCTCAGTGACGGCCGGCCGGCTGATCAACAGCACCTCGACGGCGATCGGCAACAACGCCAGCTTCTACGTCACCCGCCCGGGCAGCTAGCCTAGCAGGCCGCGCGCCAGGCCGGTCAGCGCACAGGCGATCACCACCGGCACGACGTTGATCTTGAACCGTATGAGGGCGACCGCCGCGGCGACCGCCAGCAGAGCCGTCGCTGGGTCAAACGAGACCGGATCGGGCGTCGCTACTCTCGCGCCCCAGGGCGTCGCCGCCTCCCCGACCCGCGTGAACAGCACATGCACCGCGAACCACAGCGCCAGGCTGGCGATGACGCCGAGCACCGCGGCCATCACGGCGGCCAGCACGCCTCGGGCCTGTCGGTTGCGCCGCAGCGCCTCGGCATAGGGCGCGCCCGCGAAGATGTAGAGAAAGCTCGGCGCGAAGGTCTGCCACAGGGCCATCCCCGCCCCGGCCAGGGCCCAGCCGACGCCGCCGCCCTGCCGCCAGCCGGTCATGAAGCCGACAAACTGGTTGACCAACACCAGCGGCCCCGGCGTCGTCTCGGCCAGGCCGAGCCCGTCGACCATCTGACCGGCTTCAAGCCAGCCATGGGTCTCGACCACCTGCTGCTGCAACCAGGCCAGCAGGGCGTAGGCGCCGCCGAAGCTGGTCGCCGCCAGGCTGGCGAACACCCCGCCGAGCAGGCTGAGCCAGTGGTCGCCGCCCAGTAGCGCGACAGAGGCGGCGAGCGGCGCCAGCCAGAGGGCGGCCCACAGCAGGATCGTGCCCAGCACGCGGCCTCCGCGAAGCCTGACCTCAGAAGGTCCGTCGATGGCCGCAGCCTCCTCGCGTCGGAACAGCCCGACGGCCGCCGCCGCCAGGATGACCAGCGGAAACGGCAGGCCGAACAGCGCCAGGGCCAGGAACGCGCCTCCCGCGATCGCAAGATCGCTCCGCCCCTTGAGGGCGCGCTTTCCGACACGCGTCAGGGCCTCGACCACCAAGGCCAACACCGCGCCCTTCACGCCGGTCAGGGCTGCGATGGCCAGCGGGGCCTCCCCGTGCAGGGCGTAGAGCCAGGACAGGGCCAGCACAACCACGGCGCCGGGCAGCACGAACAGCAGACCGACGATCAGGCCGCCGACCACGCCACGCAGGCTCCAGCCGACATAGGTCGCGAGCTGCTGCGCCTCGGGACCGGGCAGCAGTGTGCAGAAACTCAGGGCGTGCAGGTAGCGCGGCTCGTCGATCCAACGCTTCTCGTCGACGAAGACGCGGTGCATGAGCGCGATCTGACCGGCCGGCCCGCCAAAGCCCAGGCAACCGATGCGGAACGAAGTCCCCACCAGGTCGGACAGGCTCGGGGCCGGGCGGGTCGCTTCGCCGGTGTCGCCCATGATCGCCTCCGGCCCTGTGACTCGGACGGTGTTTGGGCGACGCGCCCCCCAGGGGGATCGTCACGCCCCGATGACGTAAGGCTAGGCGAGGACCGGACGCCGATCCAGCCGTCGCGGAGGCGATCGCCAGCCGCCGGACGATTTCCCGGCGCTCGAACGCCGCTCCCCACCCGCGCCCAGAAGCGGCCTTGCGTTCGCCGCACGGCCCGGCGAAGGTGCCCGCCAACGCTCGTGATGACCCTTCGAGACCAATCACCCAAATGATCCGTGTTGCCCGGCCGGCTCTCGCCGCCGTGATGGTGCTGTCCCTCGCCGCCTGCGCAGGCTTCAAGGACCGCCTTCCCAAGCTGCCTTCGCTCGGCGCCGACCGGCCCGCGGACGCGGCCTCGACGCCCGCCGCGCCAGTCGCCGCACCCGCGCCAAAACTGGCCGCGGGGCAATGGCCGCAAGCCCTTTCGGACTTGACGCCCGACCCGGACGTCCGCTTCGGGACACTACCCAACGGCATGCGCTACGCCCTGCTGAAGAACGCCACGCCGCCGGGGCAGGCGTCCCTTCGCCTGCGTTTCGACGCCGGCTCGCTGATGGAGACGAACCAGCAGCTGGGTCTCGCCCACTTCCTCGAACACATGGCGTTCAACGGATCGAAGGGCATCCCCGAGGGGGAGATGGTGAAGATGCTCGAACGCCAGGGCCTGGCCTTCGGCGCGGACACCAACGCCTCCACGGACTTCGAGGAGACGGTCTACAAGCTCGACCTTCCCCGCACCGACGACGCCACCGTCGACCTGTCGCTCAAGGTCATGCGCGAGACGGCCAGCGAGCTGCTGATCGACCCCGCCGCCGTCGACCGCGAGCGAGGCGTTGTCCTCTCGGAGGAACGCACGCGGGACAGTCCGGGCTGGCGCGTGTTTAAGGCGCGCTTGCGGTTCATCCTCAAGGGCCAGCGGCCGCCCGAGCGCTGGCCGATCGGCACGGTCGACATCCTGAAGAACGCCCCGGCGTCGGAGATCTCCGCCTATTACAGGACCTGGTACCGTCCCGAACGGGCGACGCTGATCGCGGTCGGCGACTTCGATGTCGACGCCATGGAAGCCAAGATCAAGGCGGCCTTCGGCGACTGGCGCAATGCGCACCGGGACGGCCAGGACCCCGCCATGGGTCCGGTCGCCCGCCGCGGCCTGGAGACCATGGTCGTGGTCGAGCCCGGCTCGTCGACGACGCTGCAGATCGGCTGGGTCGCGCCGGTTGACCTGACGCGCGACACCCAGGCCAAGCGCCGTCGCCAATGGACCGAGCAGCTCGGCTTCTCCGTGCTCAACCGTCGCCTGGAAGCGCTCGCGCGCGGCGGCGACGCGCCCTTCCTGAGCGCCGGCGCCTTTTCCAGCAATCAGGTCCAGGCCGCCAGGGTGACGACCGTCGCGGTCACCGCCCGTCCGGGCGCCTGGCAGTCCGCCCTCGCCGCCGTCGAACAGGAGCAGCGACGCGCCGTGACCTTCGGCGTTCGCCAGGACGAGCTGGACCGCGAGATCGAGGAATACCGCCAGGCGCTCAAGACCCGCGCCGCGGCGGCCGCCACGCGCCGGACGCCGGGCTTGGCCAACGAGCTCGTTGGCTCGCTGGGCGAGGACGACATCATCACCAGTCCGGCGCAGGATCTGGCGCTTTTCGAGGCCGTGGTGAAGGACTTGAAGGCCGCGACCGTTTCGGACGCGCTGAAAGGCGCCTTCGCCGGCGCCGGACCACTCGTATTCGTCGCCACCCCCACGCCGATCGAAGGGGCCGAGGCCGCCGTCGCCCAGGCCTTCGAGGCCTCGCGCAAGCTGGCCGTGACCGCGCCCGAGGCCCCGCGCCAGATCGCCTGGCCATACGGTTCATTCGGTCCGGCCGGCAAAGTCGCCGAACAGACCGAGGTCACCGACCTGGACACGGTCTTCGTGCGCTTCGAGAACGGCGTCCGCCTGACCGTGAAGCCGACCCGTTTCCGGGACGATCAGGTGCTGGTGAAGGTGCGGATCGGCGACGGGCTGATGGCCCTGCCGGCCGACCGCCAGTCAATGTTCTGGGCCCATTCGGCGGTGGTCGAGGGCGGCCTGGCGAAGATCAGCGCCGAGGACATGGAGCGGGTCCTGGCCTCGCGCGTCTATTCCGCCCGGTTTGGGGTCGATGACGACGCCTTTGTCCTGACAGGCGGCACGCGGCCCGAGGACCTGGACGTGCAGCTTCAGGTGCTGGCCGCCTACGCCAGTGAGCCCGGCTGGCGCCCAGAGGCCTTCCAGCGCGCCCGCACCTACGCCGGCACGCTGTCCGAGCAGTGGCAGGCTACGGATGGGGGGGTCTTCAACCGCGACCTCGCCGGCCTGTTGCACAACGGCGACCGCCGCTGGACCTGGCCCTCGGCCCAGGACATCGCCTCCGCCCGTCCGGAGGATCTGAAGGCCAGCCTCGACGCCGCGCTGACCACCGGCGGCATCGAGGTGGTCATTGTCGGCGACATCACCGTCGACAAGGCCATCGAAGCGATCGCCGCAACCTTCGGCGCGCTCGGCAAGCGTCCGGAGGTCCGCCTGGCTCCGCCCGCGAGCGTGGGCTTCCCCGCCCCGGTGGCCGCACCGGTCGTGCTGACCCATGGCGGTCGTGACGACCAGTCGGTGGCCTACATCGCCTGGCGGACGGACGATTTCTACGCGGACGTCCAGAAGGCGCGGAACGTGGCCCTGCTGGGCGACGTCATCGACCTGCGGCTGACCCAGGAACTGCGCGAGAACCAAGGCGCGACCTATTCGCCCTCGGTGGGCTGGAACGCCAGCGACGTCTGGACCGACTGGGGCTACCTGTCGGCCCGCGTCGAGATCCCGCCGCCGCTGGTCGAGGGCTTCTATCGCGACGTCAAGCGGATCGCCGCCGACCTGCGCGCCGCGCCGCCGACCGCCGACGAGATGGACCGAGCGCGCAAGCCCCGCCTGGAGCGCCTGACCAAGGCCCGCGAGACCAACGAGTACTGGCTTGAGGAACTGGCCGGAGCCCAGGTCGATCCGCGCCGGCTCGCGGCCACGCGATCGGTGCTGGCCGGCTACGAGCGGATCACCGCCCAGGATGTCCAGGCCGCGGCCCGGAAGTACCTGACCGAGGACGGCGCCTGGATGCTGGTCGTGCGGCCGCAGACCAGTTCTTCGCGGGGGGCGACGCAATGAGCCCCGTGCGCGTCATCGCCGCCGCCAGTTTGGCCCTGCTGGCCGCGTCCGGCGCCGCCCGGGCCGCCGAGACGCCGGAACGCGAGCTGCAGATGCTGGGCCGCTGCGCCCTGGCCAGCAGCGTCTATCGTTCGCTGATGCCGCCCGCGATCGCGCCGGTGCAGCCCACCGACGCCGACAAGGCGCTCCATGCGCGGATGCAGCTGGCCGATCCGATCCTGCGGGCCCGGGCGGACGCCCTGGCCGGCGAGGTGGACGCGGCGAAGCGGGACGCGATCTCCACCGAGCTGAAGGCCCAGTTCCAGGCTCAATTGGCCCCCAAGGACGGGCCGAGGAAGACCCCGCGCGAGGCGCTGGACCTCTACGCGCCGATCCTGGAGGCCTGCATCGTGCGGGCGCAGATCCTGCCCAAGCCCTAGTAGACGACCCCGCCCACGCCGCCGTCGAGGCTCATGGTCACGCTCGACGCCGAGGTCTCCGTGTAGGTCTCCTCGCGATAGGCCGTGTAGGTCTCGACCGTCACGATGGTCAGCACCTTGAGCCCCGCTCCGAAACGGCGAAGCAGGCTGCGCTCGTTGCAGTCACGCGCGGGAGCCTGCGGCCGGCAAGCCAGCGAGCCGCCGTCAGCGCCGTTGCCGCGCGTGCGATAGAGGGCCTCGCCCTTGCCGCACATCATGGTCTGGCCGCCGCCCCAGGACACCTGCTCGGCCCAGTCGGCGATGGTGATCTGCATGCGCGTGCCGGCGATGCAGCGATAGAGCTCGCCGTCGTAGCCCTCCTCCACGTCGCGGTCCGGAAAGACCTGCGAGGCGGGATGGGGGATGTCGCGATCGTCGAGGCAGAAGGCGCGGATCACGACCCGCCGGGTCCGGGTGCGCGTCGCCTCATAGGCCACCTGGCGGGTCTTGCGCAGCCCCTCCACGTCCAGGCCCTGAATGACGCCGGTCGCCGAGGGCGGGGCGTAGTAGCCGCCGCCGCCTCCGCCGCCGTAGACCACAGCCCCGGCGCCCGCTCCGGCGCCGCTCACCGCGATGGCCACGGCGTTGCTGTTGACGATGACGTTGGTGCGACCGCCGCTGGTGCAGCAGGTCGGCGGGCTCGGCGGCCGGGGGGGCGGCGCCGGCGGCGTGCAGCACGGCGGCGGGGTCGGCGGCGAGCAGCAGGGCGGCGGCGGGGGCGGCGTGCAGCACTGGGCGGCGGCGTCCTGTCCCGGCATCGCCGACGAGCCCAGCCACAGCAGCATGCCGCCGGCCAGTCCGAGCAACCAGTTCCGAGGCGTCATGGACGGCCCCCTCCACAAAATCCTTCCGGATCCGCATGCAAGAACCGCGCCTGGGCGCCCCTGCGCGTCCCGAAAGGGGACACTGCGGACCTGGCCCGGAACTTCCCTGCAACCCCCGTGCGGCCGAGCAAGGCCGCGCGGCCGAGGGTCCGGACCATGGTCCATCCCAACACGGAACGATTGACGGAGTATTGGCGCGCCCGACGGGGCGACCGGCCCCTGCCCCGCCGGGCCGACATCGACCCGATGGCGTTCCACCAGTTGCTGCCCCAGACCTTCGTCGTCGGGCGTGGGGAGCAGGGCCTGTATCCGTTCCGCCTGGTCGGCGGGATGATCGCGGACCTCTGCCAGAGCGACCTGCGGGGGCGCTGCCTGCTGGAGCTTTGGCGGCCGAGTGACCGCTGGCAGCTGAAGTCGGCGCTGGAGTTCGCGCGGCGCCGGCCCGAACCGGTCGTGGTCAACGCCGACGTGATGGTGGACGGGGCCCCGTGCCTGGGCCTGGAGATTCTGCTGGCTCCGATGACCGGCCCCACCGACGAGGCCGACCGCTTCCTGGGCCACATGCAGCCGGCGGCGCCGCTGGCGCGTCTGCGCGGCCGTCCGGCCCAGGCGCTGGCCATCGCCGGCATCGCCCGCTCGGACAACGGCGAGACCGCGCCATCGCTGAAACTGGCCGCCGTCGACGGGCGCCGGATCGCCTGATCAGGCGCTCGCCGCGTCCAGCCGGCTCATCTGCCCGGCGTCCAGGGTCAGCCGCGCCGCGCCCATCAACTCCTTGAGCTGCGTCAGGCTGGTGGCGCTGGCGATCGGGGCGGCGACGGCCGGACGGGCCATGACCCAGGCCAGGGCGACCTGGGCCGGCGTCGCGCCCAGCTCGGCGGAGACGGCGTCCAGCGCCGCCAGGACCTTCGGACCGCGCTCGCTTTCCAGATGGGCCTTCGCGCCGCGTCCGCGCGGGCTCTTTCCGAGGTCGGCGGCCGAGCGGTACTTGCCGGTCAGGAAGCCGCTGGCCAGGCCGTAGTAGCTGATGATCGCCACGGTCTGATCGACGCAGAGCTGCTGCAGCGGCCCTTCGATGGAACGGTCCATCAGATTGTAGGGCGGTTGCAGGGTGTCGTAGCGCGGCAGGCCCTGGTCCGCCGAGACCTTCAGCGCCGAGGCCAGGCGGGCGGCGTCGAAGTTGCTGGCCCCGATCGCCCGCACCTTGCCCGCCTTGACCAGCCGGCCGAAGGCCTCGGCGGTCTCCTCCTGCGGCGTGTCGGCGTCGTCGCGATGCGATTGGTAGAGGTCGATGTAGTCGGTCCGCAGGCGCTTGAGGCTGCCTTCGCAGGCAGCGATGATGTTGGCCGCCGACAGGCCCGGTTGCGCCGGCCACATGCCCACCTTGGTGGCGATGATGACGTCGTCCCGCCGGCCCCGCGCCTTCAGCCAGGTTCCGAGCACGGTCTCCGACTCGCCGCCGGCGTGGCCCGGAACCCAGCCCGAATAGACGTCCGCCGTGTCGATGGCGTTGAAGCCGCCGTCCACGAAGGCGTCGAGAATGGCGTGCGAAGTCGCCTCGTCCGCCGTCCAGCCGAACACGTTGCCGCCCAGCATGAGCGGAGCGATCGAGAGGCCGCTGCGGCCGAGGGGGCGGTGCTGCATCACCTAACTCCGTTCACCCCCGCGAAGGCGGGGGCCCAAGCTGAGTCCACGGCAAGCCGGAAGCCGGCTTGGATCCCCGCCGTCGCGGGGACACTCGGAAATGCGGGCCCCTACGCCGCCCGCACCGCCTCGCCGTCGAACACCGGCGCGTCCTGCGGGGCGAGGAAAGGCTTCCCGCGCAGGAGGTCGCTGACCTTCTCGGCGATCATCATGGTCGGGGCGTTGGTGTTGCCGCCGATGAGGGTGGGCATGACCGAGGCGTCGACGACGCGCAGGCCTTCCAGCCCCTGGACCTTCAGGTCGCCGTCGACAACCGCCATCGCGTCGCCGGCCACGCCCATGCGACAGGTGCCGACCGGATGGTAGATCGTCTCGGCGTTGGCGCGGATCCAGGCATCGATCTCGGCGTCCGTCTTCACGTCCTTGCCCGGCGAGTACTCGCTGGTGCGGTAAGGGTCGAGCGCCGCCTGGCTGGCCACCTCGCGGGCGATCTTGACGCCCTCGCGCACAGCGCGGCGATCTTCCTCGGTCGCCAGGTAGTTGGCGAAGATGGTCGGATCATCGGTCGGGTCGGCCGAGCGGAGACCCGTGCGGCCGCGGCTCTCGGGCCGCAGCTGACAGGCGTGGAAGGTGAAGCCGTCCTTGCCGATCGCGGTCTTGCCGTGGTTCTGCATGATCGCCAGCACGGTATGGAACTGCAGGTCCGGCCGGTCGAGGTCCGGACGCGAGCGCAGGAAGGCCCCCGATTCGAGCATCTGCTGGCGTCCGGCGCCCTTCTTGAACAGCATGTAGTTGAGGCCGGTCAGAAGCTGGCGCGGACCCTTGGTCAGCGAATAGGCCGTGATCGGTTGCGGGCACTCCCACGACAGGCAGACGTCGAGGTGGTCCTGCAGGTTGGCGCCGACGCCCTTCAGCTCGTGCTGAACCTTGATGCCGTGAGGCGTCAGGTCGTCCGACGCGCCGATACCCGACAGCTGCAGGATCTGCGGCGACTGCACGGCGCCGGCGCAGAGCAGCACCTCGCCATCGGCGTGGACCGTCTTCACCTCGGTTCCGACGATGTACTCGACGCCGATCGCCTTGCCGCCCTGCAGCAGGATGCGGCTGGTCCGGGCGTCTGTGACGCAGGTCAGGTTCGGACGGTTCAGGGCCGGATAGAGGTAGGCCTTGGCCGAGCTCCAGCGCTCGCCGTCCTTGATGGTCATCTGGTACGGACCCCAACCTTCCTGCTGGAAGCCGTTGAAATCCTTGGTCGTCAGATAGCCCGCCTGGGCGCCCGCATCGATGGCGGCCTTGTAGATCGGGTTGGGCGTGGGCGCCTTCTGCACATGCAGCGGGCCGGCGCCGCCGTGCCAGGCGTCCTCGCCGCCCTCGAAGCCTTCCGAGCGTTTGAAATAGGGCAGCACGTCGGCATAGCCCCAGCCGGTCAGGCCCATCTGGCGCCACTGGTCGTAGTCGCGGGCGTGGCCGCGGATGTAGATCATGCCGTTGATCGAGGACGAGCCGCCCCAGCCCTTGCCGCGCGGCCACCACAGACGCCGGTTGTCGAGGTGGGGCTCCTCCTCGGTCCAGAAGCCCCAGTTGTAGGCGCCCTTGGCCTTGATCAGGTTGCCGACCCCGGCCGGCATCTTCACCAGGATCGACTTGTCCTTGCCGCCGGCCTCCAGCAGCAGGACCTTCGTCGTCCCGTCCTCGGTCAGACGGTTGGCCAGAACGCAGCCGGCCGAACCGGCGCCGATGATGATGTAGTCGAACCGATCGGCCACGGCCGTCTCTCCCGGTAGATTATCGTTGTTCAGGGATTAGTGACGCGGGCGTCAGGTTTGGGCAATGGAAAAGGCAGGGCGTCGCCGGCCCTCCCTCTCGTTTCGACGGCCCCGCCCGCACTCACGGGCGGAAGGTCTGCCAGCGCGCGCCTCCGGTCATGAAGGCGAGAGGTCCAGAGTTCGGTGACAGTTTGCGAATTGCAGCGGGGCCCCGATCTCCGGACAATTCGCAAACTGTCACCGAACTCACCGAACTCACCGAACTAATCCCCTTCCCCACCCTGGCGGACCGGCGATAGCCTCTCCCCATGTTCGACCGACGCCAGATCGTCGTCGGCGGCGCGCTGGCCGCCGCCATCCCAGGAGCCGCCATGGCCGAGACGCAAGACAAGTACGGCCTGTTCGGCAAGCTGATCGCCGCGCCCGGCAAGCGGGACGAGCTGATCGGCTATCTGGGCGAGGGCACGGGCCAGATGCCCGGCAACCTCCTCTACGTCCTGTCGACCTCGGCGACGGAGCCGGACACGGTGTGGATCTACGAGGTCTGGGAGAGCAGGCAGCACCACGCCGACTCGCTGAAGCTGCCGGCGGTGCAGGCCGCCATCGCCAAAGCCCGGCCGATCATCGCCGGCTTCGGGCCGGAACGTTTCGAGATGACGCCGGTGGGCGGCGTGGGGGTCTAGACTCCTTCCCCCTCCGCGCCCCGCCGTCATGGCCCGACTTGTTCGGGCCACCCATGCGTGGTGAGCTTGCGGGGATGATCCGCCCTGTCCCTGCGCGCCTTCGAAGGCGCGGTGTTCATGGGTGGCCCGAACAAGTCGGGCCATGACGAAAAGCGAGCAAGGAAACCACCATGGCCTTCGGCGCGACCACCACCACCGACGAGGTCCTCGCGGGCGTCGATCTCTCCGGCAAGCGGGTGCTGGTCACCGGGGCCTCGGCCGGGCTGGGCGTGGAGACCTGCCGGTCGCTGGCCGCGCACGGAGCGCAGGTGGTCGGCGCGGCGCGGGACCTGGACAAGGCGCGGGCGGCGACCGCCGGCATTCCGGGCCTGGAGCTGATCCAGCTCGACCTCGCTGACCTCGCCAGCTGCCGCGCCGCCGCCGACGCGCTGGTCAGGGACGGCCGCAGGTTCGACATCGTCATCGCCAACGCCGGCGTCATGGCCTGTCCGCGCGGACAGACGAAGGACGGCTTCGAGACCCAGTTCGGCACCAACCATCTGGGCCACTTCGTGTTCGTCAACCGCATCGCCCCGCTCATCAAGGACGGCGGGCGGTTCGTCAGCCTGTCCTCGGCCGGGCACCGGTTCTCGGACGTCGATCTGGACGACCCGAACTTCGAGCGCACGCCCTACACCGAGTTCGGCGCCTATGGCCGGTCCAAGACCGCCAACGCCCTGTTCGCGGTCGGCTTCGACAAGCGCCACAAGCATCGCGGCGTGCGCGGCGTGGCCATCCACCCGGGCGGCATCCAGACCGAGCTCGGCCGGCACATGACGCCGGAGCTGGTGCAGCAGATGATGAGCAGCATCACCGCCGCCAACGCCGCCGCCGGCAAGCCGGCCTTCGAGTTCAAGACCATCCCGCAGGGCGCGGCGACCTCCGTCTGGGCCGCCACGGCGCCGGGCGACCTGGTCGGTGGAACGTACTGCGAGGACTGCCACGTCGCCGAACGGCAGGAAGAAGGCCGCGGCGGCGTCCGCGGCTACGCCATCGACCCGGCCCGCGCCGACGCGCTGTGGGCGCTGAGCGAGGAGATGGTCGGAGAGCGGTTCTGATGCTCCGTCGCGCTATCGGGTTCGGACTGGCAGCGGCTCTTGGGGGCGCCTCGACCGGATTAGCCGCTGAGCCGATCACAAAGCCGGAGTCGCGGAGCCTGCCGGAAAAGTCGGTGCAGAGCCGCGTCCTGTCGCAATTGCGCGACATCCTCGTGCCGACTGCGCGGTTCAAGCCCCACAAACCGGCAGAGCGGCCGCTGAGCGACATCTG
>CALALX010000117.1 GCA_937925635.1 uncultured Caulobacter sp.
CTTCCGTCTCGATCGCTGCGGGCGCCGCGATCAGCTCGAAGGTGACCGTGACGCCGGCGCCGGGGTTGGGTTCGGCGCGGATGACGCCGCCGGCGGCGCTGATGATCCGGTTGGCGAGCGCCATGCCGAGGCCGGAGGACAGGCTTTCGGGGTGGTCGTCCCCGGCCTGGCCGAGAGGCGCGAAGATGTGCGCCAGCCGCTCGGGACTGAGGTCGCCGCCGGCGTCGCGAACGCGGCCCTCGAGCAACAGACCCTCCGGCGTCGGCCGAACGCGGAGCGACACCTCCACGGCCCCCCTGCGCGTTTCGCCCAGGGCGCGGAAGATGAGCGCGTCGAACACCTGCAGCAAGCGGGCCTCGTCCAGGTCCGCCGCATAGTCTGGATCGCCGTCATAGGCCGTCAGCAAGGTCAGGCCGGTCGCGGCGGCGCGACTCTTCCAGCGGGCGTCCAGCGCGTCCATGACGCCCTGCAGGCGGGCCGGATGCGGATGGAAGGCCAGCGCGCCGCGGTCGGCGTCGTGCAGGTCGACGGCGCGGCGCATCAGCCCGGTCAGATCCTCGCCCGTGGCGGTGATGGCGCGCACGCAGGCCTCGGCATCCGGCGGCAGCTGTTGGCGCAGCAGGCGGCTGGTGAAGTCGGTGACGCCGTCCAGGTGGCGCAGCACCTCATGGCTCATGCGGCTGATCAGCTGATCGTCGGCCCCTGCGGTCATGCGCCCCCGAGGGCGCCGGACGCGCATCAGGGTGAGGGGGGTGCCGACCCCCAGATAGCGGCCGTCCTGCACCACGACGAAGCCCCGGGCGAGGGCGGGCGCGTGGCCGGACAACGCCATGTCGCGGATGGCCGAAGGACTGGTCTCGATCGAAACGACCACGGCGTCGGCGGTCATGACGTCCCGGACGGGGCGCTCGTCCCCGGCCAGGGCCAGGGCGACGTCGCGCGCGATCAATCCGACCGGCGCGCTGCCGTCCGTGACGGCGAGCACCAGCGCCTCGGGATCGTCCCGGAAGCGGCCGGCCACCACGGAGCAGGGGCTGTCCGGCGCAACCGGAGCACGTCGTTCGATCAGACTGGAAAGCGTGTCCATGATCCGGCTTGCAAGGTCGATACGCCGCCCAGAATGCCCCGGCGCGCTTGCGGATAGGTTAAGCCGCCGACGGACAAAGAAAAACGGCGGGGATTTGCATCCCCGCCGTCCAGGTCTTGTATGGCTCTGCGGCTTTAGAAGGTCTTGGCGACCGAGATGCCGTAGGTGCGCGGTTCGCCGTAGAAGCCGTTCCGGAACAGACCCGACGAGTCATCCGTCAGGTAGGTGTCGGTCAGGACTTCCTCGTCGGTCAGGTTCTTGCCGTAGATTTCCACGGTCAGACCCATCGGCGAGTTGGCGAGGGTGAACGTCGCGTTGACGTTGTCCCAACCATCCAGCTTGTCGGTGGCCGCGTTGTAGATCCGCGAGAACGAGTCCGTCTGGCGGTAGTAGTCGCCGCGGATCGTCGCGTCCCAGTCACCCATGGTCCAGGTGTACTGAGCGCCCAGCGAGATCGTCCACTCCGGCGAGTTCGGCAGGCTGTTGCCGCCGAGGTCGACTTCGTAGCCGTCGCTGACCAGAACGCCGAAGGCGTTCATGCCCAGAGCCGCGGGGCCGCCCGGGAAGAGCAGCGTGCCCGGGGCGACAGGAGCCGCCAGGCTGCAGGCGCCCAGCAGGGCGAACGGGCCTTGCGTGTTCGCCGGGGGCGGCAGGTTCGAGTAGCCCAGAATGAACGCGGCGCCGGCGGTCGGAACCACGCAGTTGGCCGCCGAGCTGCTCTTCATCAGAGTCAGGTTCGGGTCGCCCTGGGTGCGGTTGAACACGTCGATCGAGGTTTCGCCGTCGGCGATCTCGCTCTTCAGGTAGCCGATGTTCGCGTTCAGGCGCAGGCCGTCGAGCGGCGACCAGACGGTTTCGAGTTCGAGGCCGGAGATCTTGGCGTCGATGTTCTCGTTCACCGACGTGCGGTTCACGATCTTCGACACCTGATAGCCGATGTAGTCGTACTTGAAGCCGGTCAGGTTCAGGACCATCGCCCCGCCCATCAGCGTGTTCTTGCTGCCGAGTTCGAAGGCGTCGACGAATTCCGGCTCGAAGGTCGGCGCCGGGCAGGAGGAGAAGACCGTGGCCGAGCAGGCCGGGTTCACGCCGCCGGCCTTGTAGCCGCGCGAGTAGGAGAAGTAGAGCAGGCTGTCGTCGGTGAAGCCGAAATCAGGCTTCCAGTCGACGTTGAACCGGCCGGTCGTTTCCTTGAACTCGGCGAACAGGAACGGCGTCGTCGTGCTGAGCGGAATGCCCGTGCCCGGCGAAGCCAGCACCACAGGACGGTTTTCGACCTGCTTCTTGTCGTGGGTGTAGCGCAGGCCGCCCGTGACGCGGACCGTGTCGGTCAGTTCCCAGTACACTTCACCGAAGGCCGCGCGCGACTTCAGGTGATAGGCGCCGGTGTTGTCATAGTAGTTGCGGCCCGAACGGTTCGGATCCGAGTTCGGGTCGATGTTGCAGAGGTTGGCGCTGGTGCAGCCCGTCACCGTCGCGAACGGCAGCGCGTTCTGGACCATGACGCCGGCGGTCAGGGTGTTGCCCATGACGTAGTAGTCGCCGTCCGACTTGTAGTCGAGGTAGATGGCGCCGACGTTGAAGTTGAACGGGCCATCGAAGTTCGACTGCAGGCGAAGCTCCTGGCTCCACTGTTCGCTGTCGCCGCCCGAGATGTCGGCGGTCGCGAACTTGTTCAGCGATCCCAGCTGCGGATCGGGCACGAAGCCGCCAGGGAACAGCGCGGCGTAGAGCGCGGCGTATCCCGGCACGGCGGCGACCAGGTTCACCGGGTTCGGCGTCGTGTTGAAGTTCGCGTTCGGCACGATCCGGTTGTAGTCCTGGCGCGTGTAGAGCGAGTTTTCGCTGAAGCCGGTCAGGGCGGTCAGCTGCAGCTCGTCGCTGAGGTCCCACTGGATCTGGAACTGGTAGATGTCGGTCTCGGCCCGGTAGATCGGGTCGAAGCCCGACTGGATGTTCCGGATGTCGGGGTTCTGCATCTGGCCAGCGAACTGGTCGCCGGTGGTGAAGCCGAACAGGGTGCCGAACAGACCGCCCAGCGTGCCGCGGCTGTCGGGCGTGCCCAGGATGCCGGGGTCATTCAGCGGCGTGGCCGCACAGCCCTGGCTGAAGAAGCCCTGCTGAATGTTGGCGACGAGCGGGTTCGCCGAGAAGGCTTGACCGCCGATGGTGGTCGGAACCGTCGCCTTGGTGCACAGCTGCTTGCCGATGCGCGAACGACTGTCGTCTTCCTCGAAGTGATCCCACATGAACGACATCTCGAAGGTGTCGGTGGGCCGGAAGGAGGCGCTGATGCGGCTGTTCCACAGGTCGCGGTCGTCGACATCGTTGCCGGTGGTCAGGTTCTCGCCGTAGCCGTCACGCTGCAGCATCGCGCCGGCGGCGCGCACCGCGATCATGTCGCCGAGCGGGATGTTGATCATGCCGCGCAGCTTGCGGCTGTTGTAGTTGCCGACTTCGCCCTTGATCAGGGCCTCGAACGAGTCGACCGGCTTGGCGGTGATCAGGTTGACCACGCCGCCGGTGGCGTTGCGGCCGTACAGCGTGCCTTGCGGGCCGCGCAGCACTTCCACGCGCTCGACGTCGAAGAACTCGGCTTCGAACAGGTTGTTCGCCGTCAGCGGGGCGTTGTTCAGGTGGATGCCGGTGCCGGCGTCGCCCGACCCGGCCACCAGCTTCGCGCCGACGCCGCGGATCTGGAAGTTGTAGCCGGTAAAGTTGCCCTTCGAGAAGTTGACGTTCGGAATGGCCAGAACGAGGTTCGGGCCGCCGTCGATCTTCGCCTTCTCAAGCGAGTCCTGGCTAAACGCGGACACCGCGATCGGCACGTCCTGGATCGCTTCTTCCCGCTTCTGGGCGGTGACCACGATCTCGCCGACGGTCGTATCCTGGGCAAATGCGGGCGCGGCAATGGCCGAAACGGCGGCCAATGAAACGCTCGCGGCAAGCAGACTCCGCAGGCGCAGAGATCCTGTCATCTGTAACCCTCCCCGGACGGCGCCTCCCGGTCCACGGGGTTGGCGGCGTCTTTGTGTTTCCTCAGTGTCACGCGATCTTTGCCGCCGGGGCGCGTGACACATTCCCCCGCAGCTTCCCGGGATTGCATACGGGCGTTTGAGGACTGTCAACCGCTCGGGGTTATGTGAACGCTGATAGGTTACGGCTTTTCACCTTTGTGTTGCCAGTGTGCGTCTAACGCTTACCCACGGGAAACGACTTCTTCCCGTCGCAGGAGAGCGCGCGCCCTGAATTCAGGCGCCTAAAGGGATTGCGCCGACTCGGCGCGGTTTCGGTCGACCACCGTCTCGTGTATGAGACCCGCCTCCAGACAAGCTCCGAAATCACCGTCCGGGCCGTGCTTCTCCATGACCAAGAACACTCTGTCCGCTGAGGGCGCGCTGGTCCTGTTTTCGGGCGGCCAGGACTCGACCGCGTGCCTGGCCTGGGCGCTCGAGCGGTACGGGCGTGTGGAGACGGTCGGCTTCGACTACGGCCAGCGCCACATCATCGAGATGGAGGCCCGCCGAACCGTCCGCGCCGCGATGGCGGCCGCCCGCCCTGACTGGGCCGAACGGCTCGGAGACGACCATGTGCTCGACATTCGCGGCTTCGGCGCCGTGGCCGAGTCGGCGCTGACCGCCGACCGGGCGATCGAGATGACCGCGCGCGGTCTCCCCTCGACCTTCGTGCCGGGGCGCAATCTCGTCTTTCTCACCTACGCGGCGGCCCTGGCGGACCGGCGCGGCCTGAAGGCCCTGGTCGGCGGCATGTGCGAGACGGATTTCTCCGGCTATCCGGACTGCCGGCGCGACACGCTGGACGCCCTGGAGACCGCGCTGAATCTCGGCATGGACCAGGATTTCCGCATCGAAACGCCGCTGATGCGGCTGACCAAGGCGCAGACCTGGGCGCTCGCCAAGACCCTCGGCGGCGAGACGCTGGTCGAAATCACCGTCGCCGACAGCCACACCTGCTACCGGGGCGAACGTGGCCAGCCGCACGCGTGGGGCCGCGGTTGCGGCGCCTGTCCCGCCTGTGAGCTGCGCGCCGCCGGCTACGAGGCCTGGGTCTCGGCCGGCCGTCCGGAACTGGCGTCGTGACCTACAGCGTCAAGGAAATCTTCCTCACCCTGCAGGGCGAGGGCGGCCAGGCGGGCAAGGCGGCGGTCTTCTGCCGGTTCGCCGGTTGCAACCTCTGGAGCGGCCTGGAGCGGGATCGGGCGAAGGCCGTCTGCACTTTCTGCGACACGGATTTCGTCGGTGTCGACGGCGAGGGCGGCGGCAAGTTCGCGACGCCCGTTGCACTGGCCGAGGCCGTCGACGCCGCCTGGACCGGGCCGGAGCACGACAAGCTGGTCGTCTGCACCGGCGGCGAGCCGCTGCTTCAGCTCGATGCCCCGTTGATCGAGGCCCTGCACGCCAGGGGCTTCATGATCGCGGTCGAAACCAACGGGACCATCGCCGCGCCGGCCGGTCTCGACTGGATCTGCGTCAGCCCCAAGGCCCTGTCGACGATCGTCCAGACGTCGGGCCAGGAACTGAAGCTGGTCTATCCCCAGCCGGGCGTCGATCCCGCGCGGTTCGAGGGCCTCGATTTCGAGCGCTTCTTCCTGCAGCCGATGGACAACGCCCAGCGCGAGGCGAACACCGCCGCCGCTGTCGCCTATTGCCTTTCGCACCCGCAATGGCGTTTAAGCGTGCAGACACACAAGTATCTGGGCCTGCCCTGACGGATACGGACCGCCTCCCGCGGACCGGAAGCCTCCCAGGCCCACCCCAAGAGACATGACCGAGCCCATCTTCGAGATCACGAAGGCCGCCGCCTTCGACGCCGCCCATTTTATCGAACAGGGGCCGGCCGACCATCGGTACCGCAAGCTTCACGGGCATTCCTTCCGCGTGGAGGCGAGCGTCCGCGGGCCGGTGAGCGACGCAGGTTGGGTGGCGGACCTCGACAGCCTCGACAAGGCGTTGAAGGCGGTCGCGGGCGAGCTCGACCACGGGCTGCTGAATGACCGGCCGGGCCTCGAAGTTCCGACCCTCGAGCGGCTCTGCCTCTATTTCGTCGACCGGCTGCGCCCGACGTTTCCGGGCCTGTCGCGCATCGTGATTTCGCGGCCGACCATCAACGAGAGCTGCTCGCTCAGCCTGTAGACCTCAATCCCCGCGGCATTGCCGCTTCTTGCGGTTCTTCTTCTTGCCGCAGTCGACGTCGCCGTCCGGAATGGCGGCGCCGACGACCGCGCCGCCCACCTTGGCCGTCGTGCCGACGACCGCGCCGGCAGCGCCCACGGCCGCGCCGCCCGCAGCCATCGCCAGACATCCCTGGAGGCCGAAGGCCACGGCGCCGAGGGCGACGGCGGAAACAACGCGGCGAATAATCATGCGGATACCCCTGACTTGAAGCCCATGCGTAGCCATCGTCGGGGGCGGAAGGAAGGCGGCCCGACGCCGCGCGTCAGGACTTCGGGTCCTGGCTCCGCCGCCAGGGGCCGGCATGGTGGGGATCGGCGCGGCGGCGACGGTCGGGACCGAAGTAGTCCTCAGTCCGGATGTAGGGGCGCGGATGCTCGACGATACGGGTGATGCGATCGATGATCCCGCGCGCCGTCACGGGCTTGGCGAGGAACTCATTGACCCCGGCGTCGCGAGCCTCGGCGACACGCTTCTGGGTCGTGTGTCCGGTGATCATGATGACCGGGCACATCTGGTTGGGGCTGTCCGCGGAATTGCGGAGCAGCTGCAGGAAGTCGATGCCGTCGAGGGGCTCCATCGCCAGGTCCGTCATGACGATGTCGATGGCGTGCAGCCGGAGCTTCTGTAGCGCCTCCGCCCCGTCGCAGGCCTCGTGGACATCCTTCACCCCGATTGCCTTCAGGATCTCCCCGAGCAGCATTCGCATGTGCGGATTGTCGTCCACCAGCAGGATCTTGAGTCGCTCGAAGTGCAATACCCCTCCTTCCCCCGCGCCGGTGATAGGGGGGCAAGTTATTGTTCGTCAACGCGAAAAACGGCCGTCGCCGCACATCGGTTTCCGAATGGACGTCGGGGCGTCCTGGGACGTTCAGCGGCGCTCGGCGGCGCCGGGCGCGAACGCGCCGCCGCCGGTCTGGCCGCGATGGCGCAGGAAGGCGTCGGCCAGCACACAGGCCATCATCGCCTCGACCACCGGCACGGCGCGAATGCCGACGCAGGGATCGTGCCGGCCCTTGGTGCGAAGTTCGACCTCCTCGCCGGCCTCGTTGACGGTCTCGCGCGGCGTCAGGATCGAGGACGTCGGCTTGAAGGCCACGCGGGCGACCACGGGCTGGCCCGTCGACAGGCCGCCGAGGATGCCGCCGGCCTTGTTGGACAGGAACAGCGGGCCGTCATTGCCCATGCGCATCTGGTCGGCGTTCTCCTCGCCGGTCAGGGCGGCGGAGTCGAAACCGGCGCCGATCTCGACGCCCTTGGCGGCGTTGATCGACATCAGGGCCGCGGCCAGCTCCGCATCAAGCTTGGCGTAGAGCGGCGCCCCCCAGCCGGCCGGCACGCCGACGGCCTCGACCTCGACGACGGCGCCGGTCGACGAGCCCGCCTTGCGGATCGTCTCCAGGTGCTCCTCCCAGATGGGGACCATCGCCGCATCGGGACACCAGTAGGGATTCTCGGTCGTCTGATTCCAGTCCCAGCGCGAACGGTCGACGGCATGCGGCCCGATCTGGACCAGCGCCCCGCGGATCGTCACGCCGTCGAGTATCTTGCGCGCCACCGCCCCGGCCGCGACCGCGGCCATGTCGTAGTCGGCGAACCACTCCCAGTCGCCGTTGCTGCGGAACTTGACCGCACCGAGCAGGAACATCATCGGTGCGAGCACGAACAGCGGCAGCGACAACAAGGTGAACCAACGGATCGGATGCGCCGCGAACTGGATCAGCATCTTGATGCCGACGAGATCCGCGA
>CALALX010000118.1 GCA_937925635.1 uncultured Caulobacter sp.
ACCCGCGTCGCTGGTAATTCCCCCCCCGGCCAGCCTGACGCGAACGAGCGCCCCCGCCCCCTCCCCGGCGGGGGCGTTTTCGTACGCCGCGACACCTCCTAGAGGCGCAGCATGCCCTCAAGCACCGTCACCGCCCCGCCGCGCAGCAGCACCCGCTCCCCGCGATGCTCGCACTCCAGATCGCCGCCCCGGCCCGGGAAGGCCTGGTGGAATTTCAGGACGTTGCGCTTCAGCTTCGCCGACCACAGGGGCGACAGGATGCAATGGGCCGAGCCCGTGGCCGGATCCTCGGGAATGCCCGAGCCCGGCGCGAAGAAGCGGCTGACCACGTCGTAGGGCTTGCCGGCATCGGCGAGGGCCGCGACCGACAGGTTGCCTCGCCCGCCGGTGGCCTCGCCGGCGATCTTCTCGAGCGCGGCCAGGTCGGGCTTCAGGGACCGGATCTCGGCCTCCGTCTCGAAGACGGCGACGAGATAGGAACCGGCCCAAATCTCCGACGGCGTCGCGCCAAGCGCCTCGGCCAGGCCGGCCGGATGGTCGGTCCGCCGGGGCGGGTTGGCCGGGAAGTCCATTTCGTAGCCGACCGGAAGTCGCCGCACGATCAGCGGTCCCGACTTCGTCTCGAAGGTCACGGCCTCGGCCTTCAGACCCAGCTCCGCGAACAGCACATGGGCCGCCGCGAGGGTGGCGTGGCCGCACAGCGGCACCTCCAGCGCGGGGGTGAACCAGCGCAGACCGAAGCGGCTCGGGTCATCGGTCCTGAGCAGATAGGCCGTCTCGGCCTGGTTATTCTCGGCCGCCAGCGCCTGCATCCAGGCGTCTTCGCGCCACTCTGGCTGGGGCTCGGTCACACAGGCGGGATTGCCCCGGAAGGGCCCGGCCGCGAAGGCGTCGACTGTCCACTGGCGCAAGCTCGAATCTCCCCGGATAAGACCGTCAGGCGCACATGGCGTCGGACGGCCGTCGGGGCAAGCCTCGTCGACGATCCGAAGAGCGGGAGCAGGCGATGACGTTCGAGACGACCACCGGCGACGGCTTCACCGTCAGCGACGATCCAGTCCGCTTCGACATCGGCCGCGCCCATCGCTGGATCAGCGAGGAATCCTACTGGGGCAAGAGCATTCCCTACGCCACCTTCGCCGCCGCCGTCCGGGGCAGCCTGACGTTCGCCGCCTATGCGCCGGACGGGGAGATGGCGGCCATGGCGCGGGTGGTCACCGACCGGGCGACGTTCGGCTGGCTGTGCGACGTGTTTGTGGACGAGGCCCATCGCGGCCGGGGCCTGGGCAAGGCGCTGATGGCCTACGTAAAGGCCCACCCGGACCTGCAGGGTTTTCGCCGCATGCACCTGGCCACCGCCGACGCCCACGGGCTGTACCGCCAGTTCGGCTTCACCGAGCTGACCGGCGTGGACCGTTGGATGGAGATCCGGGTCTCGGACCTCTACACGCGGGGGGCGTCCTGACCGTCTCCGCGGCCCCGCCGGCCGCCGTTACGGCTCCACCACCGTGATCTCCGGCCAGCGGGCGCGGGCTGACGCCGTGGTCTTCGCCCAGCCCTTGGCCAGCGGCCGGTTGGGGTTGGGCCGGATGGTCATGGAGAACAGATCCTCTAGACCGAACGGCGCGGCGATGGTCAGGCTGTCGTCGTCCTCCAGGCGCACGCCGACCCCGAAACAGGGCGCGACGAAGCGGGAGAGGGCCTCGGCGCTGGAGGTCAACGGTGCGTAGGGCTCGCCGAAATGAGCCTCGAACCAGAGATGCACCCGGGCCTGATTGCGGACTTCCAGCAACGCGCCGAACGGGGCGGGGAACGCCGCCGCCCGCTTGATGTGAACATCCTCGGCCTCGTAGCTGATGTCGCTGGCGTCGAAATAGGCGAGGTCGTAGTCGCGGACGCCGTAGTCGGGATCACGCCCCGTCACATGGTTCCAGACGCGCTGATAGACGGCGCCGGAAACCATCAGCCAGTCCGGCAGCGCCAGGCCGCGCGACAGCTCCAGCGCCGTCATCAAGCTCGGCGCCGCGCGGACGATGGTCTCCAGCCGCTGTTCGAGGGTGTCGGTCACGTCGTCTCCCTGAGCGGCCAGCCGTGGTCGAGCGGCCCGTGTCCAGCGCCGAAGCCCGGCGCGCGCAGCATGGCTTCATGGACGTAGTTCCAGGCGCGGGCGACCGCCTCGGTCAGGCCCAGCCCCTGCGCGAGCCCGGCCGCGCAGGCGCTGGCCAGGGTGCAGCCGGTGCCGTGGGTGTGCCGGGTGTCGATCCGCTCGCCCTCGAAGGCCGTCTCGCCGTGCGGCGTCATCAGCACGTCGATCACCCGCCCTCCCTGGATGTGCCCGCCCTTCATCAGCACCGCCTGGGCGCCGAAACCCAGCAACCGCTCGCCGGCCCGGCGCAGGTCGTCGGTGGTCAGCACCGGCAAGCCGGTCAGGGCCTCCGCCTCGGGCGCGTTGGGAGTCAGCAGGGCCGCCCGGGGAATCATCAGCGCGCGCACCGCCTCGACCGCCCGCGCCGCCAGCAGACTGGCGCCGCCCTTGGCGACCATCACCGGGTCGACCACCGCGGGCACGCCGCTGACCGAGTCCAGCAGCCGCGCCACGACCTCGACCGTGGCGACGTCGCCCAGCATGCCGGTTTTGATGGCGTCGGCCCCTATGTCGTCGAGCACCGCCCGGGCCTGGGCCTCGATGACGTCCAGCGGGATCGGATGCACGCCGCTGACGCCGAGCGTGTTCTGGACCGTCACGGCGGTGATCGCGGTGGCAGCGTAGCCGCCCAGCGCCGTGACGGTCTTGATGTCCGCCTGAATCCCCGCCCCGCCGCCGCTGTCGGACCCGGCGATGATCAGGACTCGGCCTCTGGGGCCCAGGAGCGGGGAATCGAGGGTGGGCATGGGCGGGTTGTAGCGGGCCGATGAGCATGGGCCTAGGGGAAGTGCGCCCACCATCGACGAAGGAGTTCGTCATGCGCCGCTCCTCCCGCACCTTCATCGGCCGCGCGTCCCGCGCCATCCCCGTCGCGCTCGCCGTGACGAGCCTGGTGGCCGGTCCCGTCGTGGCGGAAGACGCGCCGACGCCGGACCCCGTGGCCGCCGCCACGGCGCGGGCCACGGCCGAAGCGGCCCTGCTCAACGCCGAAGCCGCGCGGCTGACCGCCGAGAAGGCCGTCATCGAGGCCCGCGGCAAGGCGTTGGGGCTGCCCGAGCTGACCGGCAAGACCGAGCTCGGCGACAAGGCCGGCGTCATGGAGACCTGGATCCTGTCCGGCGGCGCGATCCAGGCGGCCGCTACGACCATCGCCGAGACAGTGGCGAAGGCTATCAAGGAAGACGCGGCAAAAGCCCCCAAGGAAGACGCGGCGGAGGCTCCTAAGGGAGGCGGCGTGATCGTCGTCCGTTCCGACGAGAAGCTCGATCTGTCTCTGCCCGAAACGCTTGTCCAGGAGATGAAGACGCTGACGCGCAACGCGAACGGCGTGAGATCGGGCGGGATCTGCGAGCTCCCCAAGAAGCCGGCGGACAAGTCGAAGCCGACGCTTCTGCCCGAGAGCCTGCTCGGGTCGGCGGCGCCGGCGCTGGGCGAGCTGGTGTCGCTGCTCAAGGTCGAGACCACCATCACCGGCACGGAGATCGAGGCCGGAGACGCGCTGCTGGTGGACGCGATCGCCGGACAGACGGGCGCGTGGGTGGTTCCGTCGGAAGCCCGCTACGCCGGCGACTATTCCAAAACCGCGCTCGGCCTCGCCTGGACCGACCTGCTGGCGGCGCGCGAGAGCGTGCTGGACTGCCGGGACGCGCTGGCGACCCCCAAGCCTACCGACGCCATCAAGGCGCGCGTGGCCGAACTGGATCGCGCCGCGTCCGCCATCGACACGTTCGCCGCCAAGGTCACCCAAAGCGGCGATGATCGGATCAGCATCCTGACGCAGGCCGCGATCTTTCAGAAATGGACGATGGGCGAGTTCCGGATCCTGCGCGTCAGCGTCGAGCAGGCCGGCGGCAGTCTCATGAAGCGAAACCACGTCGGGACGGCGCTCGGCTTCACGACGGGGGTCAAACTCAGCGGCGGGCTGGTGGTCAGCTACCGTCTCACCGACCCAGCCGACGGCAGCGCCACGGCTGGCGGCCTCATCGTCTGCCGGACCATCTTCACCTCCATGGCGCAGGTCCAGGCCGGCAAGTTCGGCGTCGACTGCAAGAAAATCTCGACGCCGAAGGGCCGTTAGCCGTCCCTGAACGGCAGGGTCAGCTTCCAATGTCCCTGAGGGGACGCCGGAAGTAGTTCCCAGACCAGCGCCGCCGCCGCATCCGGCGCCGTCAACGAGGTGTCGATGACGAGCCGCTCCCGGTCCCAGGGATGGTAGTGGCGGCCCTCCACCTCTGGCCAGGTCGGCGGGACGAAGCCGGAGAGGTCGGTGACGCGGGTCTCGACCCGGCGACGGTGCTCGGCGGGGTCCGAGCAGACGAGCTCCACCTCGACCAGCCGCGCACCCGTCCGTTCGGCCACGGCGCGCCAGGCGTGGCGGGTTTCCAGGGTCGGGTTCACGCAGTCGGCGATGACGTTGAGACCCAGCTTCAGGTTCGACTCCGCCAGGCCGTAGGCGACGGCATAGCCCTCGGCCTGCACCTCCACGCCGGCGTCGTGAAGCGCCATCTCGATGACGTCGATGCGCAGGAAGACCGCCCCGGTCTCCGACGCCAGCCGGCGTGCGATCGTCGTCTTGCCGACGCCGGGCAGGCCGCCGAAGACGACGAGCACGGTCATGTCCCGACCTCCCCGATCGCCGCCTGAACCGCCAGCGCCTGAACGGTCTCGCGCACGTCGTGCACGCGCACACTCGCGACACCCGCCCTCGCGCCGGTAAGATGCGCCGCCAGGGAGCCGCCCAGCCTGTCGCCGGCGTCATTCGCCATGGGGTCCAGCGCGGCGATGAAGCGTTTGCGGCTCGCGCCCAGCAGCACGCGGTAGCCGTGGCCGCAGAGGCGGGGCAGGGCGGCGAGCAGGGCCAGGTTGTGGTCGACCGTCTTGCCGAAGCCGATGCCCGGATCGAGCCAGATCTTCTCGCGCGCCACCCCCGCGGCCTCGGCCACGGCGGCGCGCGACAGCAGGAAGGCCTCCACCTCGGCGACCACGTCATTGTAGCGCGGGTCGTCCTGCATGGTGCGCGGCTCGCCCAGCATGTGCATCAGCACCACTTCGCAGCCGAGCTCGGCGGCGACGGAGGGCGCGTCCGGCGAGAAACGCAGGGCGGCGACGTCGTTCCAGATCGTGGCGCCGGCCGCGACGGCGGCCCGGGCCACGGCGGGCTTCATGGTGTCGATGGAGATGGCGACCCCGCTCTCCATCCGGATCGCGGCGATCAGCGGGACGGTGCGGGCGATCTCGTCGGCTTCCGAGACGGGCTCCGCGCCGGGCCGGGTCGACTCGCCGCCGATGTCGAGGATGTCCGCGCCGTCGGCGATCAGCTTCCGGGCGTGGGCCAGGGCCGCGTCATGGCCGAGGAACCGGCCGCCGTCGGAGAAGCTGTCGGGCGTGACGTTGACGACGCCCATGACCAAACACCGAGAGCCCCCGCGAAGGCGGGGGCCCAAGCTGCCGGTCAGCGCGCCTGAAGCGGCCAATCAGGACCCTCGGCTTGGGTCCCCGCCTGCGCGGGGACGCCCGGATGGATGGTTCAGGTCTCGTCCTGCGCGTCGCGCGCCGTCACACCGCCGGGGCGCGGGCTCAGCGGCACGGCGGCGCTGGGACCGCTCGGACGCTTCTGCTCCGGCTCGTCGCGGTTGGGCATGACGCCCTGGAGCACGTTGGTGATCTCCTCGCCGCTCAGGGTCTCGAACTCGAGCAGAGCCTTGGCCAGCCTGTGCAGGTCCTCCAGGCGCTCGGTCAGAATCCGGCGGGCCTCGTCCTCGCCGCCCTTCACCAGGCGACGGACCTCGGCGTCGATCTTCATCATCGTTTCGGGCGAGACGTTCTGGGTGCGGGCGACGGAGTGGCCCAGGAAGACCTCCTCCTGATTGTCGCCATAGGCCACGGTGCCCAGCTCGTCGGAGAAGCCCCAGCGGGTCACCATGTTGCGGGCAAGTCCCGTGGCGGCGCTGATGTCGCTGCTGGCGCCGGAGGTGATGTTCTCCTTGCCGAAGATCAGCTCCTCGGCGACCCGGCCGGCCATCATGATCGCCAGGCGGCTGGTCATCTGGGTGAAGTTCATCGAGTAGCGGTCGCCCTCGGGCAGCTGCATGACCATGCCCAGCGCGCGCCCGCGCGGGACGATGGTCGCCTTGTGCACCGGATCGGCGGACGGGACGGTGATCGCCACCAGGGCGTGGCCGCCCTCGTGATAGGCGGTGTTGCGCTTCTCGTCCTCGCTCATGGCCATCGAGCGGCGCTCGGCGCCCATCATGACCTTGTCCTTGGCCTGTTCGAAGTCCAGGTGCGTGACCATGCGGCGGTTCTTGCGGGCGGCCATCAGGGCCGCTTCGTTGACCAGGTTGGCCAGATCGGCGCCCGAGAAGCCCGGCGTGCCGCGCGCCAGGGTGCGCACGTCGACGTCGGCGGCCAGCGGCACGTTGCGCATGTGGACGCGCAGGATCTTCTCGCGCCCCGAGACGTCCGGGTTGGGCACCACCACCTGGCGGTCGAAGCGGCCGGGGCGCAGCAGCGCCGGGTCCAGCACGTCCGGACGGTTGGTGGCGGCGATCAGGATGATGCCTTCGTTCGACTCGAAGCCGTCCATCTCGACCAGCAGCTGGTTGAGGGTCTGCTCGCGCTCGTCATTGCCGCCGCCGAGGCCGGCGCCGCGGTGGCGGCCGACGGCGTCGATCTCGTCGATGAAGATTATGCAGGGCGCGTTCTTCTTGGCCTGTTCGAACATGTCGCGCACGCGGCTGGCGCCGACGCCGACAAACATCTCCACGAAGTCCGAACCGGAGATGGTGAAGAAGGGCACGCCCGCCTCGCCGGCGACGGCGCGCGCGATCAGCGTCTTGCCGGTGCCCGGAGGGCCGACCAGCAGGGCGCCCTTGGGGATCTTGCCGCCCAGGCGCTGGAACTTGGCCGGGTCCTTCAGGAAGTCGACGATCTCGGCCAGTTCTTCCTTGGCCTCGTCAACGCCGGCGACGTCCTCGAACGTCACGCGGTTCTTGTTCTCGGTCAGCAGCCGGGCCTTGGACTTGCCGAAGCCCATGGCGCCGCGGGCGCCGCCCTGCATCTGGCGCATGAAGAAAATCCACACCGCGATCAGCAGCAGGACCGGAAAGGCGTTCAGCAGGATGGCCAGCAGCGACAAACGCTCGGCCGGCTTGATGGTCACGTTGACGTCGCGGGCCTGCATTTCCTTCAGAAGGTCGCCGGCGTCGGCCGGCACGACGGCGGTATTGACCGTCTTGCCGTCGGTTGCGGTCACCCGCACGGTGGAGCCTTGGAACTCGGCCTTGCCGATCTGGCCGTCCTGGACCCGGTTCACGAGTTCGGAGTAGCTGATCTCGCTGCTCTGCGCCGGAGCGCCCGCGCGCTGGTGCATCATGCTCCAGACGCCGAAGGCCACGACAACGATCGCCGCCCAGATGGCCAGGTTCCGCAGGTTCATCAGCTCAAACTCTTCCTGTGCTAGTCGCCCTTAGAACATAGGGCGGCGGCGCCGGTTTCGCCACGCGCGCGATTCGTCACATGGCGGGTTCCCTGTCAACGCAGCCCGCCGCCGCCTCGAAACGAGGCAACGCGAGCGCGCGGACGCGAACCGATGGCCTCTCTGCAAGGATCGGGCAACTGACGGTCCCGTCCTCGTGCAGAATGGCCGGCAACGACGGCCGCGCGATGGCGGCGATCGCGCGCAGGGCGGCCTGCTCCGCCTTCGGCAGTCGCGTGGCGTGGCCGGCGAGGGGGACGATGGTCAGGTCGCGGTCCGTGCTGATCTCGAAGCGGCCGTCCCAGACGGCGGTGTCGCCGGGGTTCAGCCGCAGCTCCGGCAGGCCGCCACGACCGCGGTCCCGCGCGAAGAGGACCGTCCCGCCGTCGGACTGGACGCGGGCGCTGGCCAGGGTGGCGGTGAAGGCGTCGAAGGACCGTAGTCGCGTCGCCAGGCGCTCAAGCCGGTCGCCGCGCGGAGGCCGCGAAGTCCCGGCCGCGCACAGGCAGGCGATGGCGACGAGGCGGGCGGGGGCGGTGGCGGGAAGCGCCAAGCCCCCCCCGCAGGGGGAGGGGGACCACGCGGAGCGTGGTGGAGGGGGTTCGGTGCAGGGCGAAGGAAGACCTGGCGCCAATGCCGAGCCCAACGCTTCCGACGCGCCTGACTGCATCCCTCTCCACCATCCTTCGGATGGTCCCCCTCTCCCGGTGGGAGAGGATAGAACTGAGCGCGCCCTCGCTCTCGCGAAACTCGCGTCCTCGTTGGCGGGATCGTCGATCCAGGTTTCGCCCCGCGCCCGCAGCCAGTCCCTGATCTCCGCCCGGCCCAGTCCCAGCATGGGACGCAGCAGAAAGACGCCGCGGCCTTCCGGCCAGGCGGGCGAGGGCGCCCACTCGGCCGGGTCGGGCACGCTCGAGCCCTCGGCGCGCATGGCGGCGGCCTCGGCCAGGTCGTCGGCGGTGTGGCCCATGAGGATGACCGACGCCCCGGCTTCGCGAGCGGCGTCGGCCAGCAGGGCGTGGCGGGCGGCGCGGGCCGCGGCGGGGAGGCCCGTGGAGGGCTTGTCGCCGCGCCAGAGGAGTGTCCGGTGGGGGACGCCGAGGCGCGCCGCCGTCTCCGCGCAGCGTGTGGTCCAGTCGGCGCTCGCCGGGTTCAGCTGATGATCGACCGTCAGCGCCAGCAGCCGGCGGCCGTTGGCGTCCGCCCAGGCCTTCGCAGCCAGCAGCAGCGCCAGGCTGTCGCCGCCGCCGGAGACGGCGACCGCCAGCGGCGCGGCGATATGGGTCCGCAGTCGGCGCGAGAGGGCGGCGTCTAGGCCGCGCACTTCGCCTGCGCGCGCAGCGTGGCGGCGCGGCTCAGGATCGCCGGCGGCGCCTTGGGATAGCGGCGGCCCAGCTCGTCGAGCGTCTGGCAGGCGTCCGTCGGCTTCTTCAGGGCCACCAGAGACCGCGACAGCTCCAGCACCGCGTCCGGAGCCCAGGTGGTTTTCGGCCAGCCGCGGATGGCGCCGATATAGGCGCCGGCCGCGCCGGCGTGGTCGCCGCGCACCGACAGGGTCTTGCCGAGCCAGTAGCGGCCTTCGCCGCCGCGAGGGCTGTCGCCATGGCGCTTCACGAATTCGTCGAAGGCGACGTAGGCGGCGTCGTAGTCGCCATTGAGCATGAACTGCCGGGCCCTGGCGAAAGCGGCTTCCGGGTCCTCGGCGGCGGCGGCTTCCTCCTCCGCAGCGGCGGCCTGCTCGCTGGCGGCCGCCGTCTCAAGCTGGCCGGTGCGGCCTTCGAGGGCGGTCAGGCGGTCGGCGAGCGAGCGGTTGGCCTGCTGGGCCTCGGTCAGCGCGCGGCGGGTCTGGTCCAGCTCGAAGGTGAGGTTTTCATTGGCCCGGTTCATCCGGGTCAGCGTTTCCTCAAGATCGCCGATTCTGTCGGCCAGCGCCTGCATCTGGGCCTCGGTCTCGGCCGGCTGGACGACGACGGGCTTTCCGCTGTCACGGCCCTGGAAGACGATCGACCGCAGTTCGCGGACGACCTTCTCCATCTTCTCGAGCCGCCTGACCGAACGGTCGTCGAGCGGATCGGGCATCGGGGTCTGCGACCAGGCGGCGGCGCCCGCGAGCGCGACGGTCAGGGCGATGGCGGAGGCGATGATGTGCTTGCGCGTCATGTCCGGAACATTGGCTGTACTGCTGCGCCGAAATTACGGCGTCTCGCCGGAATGCAAAGAGGGGACCGCACGGGCGATCCCCTCGAAGCTCCGACGATCTCCGGGCGCCTTAGCGGGCGCCGGATACGATCACCGTGTGGCCGTTGCGGTTGCGGGCCCAGGCTTCCTCGCCCGTGCCCGGATCGATCGGCCGTTCCTTGCCCCAGGAGAGGGTGGAGATGCGGGAGGCCGACACGCCGCGGGCGACCAGATAGTCACGCACCGCATTGGCGCGGCGGGCGCCGAGCGCGAGGTTGTACTCGCGGGTGCCGCGTTCGTCGCAGTTTCCCTCGATGCGGATCTGCACGCCCGGATAGCGGGACAGCCAGGCGGCCTGGGCGTCGAGCACGCCCATGGCGTCGGACCGGATCTCGTACTGGTCGAGGTCGAAGTAGACGAAGTCACCGATGTTGATGACGAAGTCCTGCACCGATCCAGGGATCGGGCGCGAGTCGACCGGCCCGGTCGACGGGCCCGGCTTGTAACCGGAGCCGGGGCCCGGCGGCGTCGTGCCCGGACCGCCCGGTTCGGGCTTGGGCTTCGAGGCGCACGCGGCCATCGAAGCGGTGGCGCACAGGATCAGCGCCAGTCTAACGGCGCTCTTCGCGTCGAAGCTCATGTGGCTTCCTCCTCTAAGTCTGGATCCGTCAGGTCGATACTGACGTTAGATGACAAAACTACGCGACCACAATCTCTGACTTCGCCTCACAATGACGACAGGGTGAAGCCAAAGAACCACATTCACCGATCAGTTGAGCAACGGCGACCATGCCGGGTCCGAGCCTGAGCCTTGGTAAGGAGCGGGGCGCAGGATCCGGCCGGTGATGTCCACAGTCCACAAACGCGGCGCGCCGCCCTGCGTTTCCCGGAAGAACATCAGCACCCGCCCGTTCGGCGCCCAGGTCGGCCCTTCGTCGAGATAGCTGGTGGTCAGGATGCGCTCGTCGCTGCCGTCCGGCCGCATGACGCCGATGTGGAACATGCCGCCTTGCTGCTTGGTGAAGGCGATGAAGTCCCCGGTCGGGCTCCACACCGGCGTGGTGTAGAGGCCGCCGCCGCGGGAGATGCGCCGGGCGCCCGAGCCGTCCGAGCCCATGACGTAGAGCTGGGGCGAGCCGCCGCGGTCGGAATTGAACACGATGCGCGAGCCGTCGGGCGAGAAGCTGGGCGAGGTGTCGATCCCCGGATCGGTGGTCAGGCGCGTCTGCGAACGGGTGGTCAGGTTCATCACCCAGATGTCGCTGTTGCCGCCCCGCTCGACCGAGAAGCCCACGCGATTGCCGTCCGGCGAGAAGCGGGGCGCGAAGACCATGCCCGGGAACTTGCCCAGGGTCTCCTGGCGGGCGGTCTCGATGTTGAACAGATAGATGCTCGACCCCGTCGGCCGCAGGGCCATGTAGGTGATCTCCTGGCTGTTGGCCGAGAAGCGGGGAGTCATGACGATGTAGCTGCCGTCGGTCAGGCTTGAGGGGTTGGCCCCGTCCTGGTCCATGATCATCAGGCGTTTGATGCGGTCCTTGCGCGGCCCGCTTTCGGCGACGAACACGACGCGGCTGTCGAAGTAACCCTTCTCGCCGGTCAGCCGCTCATAGACGGCGTCGCTGATCTTGTGCGCCACGCGGCGCCAGTTCTCGGGCGTCGAGGTGAACTGCAGGCCGAGGAGCTGCTCTCCGCTGAAAATGTCCCAGAGGCGGAAGTCGACGCGGAGGCGACCGTCTCCCTCGACCGTGACCTGTCCGTTGACCAGGGCCTGGGCGTTGATCGATTTCCAGCCGTCGAACATCGGCTGCACGCCGATGTCGAGATTGCGCTCGGGATAGGCGCCGGCGTCGATCGGCTTGAACAGGCCCGACCGCTCGAGGTTGCCGGTGATGACCTGGGCGATCTCGGCGCCGCGCGCGTCGCCCGAGAAGGCCGGCACCGCGATGGGCAGGGGCTCGACCACGCCGGAGCTGATGGTCTCCCCGATCGGCGTCTGGGCGACGGCGAGGCCGGGCGTGCCCGCGCCCAGCAGGCAGGCGAAGGCGGCGAGGAGGGCAAGGGCGGGTCTGGAGGTCATCGGGGCTCTCCGGGTCTAGCGGTTGGCGCAGGCGGCGGGGGCGTCGAAGGGAAAGATCAGTTCCTCGCCGTAAAGTTCCGGCGGAAAGTTCTCGAAGGGTTCGGCGGCATAGACGGCGCGGATCGCGCGCTCGGACGCGACGCGGACCATCGGGTCCTTGGTTCCCGCCTCCGACGACGTCGGACGGCCGAGCAGCTTGCCGCCGAAGGAGATGCGGAACTTGACCTCGGCGCGGACGTCGGCGCCGCCCTCGACCAGGCAATTGGGGTTCCAGCGGCGGCTCAGCTCCTTGCCGAGGCTGCCGAGATAGCGACCGGTTTCGGCGGAGACGCGCTTGCCCGAGCCGACCTGCACGGTCAGGGCGTCCTTCTGGGGACCCTTGCGGCCGCCGGGCTTCTTCGGCGGGGCGGCCTTCTTCGCGGGCGCGGAGGTCTCGACGTCGCTGAGCAGGCGATCGAGGTCAAGCTCGGCGCGCTTGACCGGTTTGGTCGGCTTGGCCGGCGGGGTCTTGGCCGGCGTGGGGGTCGGGGCGACGGTGGGTTCGGGCAGGGGCGCGGGCTCGGGCTCGGCGAACGGCTCCGGCTCTTCAGTCTGCGCGTCCTGGACGGTGTCGGCTTCCTTCGCCTGCATGAACTCGGGCGGGCCATTGGCGACCAGGGTCACGGGCACGCCGCCGCCGACCTTGAACGGCTCCTTGAACAGCGCGCCGAAGACGATGATCGCCGCCAGCGCCCCGACATGGAGCACCGCCGACACCAGGAGGGCCGGCGCGATGCCTGTCCTCTCCCGGCGGCCCGTCACTCCGACTGACCCTCCGTGGCCGCGGCCTTCTGGCTTTCGCCGGACGAGGGGCCGCCGGTGTCGGTGATGAGGTTGATCTTGGTGAAGCCGCCGCCCTGCAACGCGGCCATGACCTGGGCCACGACCTCATAGGAGGCCCTGCCGTCGGCGCGGACGTAGATCGGCTTGTCGTAGCCGGCGCGCGACAGTCGCTCGAGCCGCGGCTTCAGCGAGGCGAACGGGATCTCCGCTTCACCGACGAAGATCTGGCCATTGGCCTTGACCGTCAGGGTGATCGGCTCGGCCTGGTCCTGCATGGCGCCGGCCTCGGTCTTGGGCAGCTCGACCTGCACGCCGCTGGTCAGCAGCGGGGCCGAGATCATGAAGATGATCAGCAGCACCAGCATCACGTCGACCAGCGGCGTGACGTTGATCTCGGACAGGGCGCCGCGGCGGCCGCGGCCCCGGCGTCGCCGTCGGCCGCCGCCGGCGGAGAAGGCGTCGTGGGCGGACAGCGCCATGGCTCAGACCTTCTCCGCCAGCCGGCGCTGGATGGCCGTCGACAGGTCGTCGGCGAAGCCCTCGAGCCGGCCCGCGAACTTGCCCGCGTCGGTCGAGAACTTGTTGTAGGCGATATAGGCCGGGATGGCGGCGGCCAGGCCGATGGCGGTGGCGAACAGGGCCTCGGCGATGGCGGGCGCGACGACGGCCAGCGAGGTGTTCTTCTCCAGCGCGATATTCTGGAAGGCGTGCATGATGCCCCAGACTGTGCCGAACAGGCCGATGAACGGCGAGGCGGTGGCGACGATGGCCAGGCTGCCGAGGCCGTCCTCCACCTTTTGGCTCTCGCGGGCGATGTTGCTGTCGAGCACCCGGTCTATCCGCTGAATCAGTAGGGCGGTGTGGGTGTCGCCGAGCGACACGCCCTTGGTCCGCGCCTCGCGCCATTCGCGCAGGGCGGCGTTCAGCAGGCGGGGCAGCGGCTGCTTGCTGTCGGCGCCGGTCTCGGCGGCGATCTCCTCAAGCGGCCGGCCGGAGCCGACATTGTCCTCGAACTTGTTGGCCTGGGCGTTCAGCGTGCTGAACCGGAAGACCTTGTCGATGATCACCGCCCAGGACCAGAGGGAGGCGAGGGCCAGCCCCACCATCACGCCCTTGATCACCCAGTCGGCGTTGTTCCAGAGCGAAACGATCGAAAACGTGTCGGCGGCGACGGTCGATGCGTCCATGCGAGAGTAGTCCCCCGGGTCAGTCAGGCATTGGTCCCGCCGATTGTTGCGGCGGACTTGGTGAAACTAAGGCGCGGACGTTAACGGACGTTAGCCATTCGCCTCACGCAAGAACGGCCGGACGGCCTCGACCAGGCCCGGCGGCGGTTTGCGGGGGCGTCCGTCCATCGTGATGCAGGCGGCGGTGACCTCGGCCTCGCACAGCAGTTCGTCGCCGCGCAGGATCTTCTGGCTGATCAGCAGGCGCGGTCCCTTCACGGCGTCATAGGTGGTGACCACCCGCAGCGCGTCATCGATCCGCGCCGGCCTGCGGAAATCGATCTCCATCCGCGTGACCACGAAGGCCGCCGGGTCCTCGCGGTCGGCCAGGGCGTTGTGCGACACTCCCGCCAGCCGCAGGAAGTCGCTGCGCCCGCGCTCGAAATAGCGGACGTAGTTGGCGTGATAGACGACGCCGGTGAAGTCTGTGTCCTCGTAATAGACCCGCACCGGCAGGATGTGCGCGCGGCCGTCGAACCGGCCGGGAGAGGGGGTGTCTGTCATGCAGCTCCCTTCGGCATCGTGCGCCGCATGAACTGGTCGAAGAGAGGGACCGTGAACGCGGTATCGCCATGCGCGGGGCTGTAGATCATCCCCTTAGTGATAAGCGCCGCACGGACCGGACCGGTGCTGTTCACCTTGACGCCCAGTTCGTGCGCGATGTCGCCGGACCGGTGGGGGCCAGGGCCGAGTTCGGCCATCGCCCTGAGGTACCGCTTTTCCGCCGGAGTGAGACGGTCGAATCTGACGCGGAAGAAGCTGCGGTCGAGGGCGGCGATGGCGTTGGGCGTAGCAGCGTCGACAGCAGCCACGCCGATAGGCGACGAAGTCGCTGACAGCCAGGAATGATAGCCCCACTCCTGGATGAAGTAGGGGTATCCTTCTGTCAGTTCAAAGATCCGCCGGATAGCGGGGTCCGTGAAGTCGGCGCCCTCCGCAACGGCGGGGGTTCTCAAGGCCGCCGTCGCCTCAGCAAGTGAGAGTGGGCCCGCCTGCGGAAAGTCGAACAGTCGTTCGGCATAGGATTTTGAACGGCCGGTCAGGCCAACGAGTTGTGGAAGGCCGGCGCCCAGCAAGGTCAGTGGAAGCTGTCGCTGGCTGATCCGATGCATGCCCATGATCAGGGCGCTCATTTCGATTTCGTCGAGGTACTGTAGCTCGTCGATGATGAGCGCAACGGCCGTATCTCGTTCCTTGGCCGCTTCCGCCAATGCAACGAGAAGGTCGGGAATGTCGCTTTCAAGGTCCCCGCTATCGGCGAGCCCCGGTTCGGTTTCACCGTCCAGGCTGATCTCGATATCCTGATACTTGAACCGGACGGCGGCCGCGAAACTGCGCAGCGCACGAAACGCCTTTCTCGCTGCGTTGCTGACCTGCTCTCCGCGATCGAGCTTCAGGATCAGGCTGCGAAGAGCCGGCGCAAGCAATGCGGCTAGGCTCTTATTTTCCGGCGTCTCCAACAACTCCGCCTGGAAGTGCTGCTCATCCGCCATTTCACGAACGCGATTGAGCAGCACCGTTTTGCCCACGCCCCGGAGGCCGACGACCATGATGCTCTTGGAGGAGCGTCCTCGCTGGATGCGGCCCAGCGCGACTTCAGCCTGATTCAGGATTGCATCGCGGCCGGCGAGTTCGGGCGGCGGCGATCCAGCGCCCGGGGCGAATGGGTTGGCAATAGCATCCATATAGCCAGATTATCAAATTATAGCGTGTTTTGCCTATACATTCATAATTTCTGTAAGACCGGATGTCCTAGCCGCAGACCCCCGCCCGGTACTGAACCAGGTACAGCGTCGCCCAGCGGGCCATGGCCTGGCGGTTGGCGTCGTGGGCGGTGTTCATGTCGCGCGTGCCGTAGGCGGCCTGTTCGGCCTGGGTGACGGCGGCGACGAAGGGGTCGCAGGCTGTCACGGCGGCCTCGGCCAGCGTCTCGGTCTTCTCCTCCGCCTTGCGCAGTTTCCAAGCGTAGCGCTGGACGCAGGTCTTGGCGTCCTCGATGGAGGCGCGGGCCAGTTCGCGGCCGTAGCCTTCCTGATCGGGGCGCAGGGTCGCGGGCGGGGGCGGTGGGGCCTTGTCCGCGATCTTCGTCTCGGAGGCAGGCGCCTTGCAGTTGCCGGGGCCCTTGTCGCAGGCAGAGAGCGACAGGGCGGCCAGGCCGACGAGGGCGATCCGGATCATGAGCAGTCACCTCCGGAAGCCAAAACCCGGAGGAACGGGCGCGGGTTCCGGGCTGCGATCTCCCTCCCCCTTGTGGGGAGGGTGGATCGGCGAGCGCAGCGAGACGAGACGGGTGGGGCAAGCAGCGATCCACACCTGGGTCGGAAGGCGGCCATCACCTGCCCCACCCTGACGCGCTATGCGCGTCTGTCCCTCCCCATAAAGGGCAGGGAAGGCGCTATTCGAACAGCCCGCCCTGGCCGCCCTTGGGAGGCGGCGGCTCCCTGAGGCCGAGGTGCAGGTAGGCCTTGCCGCAGGCCATGCGGCCGCGCGGGGTGCGCTGGATGAAGCCCTGCTGCAGCAGGTAGGGCTCGATGACGTCCTCGACGGCGTCGCGGGCCTCGGCGATGGCGTAGGCGAGGGTCTCCACGCCTGCTGGACCGCCGCCATAGTTCTCGATCAGGGCGCGCAGGTAACGGCGGTCCAGGCTGTCCAGGCCCGCCTCGTCAACCTCCAGGCGCGCGAGCGCTCGGGCGGCGTGACCCTTGTCGATCACGGCGGCGCCGTCGGCGGCGGCGAAGTCGCGGACCCGGCGCAGCAGGCGGCCGGCGACGCGCGGCGTGCCCCGGGCGCGGGCGGCGATCTCGGCGGCGCCGTCCTCGGCCAGCGGCGCGCCCATCTTGCGCGCGGCGCCCAGCAGCACCTGCTTGAGCTCCTCGTGCGTATAGAATTCCAGCCGCAGGGGGATGCCGAAGCGATCGCGCAGCGGCGTCGCCAGCAGGCCCGCCCGGGTGGTCGCCGCCACCAGGGTGAAGGGCGCCAGGTCGATGCGGATCGAGCGGGCGGACGGTCCCTCGCCGATGATCAGGTCCAGGACGTGGTCCTCCATCGCCGGATAGAGGATCTCCTCGACATTGGCCGCAAGGCGATGGATCTCGTCGATGAACAGGACGTCGCGCGGCTCAAGGTTGGTCAGGATGGCGGCCAGGTCGCCGGCCTTGGCCAGAACCGGGCCGGACGTCGCGCGGAAGCCGACGCCCAACTCGCGGGCGACGATCTGCGCCAGGGTCGTCTTACCCAGCCCCGGCGGACCGAACAGCAGGACGTGGTCCAGCGCCTCGTTCCGCTCGCGGGCGGCGTCGATGAAGACCTTGAGGTTGGCCTTGGTCTGCGCCTGGCCGACGAACTCGGCCAGGGCCTGCGGGCGCAGAGCCTTGTCGGTCGCCTCGAAGGGCGCGGCTTCGGCCGAGATGATGCGGTCGTTCATGGCGTCGGCTCACTGCGTGGTTCGCGACGCTCGCTTGAGGCTCGCTCCTCACCATGACGAAGGTGGGAGGGCTGCACTGAACTCGTCATCCTGAGGAGCGATCCCTCGGGATCGCGTCTCGCAGGACGCAAGGCCTTTCCGCGCCTCACCGGCCGATCTCCTGCAGGCCGGCCTTGATCAGGGCGCTGACCTCAGCCTCCTCGCCCAGGCGCAGGACGGCCTGCTCGACGGCGCGGCGGGCGACCGGCTCGGCGATGGCCAGACCCATCAGCGCCGCCACGGCCTCGCCGGCGGCGGAGGGCCTGGCCGGCGGGTGGGAGGGCGCCGTCGCATGGAACGCCGCGACCGGTCCCTCGGTGATCGGCTTGTCCTTCAGTTCGATGACGATCCGCTGGGCGAGCTTGGGTCCGACGCCGTTGGCGCGGGCGACCAGGGCCTTGTCCTCGCGGGCGACGGCGCCGGCCAGTTCGGACGGCGAGCAGATGTCGAGCACCGACATCGCCGCCTTGGGGCCGACGCCCTGGATAGCGGTCAGCAGCACGAAGGCCCGGCGCTCCTCGCGGGAGCCGAAGCCATAGAGTCTCGGCCCCTGCTCGGCGCTCCACTGGTGTTCGATGTGCAGCAGGGCCTCGTCGCCGACGGCCGGCAGGCGACCGAGCGTCCTGCCGCCGCAGCGCACGACATAGCCGACGCCGCCGACATCGATCAGCGCCTCCTCCTCGCCGATCTCGGCGACGATCCCGCGCAGCCGGCCGATCATCCTGCTTCGCTCCCAAGGAAGCTTCGCAGGACAAGTCCTGGCCGGGCTTGTTCTCCGAAGCCTTGGCGAAGGAGGATCATGCGGACTTCCTCTCGCGGGCCAACAGGCTGGCCGCCAGCGTCGCGGCGGCGCCGGCGCCGGGCTGACGCGGCAGCTTTCGGGCATGGGCGTGAGCGATGGCCACGGCCAGGGCGTCGGCGGCGTCCTGGGTCGGCGCTCCCGCCGTCGGCAGCAGGCGGGCGATCATGAAGGCGACCTGATCCTTGTCGGCCCCGCCAGTCCCGACCACGGCCTTCTTGACCTCCCGGGCGGCGTATTCGGCGACGGTCAGGCCCGCCCGGGCGGGAGCCAGCATGGCGGCGGCGCGCGCTTGGCCGAGTTTTAGGGTCGACTGCCCGTTGGCGTTGACGAAGGTTTCCTCGATCGCGGCTTCGTGCGGCGCATGTTCGGCGACGATCGCCGTCACGCCCTCGAACAGGGCCAGGAGCCGATCGGACAACGGCGCGGCCTCGCGTGGCGCGATCACGCCGTGCGCGATCCAGGTCAGGCGCGAGCCCTCGACCGCCACCATGCCCCAGCCGGTGCGGCGCAGGCCGGGATCGAGCCCGAGGATGCGAATCGGCGTGTTCATCATGTGTTCTATAAGGCGGCGGGAATCCTGAACGAAGCGGAAAGGTCTTCCGGCGGCGCCTTGCGCGGGAGGCGCCAAGAACGAGGCCCCGCCACTGAATCACGCCGCCCGCCGCCCGACCAGTCCCCGCTAGTGGGTCCTTGGCAGGATCTCGAACTCCACGACGTGTTTGTCGGAGCCGAGGGCCATGGCCAAGGCGTCGATTTCCTTCAGGGAATTGCAGCGCACCCGCGCGCCGTGCTCGAGGAGCAGGCCCTTCTTGGTCAGCCGATTGCTGACTGGAGAGGGATGCAGGCCGAGGTCGCGCAGGCGCTTCCTGACCTCCGCCGCCGTCGGGGCGCCGTCGCGCTTGTAGCGGATGTTGATCTCGGCGAGCTGCTGCTGGGGCAGCCAGTTGTCCACGTAGCGGAAGAGGCCAAGCACCACGAGGGCGGCGAGCGTGCCGGAGATCGCCAGCGCCCAGTCGCCCATCCCGAACAGCACGCCCAGCGCTGAGGTTGTCCAGAGCGACGCCGCCGTCGTCAGTCCGTGGATCGAGAAGCCCTCGCGGAAGATCACGCCGCCACACAGGAAGCCGACGCCGGTCAGGATGCCGTGGGCCATCCGCACCGGGTCGATGCGCACGACGCTCTCCGGCGCGGCGAGGTTCATCCACTGAAACTGATGCGCGGCGCCCAGCATCAGCATCGCCGAGGTCAGCGCCAGCAGGGCGTGAGTCCGGAAGCCGGCCGGCTGGCCGCGATGGCCGCGCTCAATGCCGACCAGACTGCCGGCGACGAGGGCGCCGAGCAGGCCGGGCAGGAAGTCGAGGTGGGGGAGATCGAGCGGCGACCAGCTCATGAAATCGGTCCCTGTGACTGCGGGACCATGCAGGGAACGCCGATTTCCGCTGTGGAACAAGGTCGGGCGCTCGGGATTCTATCCGGGGAGGAGGACGCCCCATGCCCCGTGAACTGATCGATACAGGCTCTGACAAGCGCTACGTGCGGCGCGACGACCAGGGACGCTTCAGGGAGTCCGACGACGTCGGCCGGTCGCTGGCCGCCGACCGCCGCCAGCGGGCGAAGACCACCGTGAAATCCGGCGACGGCGATCGCGGCGACCAGAAGCGCGACTGATCGGCTTGCCCTGAGGCCCGCTCCCCGCCGATGATACGCCCTTCGGCGAGGGGAGATTTCCATGCGGGCCTGGCGCAAGACGATCGCGGCGACGGTGATGGCGGCGGCGCTGCCGGGCCTGGCGGGCGCTCAGGCCACGGGGCCCCGACCCGACCAGACCCAGTTCCGTGCGCTCTACAAGGAGCTGGTCGAGACCAACACCACGCTGTCGGCCGGCGATTGCACCCTGGCGGCGCAGAGGATGGCCGCTCGGCTGAAAGCCGCCGGCTTCCCTGACAGCGACCTGCATCTGATCGTCGAGCCGGACCATCCGAAGGAAGGCAACCTCGTCGCCGTCCTGCCGGGCAAGGACCCGAAGGCCAGCGCGCTGCTGCTGCTGGCCCACATCGACGTGGTCGAGGCCAACCGCGCCGACTGGACGCGCGACCCCTTCACCCTGATCGAGGAGGACGGCTGGTTCTACGCCCGCGGCGCCAGCGACGACAAAGCCCAGGCGGCGATCTGGGTGGACACCCTGATCCGCTACAAGACCGAGGGCTACAGGCCGCGCCGGACCATCAAGATGGCCCTGACCTGCGGCGAGGAGAGCGATGACGCCCTCAACGGCGCCGATCTGCTGGTGACGAAGCACCGCGACCTGATCGACGCGGGCCTGGCCCTCAACGAGGGCGCCGGCGGGCTGTTGGACGCGGACGGCAAGTTCGTCTCGTTGTCGATCCAGTCGGGCGAGAAGGTCTATCAGGACTTCCACTTCGAGGTGACCAACCCCGGCGGTCACTCCAGCCGGCCGGTCAAGGACAACGCCATCGCGCGGCTCTCCATCGCCCTGAACAAGGTGATGGTCGACGACTTCCCGGTGCAGCTGAACGAGACGACGCGCGCCTATTTCACGGCCATGGCGCCGCTGGTCGACGCCGAGAGCGGCGCGGCGATGCGGGCGCTGGTCGCCGATCCGGCCGACGCGAAGGCGGCCGCGATCATCGCGAAGAACCCGATGTGGAACAGCATGCTGCGGACCACCTGCGTGCCCACGCTGGTTAAGGCCGGGCACGCGCCGAACGCCCTGCCCCAGCGCGCCTGGGCCAATGTGAACTGCCGCATGTTCCCGGGCCAGACGGCCGAGATGACGCGCCAGCGGCTGAAGCAGGTGGTCGGAGACGACGGCGTGACGATCGTGGCCGACGACACCAGCCTGCGCACCCCGCCGCCGCCGCCGCTGTCGGACGCTGTGATGAAGCCGCTGCGCCGGCGAGCGGCGCAGATCTGGCCGGGCGTGCCGATCGTGCCCTTCCAGACCACCGGAGCCACGGACGGCAAATATACGAACGCCGCCGGCATCCCGACCTACGGCCTGACCGGCATCTTCGCCGACAGCACCGGCGGCGGCGTCCATGGCCTGAACGAGCGCATCCGCGTGAAGTCCCTCTACGACGCGCGGGACTTTCTGTACCTGCTGGTCAAGGACTACGCGGACCAGAAGTAGTCGGGGGACTGGATACGGCGTCCCCGCAGGGGACGTTGTTTCCTGTCCCTGACGCTTCGAAGGGTCGGGGACAGCTACCGTCTATCGACGGAAGCAGTCCCCAAGCGACCTACCCCAGCTTCGCCAGGTCCTCGTCGCTGATCTCTTCGTTCGAGTAGACGTTCTGAACGTCGTCGTCGTCGTCGAGGGCGTCGAGCAGCTTCATCAGGGTGGCGACGGCGTCGCCGCTGACGGCGGTGGTGGTCTTCGGCTTCCAGATGATCTTGGTCGAGGCGGCTTCGCCGAACACCTTCTCCAGCGCGCCGGCGACCTCGTTGAGGTCCTCGAAGGCGGTGTAGACGGTGTGGCCCGAGCCCTCTTCGCCGAGGTCGGATTCGACGTCGGCGGCGCCGGCCTCGATGGCGGCTTCCATCATCGCGTCCTCGCCGGCGACCTTGGCCGGATAGGTGATCTCGCCCATGCGGTCGAAGTTGAAGGCCACCGACCCCGTGGCGCCGAGATTGCCGCCCATCTTCGAGAACAGCGAGCGCACGTTGGCCGCCGCGCGGTTCTTGTTGTCGGTCAGGGCCTCGACGATGATCCCGACGCCGCCGGGCCCGACGCCCTCGTAGCGGATTTCGGAATAGTCGGCCATGTCGCCCATCTGGGACTTCTTGATCGCCCGATCAATGACGTCCTTGGGCACGCTCTCGGCCTTGGCGTTGTTGACGGCCAGGCGAAGGCGCGGGTTCATGTTCGGGTCGGGCAGACCCATCTTCGCGGCGACGGTGATTTCGCGCGACAGCTTGGAGAACAGCTTGGACCGCTGCGCATCGGCGCGGCCCTTCTTGTGCATGATGTTCTTGAACTTTGAGTGGCCGGCCATGGGTCGGGTAGGTCTCGTTGCTTCAAAACGGGTTGCGCGCTTCTAGCGTCCCGAGTTCGCGGCGCCTAGGTCACGCCGTCGCCATCTCCACCACCGGCTCGGTCTGGCTCAGGCGACCGCCGAGGCGGATCGGTTCGATGCGGCGGGCGAGGCCCGTGCGATCGTCGGTCTCGACGAAGACGCCGCAGACCGTCGCAGGACCCGAGGCCGGCTGGTAGCGGCCTTGGCTGATCTTGGTGGTGAACCGGCGCAGCGGCTCTTCCTTCTGGTTGCCGATGACGCTGTCGTAGTCGGCGCAGGCGCCGGCGTCGGTCTGGTAGGCGGTGCCGCCGGGCAGGATCTGGGCGTCGGCGGTCGGGACGTGGGTGTGGGTGCCGACCACCAGGCTGGCGCGGCCGTCGCAGTAGTGGCCCATGGCCATCTTCTCGGAGGTGGCCTCGCAGTGCATGTCGACCAGCACGGCGTCGGCGACCTGGGCCAGCGGAGCCTTGTCCAGCTCGCGGTCGGCGGCGGCGAAGGGGTCGTCCATGGCGTCCATGTGCACGCGGCCGAGCAGGTTCACCACGAAGATGGTCCGGCCGCTCTGGGTCTGGAACAGGTGGCTGCCGCGCCCCGGCGCGTCGGACAGGATCGGATAGTTGGCCGGGCGGATCAGGCGCGGTTCGCGCACGATGTAGGTCAGCGCTTCCTTCTGGTCCCAACTGTGATTGCCGAGCGTCAGGCAGTCGGCGCCCGCCTCGAACAGCTCGCGGGCGGTGTTCTCGGTGATCCCGAACCCGGCGGCGGCGTTCTCCGCGTTGACGATGACGAACTCCAGCCCGAGACGGCGGCGGAGGCCGGGCAGGTGGTCGGCGAGGCCGTCGCGGCCGGACTTGCCGACGACGTCGCCGAAGAAAGCAAAGCGCATTCAGAGGTCCTTTCGGACGCCTATATACCCTGCCTCGGTCAGAATCCCATCGAGGGGCTGGTCGTGCGGCTCGCGGGGCAGGGCCGCGACCTGCTGGCCGCTGTAGGCCATGCCGACAAACGGCGGCGACGAGGGGCGGTTCCGCAGCGCCGCCATCGTCCGGTCGTAGTGGCCGCCGCCCTGGCCGAGACGGCCGCCGGCGGCGTCGAAGGCGAGCAGGGGGACCATCACCAGATCCGGCGAGACGTCGTCCGCGGCGGCCGAGGGCGCGGGCAGGCCAGCGAGGTCGTGGACCAGCGGCTGGCCCGGCGACCAGACGCGGAAGGCCAGCGGCGCCGCCTCGGCGACCACCGCGGGCAGGGCGATCGTCCATCCCGTCTTCGCCAGGGTGTCGGCCAGGGGGCGGGGGTCGAGTTCGGCGCCCAGCGCCTTGTAGATCGCCAGCACGCCCGGCCTGCGCCGGCCCAGCGCGGCGAGCATCGCCGGCGCGTGGTCGGCGGCCATCCAGTCGGCCTCGGGGTGCTCGACCATCAGGCCCTTGCGCCGCGCGCGCGCCTCCAGCCGCAGGGCGGTCTTGGCGGCGGCGAGGATGGGGTCGGTCATCGGGCGGGGTGCGTCCTTCGCGACGCGATCCTGAGGGATCGCTCCTCAGGATGACGAACTCAGTACGGGTCGCCCACCTTCGTCATGGTGAGGAGCGAGCGCAAGCGAGCGTCTCGAACCACGCAACGAGGCGGAACAGGAATAGAGGGTGGCGGCGCCGCGAAGAGCCGTGAAGGACGGTTCAATCCCCTCGACCTGGATGACCAGGTGGGCGCCGTGTTGCCGTACCCCACGGGGCCCGGCAGGGACAGCTCCCTTCGAGTGAATTAAGGTCGCTGGGATGTAGTTGCCTTCGACGAGAGCCGCAGCAGGACCCGCCGGAAGCGAAGATAGGGCCTGGGGGGCGGGGTCACAAGCACTGACGGGGACATGCCCTTCAGGTAAGTTCGGTGACAGTTTACGAATTGCGCCGGTGAGCCGGCCGACTCCGCCAATTCGTAAACTGTCACCGAACTCCACCGAACTCCTACACCCCCGCAAGCTTCTCCAGCCGCTTGGCCGCGTTCTCCAGCGCCGCGACGGCCTTGACCTCGACCTTGGCCTGGTCGGTCTGCAGGCGGGCGACCTCGCCCTGCAGATGGGCGAGACGCAGCTTGAGGTCGGCCATCTCGTCGGCGAGGAGCAGGGCGCCCATCAGGAAGAGCCGGGTCTCGCCGAGCTGGCCGACGTCCTGGCTGACCTGGCGGACCTGTTCGTCGAACAGGCGGGCGATTTCGGTGAGGTGGCGTTCCTGGCCGTCCTCGCAGCCGACGCTGTAGGGCTTGCCGTTGATGTGGACGGTGACCTGGGCCATGCGGTCAGGCCTCCGCTTCGGCGGGTTCGCCAAGCGCGGCGCGGATTTCGGCGATGGCGCGGCCAAGGGCCTCGGAGGCCTGGGCTCCGGCTTCCTCGAGCGCGCGTTCGCGGGCCCGGGCGGCGTCCATCTCGGCGGCCAGCCGGGCGCGGTCCTGATCGAACAGGCCGCCCGCCTCGGCGCTGGCGACGGCGACCTTCTCGGCCAACCGGCTTTCCAGCATCGCCACCGCGCGTTCCAGCCGGCGCGCGGCCAGGTCGAGGGCGGTTCCCTCAGCCTCTCCCGTCATTCTGGCGGCTCCTTGATCTGCTGAATCCATATAGCGTGAGCCGGTGCGCGACAGGAAGGCGGGTTGAAAGAAACCGTCCCGCATGCGAACGGGCGCCTGCCGCGCAACATCGAATCCCAAAAGGCCCCGCCATGACCGTCAGCCCCGTGAAGATGGCCGACGCCATCCGTGTCCTGTCCATGGACGCCGTCCACGCCGCCAAGTCGGGCCACCAGGGGGCTCCGATGGGGCTGGCCGACGTCGCCACGGTCCTGTGGACGAAGTTCCTCAGGTATGACGCCAACAAGCCGGACTGGGCCGACCGCGACCGCTTCGTGCTGTCGGCCGGCCACGCCTCGATGCTGATCTACAGCCTGCTGCACCTGACCGGCTTCAAGGCCGTGACGATGGATCAGATCCGCAACTTCCGTCAGTGGGGCAGCAACACCGCCGGTCACCCCGAGTACGGTCACACCCCCGGCGTCGAGGTGACCACCGGCCCGCTGGGTCAAGGCATCGCCACCGCCGTCGGCCTGGCCATGGCCGAGCGTTCGATGAACGCCCGCTACGGCGACGACCTCGTCGATCACCGCACCTGGGTCATCGCCGGCGACGGCTGCCTGATGGAGGGCGTCAGCCAGGAGGCGATCAGCCTGGCCGGCCGCCTGAAGCTCAGCAAGCTGACCGTGCTGTTCGACGACAACAACACCACCATCGACGGCGCGGCGACCATCGCCGAGACCGGCGACCAGCTGCTGCGCTTCAAGGCCGCGGGCTGGGCGGTGAAGGCCGTCGACGGTCACGACCACGGCAAGATCGCCGCCGCCCTGCGCTGGGCTGTGAAGCAATCGGTCCCGACCATGATCGCCTGCCGCACCAAGATCTCGAAGGGCGCGGGCCCGAAGGAAGGCGACGTCCACGGCCACGGCTACTCGCTGTTCGACGAGGAGGCGACGCTGGCGCGCGAGGCCATGGGCTGGCCGCTGCCGCCGTTCCAGATCCCGGACGACATCGCCGCCGCCTGGCGCAAGGCCGGCCGCAAGGGCGGCGCGCAGCGTCGCAAGTGGGACGCCCGCCTCAAGGCCAGCGCCCAGGGTCCCGACTTCACCCGCGCGATGAAGGGCGACCTGCCCGCCGGGGCCTTCGACGCGCTGGCCGCGCACATCCAGGCCAACATCGACGGCCCCGCCGCCAACGCCACCCGCGTGCACAGCGGCGCGGCGCTGTCGGCGCTGACTCCGTCGATCCCGGAGATGATCGGCGGCTCGGCCGACCTGACCGGCTCCAACAACACCTACGTCAAGGGCATGACCCCGTTCGACGCGCCGGACTACGCCGGCCGCTACGTCCACTACGGCGTGCGCGAGCATGGCATGGCGGCGGCGATGAACGGCATGGCGCTGCACGGCGGCGTCATCCCCTACAGCGGCACCTTCATGTGCTTCGCCGACTACAGCCGCGCGGCCATCCGGCTGGGGGCGCTGATGGGCGTGCGGGTGATCCATGTGATGACCCACGACTCGATCGGCCTGGGCGAAGACGGCCCGACCCACCAGCCGGTCGAGCATCTGGCGTCCCTGCGCGCGATGCCGAACCTGAACGTCTATCGCCCCGCCGACGCGGTCGAGGCGGCCGAGTGCTGGCAGTCGGCGCTGTCGCACAAGACGACGCCGTCGATCATGGCTCTGTCGCGCCAGAAGACGCCGGTCGCCCGCACCACGGCCTCGACGGAGAACCTGTCGGCGAAGGGCGCCTACGAGCTGGCGGCGGCCGAGGGCGGCGCGGCCCAGGTCACCATCTTCGCCTCGGGCACCGAGGTGGGCGTCGCCATGGGCGCGCGGCAGCTGCTGCAGGCCGCCGGCGTGCCGACCCGCGTGGTCTCCACCCCGTGCTGGGAACTGTTCGAGAAGCAACCAGCGAAGTACCGCGCCGAGGTGATCGGCAAGGCGCCGGTCCGCGTGGCGGTCGAGGCGGCGGTGAAGATGGGCTGGGAACGCTTCATCGGCGAAGACGGCGTCTTCGTCGGCATGACCGGCTTCGGCGCTTCGGCGCCCTACGAGCGGCTCTACAAGGAGTTCGGCATCACCGCCGAAGCGGTGGCCGAGGCGGCGAAGGCGAAACTGGGTTCCTAGTCCGAGGGTCCCCGCGAAGGCGGGGATCCAAGCGGGCCCATGGCCCGCACTGACGTCGGTTTGGGCCCCCGCCTTCGCGGGGGTGGTCGGAGGGTTTGATGAAACTCGGCACCCCGCTTTCCCCCGCCGCCACCAAGGTCATGCTCCTCGGCTGCGGCGAGCTCGGCAAGGAGGTGGCCATCGAGCTGCAGCGGCTGGGGGTCGAGGTGATCGGCGTCGACCGCTACGCCGACGCGCCGGCCATGCAGGTCGCCCACCGCGCGCATGTGGTCACGATGACCGACGCCGCCGCGCTGAAGGCCGTCATCGCCGCCGAGAAGCCGCATCTGGTCGTGCCGGAGATCGAGGCCATCGCCACCGAGGTGCTCGCCGAGGTCGAGGCCGCCGGCGACGCCGTCTGCATTCCGACCGCCCGCGCCGCCCAGCTGACCATGAACCGCGAGGGCATCCGCCGGCTGGCGGCCGAGGACCTGGGCCTGGCCACCAGCCCCTACGCCTTCGCCTCGTCGCGCGAGGACCTCGAGGCCGGCGCGGCGGCGGTGGGCTATCCCTGCTTCGTGAAGCCGGTGATGAGCAGCTCCGGCAAGGGCCAGTCCTACGTCGAGACGCCGGCCGACATCGGCGCGGCCTGGGACTACGCCCTGTCGGCCGGACGCGTTGAGACGGCCCGCGTCATCGTCGAGGGCCGCATCGACTTCGACTTTGAGATCACCCTGCTGACCGTCCGCGCGGTGGGCCCGTCCGGCGAGGTCGAGACCTCCTTCTGCGCCCCGGTCGGCCATCGGCAGGTGAAGGGCGACTATGTCGAAAGCTGGCAACCGCAGGCGATGACCGCCGCCGCCCTGGCCTCGGCCCAGGACATCGCCCGCAAGGTCACCACCGCGCTGGGCGGCCGGGGCCTGTTCGGCGTCGAGCTGTTCGTGAAGGGCGACCAGGTCTGGTTCTCCGAAGTCAGCCCCCGCCCGCACGACACCGGCCTGGTGACCCTGGCCACCCAGGTGCAGAGCGAGTTCGCGCTGCACGCCCGCGCCATCCTCGGCCTGCCGGTCGACGTTGGCCTGCGCGAGCCGGGCGCCAGCGCGGTGATCTACGGCGGCATGGAGGCCAGGGGCGTCGCCTACGAAGGCGTCGCCGAGGCGCTGTCCGTCCCCGGCAGCGACATCCGCCTGTTCGGCAAGCCCGAGGCCTTCGCGCGCCGCCGCATGGGCGTCGCCCTGGCGCGGCACGCGGACGTGGACGCCGCACGGACGAACGCCCGCGAGGCGGCGTCGCGGGTGCGGGTGGTGAAGGGCTGACGGGCCCTGCGTGCTTCGACACGCGCCTGCGGCGCTGCTCAGCATGACGTGAGCGGGTTGCCTACATAGTACGTCATCCTGAGCAGCCCGCGCAGCGGGCGTGTCGAAGGACGCACGGCGCCGGCCTGATCCAGGAAGCCGTCACAAACCTTCACCCGATGTGACCCCGCTTCCGTGGCGGCGGGGTTGACTTCGAGGGCTATGTCCCGGAAACCCCGCGCCATTCAGAAAATGTCGTCGGGAGCCTCCTCAGCATGACCCTTCGCGTCGCCATCAACGGCTTCGGCCGTATCGGCCGTCTCGTCCTCCGCTCGATCGCCGAACATGGCCGCAAGGACATCGAGGTCGTCGCCATCAACGATCTCGGCCCGGTCGAGACCAACGCCCACCTGCTGCGCTACGACAGCGTGCACGGCCGGTTCCCGGGCACGGTGACCTCGGGCGAGGACTGGATCGACGTCGGCTTCGGCAAAATCAAGGTCACCGCCGAGCGCGACCCGGCCAACCTGCCGCACAAGGCGCTGGGCGTCGACATCGCCTTCGAGTGCACCGGCATCTTCACGGCCAAGGACAAGGCTTCGGCCCACCTGACCGCCGGCGCCAGGCGCGTGCTGGTCTCGGCCCCGGCCGACAACGCTGACAAGACCATCGTCTACAAGGTCAACCACGAGACCCTGACCGCCGACGATATCGTCGTCTCCAACGGCTCGTGCACCACCAACGCCCTGGCCCCGGTGGCCAAGGTGCTGAACGACCTGTTCGGCATCGAGCGCGGCTACATGACCACGATCCACGCCTACACCGGCGACCAGCCGACCCTCGACACCATGCACAAGGATCTCTACCGCGGCCGCGCCGCCGCGCTGTCGATGATCCCGACCTCGACCGGCGCCGCCAAGGCCCTGGGCCTGGTCCTGCCGGAACTGAAGGGCAAGCTGGACGGCTCCTCGATCCGCGTCCCGACCCCGAACGTCTCGGTCGTCGACCTGAAGGTCGTCGCCGGTCGTGAAGTCACCGTGGAAGAGATCAACAAGGCGCTGGTCGCAGCCGCCGAGGGCCCGATGTCGGGCGTTCTGGCCGTGACCAACGACCCGGTGGTCTCCATCGACCTGAACCACGTCGCTGCGTCCTCGACCGCCGCCCTGCCGCAGACCCAGGTCGTCGACGGCAAGCTGGCCCGCGTGCTGACCTGGTACGACAACGAGTGGGGCTTCGCGACCCGCATGAGCGACACCGCGCTCGTGATGGCGAAGTTCCTGTAGCGCCCCACACACTCCGCTCATCCCGGCGAATGCCGGGACCCAGATCCAGCCTGAGCGTTCAGGTATCTGTCCTGAGTTCTGAGACCCTGACTGGGTCCCGGCATTCGCCGGGATGAGCGGGTGAAAGGATTGACCATGCCCTTCCGCTCCCTTGAAACCGCTGATCTCGCCGGCAAGCGCGCGCTGGTCCGCGTGGACCTCAACGTGCCGATGGCCGATGGCCGGGTGACCGACGACACCCGCCTGCGGGCGGTGCTGCCCACGATCCGGTTCCTGTCGGAGAAGGGCGCCAAGGTCGTGCTGCTGGCCCACTTCGACCGGCCCAAGGGCAAGCGGGTTCCGGAGATGAGCCTGAAGCCCGTCGTCGGCCCGCTGTCGGACCTGCTGGAGCAGCCGGTGGCCTTCGCCGACGACTGCGTGGGCGAGGAGGCGGCGGCCGTCGTGAACGGGCTGGAGAACGGCGGCGTCGCGCTGCTCGAGAACATCCGCTACCACGCCGGCGAAGAGAAGAACGACCCAGCCTTTGCAGCCGACCTGGCTGCGCTGGGCGACCTGTACGTCAACGACGCCTTCAGCGCCGCGCACCGCGCCCACGCCTCGACCGAGGGGCTGGCCCGCCTGCTGCCGGCCTATCCGGGCCTGCAGATGCAGCTGGAGCTGGAGATGCTCGACGCGGCGCTGGGCAGCCCCAAGAAGCCCGTGCTGGGCATCGTCGGCGGCGCCAAGGTCTCGACCAAGCTCGACCTGCTCAACAACCTGGTCGCCAAGCTGGATCGCCTGGCCATCGGCGGCGGCATGGCCAACACCTTCCTCGCCGCCCAGGGCCATCCGGTCGGCTCCTCGCTGTGCGAGCACGACCTGGGCGACACCGCGCGGGAGATCATGAAGAAAGCGGAGGCGGCGGGCTGCGAACTGCTGCTGCCGGTCGACGTCGTCGTCGCCGCCGAGGTGAAGCCGAACACCGCGACGCGCGTGCTCGGCCTGGACGAGGTCAAGGACGGCGACCTGATCCTCGACGCCGGTCCGAAGACCGTCGAGCGGCTGCTGGCCGCCATGGACGACAGCAAGACCTTCATCTGGAACGGCCCGCTGGGCGTGTTCGAGGTGCCGCCCTTCGACGCCGCCACCGTGGCCGCCGCGAAGAAGGCCGGCGATCTGGCGCAGGCCGGCAAGCTGGTCGCCGTGGCCGGCGGCGGCGACACCGTGGCGGCCCTGAACCACGCCGGCGTGGCCGACCAGATGACCTTCGTCTCGACCGCCGGCGGCGCCTTCCTGGAATGGATGGAAGGCAAGGAACTGCCCGGCGTGAAGGCGCTGGAGGCATAGGTCGCGACTTGCGACAATACAATTATCAGTTGTATGGTCGCCGCATGTTCTTTCGGCGACTATTCGCTTGCGTCTGGTCCGGGCTTCTTGCGGTGCTGCTGTTCCGCGAGGCCGGACGTTCGACGAAGCGCGGTCGCAACCAGCTTCGAATCGCAACTGGCCTGGCCGCAGTTGCAGCGGCCGGCTACAGCATTGCGAAGCTGATCGACCCGCCCCTCGGCAGCCTGGATTTCTGGTTCTGGTTCTATTTTGCGAGTACGGTTCTCGCGGTCAGGTCCGCGGCATGGCTGTTCCTGACCGTGGAAGGAGGCGAAGAATGAACACCGAAGTCGTCCAGGCCGTGATCTTCGCCATGGTGCTTGGCTTCATCCTGCTGATCGGCGTGGTCGTGAACCGCCACCGCTCCTGAGGGTGTCTCCGCTGCTGACGTTTCCGTGATGCGGTGCTAAGACCCCCGCAAAACCCAGAACAATTTCAGCGCAAGAGAGTCCGACAGTGGCCCGTATCACCCTTCGCCAGCTTCTCGATCACGCCGCCGAGCACGACTACGGCCTGCCCGCCTTCAACATCAACAACATGGAGCAGGGCCTGGCGATCATGGAGGCGGCCGAGGCCGTCGATGCGCCGGTCATCATCCAGGCGTCGCGCGGCGCCCGCAGCTACGCCAACGACGTGGTGCTGGCCCGGCTGATCGACGCGCTGGTCGAGCTCTATCCCAACATCCCGGTCTGCATGCACCAGGACCACGGCAACGGTCCGGCCACCTGCGCCACCGCCATCCAGTACGGCTTCACCTCGGTGATGATGGACGGCTCGCTGATGGAGGACGCCAAGACCCCGGCCTCCTACGACTACAACGTCGACGTCACCCGCCGCGTTGTCCAGATGGCCCACAGCTGCGGCGTCTCGGTCGAGGGCGAGCTGGGCGTGCTGGGCTCGCTCGAGACCGGCATGGGCGAGGCCGAGGACGGCCACGGCTTCGAGGGCAAGCTGGACCACTCCTCGCTGCTGACCGACCCGGACCAGGCCGTCGAGTTTGTGCGCGAGACCCAGGTCGACGCGCTTGCGATCGCCATGGGCACCAGCCACGGCGCCTACAAGTTCACGCGCAAGCCGGACGGCGAC
>CALALX010000119.1 GCA_937925635.1 uncultured Caulobacter sp.
GTCGTACAGGGTGATCGTCATGAGGTCTCCGTGATGTGCGGCCGGGGCGGTCTCAAGCGCCCGGTGCCTGCTTGTCCTGCGTGCGCGTCTCGAAGTCGCTGGCCTCGTGCCGCTCGTGAAGCTGGCTCGAAGGCTGGCCCCAGGTGCGGTTGACCATGCGGCCGCGCTTCACGGCTGGGCGCTGCGCGATCTCGTCCGTCCAGCGCAGGACGTGGCGATAGTCCTGTACCTGCAGGAACTCGCCCGCCTCGTAGAGCTGGCCCTTGGCGAGCGTGCCGTACCAGGGCCACACCGCCATGTCGGCGATGGTGTAGTCGTCACCGGCGAGATAGCGCGATTCAGCCAGGCGCCGATCCAGCACGTCCATCTGCCGCTTCACCTCCATCGCATAGCGGTCGATGGCGTACTGGATCTTGCTGGGCGCATAGGCATAGAAATGCCCGAAGCCGCCGCCCAGGAAGGGCGCGCTGCCCATCTGCCAGAACAGCCACGAGAGGCACTCGGCGCGCGCGGCCGGCTGCGTGGGCAGGAAGGCGCCGAACTTCTCCGCCAGGTGGATCAGGATGGCGCCGGACTCGAACACGCGGATCGGCGTTTCGCCGCTGCGGTCGACCAGGGCCGGGATCTTCGAGTTGGGATTGGCCGCCACGAAGCCGCTGGAGAACTGGTCGCCGTCGTTGATCTTGACCAGCCAGGCGTCGTACTCGGCGCCCGCATGGCCGAGGGCCAGCAACTCCTCGAGCATCACGGTGACCTTCACCCCGTTGGGGGTGCCCAGCGAGTACAGCTGCAGCGGGTGCTTGCCGACCGGCAGATCCTTGTCGTGGGTCGACCCGGCGATCGGCCGGTTGATGTTGGCGAAGCGGCCGCCGCTTTCCTTGTTCCAGGTCCAGACCTTGGGGGGCGTGTACTCGGCTGCGTCGCTCATCGTCCGTGGCTCCCGACCATCGTTGCGATTGTGAACGCAAGATGGGCGCGCGCCCCCGCTTCGCGCAAGGGCGGGAACGCGAATCCTGACCGCCCCGTTCAGCCAGGGTTCAGCCCGGCCGATTCACCATGGCCACAGTCGAGGGACCCCGAGCGGCGGGGCAACGCCGCGGGACGACAGAATACAGGCAAGGAGACCTTCGCCATGAAGCGTCTGATCATGACCATCGCCGCCGTGGCTTCGGTGGCCGGCCCGATGGCCGTCGTGGCGACCGAAGCGTCCGCGCAGGACCGCGGCCGCTACGACCGCCGTGACGACCGATGGGATCGTCGCGAGGACCGGCGGGACCGCCGCGACGATCGACGCGACGACCGCTGGGATCGCCGTGACGACCGTCGCGACGACCGTTGGGACCGTCGCGATGACCGCCGCGACCGCCGTTACGACAGCCGCACCCGCTGGGATCGCGGCCGCCACAACGGCTACTACTGGAACAACCGCTGGTACTACGGCCCGCCGCCCTCCGCCTACTACGGGCGTCCGGGCTATCATCCGGGCTACGCGGCCTGGCGTCGCGGGGCCTATCTGCCGCCCTACTACCGGGGCCGGACCTATGTGGTCTACGACTACGGCCGCTACGGCCTGCGCCCGCCGCCGCGCGGCTACTACTGGTACCGCGACGGCAACGACTACCTGCTGGCCGCCGTCGCCACCGGCCTGATCCTGGACGTCATCATCAACCACTAGGTTGAGCGCGACGCCGCAACGAACGCCGCCCCGGAGAGCGATCTCCGGGGCGGTTTTCGTATTGAGGTCGCTACAGCCCCAGCTTCGCCTTCAGGATCTCGTTGACGGCGGCCGGGTTGGCCTTGCCGCCGGTCTCCTTCATCACCTGGCCGACGAACCAGCCGATGGCCTGCGGCTTCTCCTTCACGGCTTCCGCCTTGTCGGGGTTGGCCGCGATCAGGGCGTCGACGGCCGCCTCGATGGCGCCGGTGTCGGTGATCTGGACCAGGCCGTGCTTGTCGACGATGGCGGCCGGAGCCCCCTCGCCCGCCCACATGTGGTCGAACACGGTCTTGGCGATCTTCGAGGAGATGGTCCCCTTCTCGATCAGCTCGACCAGGCCGGCGATGTCCGCCGCCGGGATCGGCGAGGCCGTGATCTCCAACCCATCCTTGCCGAGCCGGCCCATCAGGTCGTTCAACGTCCAGTTGGCGACCAGCTTGGCGTCGCGGCCCTTGGCGGCCTCCTCGAAGAAGGCGGCCACGTCGGCGTCCGAGATCAGCACCGAGGCGTCATAGGCCGACAGGCCGTAGTCGGCCATCAGCCGCGCCTTCTTGGCGTCCGGCAGCTCGGGCAGCGAGGCCTCGATCTCTTTCACCCAGGCCGGGTCGATCTCCAGCGGCAGCAGGTCCGGATCGGGGAAGTAGCGATAGTCGTGCGCCTCTTCCTTGGACCGCATCGAGCGGGTCTCGCCCTTGCCCGGATCGAACAGGCGGGTCTCCTGGTCGATCTTGCCGCCGTCCTCGAGGATCTCGATCTGGCGGCGGGCCTCGTAGTGGATGGCCTGCTGGATGAAGCGGTAGGAGTTGACGTTCTTGATCTCGCAGCGCGTGCCCAGATGGCTGAAGCTGCCGGTCTCGCGGAACTTCTCGTAGTCGCCGGGCCGGCAGACCGAGACGTTGACGTCGGCGCGCAGGTTGCCCTTCTCCATGTCGCCGTCGCAGGCGCCGAGCGTCACCAGGATGGCGCGCAGCTTCTTGACGTAGGCGGCGGCGTCCTCGGGCGAGCGCATGTCCGGCTTGCTGACGATCTCCATCAGCGCCGTGCCCGACCGGTTGAGGTCGACATAGGTCTCGGTCGGCGACAGGTCGTGGATCGACTTGCCGGCGTCCTGTTCCAGGTGCAGGCGCTCGATGCGCACAGTGAAGCTGGAGCCGTCGATGCGGTCGACGGTGACCTCGCCCTCGCCGACGATCGGGAACTCGAACTGGCTGATCTGGTAGCCCTGCGGCAGGTCCGGATAGAAGTAGTTCTTCCGGTCGAAGCGGCTCTTCAGGTTGATCTTCGCCTTCAGGCCGAGGCCGGCGCGGATGGCCTGCTCGACGCAGAAGCGGTTCAGCACCGGCAGCATGCCCGGCATGGCGGCGTCGACCAGCGACACCTGCTCGTTCGGCCCCGCGCCGAAGCCGACGGCCGCGCCGCTGAACAGCTTGGAGTTGGACGCCACCTGGGCGTGAACTTCCAGCCCGAGGACGATTTCCCAATCGCCGGTGCGGCCCTTGAGGGTGAAGGTCTCAGTCATCTTACCACCAACGCTCCGCCTTCTTGCCCAGGAACCCGGCCGACTTCTCGATCGCGCCGGCGACCGAGAACACCGTGGCTTCGTCCAGCGCCTTGCCGATGACCTGCAGGCCGAGCGGCAGGCCGCCGGCGTCGACGCCCGCCGGGACGCTGATCGACGGCAGGCCGGCCAGGTTGGTCGTCACCGTGAAGACGTCGTTCAGATACATGGCGATCGGGTCGGCCATCCGCTCGCCGAGCGCGAAGGCGGCCGAGGGCGCCGTCGGCGTCAGCAGGGCGTCGCAGGTCTGCCAGGCCTGGTCGAAGTCGTCTGCGATGCGGCGGCGGACCTTCTGAGCCTTCAGGTAGTAGGCGTCGTAGTAGCCGGCGCTGAGCACATAGGTGCCGATCAGGATGCGGCGCTTGACCTCGTTCCCGAAGCCCTGGGCGCGGGTGTTCTCGTAAATCTCGGTCAGGTTGTCGCCCTCGGCCCGGAAGCCGTAGCGCATGCCGTCGTAGCGGGCGAGGTTCGAGGACGCCTCGGCCGGGGCCACGATGTAGTAGGCCGGCAGAGCGTACTTCGTATGCGGCAGCGAGACCTCGACGATCTCGGCGCCGGCGTGCTTCAGCCAGTCGATGCCGTCCTGCCAGAGCTTCTCGATCTCGGCCGGCATGCCGTCGACGCGGTATTCCTTGGGCACGCCGATGCGCAGGCCCTTCACGGACTTGCCGACGTAGGGCGTCCAGTCGGGGGTCTCGACGTTCAGGCTGGTCGAGTCCTTCGGGTCATGGCCGGCCATCGAGGTCAGCAGAATGGCGGCGTCCTCGACCGTCTTGGCGATCGGGCCGGCCTGGTCCAGCGAGCTGGCGAAGGCGACGATGCCCCAGCGCGAGCAGCGGCCGTAGGTCGGCTTGATGCCGACCGTGCCGGTGAAGGCGGCCGGCTGGCGGATCGAGCCGCCGGTGTCGGTCGCCGTGGCGCCCAGGCACAGGTCAGCGGCCACAGCCGCGGCCGAGCCGCCCGAGCTGCCGCCCGGCGTCAGGGCCTTGTTGCCCGACGCGGCCGACTTCCAAGGGTTGATGACGTTGCCGAAAGCCGAAGTCTCGTTCGACGAGCCCATGGCGAACTCGTCGAGGTTCAGCTTGCCCAGCATGACCGCGCCGTCGCCGAACAGGTTGGCGGTGACGGTCGACTCGTACTCCGGGACGAACTCGCCGAGGATCTTGCTGCAGGCCGTCGAGCGAACGCCCTTAGTGCAGAACAGGTCCTTGATCCCGAGCGGCGCGCCCTCGAGAGCGCCGGCGTCGCCCGAGGCGATACGGGCGTCGGAGGCGGCGGCCATCTCCAGCGCCTTCTCCGGCGTCTCGAGCACATAGGCGTTCAGCGGGCGCGCGGCCTCGACGGCCTCGATGTGGGCCCGGGTGATCTCGACGGAGGAGAAAGCCTTGCTGCGCAGGCCTTCGAGCGCGGCCTTCAGCGTGAGGGAGGTGAGCTCGGACATCAGATCATACCCCCAACCGTTACCCCAATCGCCGTCATCCTCGCGCTCGTCGCGAGGACCCATGCGTGGTGAGCAAGCCGGGTTTCACAGTGTTCATGGGCCCTCGGAACAAGTCCGAGGGTGACGGAGGAAGGGAGGGACCGCATCTACTCGACCACCTTCGGCACGACGTAGAAGCCGTCGGTGCTCTTCGGGGCGTTGGAGAGGACGCGGGCCGCGTCGCCGCCGTCGGTGACGACGTCGTCGCGCAGCGGCAGGGTGGCGTGGACCACGCTGGTCAGCGGCTCGACGCCGTCGGTGTCGACCTCGGCCAGCTGCTCGATCCACTGCAGGATGCCGTTCAATTCCTGGACGAGCGGCTCGATGCGCTCCTCGGGTTCGGCGATGCGGGCGAGCCGGGCGACCTTGCGGACGGTCGCGGCGTCGATGGCCATCGTGGCCTCCTTTGTCTTGAACGGTGGGGTTAGCCGCCCGCGGGGCCAAAATGCAAGCCGTTCGGGCGGTTTCGCGCTATTGGAGCGCGCAATGCCCGTTCTCGACATCACCGACCTCGCCGCCGCCCTGCCCGCCTACGCGCCGATCGTGGGCCTGGACCCGGGCGAGAAGACCATCGGGGTCGCCGTCTCCGACGCCACGCGGATGATCGCCAGCCCGATGGAGACCATCGAGAAGACCAAGTTCACCAAGGACGCCGAGCGGCTGTTTCAGCTGATGGCGAGCCGCGAAGCCGCAGGGATCGTCATCGGCCTGCCGATGAACATGGACGGCAGCGAGGGGACGCGGGCCCAGAGCAACCGGGCGCTGGCGCGCAACCTCCTGCGCCTGCGCGACCTGCCCATCGCCTTCTGGGACGAGCGGCTGTCCTCGGCGGCGGTGAACCGGATGATGATCGACGAGTTCGACACCACCCGGAAACGCCGCGGCGAAGCCGTCGACAAACTGGCCGCCACCTGGATCCTGCAGGGCGCGCTCGACCGGATGCGGAACGTCTAACTCCTCTCCCTCTTGGGAGAGGGGGACCGCCCGGAGGGCGGTGGAGAGGGATGCACGGCGGTCGGGTGATCATGCGCGGACCTGGATTTCGCCAGCAAGACCCTTCCCCGTTCGTGCTTCCCGCTCCACCATGCTCCGCATGGTCCCCCTCTCCCAAGAGGGAGAGGAAGCGCGCATGATCACCGTCACTCCCGCCAGCACCGCTGCCGACCGCGCCGTCATCGCCGGGCTGATGCAGTTCTACATCTACGACTTCTCGGAAATGGAGCCGCCGGGCTCCACCGGGTTCGACGTCGGCGCGGACGGGCTGTTCGGCCCCTACCCTCACCTCGACAGCTACTGGACCGAGGAAAACCATTGGCCGCTGCTGTTCAAGCTGGGCGAGGCCAATGTCGGCTTCGCGCTGGTCAACCAGGTCAGCCACCGCGACGACGGCTTCGTCGAGCGCAACATGGCCGAGTTCTTCCTGATGCGTCAGCAGCGCCACGGCAACGTCGCGGCCAGTGCGGCGGCCCAGGTGTTCGCGATGTTCCCCGGGCGGTGGGAGGTGGCCGTGGTGGCGCGCAACAAGCGGGCGCTGAGCTTCTGGCCCCGCGCGATCGCGGCGGCGGGCGTTCGGGAGCTGGAGAAGCTCGAGGGCGACGGCATCCACTGGACCGGGCCGATCTGGACGTTCACCTGCTGACGCTATGTTTCAGCGTCATCCTCGCGCTCGTCGCGAGGACCCATGCGTGATGAGCAAAACGAGCAAGGGAGCGGAACGTCCCGCGCCCCTCCTGTTGTTTTCAGTGTTCATGGGTCCTCGCGACGAGCGCGAGGATGACGGATGTGGGGTGGCCATCACGCCACCTTCACCATCCGCTTGCCCACATTCTCCCCCGCCAGCAGGCCGATCAGCGCGCCGGGGAGGCTCTCCAGGCCTTCCAGCACGTCCTCGCGCACCTTCAGCGCACCGCTCTCGACCCAACCCTTCAGCTCGGCCAGGGCCGCGTCGCGCTTGGCGTAGAAGTCGCTGACGATGAAGCCGCGCACGTTCAGGCGCTTGGTGACGATCAGGCCGGGGACGCCGCGCGGGCCGGCCGGCGGGGCGGCGCCGTCGTAGCCGCTGACCGCGCCGCAACAGGCGATGCGGCCGAAGGTGTTCATGTTGAACAGGGCCGCCTCGAAGATGTCGCCGCCGACGTTGTCGAAATAGACGTCGATGCCGTTCGGGGCGGCGGCGCGCAGGGCCTTGAACAGGTTGCCGGCCTTGTAGTCGACGGCGGCGTCGAACCCGAGCTCGCGGACCAGCAGGTCGCACTTGGCCGCCCCGCCGGCGATGCCGATGACGCGGCAACCCTTGATCTTCGCGATCTGGCCGACGATCGAGCCGACCGAGCCGGCGGCCGCGCTGACCACGACGGTCTCGCCCGCCTTGGGTTGGCCGCACTCCAGCAGGCCGAAATAGGCAGTCAGGCCGGCGACCCCGTAGACGCTGAGCAGATGGGTCAGCGGCTCGGCCCGGGCGACCTTGTCGAGCTTCCTCGCCGGCAGCACGGCGTATTCCTGCCAGCCAGTGTCGGCGAAGACGAGGTCGCCGGGCTTGAGGGACGGGTCCTTCGACTCGACCACCTCGGCCAGGGCGCCGCCGGCCATGACGTCGCCGGCGTTGATCGCCGAGCGGTAGGTCGCGCCCTGCATCCAGGCGCGGTTGGCGGCGTCGAGCGAGACGTAGCGGATCTTCAGCAGCGCCTCGCCCTCGCCCGGCGTCGGCATGGCGGCCTCGGTCAGGCGGAAGTGTTCCGGAGCGAGCTTTGACCCTCCGGGCAGTTCGGCGAGGACGATCTGGCGGTTGGCGGTCATGACGGCGCTCCCTTGTCTCGTTGGCGGGAGTGAACACGACGAGGGGGCGGCTGTCATGAGGCCTTGCGTCCTTCGACACGCCCGCTATGCGGGCTGCTCAGGATGACAAACAAAATTCGAGTCATGGTGAGCAGCGCGCAGCGCGTGTCGAACCACGCAGGGCGCCCATGACCGCCATCCTGCTCGGAGTCCTCCCCGTCTTCGCGATGATCGCGCTCGGCTGGGCGTTGAAGGCCTCGCGGTTCATTCCCGAGCTCAACTGGCCGCCGATCGAGCGGATCACCTACTTCGTCTTCTATCCGGGATTCCTGATGCCGGCGGTGTGGAAGGCCGACTTCGGGGCGCTGTCCGCCGGACCGCTGGCCTTCGCTTCGGTCGGGGCGATCGTCCTGGTGGCGGCGGCGGTGCTGCTGGCCAAGCCGCTGATCCGGCTGAGCGACGCGAGCTACACCAGTGTCTTCCAGGGCTGCCTGCGCTGGAACACCTTCGTCTTCCTGCCGCTGGTGGCGGTGGTCTACGGGGCCGAGGGGGCCAGCCTGGGCGCGATGATCATGGGCGCCCTGATCCCGGCCATCAACGTCATCTGCGTGCTGGTCATGGCCAAGTGGGGCGAAGGCCAGGGCGGCGGGCTGAAAACCGCCCTGCTTGGCCTGGCGCGCAATCCCGTGCTGTGGGGCTGCGCGGTCGGGGCGCTGTTCAATGGGCTGAAGGTTCCGCAGGCGCCGGTGCTGATGAGCACCATCGATCTGCTGTCGAGCGCGGCCCTGACCATGGGCCTGGTCGTGGCCGGCGCGGGCCTGAACTTCGGCTATATGCGCAGAAACCACATCACCATCTTGGCGGTCAGCGCCGTGAAGCTGTTGGTGCTGCCGGTGCTCATGTGGGGTCTGTGCCGGCTGGCCGGCGGCGACGCGACGGCCCAGGGCATCGCCCTGCTGGTTGGGTCAGCGCCCGGCGCGGCGGCGTCCTACGTGCTGGCGCGGCAGATGGGCGGCGACGCCCCGCTGATGGCCGGGGTGGTGGCCTTCACGACGGCGGCCAGCCTGGTGACGATCCCGGCGCTGCTGTTGGTCTTTCACCTGGCGTGACAACTGTGAGTTCGGTGGAGTTCGGTGACAGTTTGCGAATTGCCGGCGCCCAGCCGAGTCGCGGAGGCAATTCGCAAACTGTCACCGAATTCTACAGCCTGTCCCCGCGCCCCAGCGGGTCGGGCAGCGGCTCGCCGTCGGCGACGAAGCTCAGGCTCACCGAGTTGATGCAGTAGCGCAGCCGGGTCGGCGGCGGGCCGTCGGGGAAGACGTGGCCCTGGTGGCTGCCGCAGCGGGCGCAGACCGTCTCGATGCGCAGCATGCCGTAGCTGGTGTCGCGCACCTCGCCGACGTGGGCCTCGTCGATGGGCGCGTAGAAGCTGGGCCAGCCGGTGCCGCTCTCGAACTTGGTCTCGAACCGGAACAGCGGCAGGCCGCACAGCCGGCAGCAGTAGGCGCCCGGGCGCTTCTCGCCCAGCAGGCCGCCGCAGAACGGCGCCTCGGTGCCGTGATGCAGCAGCACCTCGGCCTCCTCGCGGGTGAGATCGGCTTCCAGGCGCGCCCGTTCGGCGTCGGAGGGCGGGGTGAGGTCGAAACCGGAGGCGGACTTTGTCATGCGGCCAATCTAGGCGCCCGGCGGCTTGAGCGGAAGCGTGGCGCCGGTCACAAACCGTCGCTATCTGTGGTCCCCAACCGTCTGGAGACACCGCCCATGCTCACCGCCACCACCCCGTCCATCGCCGAACGCCCCACCGTCCAGACCCTGGGCGTCGTCGCCGGCGAGGCCATCATCGGCGCGCACATCTTCAAGGACCTGTTCGCGGGCATCCGCGACATCGTCGGCGGCCGGGCCGGCAGCTACGAGGAGACGCTGCGCGAGGCGCGGTCCACCGCCGAGCGGGAGATGGTCGAGGCCGCCCAGCGGCTGGGCGCCGACGCCGTCGTCGGCGTCGACTTCGACTACGAGACCATCGGCCAGAACGGCAGCATGCTCATGGTGTCGGCGACCGGCACCGCCGTGAAGCTGGGTTGACGTAGCGACCTGACGTTACGTCGCGTCCGACGGGACGTTGCAATGGGTCCCCATGCGGTCTAACCCGCAACGCAACAATCGTGCGCAAGGGACGACCGCAGGCCTATGTTCTCGAAGATTCTGATCGCCAACCGGGGTGAGATCGCGGTCCGGGTCATCAAGACCTGCCGTCGGATGGGGATCAAGACGGTCGTCGTCTATTCCGAGGCGGACGCCGACAGCCTGGCCGTCGAAATGGCCGACGAGGCCGTCTACATCGGCGGCGCGCCGGCCAGCGAGTCCTATCTGGTCCAGGACAAGATCATCGCCGCCTGCAACCAGACCGGCGCCCAGGCCGTGCATCCGGGCTTCGGCTTCCTGTCGGAGAACGCCTCGTTCGCGCAGCGCTGCGCCGACGAGGGCATCGTCTTCATCGGTCCCAACCCCGGCGCGATTAGCGCCATGGGCGACAAGATCGAGTCCAAGAAGTTCGCCGAGAAGGCCGGCGTCAGCTGCGTGCCGGGCCACATCGGCGAGATCGACGACACCGCCCATGCCGTGAGGATCTCCGAGGAGATCGGCTATCCGGTGATGATCAAGGCCTCCGCCGGCGGCGGCGGCAAGGGCATCCGCGTCGCCCACAGCCGCCAGGACGTCGAGGAAGGCTTCCCGGCCGTGCGCGCCGAGGCCAAGGCCAGCTTCGGCGACGACCGCATCTTCATCGAGAAGTTCATCACCAGCCCGCGGCACATCGAGATCCAGGTGCTGGGCGACAAGCACGGCAACGTCGTGCACCTGTTCGAGCGCGAATGCTCGATCCAGCGCCGCAACCAGAAGGTCATCGAGGAGGCCCCGAGCCCGCTGCTCGACGAAGCCACCCGCGCCGCCATGGGCGCCCAGGCCGTCGCCCTGGCCAAGGCCGTCGGCTACGACAGCGCCGGCACGGTCGAGTTCGTCGCCGGCCAGGACAAGAGCTTCTACTTCCTGGAGATGAACACCCGCCTGCAGGTCGAGCACCCGGTCACCGAGCTGATCACCGGCCTGGACCTGGTCGAGCAGATGCTGCGCAGCGCCGCCGGCGAGACGATGGCCTTCAAGCAGGACGACCTGAAGATCAACGGCTGGGCCATCGAGAGCCGCATCTACGCCGAAGACCCCTACCGCAAGTTCCTGCCGTCGATCGGGCGCCTGGTCCGCTACGACCCGCCGGCCGAGGGCGAGCAGGAGGGCTATACCGTCCGCAACGACGCCGGCGTCCGCGAGGGCGACGAGATCTCGATGTACTACGATCCGATGATCTCCAAGCTCTGCACCTGGGCCCCGACGCGCCTGGCCGCCGTCGACGGCATGGCCCGGGCGCTGGAGGACTTCCACATCGAGGGGCTGGGCCAGAACATCCCCTTCCTGGCCGCCGTGATGGACCAGGAGCGTTTCCGGTCGGGCCAATTGGCGACCAGCTACATCGCCGACGAGTTCCCGGACGGCTTCAGTGGCACCGCGCCGACCGCCTTCCAGACCGACGTCCTGACCGCGGCCGGCCTGGCCATGCACCGCGTGATGGCCGCCCGCGCCGGCTCCCCGACCCGCCATGACTGGGTGGTGTTCGTCGGCCACGACCGCCGCGCCGTCCAGGTCGCCGAAACGGCGGGGACGCTTTCGCTGACGATTGGCGAACGCACCCTCACCCTGTCCGACGTCGATTGGCGTCCCGGCAAGGCCCAGTTCCGCGCGCGCCTCGACGGCCGGGCCTTCACGGTCAACGTCGCGCCCGCCGCCGAGGGCTTCGTGATCCGCCACCGCGCCGCGAAGCAGAAGGTGCTGGTGCTGTCGCCGCGCTCGGCCGAGCTGCACGGCAAGATCCCCGAGAAGCAGCCCGCCGACACCAGCAAGATGATCATCTCGCCGATGCCGGGCCTGATCATCTCGATGAATGTCGAGGTCGGCCAGACCGTGCGCGAGGGCGAGATCGTCTGCGTCATCGAGGCGATGAAGATGCAGAACATCATCCGCGCCGAGAAGGAGGCCGTGGTGAAGACCGTCTCGGCCAAGGGCGGCGACAGCGTCGCGGCCGACGAAGTGCTGGTCGAGTTCGGCTGATCGGTGCAGGCTACCCCCGGTTGAGGGGGAATCGTCCATGACGCTTCGGGACAAGCTGTTCGGCTTTCGCGGCCGCGTCCGGCGACAGGACTGGTGGCTGCTGGGCATCCTCGTCGGCATCGCCCAGCTGGTGACGATGTTCGCGGCGGCCTCGGTCCACGGCGCCCTGAACCCAGGCGCGGCGATTGCCGAGGCGCCGTTCTACGACCTGCTGAACAGGGTCCCCGTCTGGGTCAGCCTGCCGATCCAGCTGGCCTTTCTGTGGCCGACCCTTTCGCTGTCGGTGCAGCGCTACCACGACCGCAACCACTCGGCCTGGCCGATCTTCGCCTACTATGCGGTGCTCTACGGAGCCGACTACCTGCCGGAGCAGGCCTGGGGCTGGCTGTCGGCCCTCGACAACACCCAGCAGGGGATCGTGCTCTTCGTCTGGGGCGCCATCTGGATCGTCGCGGCGATCGGGATCCTCATCGTCCTCGGCTTCCTCGACGGCACCCAGGGCCCCAACCGCTACGGCCCGTCCCCCAAGGGCATCGGCGGCTCGCCGGCGACCGTGTTCGACTGAGCAGGGGCGCCATCGCGCCCGCCGCCCGGCGTCTCAATTCGCCTGTCGCCTGAATCCGCACTGATGCCGTTCGGCCACAGGTTGCGCGCTTCCTTCGCCGATCGCCGGTCCATGGTGAACCCGAGGCGGCTGAGCCGCGTTGCTATCCCCGACTATGCGGGGGTGGCGCCATGGACGCTTCGAACCTCTATCGTTTCAGCGGCCGCGCCGGGCGGATGACCTTCGCCCTGACGCAGATCGGCGTGTTCATCGCCAGCTACGTCTTCACCTTCCTGATGATCGTCCTGACCGGGGCCGGCGACGAGAGCCGCACCGGCGTCACGCCTGACGCCCAGGTCTGGTGGATGCTGGCCGGCGCGGTGGTCTACATCAACGGCGCCTGGATCAGCCTCGCCGCCGCCGTGCGCCGCTGTCACGACCGCGACCTTTCGGGCTGGATGCTGCTGTTCGTCATGCCGCCGATCCTGGGCCAGCTCTGGCTGATCCTGTCGCTGGTGACCGGCCCGGCCGTCGACCAAGACGGCCGCAACCGGCACGGTCGCCGCAAGCCGACCTTCGCCGCGCGCGTCCCCGCCCTCGACCCGAACCGCGCCCTCCTCGCCTGACCGCCGGCCATGAGCGGCCAAGCCCGTTCCCTGCGGCGCGGAAGCGCACTAGATAGAGCTCTGTCCCCGGAGTCGGAGCCAAACTGCGCATGAGCGGCCAGATCGACTGGTTGGAGCTGTTCTTCTCGTCCACGGGCCGTGTGGCGCGAGGGCCGTTCATCATCGCCGCGGCGGTGCTGATCCTGCTCGCCTCGCTGTACGAGGCCGCCTTCGGCGCGACCCAGACCGTCAAGCTGCTGACCGGCTGGTTCGTCTATCCGGCCCTGCTGTTCTCCGGCTGCTGCGTGCTGTCGCGCCGGCTCCACGACCGCGGCCGGTCCGGCTGGCTGGCGGCGATCGTCGTGCTGGCCCTGGTGCTCGCCTGGCCGGCCCCGGATGACCTGCTCGGCTATCTCGCCTGCGTGGTGATCTTCTGGGCGATCATCGAGCTGGGCGTGATGCCCGGCGAGCAGGGCGCCAACCGCTTCGGCCCCAATCCCGTCCGCACCGTCCAGGCCTGACCCGGAGATTTCCGCATGCGCACCGCTCTCGTCGCCGCCGCCGTCCTGTTCCTCGCCGCCACGCCGGCCCTCGCCGCCGATCCCGTGCCCGAAGGCGCGCAGCCGGGGATCGACGCTGTCACCGCCCTGATGCGCAGCGCCAAGACCGCGCGCTTCCGCAAGCTGAAGGTCATGGCCGGCGGCGACGTCTGCGGCGTGGTCATCGCCAGCGCCGCCGCCAGCGATCTGCAGTTCACCTGGACCCGATCCAATGGCGTGGTGTGGATCAACGAGGCGCCGACCGAGGAGCGGTCCGACTTCGTCTATGGCGCGCCCAACCTGAAGCGTTCGACCGACCGGCCGGACTACCAGGCCTGGAAGGCCTGCCAGAAGGGCTGATCTCAGACCGGCGGCGGCGCCGGCTCCACCGGTCCGAACACGCGGGTGAACGCCGCCTTCAGGGCGGCGTCGGCTTCGTCCAGCGTCACCGGAAGGCCCAGGTCGACCAGGCTGGTGACGCCGTGCTCCGTCTGGCCGCAGGGCACGATGCCGCCGAAGTGGTCGAGGTCCGGCTCGACGTTCAGGCTGATCCCGTGGAAGCTGACCCAGCGGCGCAGCTTGACGCCGATGGCCGCGATCTTGTCCTCGCGCGACCAGCCCGGCCCCTTGCGTTCGACCCAGACGCCGACCCGGCCGTCGCGAAGCTCGCCCTCGACGTTGAACGCGGCCAGGGCCTCGATCACCCAGGCCTCCAGCGCCGCGACGAAGGCGCGGACGTCCCGGCCCCGCTTCGTCAGGTCGAGCATGACATAGGCCACCCGCTGGCCAGGTCCGTGATAGGTGTACTGCCCGCCCCGGCCGCTCTCGAAGACCGGGAATCGGTCCGGCTGGATGAGGTCGGCCGCCTTGGCGGAGACGCCGGCGGTGTAGAGCGGCGGATGCTCCAGCAGCCAGACCAGCTCCCCCGCCGCGCCGTCGGCGATGGCCGCCGCCCGCGCCTCCATCGCCGCCACGGCCTCGGGATAGGCCACCGGCGCGGCGGAGACGGCCCAGCCGGCGGCCATGCCGTCGGCGCGTCCGAAAAGCGGGCCGGAGGCGGCGGGATTTAACGGCTGATCAAGCATGCTCGCCCCAATGTGGCGTGTCGGCGCGAGTTGCGCGAGAGGGGCTGCGTTTCCGTGAGTCAGGTCAAGGCCGTCAACGTCGATATCGCGGTGCTTCTGGGCCGCTCGACCCTGCCGATGCAGCAGCTGCTGCGCATGGGCCGGGGCGCGGTGATTCCGCTGGACGCCAAGGTCAACGACGAGGTCTGGATCCTGGCCAACAACCACCCGGTGGCCCGCGGCGAGATCCAGATCAACGACGACCGCATCAGCATCGCCGTCACCGGCCCCGCCGACGTCTACGACTTCATGGCCGGCGGGTCGTAGCCGCCACCTCGGCGGTGGACGTCATCGATCTCCGCCATTGTCTCCTCGAGCAAGCCGCGGGCATCCTCGGCGAGCGCCTCGAAGAAGCCATCGAACAGGTCTGACCGGCAGCGTGCGCGTTCCGCCACACCGGCGGCAATCTCGCTGAGCACCTTCATGTGCGCCATCAGGGCGGTCTGTCTCGCGCCCTGGCGGGCTTCGTTCAGCGCCTTGCGGCGCGCGGGAGTGAGGCGTGGCTTTGACACGGCGTCTTCCTTGACTGGCGCGGGTTCGCGACCCGCCGCGAACGGACAGGTTGGGGAGGTGGTGCGGAGCGCTCCGGTCTTGCCCGGATGTCTGTGTGTGCAAGGTGCAAGAGTGGAAAGACCGTGACGCTCCGCGAAGGTCGTTATCCGGAAGCTTCCGCTCGGCAGCCGTATTCGGGCTTAGCCGGAGCGCCTCCGACGGGCGGGCAAGGCGGCGGCCTCGTCCCGGACCCCGGCAGTAACCCCCTGCCGGCTGTCCCCGCTCGAACTCCATCCCCGACGCCGCAAGGTCGCTGGCCATGCGCCCTCCCCGTGCGACGGGAACGGGACTGATGATGAATGACGTTCCGGCGAGGGGGATCGATTTGGCGCTGTCCCCCGATTCGCCTCAGAGAATGCCGTTCAGGAACAGATACTTAGGTGTCCGCCCCGCTGGGAGCCGTCCACAGAAACGGGTGCGTTGGGGCGGCCGTCCGGAAGGGAGCGGCCCTTCGGAGTTCGGTGACAGTTTGCGAATTGTCCGAAGATCGGCAGCCCGCTGCAATTCGCAAACTGTCACCGAACTCCACCCGCTCTCAATGAGTGGGATGTCCCAGAATAGACAAAGGCCCCCCGCAGATACGCGTCGGAGGGCCTTTTGACGCCGGGGATACTGAGCCGGCGCTTGCTGTCCTGATGCCGCAAGGCCGCGGTCCTGTCTGTCGGATTCACGACGCAGGTCGGGCAATCCTCAGGGACTGGATGAAGCGGACCGCGGGGACGCGCTTGCTGTCCCTCAACAGCCTTCGAACAGTGTTGAGGGACAGCTACGGGCTATCGCCCGAAGCGGTGCCCCGCCCGACCCTACGCGTCCCGCGTCGCGCCGACCCGTTGCGCCAGGGCGGCGCCCATGAAGTCGTCGAGGTCGCCGTCCAGCACGCCGGCGGTGTCCGACGTCTCCACGTTCGTGCGCAGGTCCTTGACCATCTGGTAGGGCTGCAGGACGTAGCTGCGGATCTGGTGGCCCCAGCCGATGTCGGTCTTCTGGTCCTCGAGGGCCTGGGCCGCGGCCTCGCGCTTCTGCAGCTCGACCTCGTAGAGGCGGGCGCGCAGCATCTTCCAGGCCTCGTCGCGGTTGGCGTGCTGGCTGCGGCCGGCCTGGCAGGCGACCGCGATCCCGGTCGGGATGTGGGTCAGGCGCACGGCCGAGTCGGTCTTGTTGATGTGCTGGCCGCCGGCGCCGCTGGCCCGGTAGGTGTCGGTGCGCACGTCGGCCGGGTTGATCTCGATCTCGATGGTGTCGTCGACCACCGGATAGACCCAGGCCGAGGCGAACGAGGTGTGGCGCTTGGCCGCCGCGTCGTAGGGGCTGATCCGCACCAGGCGGTGCACGCCGGCCTCGGTCTTCAGCCAGCCGTAGGCGTTGGGCCCCTTGACCAGCAGGGTGGCTGACTTGATGCCCGCCTGGTCGCCGGCGGTTTCTTCCACCAGTTCAACGCTGTAGCCGTGCGCGTTGGCCCAGCGGCTGTACATGCGCAGCAGCATGCCGGCCCAGTCGCAGGACTCGGTGCCGCCGGCGCCGGCGTTGATCTCGATATAGGCGTCGTTGCCGTCGGCCTCGCCGGACAGCAGCGCCTCCAGCTCGGCCTTGGCGGCGCGGGCCTTGATGTCCTTCAGCTGGGCGCGGGCGTCCTCCAGGGAGGCCTCGTCGCCCTCCATGTCGGCCAGCTCGGCGTACTCGACCGCGTCGGCGAGGTCCTTTTCGATCGCCTTCACCGCACCCACGCGGTCGGCCAGCTGCTGACGCTCACGCATCAGCGCCTGCGCCTCCGCCGGCTTGTCCCAAAGGGTCGGATCCTCGGAACGGGCGTCCAGCTCGTCCAGGCGTCTTAGTGCGACATCCCAGTCAAAGTCGCCTCCTGAGCAGTCCGGCGGACTGCTCGATGTCGGCCTTGGCGGCCTCGACATCCGGTCTCATGAAATCACCATCGCTAGTACGGAGGCGCGGACATAGGCCGCCTCGCGCCTCAATACAATCCGCTCAGATCGTCGGGAATCTTCGGCTTGGCCGGCGTCTTGGGCTGGGCCGACGGCGGCGGCGGGGCGTCGCTGTTGAGCTGGCCGCCCGGCCAGGCCTGTTCGTACAGGATCGGGCCCGGCGGCTTGGGCGGGCCGACCGGCGCCTTGGGCTCGCTGCCGGGACGGAAGGCCTCGCGCTGGCCGCCGACGACCATGAACTTGGCGGTCTTCGGGGCCTTGAAGGGCGTCGGCGGCAGGGCCTGCAGCGAGGGCTCCTGCATGAAGTTGATGAAGATCGGCAGGGCCGAGACGCCGCCCGCCTCGCCCTCGCCCAGCGAGCGGTTGTCGTCGAAGCCGACGAAGACCCCGACCACGATGTCGGGGGTGAAGCCGACGAACCAGGCGCTGCGGTATTCGTTGGTGGTGCCGGTCTTGCCGGCCACCGGACGGCCCAGCACCCGGGCCTGGGTGGCCGTGCCGCGCTGGACCACGCCCTCCAGCATGGAGGCGATCTGGAAGGCGGTGACCGGGTCGATGATCTGTTCGCCGTTGGGAGCCAGGCGCGGACTTTCCTCGCCGTTGAAGCCGCTCTCGCAGGCGCGGCAGGCGCGCTGGTCGGCGCGGTAGATGACCTCGCCCTCGCGGTCCTGGACCAGCTCGATCAGGTGCGGCTGGGCCATGCGGCCGTTGTTGACGAAGGCGGTGTAGGCGGCGGTCAGCTTGAAGGGCGTGGTCTCCCCGGCGCCCAGCGCCATGGCCAGCACCGGCTCCATCTTCTTGACGATGCCGAACTTCTCGATCAGCGCGACGATCTTTTTCATGCCCACGCTCTGGGCGAGGCGCACGGTCATGGCGTTGCGCGACAGCTCCAGGCCCCGGCGCAGCGGCATCGAGCCGTAGTATTTCTTGTTGTAGTTCTCCGGCGTCCAGTCCTCGCCGTTCACCCCGCCCTTGAAGGTGATCTGGGCGTCGGTGACGTAGCTGGCCGGGGTGAAGCCGCCGTCCGGCTCCAGGGCGGCCGCATAGACGAACGGCTTGATGGCCGAGCCGGGCTGGCGCATCGCCTGGGTGGCGCGATTGAAGTTGGACAGCGAGAAGGAATAGCCGCCGACCATGGCCAGCACCCGGCCGGAGTGCGGCTCCATGGCCACCAGGGCGCCGTTGACGGCCGGAATCTGCCTAAGGCGGTAGCCGCCGCCGGCCTTGGCGGGCTCGACGAAGACCAGGTCGCCGACCTTGAGGCCCTTGCCCGCCCTGGCCCAGGCGACGTCCTCGGCGACCAGGGCGCCGGGTTCGTAGTCCTTAGCCGGCAGCACCCGAACGCCGCCCTCGACGCTGGTGACCACGGCGGCGCGCCAGCCGCGACGCTCCGACGGCGGCGACTTCTTGAGCGCGGCCTTCTGCCAGCCCTCGGCCATGTCGGTGGTGGCCCACGCCCCGCGCCAGCCGTGCCGACGGTCGTAGTTCTCCAGCCCGTCCATCAGCGCCACGCGCGCGGCGGTCTGCAGCCGCGGGTCGAGCGTCGTGCGCATGTAGTAGCCGCCTTCCATCAGGCGGTCGTCGAGGGTCGCCAGGCCGCGGCGGCGCACTTCCTCGACGAAGTAATCGGCGTCCTTGTACTTGGCGCGCGAGGGCGCGGCCTGGACCTTGAGGTCCTCCTTCATCGCCGCCTCGGCGGCGGCGCGGCTGACCCAGCCCGACTCGGCCATCTGGCCCAGCACCCAGTTGCGGCGGCCGATGGCGTTCGCCTTGCGGCGGATCGGATGGTAGTTGTCCGGGCCCTTGGTGACCGCGGCCAGGTAGGCGCTCTCGGCCAGGGTCAGCTCGCTCGGCGCCTTGCCGAAGTAGTTGTAGGCGGCGGCGCCGACGCCGTAGGAGCGGTAACCCAGCCAGATCTCGTTCAGATACAGCTCGAGGATGCGGTCCTTGGTCAGCGTCTGTTCCAGACGGCGGGCCAGGATGGCCTCCTTCAGCTTGCGGCCGACGGTGGCGTCGCTGGTCAGCAGGACGTTCTTGGCCACCTGCTGGGTGATGGTCGAACCGCCCTCGAGCCGCCGGCCCTGCAAGGCGTTGAGCACGTTCTTGGCCATGGCCCGGCCCAGGCCCTGAACATCGACGCCGCTGTGCTGGAAGAAGTTGCGGTCCTCGGCGGCCAGGAAGGCCTGCACCAGCTGGGGCGGGATCTGATCGTAGGGCACGAAGATCCGCCGCTCGCGCGAGAACTCGCCGATCAGGGTGCCGTCCCAGGCGTAGACGCGCGTCGCCGTGGGCGGGTGGTAGTCGGCCAGGTCCCCGGCGTCGGGCATGTCGTGGAACAGCCACGCGGCGTAGATCGCCAGCGCGAACCCCGCGACGGCGATGACGCTCAGAACCGAGACGCCGACGATGGCCACCCAGCGCTCCGGCGGCTCCTCGAACGGCCAAAGACGGCGGATGGCCTTCTCAAGCATGCGGTCTGCTTAACCCGCGCCGAGGCGGGCGCCAACGGGTTCCCGCTAGCGGCCGCCGGACTTCGCTTCTCGCGCGAACCAGGCGTCGATGGCGTCGGCCACCGCCCCCATCATCCGGGCGCGGCGGTTGGGATCGGTCAGGGCCCGCTCGTCCGCGGGGTTGTTGACGAAACCCATCTCCAGAAGCACCGCCGGCACGTCGGGCGCCAGCAGGACGGCCAGATTGGCGTCGCGATGGCTGCGGCGCAGAAGCTCGGTCTCGTCGTCGATGTGCTCAAGCAGCAGTTCGGCGAAGATGGCCGACCGGTTGCGAGTCGAGCGTTGGGTCAGGTCGAGCAGGATCTCGCTGACCGTGCGATCGGCGCCGAGGCTGGCCGGCATCAGCCAGTCGTCCTTGCGCAGCACCGAGGCGACGCGCCGCTCGCCCTTTTCGGACAGGGTGTAGACGCTGGCCCCGCGGATGTCGGCCGTCGGACCCGAATCGGCGTGCAGCGAGATGAACAGGTCGGCGTCGGCGCCGCGCGCGATCCGGACCCGCTCTTCGAGCGGCACATAGACGTCGCCGCCCCGGGTCAGGACCACCTTGTAGCGGCCGCCCTTCTCCAGGCGCGCCTTGAGCGCCTTGGCGGCGGCCAGGGTGACGTCCTTCTCGTGCGAGCGGCTGCCGAGGGCGCCGGGATCCTTGCCGCCGTGGCCGGCGTCAATGACGACCACGCGCGGCCCCTTGCGCACCGGCGCACGGGTGATGACCGGCGCGGGACGAGCGCGAGGCAGCGCCGGCCGCGTCGCGGTCGGCCGGGAGCCGGGCCGCGCCTTGAGGTCGATGACATAGCGATAGGCCTTCACGCCGTCGCCGGGCGGCAGCAGGAATCGCCGGTGCACCTCCGCCTCGCGCGCCAGCTCCAGGTTCAGCCGCGCCGATCCGGCGCCGCGCTCGACATTCCAGCGGCGCACCAGGCCCTGGCCGCCGCCGCTCAGGTCGGCCGGCGCGTCGATGCGCGGCAGGGAGACCACGATCTTGCCGTCGGCGCCGTCAGACACCAGCTTGCCGGTGACCGAACGATCGAGGTCGACGACGACGCGGGTCTCGAGCTGGTCGCCGCCCAGTCGAACCTTCAGAAGGCCGGGCGCGGTCGTTCCCTGGGCGACGCCGGCGACGGCCAGTCCGGACAGAGTCAGGCCGGCGAGCGCGACAACGCCCCTCCATCCCGTCAGAATCCCACCGGCCCGCAACGCCCGCATTCTACAGCCCCAACTCACACCGCTTCGCGATTTGGAGGGCAGCATCGCCCGCCCGGCGTATCGAATTGGTTAAGGCATCGGAAAGAACCGCTTGCGCTTTCCTTTTCACATCGGATGGGGCTAATGTCCGGCCGCGCGCCGACCCCGCGATGACGGGAGTCTCCGCGCACAGAAGTTAGAGGCCGCGCGTCCGGCCCTCGCCCTCCGGCGAAGACGCACCATCCGATCCCGCGCCGCCCTTGGCGCGACAGGGAAACTCAATGGGCAGCGCAAACGCCCCGGCCTGGCATTCGCCCCTTCGCATCGCCGCTTGCGACGCGTCGGACGGCCGCGCGGAGCGCGCCTCCACCACAGACCGGCGACCGGGCTACGCGCCTGCCGCGCGCCGGGGAGACACAATCCATGACCAAGAAAATGCTTATCGACGCGGCCCACCCGGAAGAAACCCGGGTCGTGGTCGTCGACGGGACCCGGGTTGAAGAATTCGACTTCGAAAGCCAGTCCAAGAAACAGCTTCGCGGAAACATCTATCTCGCCAAGGTGACGCGGGTGGAGCCGAGCCTCCAGGCCGCGTTCGTGGAGTATGGCGGCAACCGCCACGGCTTCCTGGCCTTCAACGAAATCCACCCCGACTACTATCAGATCCCCCTCGCCGACCGCGAAGCGCTGCTCCGCGCCCAGGCCGAGGAGGATGACGAGCCCGTCGCCCGCGGCCGGCCGAAGGCCGCCGCCGAGGGCGACGAGGAAGAGGACGAGACCGGCGCCGCCTCCGAGGACGAGGACGACGTCATGGAGGAAGAGCTGGCGCGCCGCCGCCGCCGGCTGATGAAGAGCTACAAGATCCAGGAAGTGATCCGCCGGCGGCAGATCATGCTGGTCCAGGTCGTCAAGGAAGAGCGCGGCAACAAGGGCGCGGCCCTGACCACCTACCTGTCCCTGGCCGGCCGCTACGGCGTCCTGATGCCCAACACCGCCCGGGGCGGCGGCATCAGCCGCAAGATCACCACGGCGACCGACCGCAAGAAGCTGAAGTCCATCGTCCAGAGCCTGGACGTGCCGCAGGGCATGGGCCTGATCGTTCGCACGGCCGGCGCCAAGCGGACCAAGACCGAGATCAAGCGCGACTATGACTACCTGCTGCGCGCCTGGGAGAACATCCGCGAGACCACCCTGCACTCGATCGCGCCGGCGCTGATCTACGAGGAGGAAGACCTCGTCAAACGCGCCATCCGCGACCTGTTCGACAAGGACATCGACGGGGTCTGGGTCGAGGGCGAGCGCGGCTACAAGGACGCGCGCGACTTCATGCGCATGCTGATGCCGTCCCAGGCCAAGAAGGTCCAGGCCTACCGCGAGGCGACGCCGCTGTTCGTGGCCCACAAGGTCGAGGGGCACCTGTCGCAGATCTACACCCCGACCGTGCCGCTGAAGTCCGGCGGCTATCTGGTCATCAACCAGACCGAGGCGCTGGTCGCCATCGACGTCAACTCCGGCCGCTCGACCAAGGAGCGGAATATCGAGGCCACGGCGCTGAAGACCAATCTGGAAGCGGCCGAGGAAGCCGCCCGCCAGCTGCGCCTGCGCGACCTGGCCGGCCTGATCGTCATCGACTTCATCGACATGGACGAGTCGAAGAACAACCGGGCCGTCGAGAAGAAGCTGAAGGACGCCCTCAAGGACGACCGCGCCCGCATCCAGATGGGCAAGATCAGCGGCTTCGGCCTGATGGAGATCAGCCGCCAGCGCCGCCGCTCCGGCGTGCTGGAGGGCACCACCCACGTCTGTGAACACTGCCAGGGCACCGGCCGCGTGCGCTCCACCGAGTCGGCGGCGCTGGCCGCGCTGCGCGCGGTCGAGCTGGAGGCGCTGCAGGGAGGCGGCGAGGTGACTCTGAAGGTGTCGCCGGCCGTCGGCCTCTACATCCTCAACGAAAAGCGCGCCTACCTGACGCGGGTGCACCAGACGCACCACCTGTTCGTGACGGTGCTGATCGACGAGACGCTCGGCCAGGCCGACCACGAGATCGAGCGCACCGCCAGCGGCGAACATTCGCTCCACGCGCCCGAGGCCTATGTTGCGCCGTCGACCCCGGTCTACGACGCCGATGACGAGGACGACTTCGTCGACGAGGTCGAGGACGAGGACGAGGAAGAGGAAGGCGAAGAGGCCGAAGAGGACGACGCCGGAGCCGAGGACGAGGACGAGGACGGCGCGGTCGAGGGGCGTGACGACAACGGCGATCGCCGCGGTCGCGGGCGTCGTCGCCGCCGCCGCGGCGGGCGTCGTGACGAGGCGGAGGCCGGCGAGTCCGCCGCGCCGCGCGAGGCCCGCGATGGCGATGTCGAGGGCGAGTCCGACGACGATAGCGCCCAGCGCCGTCGTCGCCGGGGCCGCCGCGGCGGTCGCCGCATGCGCGACGACTCCCGCCCGCAGGACGGCTTCTCCTGGACGCGCCCGCGGGTGCCGTTCGGCGACGATCCCTTCGTCTGGCATGACCCGGCGACCCTGGTCGAGGGCGGCGCGGCGGCCCAGCCGCCCCGCGCCGAGCGTGTCGAAGCCCCGGTCGTCGCGACCGCCGAGGACCAACCCCGCGCCGGCGGACGCGGTCGGGGCCGCGGACGCGGTCGGGGCCGGGACCGCGCGCCGGAAACGCCCGTCGAGGTCGAAGCCGACGTCGTCGCCGCCGAGGCCGAGGCCATCATCGAGGCCGACGCCGTGGTGCAGGAGGCTCTGACCAGCGACCTGCCCGCCGACGAGGTCTGGGTCGAGCTGCCGCCGATCGACGAGGCGCCGGCCAAGAAGCCGCGCCGCGCCCGCAAGCCAAAGGCCGCCAAGGCCGAAGCGGAAGCCGAAGAGGTCGAGTCGTCGCCGGCCGAGGCCGCGGTCGCCGAGAGCGTCGCCGAACCCGCGCCGGTCGTCGTCGAAGCCGCCGTCGAACCGACGCCCGAGCCTGTGGTCGAGCCACAACCGGTCGTCGTGGCGGCGCCGGCGGAGCCTGATCCGAACGAAATCACCGCGCCGCCCGAAAAGCCCAAGCGCGGCTGGTGGCGCCGAGGCTGATCGACGACTACACTTTAGGTGAAGCGCGGGGGCGCGAACCGGAGCGTTGTAGAGGCATGACCTCAAGCCGGACGAAGTTGCGAGCGCACCGGGCCGTCATCGGCGGCCTGGCCCTCGCGGCCGTAACCCTGACCCCGCTGGCCCAGTCCTGGGCCCAGTCGGGCGGGCGGGCGCCCACCCTGCTGCGCGACACCGAGATCGAAGAGATCCTGCACCGGCAGGCCGACCCGATCCTGGCGGCGGCGGGACTGAACCCGAAGGATGTCCGCATCCTGCTGGTCGGGGACAGCTCGCTGAACGCCTTCGCGACCCAGGGCCAGCAGATGGGGCTGAACACCGGCCTCATCCTTGAGGCCGCCAATCCCAACGAGCTCAACGGCGTCATCGCCCACGAGACGGGCCATATCGCGGGCGGCCACCCGATCCGATCGGGCGAACTGACGCGCGCCGGCCTCAAGCCGATGCTGCTGACCATGGGCCTCGGCCTGCTGGCGATCATGGCCGGCGCGCCGGACGCCGGCGCCCTGGTCCTGGCCAGTTCCGGCCAGATGGGCACGCTCGGCGCGCTCGGATACAGCCGCGAGCAGGAAGGCCGCGCAGACCAGGCCGCCATCGGCTTCCTCGAAAAGACGGGCCAGTCGTCGCGCGGGCTGGTCGAGTTCTTCGACCGCTTCCGCTACCAGGAGGTGTTCACCGAGGCGCGGCGGTATCCCTATTTCCGCAGCCACCCGCTGTCCTCGCAACGGATCGAGCTTCTGCGCTCAAGGGTGCTCGTGCAGCCGCACTACGCCTCGGTCGATTCGCCGGAGTCGATCGCCGAATTCGAGATCATGAAGGCCAAGATCGACGGCTTCATGAACCCGGCCGCCTCGCTGGTGAAGTACAAGGAAACCGACACGGGCTTCCCCGCCCGCTACGCGCGGTCGATCGCCTACTTCCAGTCCAAGGACCCCGACCGGGCGTTGAAGGTGCTCGACGGGCTGCTGGCCGAACATCCGGACAATCCCTATCTGTGGGAGCTGAAGGGCCAGATCCTGTTCGAGTACGGCCGCATTCCCGAGGCCGAGGCGCCGCAGCGCCGGTCGGTCGAGCTGAAACCCGACGCCACCCTTCTGCGGGTCAACCTCGGTCAGACCCTGATCAATCTCGACGACGCTCAGAAGCGTGACGAGGGCATCGCCGAGCTCAAGCGGGTCACGGTGCTGGAACCGGACAATCCCGAGGCCTGGCGCCTGCTGGCCGTGGCCTACGACCGCCGCGGCGACGAGGGCCTGGCCCGCCTGGCGACGGCCGAACAGTACTACGCCTATGGCGCGCTCGGGGAGTCGCGCGCCTTCGCCATCCGCGCCCGCCAGCTGCTCGACCGCAAAAGCACCGACTGGGTGCGCGCCACCGACATCGTCATGGCGTCCGATCCCACCGACCAGGACATCCGCGCCCTGTCGCGGGAATCCGACGGCAGCTGACGTCCACAGGAATCACCACGACATGCGTACCCTGATCATCGGCGCCCTCGCCCTGGCGCTCGCCGGCTGCGGCCAGCCCAAGGTGGAACCCGAATTCGGCGCCAAGGTGCGCGCCTACCTGCTCGAGCATCCCGAGCTGCTGGTGGAGATGTCTCAGGCGCTTGAGGTCAAGCAGCGCGCCGAACGCGCCGAGAAGGCCAAGGCTTCGATCGGCAAGAACCGGAACAAGCTGGAGCGGGACCGCCGCGACCACGTGCTCAATCCGGACGGCGAGATCACCGTCGTTCAGTTCTTCGACTACAACTGCGGCTACTGCAAGGTGATCGCGCCGGAGATCCTCGACATGGCGCGCCGGCAGCCGAACGTGCGGTTCGTGTTCAAGGATATGGTGATCTTCGGCGAGGCCAGCGAGTACGCCGCCGCCGGCGCGTCCCTGGCCCGGACGCCGCAGCAGTTCGCCGCCATCCACGGGGCCTTCATGGCCGCCAAGCCGCTGACCGACCAGGGCGTCGACCGCATCCTCACCGCCAACGGCGTCAGCCCGGCCGCCGCGCGCGCCGCCCAGGCCGACCCGGCCCGCAAGGTCTACCTGCGCGACGTCCAGGCGCTGGCCGGCGAGATGGGCATCGACGGCACCCCGGCCTTCGTGGTCGGGGCCAACGTCGTCCACGGCGCCGATCCGGACTCGCTGAAGGCCGCCATCGCCGCCGAGCTGCGGCGCGTGAACAAGACGACGTAGACGGGCCGACGCCCGGCCTACCGGGCCGGCTCGGAACTCCGTAGTGCCGCGCAGCCCGGTCAGCGACGTCGCTCGCCTTGATGGAGGCGACAGACCTCGAACTCCACTATACCGTGTTTATGGGTCTTGATAGGGCTACGGCTTAGCCGTACCATGCGCGATGACGCCTTCGAATGGGATGACGCCAAGGCCGCAGCCAATCTGGCGCGGCAGGGGTGTCGTTCTCCACTGCCCGCCGGACCTTCGATGATCCGTTCGCGTTCGAAAAGCTGGACGATCGAATGACCTATCGGGAGGATCGATTTGTGACCATCGCCCTCGTCGACGGGGCGCTGCTATAGGTCGCCTGGACAGAGCGGGAAGAGAGGGTACGGATTATATCCGCACGGTTCGCGACGGCGCAGGAAAGGCGGCTCTATCATGACCAGGACCGGTAGCCAGACTGCGGAGGGCCGGTTTCATCCCGCCGAATGGACAGATGAAGGCATAGAAGCGGCGGCGCGCGACGACCCGGATGCGAAGCCCCTGACCGAGGATGAGGCCCGGCGAATGCGTTCGACTCCGCGCGTTCGCATCATCCGTCGCGCGCTCAAGCTATCCCAGGAGGCGTTCTCCGCACGCTTCCGGATACCCATCGGCACGCTTCGCGACTGGGAACAGGGCCGCAAGGTCCCTGATGCGGCGACGCGGGCCTATCTGACCGTCATCGCCCGCGAGCCGGACGCGGTCGCCCGGGCGCTTGAGTCCGCCGCTTAGATCAGCCCGGCCAGCGGCGAAGACGGATCGGCGTACATCCGCCGCGGCATCCGACCCGCCAGATAGGCTTCCCGCCCGGCGATGACCGCGTGCTTCATGGCCGTGGCCATGCGGATCGGATCCTTCGCCTCGGCGATGGCAGTGTTCATCAGGATGCCGTCGCAGCCCAGTTCCATGCCGATGGTCGCGTCCGACGCCGTGCCGACGCCGGCGTCGACCAGCACCGGCACCTTCGCCTGCTCGACGATGAGCCGCAGGTTGACCTTGTTCTGGATGCCCAGGCCCGAGCCGATCGGCGCGCCCAGCGGCATGATGGCGGCGGCGCCCGCCTCCTCCAGCTTGCGCGCATAGACGATGTCGTCGGTGCAGTAGACCATCACGTCGAAGCCCTCGGCGACGAGCAGCTTCAGCGCGCGCAGGGTCTCCTCCATGTCCGGATAGAGGGTCTTGGGATCGCTCAGGACCTCCAGCTTGACCAGCGACCAGCCGCCAGCTTCGCGGGCCAGCCGCAGCGTCCGCACCGCCTCCTCGCCCGTGAAGCAGCCCGCCGTGTTGGGCAGGTAGGTGAAGCGGTCGGGCTTCACATAGTCCATCAGCAGCGGCTGGTTCGGGTCGGAGATGTTCACCCGCCGCACCGCCACGGTGACGATCTCGGCCCCGGCCGCCTCGGCGGCGGCGGCGTTGGTGGCGTAGTCCTTGTACTTCCCCGTGCCGACGATCAGGCGCGAGGTGAAGGTGCGGCCGGCGACGGTCCAGCTGTCGGCGGCCGAGGCGGTGTCGATCACGGGGGCGTTCATGGGGCCGGTTTACGCCGGGACTCGCGAGGCGGGAAGGTGCGGCATGGGTCTGCACCGAATCTGCACAACAGCGATCCGGCCCCTGCACCCCTCCCCCGTTGACCCTGTGAGCCACGGGCCGATGATGCCTGCCATGCAACGCTCGATCCTGATCGTCGACGACGACCCGCACATCCGCCAGTTGCTGGCCTTCGCGCTGGCCAAGGCCGGGCTGGCCACGCGCGAGGCCGAGGACGGCGAGGCGGCGCTGGCGGCGGTCGCACAGCAGAAGCCGGACCTGGTGGTGCTCGACATCAACATGCCCCGGCTCGACGGGCTGGAGGTCTGCCGCCGGCTCCGGGCGCAGGGCGACCTGCCGATCCTGTTCCTCAGCTCCCGCGACGACGAGATCGACCGGGTGCTGGGCATCGAGCTCGGCGCCGACGACTATGTGGTCAAGCCCTTCAGCCCGCGCGAGGTGACCGCCCGCGTCCAGGCGATCCTGCGCCGCGCCGGCGCGGCCCGCGCCGACGACGCCGAGGCCCCCCTGGCCCCCATCGTCAGAGGCCGCCTGACCCTGAACCTCGATGGCTGGAACGCCCTCTGGGACGACAAGGAAGCCGCCCTGACCGTCACCGAGTTCGGCATCCTCAAGACCCTCGCCGCCGCCCCGGCCAAGGTCTTCACCCGCGACGCCATCATCGACCGTCTGCACGGCCCCGGGTTCGCCATCACCGACCGCACCATCGACAGCCACGTCCGCAACCTGCGCGGCAAGTTCACGGCGCTGGGCGGGCATGACGTCATCGAGACCCGGGCCGGCGTCGGCTATCGCCTCGGGGCCTGCACCGGCGCGCGGGCGTGATCGAGCGGCTCAAGGACGTCATCAAGCGCGTCTGGCCGCCGATGCGGCTGCGCACCATCCTGCTGATCGTGCTCCTCGTCGTGGCCGCCATGCCGATCGCCGGCATGGTGCTGCTACGGGTCTACGAGAACACCCTGGTGCGCCAGACCGAGGTCGAGCTGGTCAGCCAGGGGGCGGCCCTGTCGGCGGCCGCCTCGGCCCTGTGGCCCGGCGCCGCGCCCCGCCGACACCCGCCGGACAAGACCGCGCCCGGCTATTACCGGCCGGAGAGCACCGGCATCGACCTCTCCGGCTCACCCGTACTGCCCTCGCGGCCCAGGGCGAAGTTCACCCCCCGGCCGGCCGATCCCGACGCCCTGGCCGTGCTGCCCGCGCTGCAGCCGATCATCGATGACACCAGCCGCACCACCCTCGCCTCCGTCGTGGTCCTCGACCGCGGCGGTCGCGTGGTCTCCGGCCTGGGCGAGGGCCGCAGCCTCGCCGACCTGCGCGAGGTGCGCTCGGCGCTGGCCGGCAAGCCCCTGACGGTGATGCGGCGGCTGTCCGACTACCGCAAACGCTATGACTTCGAGTGGCTGAGCCGCGCCTCCGGCATCCGCCTGCACCACGCCCGGCCGATCGTCGTCAACGACAGGGTCGTGGGCGTGCTGCTGCTGTCGCGTTCGCCGCGGGCCCTGTTCAGAGGCCTCTACGAGGACCGCGGCAAGTTCCTCCTCGGCCTGGCCGGCATCGTCGCCATCCTGGTGGTGCTGTCGGGACTGGTGTCGCGCGGCATCACCCGGCCGATCGAGCGGCTGAGCCGCGCCTCGCGCGAGGTGGCGGAGGGGGCCGGCGACGTGCCCGAGACGCCGCGCACCGCCGCCGTGGAGATTCGCCGGCTCTACGAGGACTTCAGCGCCATGGCCCAGGCCATCGCCCGCCGCTCCCGGTACCTGCGCGACTTCGCCGCCGCCGTCAGCCACGAGTTCAAGACGCCGCTGGCCGGCATCGGCGGGGCCGTCGAGCTGCTGCAGGACCACGGCGAGACCATGAGCCGCGAGGAGCGCCAGCGCTTCCTGGCCAACATCGCCGCCGACAGCGGCCGGCTGAACCAGCTGGTCACCCGCCTGCTTGACCTGGCCCGCGCCGACATGGCGCGGCCGGAAGCGGGCGTGGCGGTGGCGGTCGCGCCCTCGGCCCGCCGAGTCGCCGACGCCCAGGGCGGCCGGGGATTGGCCGTGACGCTGGACCTGCCCGAGCCGCTGCCCCCCGCGGCCACGCCGGAGGCGACCATCGAGACGGTGTTGACGGTGCTGGTCGAGAACAGCCGCCAGGCCGGAGCCTCCGCCGTGGCCATCTCCGCCGCCGTGCACGACGGCCGGGTGGTGCTGGCGGTGACCGACGACGGCCCCGGCGTCGCCGAGCACGACCGCGAGCGGCTGTTCGAGCCCTTCTTCACCAGCCGCCGCGCCCAGGGCGGCACCGGCCTGGGACTGGCCATCGCCCGCTCCCTGCTGGCCGCCAGCCACGGCGAGATCCGCTGCGAGACGGCGGCGAAGGGCGCGCGGTTCGTGGTGACCCTGCCGGTGGCGGTGGAGGGGTGAGGCACCGCGTGGGTCGACACGCGCCTTCGGCGCTGCTCACCATGACGTCTATTGAAGCGACTCTGACCACGTCATCCTGAGCAGGCCCGCAGGGCCGTGTCGAAGGACGCATCCCCTGCACCACATCTTCACGTCGCGCGCATTACCGCTGGCCCGCCCCGCGCGATCCTGCCTCCAACGACTAGGAGGACGCCGATGCGGGACGGACAGGGCGGTGGTTACGCGGTGATCGTGCAGCCGGCGCGGGAGGGCTGGACCTGGGCCATCACCGACCTGGAGGCCCGGGTGGCCGCCAGCGGCGAGGCGCCCGACCGCGAAGGCGCCTGGCGCAACGGCATGCTGGCCGCCTCGACCATCGACGCCTTGAGGCGTCAGGCCCGGCGGCGGTTCTGACCTAGTCCGCGGTCAGGGCGCTGACCGTGACGGCGCCGGTTTCGACACGCACGCCCAGGAAGGTCATTCCGCTCTCGAAGCTGATCTCATCGTCGGCGACGTCGTGGCTGCGTTTCAGCAGCGACGCGTCGCTGTGGGTGAGCTTGAGCAGCATGCTTGCGCGCTTGACGCCGCGGCCCTCGGCCTCGGCGATCGCCGAGCGGAACTCGGCCACGGGGTTACGCCGCGCGGCGCTGGCGGGAGTGCGGGTCATCGTCTGGACCTTTCGCCCCGAAGCTCCGCGGCGCGGAGCGCAAGTCGGGCAGGACGGCGGCGAGCGCCGGCAAGGCTCCTTGGAGCGAACCGCACCCTAGCACGCGCCGACGCGATCCGGCGAACCCAATCGAAGACCCGGGCGGCGCCTATCCGCCCCCGATGAAGGTCACGATCTCGAAGCGATCGCCCTCCAGCACCGGCGTCGCCGCGTGGAGGCTCCTGGGCACGATCTCGAGGTTGCGTTCGACCGCCACCTTGCGGGTTTCGAGCCCCAGGGCCGCGACCAGATCGGCCACGGTGGGGGCGTTCTCGACGTCCCGGGTTTCGCCATTGACGAAGATGCGCATGGTCCCGCGCTTGTGACCCCGGCCAACGGAAGATACAAGGGCCGCCGAAACGACGGCGGGGCCGAATGGGCAAACCCATCCATGTGCTGAGCGGGCCGAACCTCAACCTGTTGGGGACCCGCGAGCCGGAAATCTATGGACGCGATACGCTGGCCGACGTCCAGGCGCGGTGCGAAGCCCGCGCTGCGGCGCTGGGCCATGCGATCGTGTTCCGGCAGTCCAACCACGAAGGACAGCTGATCGACTGGGTCCAGGAGGCCCGGACGGAAGCGTCCGCGCTGATCATCAACCCGGCGGGCTATGGTCACACCTCCGTGGCCCTGCTCGACGCGCTGAAGACTCTCGCTATACCGATCGTCGAATGTCACCTGTCGAACCCGGCGGCGCGCGAGGCGTTCCGCCGGGAGACGTTTGTTTCACTGGCCGCCACCGGAGTCGTTTCGGGCTTCGGGGCCGCAAGCTACGAACTGGCGGTGGAAGCCGCCGCCGGCCTGATCGGCGCCCAACGCGCCTCGGCCTGACCTGAAAACCCTAAGGTAGACGCTTCATGACCACGCCCAAGGCCGCTCCCGAGTCCGTGGAAGCCCAGCCCATCGACACCAAGGTGGTGCGCAAACTGGCCGACATCCTGAAGGACACCGGCTTGACCGAGATCGAGGTCGAGTCCGGCGGCCTGAAGATCCGCGTCGCCCGCGAGCTGACCGTCTCGGCCGGCGCCGTGATCCAGGACGAGCGGGACGTGCTGGACTGGGCGGAGGTGTGGGACCGAGGCGATCTCCCGGGCGTCCCCTGGTTCCGTCTGGCGTCGCGCGGCGGCGACCTGGTCCGGCTGGCGCGGGTGGCGGAGACGCTGCCCTCCCGCGACATCCACGGCCTGCCGGTGAGCCGGGTGCCGGGTCACGAGGGCGTTTTC
>CALALX010000120.1 GCA_937925635.1 uncultured Caulobacter sp.
CGCTGGCCGCGGCCGATCGGGATCAGGGTGTCGATGGCCTTCAGGCCGGTCTGCACGGGCTCGTGCACCGACTTCCGCGGGATGATGCCCGGCGCCTTCACGTCGACGCGGCGGCGCTCGGCGGCGCCCTTGATCGGGCCCTTGCCGTCGATCGGCTCGCCCAGCGGATTCACGACCCGGCCCAGCAGGCCCTTGCCGACCGGCACGTCCACGATCTCGCCGAGGCGGCGGACTTCATCGCCTTCCGAGATGGCGCGGTCTTCACCGAAGATAACGATGCCGACGTTGTCGCGCTCGAGGTTCAGGGCCATGCCCTTCACCCCGGCCTTCGGGAACTCGACCATTTCGCCCGCCTGGACGTTGTCGAGGCCGTAGACGCGGGCGATGCCGTCGCCGACGCTGAGGACGGAGCCGACGTCGGAAACGTCGGCTTCTTCGCCGAAGCCGGCGATCTGCGACTTGAGGATGGCCGAAATTTCGGCGGCGCGGATGTCCATGGTCTCTACGCTCTCTTGAGGGCGAATTTCAGGGAGTCGAGCTTCGACTTCAGCGAAGCATCGAACAGGCGGGAACCGACGCGCACCTTGATGCCGCCGAGGAGGGCGGGATCGACGCGGGTCGAGATTTCGGGGTCCTTGCCGAGCGCGGCGCGCAGCGCGGAGGCGACGCCCTTGGCCTGGGCGGCGCTCAGCGGCAGGGCGGTGACGATCTCGGCCGAGACCACGCCGCGCTGCTCGGCGGAGATTTTGCGGAAGCAGTCGATGACCTGCACCAGGGCGTCAGCGCGGCGGTTCGCCGACAGCAGACCTAGGAACTTGCGGGTGATGGCGTGGAACTTCGCCTTCGCGGCGATGCCGGCCAGACCCGCGGCCTTGTCCTCGGCGGAGAAGGACGGTGACGCCAGCAGAACGCGAAGGTCCTTGCTGTCGGCCGCCATCGCCTTGAGCGCCAGCAGATCGCGCTCGACGGCCGCGGTCGCCTTGGCCTCCTCGGCCAGCTCGAAAAGGGCCCGCGCGTAGCGCTGACCCACGTCCGTCACCCTGATGTCGTCAGCCACTTGAATCCAACCGTCCGGTGCGTCGCGCGCCGCGTCCCGGAAGCTCGTCCCCGGCGCGGCGCTAAAGTCTTGAAAGTGCTTGGAAAAGCACATGTGCCAGCGGGCCATGGAAGTCCACCGGCCCTAAGCCGCGCGCCTGATAGCATGCGTTCTGCTGCATCGCAACGGCGCGTGAACCGTCCTTGGGAGGCTTCCCCTACGTCCCCCGCACACGGAAGACGCCAGAGGCGCTGGCGGCGCGACGGCCATCGGCGAACACGGCCTCGCCATGGACGAAGACGAGGCTGCGCGTGGCGCGGTCGACGCGGGCCGACACCTCGGCGTGAGCGGGATCGCCCTCGACCCCGTAGTCGAGCGTGAAGGACACGGGCGCCACGGGGCGGCCGTCGCCGCCGGCCGCGTCGGCCAGGGCCGCCTGCAGCACGCCGGCCAAGGAGAGGGAGTCGTTCATGGCGCGCTCCATAGGGCGTTCCGCGGACAAAAGAAAAGGGCGACGGTTCGTTGACCGCCGCCCTTGCGCAATTGGCGAGTTGCTCGAGGAAACACCGGACCGGTACGCGTCCGGGATAGTCGGGTCGTGGCGCGGTCGCTTAAGAAGCGGCGGCGTTGCAGGTCGCGAGGTCTTCGCCCTCGATGGCGCGCATGGCGTTGGAGAAGGCGGTCAGTTCGCCGACCTTCTTCACCAGGGCCTTGCAGCCGGCCAGGGTCACGGCGCGCGACGGGGCGGCCAGCGACACGCAGGTGGTGCCTTCGCAGTTGTAGACGGCGCCCGCGACGACGACCTTGGTCTTGGCGGCGACAGGGGCCTTCAGGGTGGCGGTCGCGACGGCCTTGACGTCGGCCTGGGCGACGCCCGCGAAGGACAGGGACACGATGGCGGCGGCCGCCAGCATACGGAGTTTCATGATGCGCTCTCCGGCGTAGGTTCGGGGTGGAATTCTGGGTCTCGGATCGGTACTGGCGTCGCCTCCGCCCCCGACTGTCAGGTCGCCGGTATCCCCACCAGCGCCCAGGGGGCGAACTTGACGCTGCTTAGATATCAGCGATCAGATTGGCGGCGCAAGCGCTATCTTCACAGTGTTCAGATTTTTTGCGCGGGGTTCGCAACAAGCCCTTGTCGCGCCAAGGCTTCCAGAGCGGGGCCTTACGTCGGGTCACGGTTGCCGCGCACGTAAGGTGGCGCATATTGGACGCCAACCAGAAAATTCGAACGGGAAGCGCGCCATGGACTTCGCCCTGCCTAAGGACCTCGTCGACTACCTCGCCGAGCTCGACCAGTTCATTGAGGACAAGATCAAGCCGCTGCAGGCGCAGGATGACAACGACCGGTTCTTCGATCACCGGCGCGAGCACGCCCGCACTGACTGGGACAACGACGGCCTGCCGCGCCATGAGTGGGAAGAGCTGCTGGCGAAGGCCCGCAAGCTGGCCGACGACGCCGGCCACTACCGATACGCCTGGCCCAAGGAGATGGGCGGCAAGGGCGGCAGCCAGCTGTCGATGGCCGTGATCCGCGAGCACCTGGCGAGCAAGGGCCTTGGGCTGTTCAACGACCTGCAGAACGAACACTCGATCGTCGGCAACAACCCCTTCGTGCTGATGTTCAAGGAGTTCGCCACGCCGGAGCAGGTCGAGCGCGACGGCGAGGCCCTGCTGAACGGCACGATGCGCGCCGCCTTCGGCCTGACCGAGCCCAACCACGGCTCCGACGCCACCTTCATGGAGACCACGGGGGTCCGCGAAGAGAAGGATGGCAAGCCCGGCTGGCGCATCAAGGGTGAGAAGATGTGGACCACGGGCATGCATGTGGTCACCCACGTCATGGTCTTCGCCCGCACCAGCGGCAAGGACGGCGACGCGCTCGGCATCACCTGCTTCATCGTCCCCCGCGAGCACATCAAGATCGAGGAGTGGATGTGGACCTTCAACATGCCCACCGACCACCCGCGCATCTCGTTCGACTGCTGGATCCCCGAGGACAGCTACTGGGGCGTGGTCGATCGCGGCCTGGGCCTGGGTCAGTCGTTCGTGCACCAGAACCGCATCCGCCAGGCCGCCAGCTCGTTGGGCGCGGCGGTCTACTGCATCAACGAAAGCGTCAAGTACGCGCGGATGCGCAAGCCGTTCGGCAAGGCGCTCTCCGACAACCAGGCGATCCAGTTCCCGCTCGTGGAACTGCACGCCCAGTGCGAGATGCTGCGCCTTCTGATCCGCCAGACCGCCTGGCAGATGGACACGATGGACCACAAGACCATCGAGAAGGAGATCTCGGACAAGGTCTCGATCTGCAACTACTGGGGCAACCGCCTGTGCTGCGAGGCGGCCGACCGGGCCATGCAGGTGCACGGCGGAATCGGCTACAGCCGCCACAAGGCTTTCGAGCACATCTACCGCCACCACCGCCGCTACCGGATCACCGAGGGCAGCGAGGAAATCCAGATGCGCAAGGTCGCCGCCTTCCTGTTCGGCTACCTCGGACCGAAGCGTCAGGAGTTCAAGGCGCTGGAAGAAGAGTGGGCCGCCGGTCGCGCCGCCGGCAAGAACGACCGAGAGCTGGGGATGTAGGGACACCCTCCCTCCCCAGGCGGGGAGGGAGACTGCCCTCTCAAACCATCGTTCGAAAAATCGGACGGTGAGTCCTTCACCGCCGCGCCGCCCGGGGCCATATCTGCGGTCGCGGTCCATCGGGGGCCGCTTCCAGGGGCCATCCATGAACGCGATCTCCCGCATCCTCCGACTGGCGCCGGCGCTGGCCGTCGCCGCGCTGCTGTCCGCCTGCGGCGTGAACACGATTCCGACCCAGGACGAGAACGTGAAGGCCAAGTGGGCCGAGGTGCAGAACCAGTACCAGCGCCGCTCCGACCTGATCCCCAATCTGGTCAACACGGTGAAGGGCTACGCCGCCCAGGAGAAGGACGTCCTGACCGCCGTCACCGAGGCGCGGGCTTCCGCGACCCAGGTGCGCGTCGACGCCTCGACGATCACCAATCCGGCCCAGTTTCAGCAGTTCCAGCAGTCTCAGGACAAGCTTTCGGGCGTGCTTGGCCGCCTGATGATGATCCAGGAGAACTACCCGGACCTGAAGTCGAACCAGAACTTCATGGCCCTGCAGAGCCAGCTGGAAGGCACCGAGAACCGGATCGCCATCTCGCGCCGCGACTACAACGAGGCCGCCCAGCAGTACAACACCACCCTGCGCACCTTCCCGCAGGTGATCTGGGCCAAGACGCTGTACAGCGGCCAGAAGCCGGCCCAGCTGTTCCAGGCCGCCGCCTCGGCGCAGACCGCGCCATCTGTGGACTTCAGCGCCCCGCCCGCCGCCGCTCCGGCCGCGACGCCGGCGCCCGTTCCGGCGAAGCAGTAAGGTCGTGACCCTCTTCCGAGCGCCCCCGCGAAGGCGGGGGTCCAAGCCGACTCGCAGCTTGGGTTCCCGCCTGCGCGGGAACACTCGGAGCTGGGGTCTGGCTGCTGTTTTCCTCGCCCTCTTCGCCCTGCCGGCGCTCGCCGCGCCGACCTTTCCGAAGCTCACGGGCCGGGTCGTCGACGACGCGAACCTGCTGTCGCCGGCGACGGAAGCGGCGCTGACCCAGAAACTCGAGGGGCTCGAAACCGCGACCGGCCGCCAGCTGGTCGTGGCCACCCTCCCGTCGCTGCAAGGCTACGAGATCGAGGAGTATGGCTACCAGCTCGGCCGGACCTGGAAGCTCGGCGGCGAGAAGACCGACGACGGCGTCATCCTGCTCGTCGCACCCAACGAGAAGAAGGTGCGCATCGAGGTCGGGTACGGCCTCGAGCCCGTGCTGACCGACGCGCTGTCCAGCGTGATCATCCAGTCCGCCATCATCCCGCGCTTCAAGGCGGGGGACATGGAGGGCGGCGTGGTCGCCGGGGCCGACGCTCTGATCCAGCAGCTGAGCCTGCCCGACGAGGCGGCCAAGGCCCAGGTGGCCAAGGCCTCGGCCAAGCCGCAGCGCGAAGCCCCCCCCAAGGCCATGCTCGTCATCCTCGCGGTCGGATTCGTGATCCTGATGCTGATGCTGATGGGCGGCGGAGGCGGCGGCGGGCGACGCCGTCGTCGACGCTATCGTGACGACAACGACCTCGCGCCGATGATCGCCGGCGCCATCATCGGCAACATCCTCGGCGGCGGCGGTCGCGGCGGCTGGTCCGGAGGCGGCGGCTTCGGCGGCGGCGGTTTCTCCGGCGGCGGCGGATCGTTCGGGGGCGGCGGCGCCTCGGGAGGCTGGTGAGATGGCCATGAAGTTGACCGAACAGGACCACCAGCGGATCGCCGGCGCCGTCGCGGCGGCCGAGACGACCACGGCCGGCGAGATCTACTGCGTGCTGGCCCCGTCCGTGTCCGACTATCGCGAGACGCCGCTGGCCTGGGCGGCCGGCGCGGCGCTGGTGCTGCCGGCCCTGGCGCTGCTGCTCGGCTTCGAGCCCCAGATGCTGGTCGGGATGTTCGGCGGCTGGACCACCGGCCATGCGCCGACCGGCCAGACCATCTTCACGGCCCTGGCCATCTATGTCGCGCTGCAGGCGGCGGTCTTCGTGCTCGCCGCGCTGGTCGTCTCGATCCCGCCGATCCGCCGGGCCCTGACGCCCGCCTCGCTGAAGGCCGAGCGGGTGCACCGCGCCGCCATGCAGCAGTTCCTCGGCCACGGCCTGCACGCCACCCGCGAGCGGACCGGCATCCTGCTGTTCGCCTCGCTGGCCGAGCACCGGGCCGAGGTGATCGCCGACGAGGGCATCTACAGCGCCGCCCCGAACGTGGTCTGGGAGGAGGTGGTCGACCTGCTGATCGCCGGCCTCAAGCGCCGCGACATCCCCGGCGGCTTCGAGGCGGCGGTGAAGCGCTGCGGCGAGATCCTCGCCGAGCACGTTCCGCACCGCGCCGACAACCCGAACGAACTGCCCGACCGCCTGGTCATCCTGCCGACGCCGGGCAAAGACTGACCGCATGAAGACCGGGGACGGTCTGCGATGCATCACGGCGACACTGGCGGCGCTTGCCGTCCTGCTCGTGATTCCCGTCATCGCTCTCGCGGCCCCGACGTTCCCGGCGCTCGACGGTCGGCGAGTCGTCGATGAAGCGGGCATTCTTTCGCCCCCCGTCGAGACCTCACTGACCGGGAAGCTCGAGAGCCTCGAGGCGACTACCGGACGGCAGATGGTCATTGCCACCCTGCCCTCGCTGCAGGACTACGAGATCGAGGAGTACGGCTACCGGCTGGGTCGTCACTGGGGGATCGGTTCGACCGGGCGCAACGACGGCGTCCTGCTGATCGTCGCGCCCCGGGAACGCAAGGTCCGCATTGAGGTCGGCTATGGTCTTGAAGGGTCTCTGACCGACGCCCTCTCCCGCATGATCATCGAGACCCGCATCCTGCCGAAGTTCAAGGAAGGCGACCTGGAAGGCGGCGTGATCCATGGGTCAGACGCCATCATCCAGCAGCTCAGCCTTCCCGAGGACCAGGCGCAGAGCGCCCTCCAAGACGCTGCTCGGACAGTGCCGAAGGATGATCGGCCCTGGTGGATCAAACCCTTGCTGAGCTTCGTCGTCTACATGGTCGTCATGGTCATCATACCCATGCTCTGGGGCGGCTTCTCTAGCCTGCTTGGACTTGGAGGCTACCGACCGGGCGAAATCCGGCGACGATCCGGCGGAATTGTAGACTGGAATGGCGGATCGTTCGGTGGCGGACCGCCCTCCGACGGCGGATACTCGGGTGGCGGCGGCTCGTTCGGCGGCGGCGGCGCGTCAGGAAGTTGGTGAAGACATGATCCCCTGGGTCCATCTCGATACGGCGACCGTGCCTGGCGGCGGCGAGCTGAAGCTGATGCAGCGCGGCGGCGAGTTCTCGATCATGGCCGGCGGCATCGAGCTGATGAACAGCCGGCTGAGCGATTCCGAACAGGCGCTGGCCCGGCTGGCCCGTGAGCGGATCGGCGACCGGCCAAAGCCCCGGGTGCTGATCGGCGGCCTGGGCATGGGCTTCACCCTGCGCGCGGCGCTGGAGGCGTTTGGTCCGCAGGCCGAGATCGTCGTCGCCGAACTGGTCCCGGCGGTGCTGGCCTGGGCGAAAGGACCGCTGGCCGGCCTCTATGGCGACAGCCTGACCGATCCGCGCACGACGGTGCGGACCATCGACGTCGCCGACCTGATCGACAGCCCGCCGGGCAGTTGGGACGCCATCCTGCTCGACGTCGACAACGGCCCCAGGGGCCTGAGCCGCGCCGGCAACAACGGCCTCTATAACGGGCGTGGTCTGGGGGTGGCCAAGAAGTCCCTGCGCCCGGGCGGCGTGCTGGGCGTCTGGTCCTCGACGCCGGACCACGCCTTCACCGGCCGCCTGCAGCGCTCGGGCTTCGAGGTGAAGGAAACCATGGTCCGCGCCCATCGCGGCCGCGGCGCGCGCCACATCGTCTGGATGGCGGCGAGGCCGGGATGACAGGAAGGGGGCGACTGAGTCACAGTCCTCTGATGACCGGCTCCATCGACCCGACCCGCCCGCAGTTCGACGCCTTCAAGGCGCTGCCCCGCGACCAGCCCATCCATATGCTGAACCTCGTCCGGGTGCGGCCGCTGGCCGACTATCCGGAGGGCCACCCCAACCACGACAAGGGCCTGACCGGCCTCGAGGCCTATCGCGCCTATGGCCGCGACAGCGCCGAAGTCTTCAAGCGGGTCGGCGGCCGGCAGATCTGGGCCGGGCGGCCGGACGTCGTCCTGACCGGCCCGACCGACGAGCGCTGGGACATCGCCTTCATCGCCTTCTACCCGAGCGCCGGCGCCTTTCTGGAGATGGTCACCGACGCCGGCTACCGCGAGCACGTCAAACACCGCCAGGCCGCCGTCGAGGACAGCCGGCTGATCCGGATGGATCCGGTGGAGGAACTCGGCGAGGGGTTCGGGGAGTAGCTGCGCTGCGTGGTTCGCGACGCCGGCCCAAGGGCCGGCTCCTCACCATGACGAACCCCGTTGCAGCCCACTCCCTCTCGTCATCCTGAGGAGCGAGCTTGCGAGCGTCGCGAAGGACGCACCCTACTCCGCCGCCAGCCGCATCGGCGCGCTCTGCGCCCCGCGCACCAGCCGTCCGGGCAGGGCGCCGGTGGGCTCGCCGTCGCGATAGGTGACCTGGCCCGCGACGACGGTGGCGACATAGCCGTCCGCCCGCTGCACCAGCCTGCGCCCGCCGGCCGGCAGGTCGTAGGCGACGCCCGGGGCGTGAAGGGTCAGGCCGTCGTAGTCGATGACGTTGAGGTCGGCGCGAAGCCCAACCTCGATGAGGCCGCGATCGAGCAGCCCGACCGCCTCGGCGGTGTCGCGGGTCTGCATGCGGATCATCTGCTCCAGCGCCAGTTTCGGCCCCCGCGTGCGGTCGCGGGTCCAGTGGGTGATGTTGCTGGTCGGGAAGCTGCCGTCGCAGATCATGCCGACGTGGGCTCCGCCGTCGCTGAGGCCCGGCACCGTGTCGCGGTGGCTGAGCATGGCGAAGCTGGGGTCCAGCGAGCCGTTCGCGTAGTTCAGGAACGGGTGGTAGAGCATGCCCCGCCCGCCATTGCTCAGCATGTGATCCAGGGCCACCTCGTCGGGCCAGACGCCGCGCGCGGCGGCCAGGTCCTTTATGGTGTCCGAGGGCTTCGGCTCATAGTCGGGCTGCTCGCTCATCAGGAACATGTTGTCCCAGGCCCGCAGGGCGCTGCCGGCGAACGGGCCCTTGGGGTCGAGCTCCTCGCTGAGAAGCCGGGCCCGGACCGCCGGGTCTTTAAGCTGTTCGACCCGCTCGGCCAGCGGCAGATGGGCGATGGCCTTGTAGGTCTCGTGCTGGCTGAACGGGTTGAGCGTCAGCTCCAGTCCGAACAGCACCCCGACCGGGCGACCGGCGACCTGGGCCTTCATCGGCAGGCCGTCGTCGTTGGCCTGTTCGAGCGCGGCGAGCAGGATTTTCCAGCTGTCGGGCCCCTTGGGGCTCTGGGCCAGGGAGAAGCTCAGCGGGCGGCCGCTCTTCTCGACCAGCCGCCGGAACATGGCGAACTCCTCGGCCGGCTGCTGGAAGTCGGAGACGAACTGCAGCACGCCCTTGCCGGCGGCCTTGAGACCCAGGGCGATGCCCTCCAGCTCGTCCTCGCCGGCGGTCAGGGTGGGGGTCGGCTGGCCGTCGCTGGCGCGGTGGTTGAGGGTGCGGGAGGTGGAGAAACCCAGGGCTCCGGCTTCGACCGCCGCCTTGGCGATCACGGCCATGCGGGCGATGTCCTCGCGCGTCGCCGGCTCGCGGTTCGCCCCCCGCTCGCCCATCACGTAGACGCGCAGCGCCGCGTGGGGCAGCTGAGCGCCGATGTCGATGTCGAACGACCGGCCGTCGAGGCTGTCGAGATAGTCGGGGAAGCTCTCCCAGTTCCATGGCAGACCCTCGGTCAGCACCGGGAAGGGGATGTCCTCGACCCCTTCCATCAGCCGGATCAGGCGATCGTGGTCCTCCGGCCGGCAAGGCGCGAAGCCGACGCCGCAGTTGCCCATCACCGCAGTGGTCACCCCGTGCCAGGACGAGGGCTGCATGCGCTGGTCCCAGGTCGCCTGGCCGTCGTAGTGAGTGTGGATGTCGACGAAGCCAGGGGTGACCAGCTTGCCGGTCGCGTCGATCTCCTCGGCGCCCGCCGCCAGGCCGGGGCCGACCGCGGCGATCAGCCCGCTCCTGATCCCGACGTCGGCCACGAAGGGCGCCCCGCCGCTCCCGTCAACGACCGTCCCGCCGCGAATGACGATGTCGAAGGCGCGCTCGGCCATGGCTTCCATCCCTGATTATCGTTGTTCAGGAATGGTCCCGCCGGGTGACGTGAACGTCAAGCGGAATGACGACCTCGTCGTTCCGCGAGCGCCCCGCCCCAGGTTGACGCGCGCGTGATCTTTTCCTTGCGGCAGGGTTCGCCTAGGGTGCGCCGCACCATTCGAACGAGTGTTTGAGACAACGCCCAAGGGGAAGACAACGCCATGCGTGAAGCCGTCATCGTGTCCTACGCCCGCACCGGCCTCGCCAAGGCGGGTCGCGGCGGATTCAACGTCACGCCGCCCATGTCGATGGCGGCCCATGCCATCAAGCACGCGGTGGCCAAGTCGGGCGTCGACCCGGCCGACATCGAGGACTGCTACCTGGGCAACAACGCCCACGGCGCCGCCAACATCGGCCGCCTGGCCGCGCTGCTGGCTGGCATGCCGGTGACCACCGGGGGCGTGACCATCAACCGCTTCTGCTCGTCGGGCCTGCAGGCCATCGCCATGGCCGCCAACTACGTGCGCGCCGACGGCGCCGACTGCGTGGTCGCCGGCGGCGTCGAGAGCATCTCGATCCCGGGCGGCGGCGGCATGGCCGGAGCGGTTGATCCCAAGCTGCTGGAGATCGCCCCGGCCATCTTCATGGCCATGATCGACACCGCCGACATCGTGGCCAAGCGCTACGGCCTCAGCCGCGAATACCAGGACGAGTACAGCCTCGAATCCCAGCGCCGCACCGCCGCCGCGCAGCAGGCCGGCAAGTTCGCGGACGAGATTGTCCCGATGAAGACCAAGATGAAGGTCGTCAACAAGGAGACCAAGGAAGAGTCCCTGGTCGACTACGTGGTCGACAAGGACGAGTGCAACCGTCCGGACACCACCCTCGAAGGCCTCTCCAAGCTGCAGCCGGTGAAGGGTGAAGGCAACTTCGTCACCGCCGGCAACGCCAGCCAGCTGTCGGACGGCGCCGCCGCCGTGGTGGTCATGGAAGCCAAGGAAGCCGAGCGCCGCGGGCTGGAGCCCCTGGGCCGCTTCGTCAGCTGGGCGGCCGCCGGCTGCGAGCCTGACGAGATGGGCATCGGCCCGGTCTTCGCCGTGCCGCGCCTGCTTGCTCGCCAGGGCCTGAAGGTCGACGACATCGACCTGTGGGAACTGAACGAAGCCTTCGCTTCGCAGTGCCTCTACAGCCGTGACAAGCTCGGCATCGACCCGGAGAAGTACAACGTCAACGGCGGCTCGATCTCGATCGGCCACCCCTTCGGCATGACCGGCGCCCGCTGCACCGGCCACCTGCTGCAGGAAGGCCGTCGCCGCAAGGCCAAGTGGGGCGTGGTCACCATGTGCATCGGCGGCGGGCAAGGCGGCGCCGGCTTGTTCGAGATCTACAGCTAACGGTCTGGACCGGCGCGGCTCTTCCGAGCCTCGTCGGATCCGTCCCTAGACTGATCTTGCCGAGGCAGGACGGACCGGGCGGTTTGTCCTGCCTTTGCTTTGCGTGCAACCGTCGCGTTGGCGGTTCGTTAATCTCCTGGGCGTGTCATCAATGATGACGCCGAACGGGAGATCGGATCATGGCCGTCAAGGCCGCCTTCGCCATCGCAGCCGCTGTAGCCGTCGCCATCGCGATGCTTCTGCCGGTGCCCGGCGGCGCACGCACCGAGGCGAAGACCTCCACCATCGAGACCGTGGCTGTCGGCCAAGGCTAGGACTTGCCTCCTTCCGATCCACCGTCTTGCCCCGAACACATCGGGCCATGACGACGGAGGGCCCTACTGACCCTCGCGCGGCTGTTCGGCCGTCGGGAAGCCGCAGCCCTTGAGGGTCTGGCCGCCCCAGGTGACCTCGGCGACGTAGGGGTACTTCAGGTCGCTCATGCCGTCCGAGCATTCGCCCTTCGTCACCTTGACCACCACCGGCGTCGTCCCGGCCTGCGCCGTCCAGGTCGCGGCGCCGTCGGCGGCGGCGAGACCGGCGTTGGCGGCGACGTGCGGCGCCGGAACCGTCTCGGTGATCGGGCCCGACAGCGTCACGTCCGTTCCCCTGATGTCGACCCGCCAGAACGGCTCGGTCCCGCTGGCGCTGAAGTCGACCTTGAAGGGCGCGGCCGGATCGGCGGCGGGCGGCGCGGGCGCGTCGGCCGGCGGCGACGCATCGTAGCCGCCCGGGGCTTCCTCACCGGACTTTCCGCAGGCGACCAGGGCCAGGGCGGATGCGGCGAGCACGGCCTTCACTAGACTGGATGGGGCGGCGATGCGGCGCATGACGGCGTCTCCTCGATCGGTCGAAGCAGGCTACACTCGTTTCCGGATGAATCGGAACGGTGCTCTTGGAGTCTACGAATTCTTCGCCGGAGGCGGGATGGCCCGCCTCGGGCTCGGCGAGGGCTGGGACTGCCTGTTCGCCAACGACTTCGACCCGGTGAAGGCGGCGACCTACCGTGACAACCACCCCGGCGACCATTTCCACCCGGGCGATGTCTGGAAGATCCAGCCCGCCGACCTGCCCGGCCGGGCCGACCTCGCCTGGGCCTCGAGCCCCTGCCAGGACTTCAGCCTGGCGGGCGCGCGGGCGGGCCTGACCGGCGGCCGCTCCAGCGCCTTCTTCGGCTTCTGGCGGCTGGTCGAGGCGCTGGACGGCGAGGGCCGCATTCCCCGCGCCATCGTCATCGAGAACGTCGTCGGCCTGCTCAGTTCCAACCAGGGCAAGGATTTCGAGGCCCTGTGCGCGGCGTTGGCCTCGCGCGGCTACCGCTTCGGAGCGTTGGAGATCGACGCCGCCCGCTTCACGCCGCAGAGTCGGCCTCGGGTCTTCGTGATCGCCTCGCGGGGCGCCGGCGCCGCGCCGCTGGGCCGCTGCGCCTTTCACAGCCGCGCCATCGTCGAGGCGCACGCCCGCCTTCCGGAGGCGCTGAAGGCCGAATGGGTCTGGTGGAGCCTGCCGACGCCGCCCGCACGAAACGCAGACCTCGCCGCCCTGCTTGAGGACGACGGCGCCGTCGCCTGGAACCCGGCGGCGCGCACCGCAAAGCTCATCGAGCAGATGACGCCGCTGCATCGCGCGCGCCTTGAGGCGGCGGGCCGCACCGTCGGGGCCGTCTACCGGCGCACGCGTGGCGGCTCGCCGAAAGCCGAGGTCCGTACGGACGGGCTCGCCGGCTGCCTGCGCACCGCGCGCGGCGGCTCCTCGCGTCAGCAGATCGTGGTCGCGCAGGACGGCGAGATCCGGTCCCGCCTGCTGACCCCGCGCGAGGGCGCCCGGCTGATGGGCCTGCCAGAGGGGTATCGCCTCCCGGAGGGCTCGACCAACGCCTTCCACGTGCTGGGCGACGGCGTCGCCGTCCCCGTCGTGCGCTGGCTGGCGGCCCACCTGCTGGAACCGCTGTTGAGAGATTCCGTGAACCCGCTCGCAGCGGAATGAGCGCTGACAACCCCGGCGGCCGGGCCTAGGGTCGCGGTCAAAGAGTTCGGCTCCCCGGAGACCCCTATGAGCAACTATGACGCCGCCCGCTTCAAGCGCTCCGGCCGCGGCAAGGTCTACGACAGCGTCGTCGACACCATCGGCGACACGCCGCTGGTCCGCCTTCCCAACCTGACCGCCGAACTGAAGCCGAAGGCCGAGGTGCTGGCCAAGCTGGAGTTCTTCAACCCGCTGGCCTCGGTCAAGGATCGCATCGGCGCCTCGATGATCGAGTGGCTGGAGGCCGAGGGCCTGCTCAAGCCCGGCGGCTCGATCGTCGAACCGACCAGCGGCAACACCGGCATCGCGCTGGCCTTCGTGGCCGCATCGAAGGGCTATCCGCTGGTGCTGGTCATGCCCGAGAGCATGTCGATGGAACGCCGCAAGATGCTGGTGCTGCTGGGCGCGCGGCTGGAGCTGACCCCGGCCGAGAAGGGCATGCGCGGCGCCGTCGCCCGCGCCCAGGAGCTGCTCGAGGAGATCCCCGGCTCGGTGATGCCGCAGCAGTTCGAGAGCCAGGCCAACCCTCTGGTCCACCGTGTCTCCACCGCCGAGGAAATCTGGAACGACACGGCCGGCAAGGTCGATGTGGTCGTCTCCGGGGTCGGCACCGGCGGCACCATCACCGGCGTCGGTCAGGCGCTGAAGGCCCGCAAGGCCTCGATCCGCATGGTCGCCGTCGAACCCGAGGCTTCCCCCGTGCTGAGCGGCGGCGCGCCCGGCGCGCACAAGATCCAGGGCATCGGCGCCGGCTTCGTGCCCGGCATCCTCGATCGCGGCGTGATCGACGACATCGTCAAGGTCGGCAATGACGACGCCTTCGAAATGGCCCGCAGGGCCGCCCGCGTCGAGGGCCTGCCGGTCGGCATCTCGTCGGGCGCGGCGCTCGTCGCCGCCTTCGACCTGGCGTCGCGGCCGGACTACGCCGGCAAGACCATCGTGACGATCATCCCAAGCTTCGCCGAACGGTACCTGAGCACGGCGCTGTTCGACGGGCTGTAGTTCATTCGCGGACGTGCGCTTCAGTGCGCGTCCCCCGCCGCTTCGAAGCTGATGGGGACACGTAGTCGCTGCGCGGTACATGACCCCGGCGGGAGCCGCCATTGACTGACGTCTTCACGCCCGAGAAGCGCTCCGCCGTCATGCGACGGGTGAAGGGGCGCGACACGGGGCCGGAGATGACGGTGCGCCGGCTGCTGACGAAGCTCGGCGCGCGGTACCGGTTGCACCGCAAGGACCTGCCGGGGAACCCCGACATCGTCATGCCGGGCCGCAGGCTGGCGATCTTCATCCACGGCTGCTTCTGGCACGGCCACGACTGCGCGCGGGGCGCCCGCGTGCCGAAGCAGAATCGCGACTACTGGCTGGCCAAGGTCGGTCGGAACCGCGCGCGCGACACGGCGTCCGAGGCGGCGCTGCGGCAGGCCGGCTGGCGCGTCGAGACGCTCTGGGAGTGCGAGATGAAGGACGAAGCGGCGCTGGAGGCGAGGCTCAGAGGCCTCCTTTGATCCGCTCATCCTCGCGGAAATGACAAGGAAGCTGGGCTTCAGGCGGCTTCGATTTCCTGCGACGCCACCTCGCCCGACAGCGCCGCTTCCAACGCCGCGTAGAGCTGTGCCGGATCGATCGGCTTGGCGACGTGACCGGTCATGCCGGCCTCGCGGCAGGCCTGCCAGTCACGCTCGGTCGCCGAGGCGGTGATGGCGATGACCGGGACATTCTGGTTCGGGCCGGCGCGAGAGCGCAGCAGGCGCGTCGCCGCGCGGCCGTCCATGTCGGGCATGTAGACGTCCATCAGGACGACATCGAACCGCTCGCGGGCGAGCCGTTCCAGGCCCTCTTCGGCGGAGCTGGCGGTCTCGGGCGTGATGCCGACCGGCGCAAGGAGCAGAGCGATGGCCTGACGGTTGATCATGTGATCGTCGACGACCAGCACCCGCGCCTCGACGGCGTCGGGTTCGACCTCCGCCTCGGGGGCCGGGGCCGACGGCAGGATCAGTCGCAGGGTGAAGGCCGCGCCCTCGCCCGGCGCGCTGGTCACGGTCAGGTCGCCGCCCATCAGCCGTGCCAATTCGCGACTGATCGCTAGGCCCAGGCCCGAACCGCCGTGCTTGCGCGCGGCGCCGGCCTCGAGTTGTTCGAAGGGGGTGAACAGGCGCTCCACCTTCTCCGGCGTCATGCCCGGTCCAGTGTCGGCCACGCACAGGGACAACGCCCAGCCGCCGTCGGCGGTCTGATCGGCGGTGATCTTCACGGTCACCGAGCCCCGGGCCGTGAATTTGATGGCGTTGGACAGCAGGTTGTTCAGCACCTGGTTCAGGCGCGTCGGATCGCCGAGCACCCAGCCGGGCAGCGCGTGCGCGCCCTCGACCCGGAGGCGCAGGCCCTTGTCGCGCGCCTGGGGGCGCCACATGCGGATGCTGTCGTTGACCGCCCGGCGCAGGTTGAAGCCGATCTGCTCGACCTCCATGCGGCCGGCCTCGATCTTCGACAGGTCGAGCAGGTCATCGAGCAGCGCGCGCATCATCTGGCCGGCATGACCGATCAAACGGGCCTGGGCCTTTCCGGACCCCGAGCGCTCCAGCTCGGCCGCGCCGGCCAGGATGGCGCTGATCGGGGTGCGCAGCTCGTGGCTGATGGCGGCGACATAGGCGCTCTTGGCCTCGACGGCGGCCTCGGCCTCGACACGGCGACGTTCGGCCTCGGCCTTGGCGCCGTCCTCGGCGCGGCGCGCGTCCTCGGTCGTGATCCAGGCGCCGATGATGTTGAGCATGATCAGGCCGGTGGCGATCATCATGGTGGTCAGCAGCGGGCTGGACACCCGCCCGACGTCCATGAGCGGCATCGCCAGCAGAAAGAGGCCATAGGGCACCGCGGAGGCGGCGAAGGCGATGCGCGAGCCGCGGCTCAGGGCGATGACGTTGGTCATGGCGCCGGCGATCACCGACACCCCCATGGCGGGACCATAGAGTCCGGCGTTGCCCCAGAGCGCCACGCCCAGGGCCCCGAACACCAGCGCGCTGGGCATGAACAGGACGATCGCGACGTTGGCGGCCGCGGAAGCGGTCTCAAGTGGCCGCGCGAGGAGCCGAGGCGCCGCCCAGGACTCGGCCAACTGGACAACGACATAGACCGCGCACCACACCCACATCGGCCACCAGCCCATCACGGCGTGCAGACCGGCGGCCATGAGGATGGCGGTGATGACGCGAGACGGAAGATGGCGACCACGCGCCCGAACCGCCGCGCGTAGGCCGAACCTGTCCCCCGTCTCGTTCGTCGTCATCGCTTTTCCCGATCTTTCGGAGACGATAGGCGCCCGTCCCTAAGACTCAGTGAAAGAACATGGGTCGACTACCCGACGATCCGGCTTCGCAACGGCGCGGCGTTTCGGAGCATTGTCTGGATAGTCAGTTGTCGGGTCCGGACGGTCTCGCTCGTCCTTCGGACACGGCGGCCGACCGGAGCCGTGTCGAAGGGAAGGACGACGACATGAAGGTCACCCAGCATCTGTGGTTCGAGAAGGACATGGCGGCGGCGATCACCCGCTACACGTCGCTGATTCCAGGCTCCCGGATCGTCAGCACCTCGGCGGTCGAGGCCGACAATCCCTCCGGTTCGGCCAGCGCCGTGACGATCACGGAGTTCACGCTCGGCGACCAGAACTACATGGCTATCGAGGCCGGTCCGCTCGATCCGTTCAACCACAGCTTCTCGATCATGGTCGAGGTCGAGACCCAGCCGGAGCTGGACCACCTCTGGGACGCGCTGATTGAGGGAGGCTCTCCCGAGCAGTGCGGCTGGCTGAAGGACCGTTGGGGCCTATCCTGGCAGATCGCGCCGTTGCGCCTGCGCCAGCTGATGGACGATCCCGACAAGGCGAAGGTGAAGCGTGTCACCGAGCAGATGCTGAAGATGGTCAAGCTCGACATCGCGCCGCTTGAGGCTGCGGCGAGGGGGTAGAGCTCGGGTCCTTCGCCATCGAGGAGGACCTAAGAGCGGCTTTTCAGCGCGACCTCATATCTTGCTCATGCCGCTCAGCGCCGGATCGGTCACGCTGGCCGCCTCAATCACGTAGAGGGGCAAGAGGCCATGACGACCGAAACCACCACGCCGCCCGCGCGCCGCCCGGGCCGCTTGCGGCCCTTCGTCTGGGGCGGGCTGGCCGCCCTGCTCAGCCTGCCGCTGATCGCCATGCAGTTCACCGCCGAAGTCGACTGGAGCCCGTTCGACTTCCTGTTCATGGGCGTCATGCTGTCCTTGGTGGGCGGCGGCTATGAGCTGGCGGTGAGATTGTCGGACAGCCTCGCTTTCCGCGCCGCCATGGGCTTGGCGGTGGTCGCCTCGTTCCTGCTGGTCTGGATCAACCTCGCGGTCGGCATCATCGGCAGCGAGGACAATCCCGCCAACCAGATGTTCGTGGCCGTACTGGCCGTGCTGTTCGTTGGTTCCCTGATCGCCGGATTCAAGGCCCTCCGGATGGCCTATGTGCTGGTCGCCGTGGCCGCCACCCAGGTCGCCGTGGCCGTGATCGCCCTGGTCGCCGGCTTCGGCATGATCTTCCCGATCACCGCCATGTTCTGCGCCTTCTGGCTGCTGTCCGCCTGGCTGTTCCGCAAGGCGGGGGCGGTTCGGCCGTAACCGGCGGGGACAGGCGCCCGCGGCGCCTGTCCCGTCCGTGGCTACGCGGCGGCCTTCGCCCCGGCGCCGAAGCGGCCGTAGAAGGTCTCGCCCTTGGCGGCCATCTCGCGCAGCAGCGCATTCGGCGCATAGCGCGAGCCGTACTTCGCCGTCAGATCGTCGAGCTTGGCCACGAACGCCGCCGTTCCCACGCTGTCGATCAGGCTGATCGGCCCGCCGGTCCAGGGCGCGAAGCCCCAGCCCAGAATGGCGCCGACATCGGCGTCGCGCGGATCGGTCAGCACGCCCTCCTCGAAGCAGCGCGCCGCCTCGATCGCCTGGCGATAGAGGAGCCGGGTGCGGATCTCCTCGATCAGGGCAGGGTCGGCGTCGGGCGTCTTCACGGCTACGATGTCCTTCAGGCCGGGCCAGATCTTCTTGGCCGAGCCGTCCGCCGGGTAGTCATAGAAGCCCTTGCCGTTCTTGCGACCGAAGCGCTCCAGGTCGACGACCATCCTGGTGATCAGCGCATCGACGGGGCCGCCCACGTACTGCTCGCCCAGATCCTTCTTCGTCTGCTCACGGACCTTGTAGGCGAGATCCAAAGCGACATCGTCGTTCATCTCCAGCGGACCGCGCGGCATGCCGGTCGCTCGGCCGACGTTGTCGATGATGGCCGGGGCGATGCCCTCCGCCAGCATCTCCAGGCCCTCCTGGATGAAGGTGCCGAAGCAGCGCGACGTGTAGAAGCCGCGGCTGTCGTTCACGACGATCGGCGTCTTGCGGATCTTCAGGACGTAGTCGATCGATTTGGCCAGCGTTTCTTCCGACGTCTGCTTGCCCATGATGATCTCGACCAGACCCATCTTGTCGACCGGCGAGAAGAAGTGGATGCCGATGAAGTTGGCCGGTCGCACCGAAGCCTCGGCCAGGCCGGTGATCGGCAGGGTCGAGGTGTTGGAGCCCATCACCGCCGTCTCGGCCAGCTGGGCTTCCGCAAGCTTCGTCACCGTCGCCTTCAGCTCGCGGCTTTCGAAGACCGCCTCGACCACCAGGTCGCTGCCCTTCACATCGGCGTAGTCCGCCGTCGGATGGATCAGGCCGAGCAGGGTCTCGCCCTTTTCCGCCGTCAGCTTGCCGCGCTTGACCGCCTTTTCGACCAGGGTGCGGGCGTAGCCCTTGCCCTTCTCCGCCGCCTCGACGGACACGTCGACCAGCACGGTCTCGATGCCGGCCTGGGCCTGAACATAGGCGATGCCCGCGCCCATCATGCCGGCGCCGAGCACGGCGACCTTCTTCACGTCGTACGGCGCGTAGCCGGCCGGCCGCGAGGCGCCCTTGCCCAGTTCCTGCATGGACAGGAACAGGGTGCGGATCATGCCGCGCGCCTGGGGCGACTGCATGGTCTTCAGGAAGTAGCGGGTCTCGATCCGCAGGGCCGCGTCGATCGGCACTTGCAGGCCTTCATAGAGGCACTTCAGGATGTTCAGCTGAGCCGGGTAGTTGCCGTAGGACTGCTTGCGCAGCATGGCGTTGCCCATGATGAACACCTGGCCGCCGGTCGGGCTGTAGGGACCGCCGCCAGGCAGCTTGAAGTCCTTCTTGTCCCAGGGCGCGACCGGATCGCCGGTCTTCACCCATTCCCTGGCCGCCGCGACCGTCTGGCCCGGCTCGACCACCGCCCCGACAACGCCTTTGGCGAGGGCTTCCTGCGCCGTCATTGATTTGCCTTCCAGCAGATAGGGCGCGGCGTTCATGGCCCCCATGATGCGCGGCAGGCGCTGGGTGCCGCCGGCGCCCGGCAACAGGCCGACCTTGGCCTCCGGCAGGCCGAGCTGCAGGCGCGGATTGTTCGCCGCCACGCGGTAATGCGTCGCCAGGGCGAACTCCAGCCCGCCGCCGAGGGCCAGGCCCTCCAGCGCGGTCGCCACCGGCTTGCCGCACGTCTCCAGCGCGCGGAACGCCCTGTTGAGCGCGAAGCCGCCGTCGAAGGCGGCCTGCAGCTTTTCCTGTTCGGAGCGCCTGTCCTCGCCGCCGGCGCCGGCCGAGCCGCCGAGTTCGCCCAGATCCGCGCCGGCGCAGAAGCCGCTGGCCTTGCCCGAGGCGATGACCACGCCCTTGATGGCGGCGTCGGTCTTGATGCGTTCGACCAGCGCGCCGATCTCGGCGATGACCTTGCCGGTCAGGGTGTTCATGCTGCGGCCAGGGACGTCGAAGGTGACCAGGGCGATCCCGTCGCCGTCGACCTCGATCTTGAAGTTTTCCATTTGGGTTCTCTTCTGAATTTGCCTGTCACCCCGGCGGAGGCGAGAGCCGGGACCCAGGAGGCTGCACGCGCCGTTCGCTGGGCCCCGGGTCGCCTACGGCGCCCGGGACGACACTGGGAAGTTGATCAGACGCGTTCGATGACGGTCGCGGTGCCCATGCCGGCGCCGACGCACAGGGTGGCGAGGCCGACCTCCTTGTCGGTCCGTTCCAGCTCGTCGAGCAGCGTGCCGATGATCATGGCCCCGGTGGCGCCCAGCGGGTGACCCATGGCGATGGCGCCGCCGTTCACGTTCATCTTCTCATGCGGAATGTCGAGCGCCTGCATCATGCGCAGCACCACCGAGGCGAAGGCCTCGTTCAGCTCGTAGAGGTCGACGTCGGCGGGGTTCATGCCCAGCCGCTTGAGCAACTTGTCGGTGACCAGCGCCGGGCCGGTCAGCATGATCGAGGGCTCGCTGCCGATCGAGGCGGCGCCCTTGATACGGGCCCTCGGCTTGAGGCCCAGGGCCTCGCCCATCTCCTTGCTGCCGATCAGGACGCCGGCGGCGCCGTCGACGATGCCGGAGCTGTTGCCCGCGTGGTGAACGTGATTGACCTTCTCCACCTGCGGGTAGCGCTGCTGCACCACCGCGTCGAAGGCCATCTCGCCCGGCATGGTGAAGGACGGGCTGAGCGAGGCGAGGGTCTGCATGGTCGTGCTGCCCCGCACCGTCTCGTCGTGACTGAGGATGTGCAGGCCGAGCTGGTCGCGAACAGGCACGACCGACTTGCTGAAGCGGCCCTCGGCCCAGGCCTGCGCCGCGCGGCGCTGGCTCTCGACGGCGTAGGCGTCGACGTCGTCGCGGCTGAAGCCGTAGAGGGTGGCGATCAGGTCGGCGCTGACGCCCTGCGGCGCGAAGTAGGTCTTGAAGGCGCTCGACGGATCGGTCGGCCAGGCGCCGCCATCGCTGCCCATCGGCACGCGGCTCATGCTCTCGACGCCGCCGCCGATGGCCATCTGGGCCTCGCCGGAAATCACCTTGGCGGCGGCCATGTTCACGGCCTCCAGGCCGCTGGCGCAGAAGCGGTTGACCTGCACGCCGGCGGTGGTCTCGGCGTAGTCGGCGGTCAGCACCGCTGTGCGGGCGATGTCGCTGCCCTGTTCGCCGACCGGCGAGACGCAGCCGAGGATGACGTCGTCGACCTTCGAGGTGTCGAGTCCATTGCGCTCGCGCAGGTTCTCAAGCACCTGGGTCGCGAGCGACAGGGCGGTCATCTCGTGCAGCGAGCCGTCCTTCTTGCCCTTGCCGCGGGGCGTTCGAACGGCGTCGTAGATGTAGGCTTCGGCCATGAAAGGCGTCCTCTTCAGGAAGCGTTGAGCGGGGATTCGACGACCACCTCGGTCTTCACCGAGTTGGCGATGAAACAGTCCTCGTGGGCGGCGTGGTGCAGAGCTTCCAGCTGCGCCGCGTCAGGTGAGTTGCCAATAAAAACTATATGGGGACGAAGGGCGACCTTTGTCACCGCGATCTTGCCGTCCGCGGTCTTGCGCATGACGCCTTCGGCCTCGTCCCGGTAGCTTGCCACCACGAACCCGGCTTCGCGTGCCTTGTGCAGGAAGGTCAGCATGTGACAGTTGCTCAGCGCCGCCACCAGCATCTCCTCGGGATCCACCGCCGACGGGTCGGACCAGGGGACCGGCACGACGCCAGGGGCCGGCGAGCCGGGAATCGTCACGCCGCCGTCGAAGGCGACCCTGTGCAGGCGGCTGTACCGGCCCTTGAGGAAGTCCTCCGGCTCGGCCGTCAGGGACCAGTCGATCATGGCGACGTGCTTGGCCATCAGTCTTCTCCCCTTGGGAAGCTGGCCGCTTCCAGTTTGGCCCCGTCAGGATCGAGGACGAAGGCGCCGTAGTAGCCGGTCATGGCCGCCGCGCGCGGACCCGGCGCGCCGGCGTCGGCGCCGCCGTTCGCCAGAGCCGCCGCGTGGAAGGCGTCGACCGCCTCGGCGCTCGAAGCCCGCAGGCAGACGTGGTGGCCGGTGTCCGGGTCAGCGCGGGTCATGCCCGGCCGGTGGTTGATCCAGACCTCCGGATAGCGCTTGCCGAAGCCGACCGTCCCCAGCCGCTCGACCAGCCGCGAATAGCCGAGCGGTCCGAGCACAGCCTCGTAGAAGGCGGCGCTGCGGGCCAGGTCGCTGACCGCGATGGAGAGATGGTCAATCATCCTCTCATCCCGCTTCTGCGGAGGGTGAAACGCTACAGCGTACGGGCGATCAGCACCTTCATGATCTCGTTGGCGCCGCCATAGATTCGCTGGACGCGGCTGTCACGGTACATCCGCGCGATCGGGTACTCGGCCATGTAGCCGAAGCCGCCGAACAGCTGCAGGCAGCGGTCGATGATCGAGTTCTCAAGGTCGGTGACCCAGTACTTGGCCATCGAAGCGGTCGCCGCGTCGAGCTTGCCCTGCAGGTGCTGCTCGATGCAGTGGTTGACGAACACCCGCGCCACCGTCGCCTCGGTCTTGCACTCGGCGAGCACGAACTGGGTGTTCTGGAAGTCGAGGATCGCCTTGCCGAACGCCTTGCGCTGTTTGACGTAGTCGATGGTCAGCTCCAGCGCCCGCTCCATCGTGGCGATGCCCTGGACGGCGATGTTCAGTCGTTCCTGCGGCAGCTGGCCCATCAGCTGGAAGAAGCCGTGGCCTTCGCCCTCGCCCAGCAGGTTGGCGGTCGGCACGCGGACGTCGTTGAAGAACAGCTCCGAGGTGTCGGCTGCTTCCATGCCCAGCTTGTCGAGATTGCGGCCGCGCTCGAAGCCCGGCGCCTTGTCGGTCTCGACGACGAGCAGCGAGGTGCCGCGCGCGCCCTGGCTCGGATCGGTCTTGCAGACCACGATGATCAGATTGGCCGTCTGGCCGTTGGTGATGAAGGTCTTCGACCCGTTGATGACGTACTCGTTCCCGTCGAGCCGCGCCGTTGTCTTGATGCCCTGCAGGTCGCTGCCGGCGCCCGGCTCGGTCATGGCGATGGCGGTGACGAACGTTCCGTCGGCCATGCCCGGCAGCCAGCGCCGCTTCTGCTCCTCGGTGCCGTAGTTCAGGAAGTAGTGGGCGACGATGGCGTTGTGCAGCGACAGGCCGAAGCCGTCGACGGCCTTGGCGCCCAGCTGCTCCATCAACACGACCTCATGGCGGTAGTCGCCGCCCATGCCGCCGTACGCCTCGGGGATCGACAGGCAGGCCAGACCCGCCTCGGCCGCCTCGGTCCAGAGGGCGCGCTCGACGACGCCGTCCTCGCGCCACTTGGCCACGCGCGACTCGGGAGCGTGCTCATCGAAGAACTTGGCGACCGCGTCCTCGAAGATGACGATGTCTTCCTCGGCCATGAAGGCGGGACGAGGAACCTGAAGCACGCTCATAGTCAGAAGGCCTCCGCGGGCATGGCCATCATGGTGGCCGAGCCGGTCTTGAGTTTGGCGAGGTGCGCGCCGGTGTCGGGCAGGACACGCTCGAGGAAGTAGCGGCCGACCTGTACCTTGCTTTCGTAGAAAGGATCGGTGTCGCCGGCCGCGATCTTGGCCAGCGAGACCCTGGCCATCAGCGCCCACATGTAGGCCAGACCTGTGATCCCGAAGAGGTGCATGTAGTCGGTCGAAGCCGCGCCGGCGTTCTCCGGATTGGCGAGGCCGTTCTGCATCAGCCACAGGGTGGCCTCCTGCAGCTGCGCCTTGGCGCCGGCGAGGCCATCGACGAACGGCTTGAGCTGGGCGTCGGCGCCGTTGGCGTCGACGAAGGCGTCGATCTCGGCGAAGAAGCTCATCACCGCCCGGCCGCCGTTGGCCGCCAGCTTGCGGCCGACCAGGTCCAGCGCCTGGACGCCGTTGGTGCCTTCGTAGATGAGGGCGATGCGGCAGTCGCGCAGGTACTGGCTGGCCGGGAAATGCTCGGTGAAGCCGCTGCCGCCGTGCACCTGCATGCCGTCGACGCAGACCTTGAAGCCCTTGTCGGTCAGGTAGCCCTTCAGCACCGGGGTCAGCAGGCCCATGTAGTCGGCGCCCTTCTGGCGAACCGCTTCGTCTTCGTGGGCATGGCTGAGGTCGCCGTGCAGGGCGGTCCAGAACAGGAAGGCGCGACCTCCCTCGATGATCGCGCGGCTGTCGAGCAGCATGCGGCGCACGTCGGGATGGACGAGGATCGGGTCAGCCGGGCCGTCGGGGTTCTTCGGTCCGGTCAGCGACCGGCCTTGCAGCCGGTCCTTGGCGAAGTCGCGTGCGGCCTGGTAGGCGGCCTCAGCCTGGGCGATGCCTTGCAGGCCGACGCCGATGCGCGCCTCGTTCATCATGACGAACATGATGCGCAGGCCGCTGTTCTCCTCGCCGATCAGGTAGCCGACGGCATCCTCGTACTGCATCACGCAGGTGGCGTTGCCGTGGATGCCCATCTTCTCCTCGAGGCCGACGCACTTGACGCCCTCGTTGCGGGCGCCGACCGAGCCGTCGGCGTTCGGGAAGAACTTCGGCACGATGAACAGGCTGATGCCCTTCACGCCGGCCGGCGCGCCCTCGATCCGGGCGAGCACCAGGTGGATGATGTTGTCCGCCATGTCGTGCTCGCCGGCGCTGATCCAGATCTTCTGGCCGCTGATCCGGTAGGTCCCGTCCGCCTGCGGCGCCGCCTTGGTGCGCAGCAGTCCCAGGTCGGTGCCGCAGTGCGGTTCGGTCAGGTTCATGGTGCCGGTCCACTCACCGGACACCATCCTGGGCAGGTAGGTCTGCTTCTGTTCGTCCGAGCCGCCGGTGTGAATGGCCGAATAGGCGCCGTGGGCCAGACCCGGATACATCGAGAAGGCCATGTTGGCGCTGCTCGACATCTCACTGAACGACAGGTTCACCACATGCGGCAGGCCCTGGCCGCCGTAGGTCGGGTCGGACCCCAGCCCCGTCCAGCCGCCGTCGCAGAGCTGCCGGTAGGCCTCCTTGAACCCGGCCGGCGTGGTGACCGTATTGTCGGGGCGCCAGGTGCAGCCCTGCTTGTCGCCGACGCTGTTCAGCGGGGCCAGAACCTCGCCGGTGAACCGGCCGGCCTCCTCGATGATCTGTTCCACGACGTCCATCGAGGCGTCGGCGAAGGCGGGCAGGTTCGAGTAGCGATCGATCTCCAGCACGTCGCGCAGCAGAAACACGTGATCGCGGACCGGCGGCTGATAGGCCATGAGTGCTCCGTTGGGTCGGGGTTCTTGTCGTGGCGTCCGCTCGCCGCCGCCTACTTGGCGGCGACGGGCTCGGCGTGGCCGTCGAGGCGGGCGCGCAGGACCTGATCGTAGTCGGCTGCCTTGGGCAGCAGGTCGGGGCGCTTGGCGGCCAGGTGCTTCTCGAGCCGCTCGCAGGCGGCGTGCAACTCGGCGATGGCGCCGTCGATGTCCTCGCGCTGCTGCTCGAGCACGACGATCTTTTCCCTGAACTTCTTCAGCGAGTGGGCGTTCTGGGCCATCACCTCGTCTTCCTCGCCGTACAGCTCGAAGATCTCGCGGATCTCCTGCAGCGACAGGCCGACGCGTTTGCCGCGCAGGATCAGGATCAGCCGCGCCCGGTCCTTGTAGGAGTAGACGCGGTTCATGCCGTCGCGGGCCGGGGTCAGCAGGCCCTTGTCCTCATAGAAGCGCAGGGCGCGCGGCGTGGCTTTGAATTCGGTGCAGAGCTGGCGGATGGTGAAGGTCCGCTCGGGGCGACGCAGTTCGGTCGGCATGATGTTCCTCCCTTGCCTTCGTTTTCTCGTTGGAGACGAGGTATAATGCCCTTTACGTCAACGTCAACAGTCCCGTTTTCGTGAACGCCGGTCGCGACTGAGCCGGCGAGCCGGCGCGTCGATGCTTGTCAAAGCCGCGGGAGAGCGGTCTACGGTCAGGCGGACACGCCGCTGAAAGACCAGAAGAGACCTTGTTCACGCCCGCTCAGATCGCCTTCGCCCTGGTGTTGCTCATCGCGACCGCGGGAGCCTTCCTGCGTGGTGGACCGGTCGAGCGACGGGGCGCCGGCCTGTTCGCATTCGGGATGGCGGCCTTTGTGGTCGCCGAGGCCGTCACGTTCAACGGCGTCCGGGCCGGGACACTGTTCGCCATCGACCTGCTGGTGCTGTTTGGCCTGGTCGCGTTGGCCTGGAAGTCGCCCCGGCCCTGGCCCGTCTATGCCTGCGGCTTCCAGACCATGGTCCTGGCCGGCCATGTGGCCCGCTGGATCGACCTGGACATGGATGCAGGCTTCCACTTCTGGCTGATGCTGACGCTCAACATGGGGGCGTTGGCGGTGCTGACGCTGGGCGCCTGGCTGAAGCCGAAGGGGCGATGATTCAAGGTATACATTCCTAGAATGGTGGACTATTTTCCTATCTCCACCTGAGCGGACCCACCCATGTCCCGGCCATCCCACGCGCAGATCTGGACCGCGATCGACCAGTTGGCGGCGCGGTTCGACATGACGACCTCGGCCCTGGCCAAGGTGGCGGGGCTGGATCCGACCAGTTTCAACCGCTCCAAGCGCTTCTCGCCCGACCCCGACACGCGGCCGCGCTGGCCCTCGACCGAAAGCCTGTCGAAGGTGCTGGCGGCGACGGGCGTGACCTTCAGCGAGTTCGCGGCCATGGCCGAGGGCGGCCGCGCCGCCAGGACCAAGGGCGTGCCGCTGATCGGCTTCGCCCAGGCCGGCGACGACGGCTATTTCGATGACGCGGGCTTCCCCGTCGGCCAGGGCTGGGACGAGATCGACTTCCCGGGCCTGGCCCGAGACGGCGTCTATGCGCTGGAGATCAGCGGCGACTCGATGGCCCCGGTCTATCGCGAGGGTGACCACATCGTCGTCGACCCTACCGGCGGCGAGCCCCGGCGCGGCGACCGGGTGGTGGTCAAGACCGTCGACGGCGAAGTGCTGGCCAAGGAAGTGGCGCGCATCTCGGCCAGGGCGATCGAGTTGAAGTCCCTGAACCCCGACTATCCGGGGCGCACCCTGGAGCGGAAGGACGTCGCCTGGATCGCCCGCATCCTCTGGGCCAGTCAGTGATAGGCAATGGGCTTACCGACGCCGCATTGCTCGTTTAGGATGAATATCGTGAGCAGCGACAACGTCATTGGCGCATTCAGCGAAGAACACGCGGCCGAACTGACCGGCGTGTCTCGCCGTCAATTGCGCGAATGGGATCGTAACGGACTACTCCGCCCTAGCTATGGCGCTGCGGACACGGGGCTGCCGTTCGGCCGTGTGTACTCCTTCCGAGACCTCGTATCTCTTAGGATTCTCGCCCAGCTCCGCAACAGATTCAGATGTACCGTCGCGCATCTCTTGGATGTGCAAAGAGAGCTTTCCAAGCTTGCAGACGATCCTTGGACCGCCACGACACTTCAGGTCCTAGGTCGACGCGTCGTCATCACAGAACCCGGGACTCGCAAGAAGAAGGAAATTGTCGGCGGGCAGCGAGTTCTCGACATACCGCTTCGAGTGGTGATCACGAGCGTCCGCGAAGCGGTCGCACGCCTAAACGAACGTAGCGAAGACGAACTGGGGAAGGTGGTTCACGCAAAATTCGTTGCACAAAACCAACCGGTCATCTCTGGTACCAGGATCCCTGTCGGGGCAATAAAGAGCTTCGCCGATGCTGGCTTCTCAATAGAGAAGATACTTGAGGAATACCCGACCCTTACCGCAGCTGATGTGCAGGCTGCGATCTCCCATCAAGGCGAACACGCTGCTGCCTGATGGTGAAGAAGGGGCCCAAACTCTCTTTCTTCACAGACAACAACGTCCCTGATTCTGTTGCGAAATACCTGCAGCGCCGCGGACATAGCGTTCATCGAATGCGGCATCATATGCCGGCCGACTCCCCTGACCCGGTCGTAGCGACGGCGGCGCTTCAGGCCGGTCGGATCCTCGTCAGCCAAGACAAGGACTTCAATGATCAACGGTTTGCCCAAGCCCGCTTCGCGGAGTTGAGCCGCATTGCACTCTCGGGGCCTGGACCGAGTCTGGTGGCTGCTCTCAAAGAGCACATGCATCTCATCGAGGCCCAGTGGGACTACAAAGTGCGCACGGGCGAAGTCCGGATGATCGTCCACATCAAAGTTGGTCAGATCAGAATCCGAAAATAGCCAGCCTCGGCACAGCGAAAGGGCCGGCTCCTTTCGGAACCGGCCCTCGCCGTGGTCTGGCGTGACGGCCTAGTAGCCGTAGGCCGTGCGCTGGTAGCCGTTCGCCGGACGGACGTAGCCGGCGTGGACGTAGCCGATGCCGACGCCGTTGCGGCTGACGAGCACCCACTGGCCGCCGTTCGCATAGGCCGAGGCCTGGAAGGTCTGGCCGCGCTGCAGGACGCCCACCCGCGAGGTCGAGGTCGAGGGGCCGGCCCGCAGGCTGACGTTGGTCACCGCCGTCATCCGCATGTTGGTCCGCTCGTAGCGGGCCGGCAGAACGTAGGAGGCCAGGCGCTGACCGCCGCGGCTGTACGTGCCCCGGGCGTAGTCGTCGTTCGTCTGCGACTTGCAGCCGACGTAGGAGCCGGCGGCGGCGCCCAGGCCCGCGCCGACCACGGCGCCGGCGGTGCGTTCGTTCTTCGACACCTGCGAGCCCAGCAGGCCGCCCAGCAGGGCGCCGATCACCGCGCCGCTCTCCTGCTTGGAGCCCGGGGCGTCGCAGCGGAACACGCCGGCGTTCTGGGCGCTGGCCGTCATCGGGACGGCGGTCGCGGTCATGGCGGCGGCCACGGAGAGGGCCAGACCGACCTTGGCGATCTTGCTGTGGACTTGGGTCATGGTTGTTCTCCTCAAAAAGGGGCTCGACCGGCTTTCGCCCGTCATTGAGGAGGACCTTAGCGGGGCGACCCTGAACGCGATCAGGAACGCCCCGTTATGTTCGGTTCAGGCTTGCAGCAGCTTTGAGGCCAGCCCGTCCTCGATCAGCTGGATCGTGCGATCCAGGCCGAAGATGGCGGCGAAGGAGCCGAAGCGCGGGCCCTGGCTCTGCCCGAGCAGCACCTCGTAGAGGGCCTGGAACCAGGCGCGCAGCGGCTCGAACCCGCCCGCCTTGCCGGCCTCGTAGACCTCGTTCTGGATCAGCTCGGCGTCCTGGCAGCCGACCGGGAGGGCGCGCAGCCGCGCCAGCAGGTCCGCCATCGCCGCCCGCTCCTGATCGGTGGGCGCGCGGAAGGCCTTCGTGGGCGCCACGAAGTCCTCGTAGTAGTTCATCGCGTAGTCGGCCAGGCGGTCGAGCAGCGGCTCGCTTTCCGGCGTCGCGCCCGGGATGTAGCGGCTGAGGAAGCCCCACAGGACCACCTTGCTCGAGGCGTTGCCGGCCGAGACCAGGTTCAGCATCAGCGAGAACGACACCGGCGAGCCCTTGGCGGGCGGCTGGCCCATGTGGACGTGCCAGGCCGGGTTGTTGACGTCGGTCTCGTTGCCGCCCTCCGCCTTCCTGCGATTGAAGGCGTCCAGCTGCTGCAGATACTCGTCCGTCGCCTTGGGAATGACGTCGAAATACAGCTTCTTGGCCGACCTCGGGCTCTGGAACATGTAGTAGGCCAGGCTCTCGGGCGCGCCGTAACGCAGCCACTCCTCCATGGTCAGGCCGTTGCCCTTGGTCTTGGAGATCTTCTGGTTGTTCTCGTCCATGAAGAGTTCGTAGTTGAACCCTTCCGGCGGAACCCCGCCCAGCACCTTGCAGACCTGGTTGGACAGCCGGACGCTGTCGATCAGATCCTTGCCGCTCATCTCATAGTCGACGCCCAGCGCGGTCCAGCGCATGGCCCAGTCCGGCCGCCACTGCATCTTCACGCCGCCGCCGGTGACCGGAACCTCGGTCAGCGCGCCGTCCTCGTCGCGGAACACGATCGTGCCGCGGTCGAGATGCCGCTCCAGGGTCGGAACCTGCAGCACCTTGCCCGTCTTCGGGCTGATCGGCAGGAACGGCGAATAGGTCGCCCGGCGCTCCTCGCCCAGGCTCGGCAGCATGATCTTCTGGATGGCGTCGAACCGCGCCAGCGCCGTCAGCAACGTCTCGTCGAACCGGCCGCCGCGGTAGCAGTCGGTCGAGGACACGAACTCGTAGTCGAAGCCGAAGCTATCGAGGAAGGCGCGCAGCCGCGCGTTGTTGTGGTGGCCGAAACTGGCGTGCTCGCCATAGGGATCACGCACCACGGTCAGGGGCTTGTCGAGGTCCGGCGCCATGACCTCGCCGTTGGGGACGTTCGGCGGAATCTTGCGCAGGCCGTCCATGTCGTCGCTGAAGCTGATCAGCCGCGTAGGGAGGGCGTCCTCCGTCAGGGCGCGGAAGGCGATCCGCACCATGGTCGTGCGCGCCACCTCGCCGAAGGTGCCCATGTGCGGCAGACCCGACGGGCCGTAACCGGTCTCGAGCACCACCGGCTTCTGCAGGGCTTCGAAGGTCTTGAACGCCTCGTCCGCCTTGCCGGCGAGGATCAGCGTGGACGCCAGATCGCGCTCGGCGTCGTCGAGACGCACGCGCAGAACGCGGGCGAGCAGGTTGCGAGCCTGCTCGAACGGCCAGGCCTTGGCGTCGCGGGCGGTATGGGAGAGACCTTCGAACATGGGCTGGCGGTATAGGGATTAGGGGTTGCGGGTCAAGGAACGGGCAGAGAGTCTCCCCTCTCCAGTCCTTCTCCCCTTGCGAGAGTAGGTGGCCTGCGAAGCAGGTCGGATGAGGGGGCTCCCGGATATATCAGGGTAGCGGACAGGCTGGGTGGAAGCGGACGCCGCCCTCGACCCCTCATCCGTCGTCCTTCGGCCGCAACCTTCTCCCGCAAGGGAGAAGGGATGCCGTGATCATCTCCGAGCGCGTCCATCCCGCCACTATAGGCCCGCGCCGCCGGCGGTGGATGAGATCGCGACCGACTCTCTCGTCCAACGCCGCCGGATGTCCCATGAAGGGGCCGGATGTCTCGTTGTGTCTCAAGACTATAGGTCTCCAGAGTCTTCATTGGAGACGGCTTCCGGCATCCCACTTGGGACCTTGGTCGCAGTCCCTCAAAACCGGCCGACGGTGTTGAGGGGACGTGAAATCGCGTCCCTGCCGCGCCGCGAGATCCAGTCCCCTACAGCATCCCGCCGCCGAACCAGATCCGCCAGCCGGCCACCTCCAGCCAGTGCAGCAGCACCGCCGGCCACAGCGACCCCGTCCGCCAGCGCAACCCGCCACAGGCCAGCCCCAGCACCGCCGTCGTGGCCAGGAAGTCGCCGCGCAGGAACACCGGCGCGGCCGCCGGCATGAAGGTCAGGGCCTCGACGACGTGCCAGAGCACAAACACCGCCGTCGATGACAGGATGGCGCGCCACAGGCCGACGCCCTCGTCCCGCCCGGGCGTCAGCAGGCCGCGGAAGACGGCCTCCTCGCCCAGCGCCGGGACGACCAGCGCCAGCGCCAGGGTCAGCGGCAGCACCGACCAGTCGCCCGGCATGGGCCGCAGGAAGCCGCCCGCCAGCCCGATCCCCAGTTCCGCCCCCAGCGCGACCGCGCCGACCGCCGCCGCCAGCGCCCAGCCTCGCGCCGTCGGCCAGATCCGAAGCGAGGAGACCAGCCGGCGGAGCGGCGTGAAGACCAGCGTTTCGCGAACTTGCATCCCCGCCTGTTTCGTCCAAGCTCCCCCTGCCCTCAAGGGCCATCCTCGGGGAGGGGAAGGACAACCATGGAAACACTTCCGGTCACGTCGTTACTCACGGGCGCCGCCGCGCTCTTTCTGGTGCTGCTCAGCTTTCCGGTCGCCAACCACCGTCGCAAGAACAAGCTCAGCGCCGGCGACGGCGGCGACGAGGCCTTCAACCGGAAGATCCGGGCGCAAGGCAACTTCATCGAGTACGCGCCCATCGCCATCATCGCCATCGGCCTTCTGGAGATGAACGGCTTCCCGCAGATCTGGGTCTGCGGCTTCGCCGCCGCCCTCGCCGCAGGCCGAGTCCTGCACGCGATCGGCCTGATCTGGAACGTCATCATCGGCCGGATGCTCGGCGCGGTGCTGACCTTCGCCACCCTGCTGCTGGCCGGCGGCGCGCTGGTCCTCCACTCGTTCGTCTAGCCCTAGGGATCGAACAGGCTGTCGTCGGGCAGCGCCCGCGTCTTCTTGCGCGGACGCTCCCGCATCACGCCCGGATAGCCCTTCAGCGGCGACAGCGCCTCGCCGGTCCAGGTCCAGTCGGCCTGCTGATCGAGGTACAGGTGATAGCGCGGCTCACGGCCGGTTCGAGTCTCGAACAGGGCGCGCGGAATGTTGATCATCTTCGGCGAGCGCCTGCGCTCGAAGAACAGCGGCGTGCCGCAACAACCGCAGAAGCTGCAGATGGCGCCGACCGCCTCGTCCTCCCAACGCCTGATGTGATCATCACCCCCGAGCATCCGGAAGCGGCTCTTCCAGCTGCCCACCCAGGTCGAATAGGCCGCGCCGGTCGCGCGGCGGCTGGCGGCGGAGTGGTCGTGCCAGGCCCAGACCGCCGGCACGTCGATCTCGAACCGCACGGCCCCGCAGGCGCAGCCGCCCTCGGCCTGGACGGCGGACTTCCTCGCGGGAGGCGTGGCTGGTCCGGGCATGGCCTCTAGGCGGGCGCCGATGTCGGGTCGACGACCTCGACCGCCTCGTCGCCCCGCGCCTTCAACATGGCCGCGACGCCGAGGTCGCCGGTGACGTTGCCGATGGTGCGGAAGATGTCCGGGATGACCTCGACGGCCAGCAGGATCGGCAACAGCTCCAGCGGCGCGCCCAGGGCGATGCAGATGGGCGTGACGCTGACGAAGAAGGAGATCTGGCCGGGCAGGCCGACCGAGCCGACGCTGACGGCCAGCGCCACGAAGCCGGCGGCCAGCATCTGGGTCAGGCTCGGCTGGATGCCGTAGACGTGGGCCACGAAGTAGACCACCGCCAGGTTCGCCACCGGGCTGGTCAGGCGGAACACCGCCACGGCCAGCGGCAGGACCAAGCCGGTGATCCGCGTCGGAATCCGCAGATCGTCATTGGCCCGCTCGATCATCGCCGGCAGGCAGGCCAGCGACGACTGGGTCGAGAAGGCCAGCGCCTGCACCGGCGCCGCGGCCCGCGCGAAGGCGCCTACCCCGACGCCGCCGCGCCGAAGGGCGATCATCAGATAGGGCAGCAGGGCAATGCCGGCCGTGACCAGGGACACCACCGTGACGTACTGCAGCAGCGCCCCGGCCGCGCCCAGGCCCGCTCGCAGGCCCACGCCCAGCGACAGGGCGAAGACCCCGATCGGCGCGACCCACAGCACCCAGCGGACGATCACGATCATGGTCTCGGCGATAGCCTCGAACAGGGTGACCAGGGGCGTCCTCAGGCGATCCGGCAGGCGCGTCGCTGCGAAGCCGACAAAGACGGCGAACACCACCAGGGGCAGGATGGCGTCCTCGGCGGCGGCCTTGATCGGGTTGGACGGGGCGAGGCTGCGGATGAAGTCGGCGAAGCTCGGCGCCTCGACCGCCGCCTGCTGGGCGGCGCCGGCCCCCGTCCGCAAGGCCTGGGCGCCCGTCGCGTCGACCGGCCAGACAGCGAGCAGACCCTGGGTCGCCAGCGTCGTGTAGATGGCGGCGACGACCAGCAGGATCGCGAAGAGGCCGATGGCGCGGGCCGCCAGCCGGCCGGTGGCGGCCGCATCAGTCACCGACGCGATGCCGGTGACCAGCAGGGCGAAGACCAAGGGAATGACCGTCATCCGCAGGCCGTTGAGCCACAGCCCGCCCAGCGCCTCGACCGGATCGGTCCAGACCGTGACGTCCGGACCGCCCCAGGCCGTCAGCGCGGCCCCGCCCGCGAGGCCGAGGGCGAGGGCGAGGAGCACCCGGGCGCTGAGCGATCTGAACATGCTGGTCTCCGAAATCCGATCGCGATCCTAGGGTTATGCGGCGGCGCTCGGCAATCGCTCCGACGCCAGTGGACGACCGTGCCCGCCGCGCTAGGCTCGCGGCCCGTCCCTCAAGTGAGTCTCCGATGCCCGACGCGCCCCTGCTGCCCTGCCCGCCCATCGACGCCGGCGTCCTCGTCGGCCGGACCGTGGATCTGGAACGGATGGACGTGGCGCGCCACGGGCCGGCCCTGTGGGACGCCATTGGCTCGGCCGACGACCTGTGGACCTGGATCCCGTCCGGGCCGTTCCCGACGCAGGCCGACTTCGCCGCCTGGCTCGAGGATCGCAGCGCAAGGCCGACCCAGACCCTCTACGCCGTGATCGACAAGACCGACCCGCGCGGCCCGACGCCGGCGGCGCTCTATATGGCGCTGAGCGTCAATCCGGACGCCGGGACCACCGAGGTCGGCCTGAACCTCGGCCCGGCGGTGACGCGCAGGGTCGGCGGCACCGAGGCCTTCCGCCTGCTGGCCGGCTACATCTTCTCGCGCGGCTACCGGCGGCTGGAGTGGCGCTGCAGCCCCGAGAACGTCGCGTCGAGCCGCGCCGCCGCCCGCTTCGGCTTCACTCTGGAGGGCGTCCTGCGTCAGACCCACTGGCTGAAGGGCGTCAACTGGGACACCGAAGTCCACGCGATCCTCGACCACGAATGGCCGGCAGTCGCCGCGCGCCTCGACGCCTGGCTGGCGCCGGAGAACTTCGATGCGGGCGGGCGGCAGAAGCGAGCGCTGTCGGCGTTCTGATACTCTTCTCGGGTGTCATCCCGGCCGCAGCGAAGCGGAGAGCCGGGACCCAGATTCGGCTTCACGCTGTGCGGCTGGGATTTGGTCTGGGTCCCGGATCGTCCCTTCGGGCCGTCCGGGATGACATCCGGATTGAGTCAGAACCCGGCGAACCTGCGCCCGGCCTCGGCCCATGACCCGACGACCTCGGCCGCGCCGGCCTCGGCCAGCCGCGCCGCGGCCGCGCCGTCCATGTGGCCCCCGCCGGAGAAACCCCACACCGTCATTCCGGCCGCGCGGGCCGAGCGGACGCCGTTGACGCTGTCTTCGATCGCCAGGCAACGCGCGGGATCCACACCGAGCCGCTCGGCGGCATGCAGGAAGATGTCCGGATGCGGCTTGGCCCTGGCCACCAGGTCGGCGGAATAGACATGCGGGTCGAAGGCGGCGAGCAGGCCGGTCAGCCGCAACTTCTCACGCAGAAAGTCGGCGCCCGACGAGCTGGCCACGGCCTTGGGCAGGCCCAGCCCGGAAACCGCGGCCGCGCAGCCGCCGACCTCCGTCAGTCGCGTCTGACAGGCGACCCACCGCTGGCGGTGGGCGCGGTCGATGAAGTCGGCGGGCAGCGGGCGGCCGGTGAGCGCGCGGGCGTCGAGGTCGAGCGCCTCGCGGAAGGCGGCGTCGTTCAGGCCGAGGAAGCGGTGACGATACTCGTCCGGCGCATAGACCAGGCCGCATTCGGCGAGCAGGACGATCTCGACCTCGATGGCGAGGACTTCGGAGTCCACCAGGACCCCGTCACAGTCGAAGATCACGGCGGCGGGCGCGGTCTGCATGGCCGCCGATAACAAAACGGCCTCCCCGACGGGAGGCCTTTGCAGGTCAATTCAGGTTACGCGAGCTTTCGCGTGAGGACTCCGCCGGGCCCGACCCTGGGTTCTGGGGGGAGGGGGTCAGGCCCGACGGAGCGTTGCGACGCCAATCACAGGGCGGCGGCGCTAACGACCTGGCTGGCGTTGATCGCCGCCAGGATCACGACGACCGGCAGGGCGGCGAGGGCGAGGGCGGCGTAGTTGCTGAACTTCGAAACGGTCATCGGTCTATCCCCTTGGATCGAGTTGGGCGCGGAGGAGCGCGTCCGGTGATGTCGATATAGGAGATGCTCGCGGTGAATACCCGTTAAGTCTGCGTCATGACCTATCTTTAAGGAAAAGGCTTGCGCGATTACTTGGCTGTAATGTTTGCAGCCGCGCAAGACCTGTCATCCCGGCCGTAGCGCAGCGAAGAGCCGGGACCCAGATTCGACCCCACGCGCGGCGGCCGGAACTTGATCTGGGTCCCGGATCGCCTTCGGCGTCCGGGATGACAGGTGGGGGGATCACCCCTTCGTCGGAGTGACCAGGAAGTGGCCGCGCAGGGCGGCGATCGGGGCGGCGCGGCGATCCTGCCAGGCCTCGACGTGGACGTTGGCGATCCGGCGACCGACCTTCTTGATCTCGGCGCGAGCGAAGGTGGTCAGCGGCCGGCCCGAGCGCAGGTACTCGATGGACACGTCGATCACCCGCGGCTGGCGCGCCTGGCCCTCGGTCAGCAGCAGCTGGGCCAGGGCCGTCATCTCCATGAAGGCGCCGAGCACCCCGCCGTGGATGGCCGGCAGGGTCGGGTTGCCGACCAGGTGCATGCCGAACGGCAGGACCGCGGTCATCTCGTCGCCGGCCAGTTCGATCTTCACGCCCAGGAACTGCGCATAGGGAATGCGGGCCAGCATGGCGTCGACACGCTCGGTCGGCTCGCTCATTGGTCGCCCTTCCGGTCCTTGAGATTGGCGCCGAAGCCGCGGCCCTTGCTGGAGTCCAGCATGAAGGCCGCCTGCGCCGCCGCCACCGGATCGTCGGGATTGTCGTCGTAGGCCACGGCCCGCACGAAGGCGACCGAGCGGGTCACCTTGTAGCAGTGGGCGCGGGCGTAGATGTCCTTCCCCGGCTCGGCCGCGCGCATGTAGTCGATGCGCAGGTCGAGCGTGGCGATGGTCTTGAACTCCGTCAGACCGGTGTGCACGGCCTGGCCGCAGGCGTGGTCGAGCAGGGTGGTGACGACGCCGCCGGCGATGACGCCCGTCTCCGGATCGCCGATCAGCTTCTCGTCATAGGGCACGCGCAAGGTCGCCCCGTCGCGATCGAGCGCGACGGTCTCCATCTTCAGGGCGATGGCGTGCGGACTGCCCTGGTTCATCGCCTGGACGAAGTTGCGCATGGCGTCGAGATGTTCACTCATGCACCCCGTTTAGACGCGAGGCGTTGGCATATCCAGATGCTGAGACCCGAGAGCCTCCTGCGCCCCACGCCTGCCGGGCTCTACTGCCCGCCCGGCGACTTCTACATCGATCCCGTGCGCCCCGTGGACCGCGCGGTGATCACCCATGGCCACTCGGACCACGCTCGCAGCGGACACAGGCATGTCGCGGCGACACCCCAGACGCTCGACATCATGGCCGCCCGCTACGGCGAGGACTTCGCCGGCGACGTGCTGCCCCTGCCCTATGGCGAGACCGTCAGCCGCGACGGCGTGGAGATTAGCCTCGCTCCCGCCGGTCACGTGCTGGGCTCGGCCCAGACGGTGATCCGCTGGAAGGGCATGACCGCCGTGGTCTCCGGCGACTACAAGCGCCGACGCGACCCGACCTGCGCGTCGTTCGAACCGGTTCCGTGCGACCTGTTCGTGACGGAAGCCACGTTCGGGCTGCCGGTGTTCCGCCATCCCGACGCCGCCGACGAGGTGGCCAGGCTGCTGAAGTCCGTGGCGCAATTCCCCGAGCGCACCCACCTGGTCGGCGCCTATGCCCTGGGCAAGGCGCAGCGGGTCATCGCCCTGCTGCGCGAGGCGGGCTGGGACCGGACCATTCATGTCCATGGCGCTCTGGCCGGCCTCAATGCGCTCTACGCCCGCCACGGCATCGAGCTGGGCCCGCTGGCCGGCGCGACCGACGCCGACAGCAGGCTGCCGGGCGAGATCGTTCTGTGTCCGCCCTCCGCGCTCGGCGACCGCTGGAGCCGCCGCTTCGCCGACCCGATCAGCGCCTTCTGCTCGGGCTGGATGCGAGTGCGGGCCCGGGCCCGGCAGCGGGCCGTGGAGCTGCCGCTGGTCATCTCCGACCACGCCGACTGGGACGAGCTGACGGGCACGCTCGACGAGCTGCGCCCCGGCGAGGTCTGGATCACCCACGGCCGCGAGGAGGCGCTGCTGCGCTGGTGCGAGCTGCGCGGCCAGCCGGCCCGCGCCCTGGCCCTGGTGGGCTACGAGGACGATGACGACTGATCCCGCTGGACAGAGGGCGGGTTCGCGGGCCTCCTCGCCTGAAACAACCTCGGGGAGAGGCGCGATGCGGGTTCTGGCGATCGGACTGGCGGTGATGTTGCTGGCGGGCTGCGGCAGTCCGGCGGACCAGAGCGGCGGCCGCTCCGGCGGGGGCAAGGAAGTCCTCTACGCCGATGCGGCCGCCGCCGCCGCTGACGCCACGGCCGCCGCTGCGACCGCCACCGACGCCGCCGCGATCCCCGCGGCGGACACAGCGGCGGCGGCCCCTGGCTCGGCGCCCGCCCGCACCGTCGCCGCCGGCGTCCCCATGCTGGCCTACACCTATCGCTATGCGATCGAGACACCGGCCGGGAAGGTCAGAGCCCTCGCCGCGAGCCACGAGGCCGCCTGCGTGGCGGCCGGTCCCGCGCAGTGCCAGGTGACGAGCTTCCTGGTGCAGGAGTTCGGCGAGGACAGCCTGCGCGCCACGCTGGAGCTGCACGCCGCGCCGGCCTGGCTGAAGCGGTTCCGCGATGGCCTCTCCGACGACGCCAAAGGCGCCGGCGGTCGGGTGAACAGCAGCAACGTGTCGTCCGAGGACCTGTCCCGCCAGATCGTCGACACTGAGGCCCGCCTGCGCGCCATGACCACGCTGCGCGACCGGCTGCAGGCGCTGCTCGCCGACCGGCCGGGCAAGCTCTCCGACCTGGTCGAGATCGAGCGCGAACTGGCCCGGGTGCAGGGCGATATCGACAGCACGACCTCGCAACTGGCCGTCATGCGCGGCCGGGTGGCGATGTCGGAGGTGACCCTGAACTACGAGTCCCGCGGCGTGCTGGCCCCTCGGGGGGTGTGGTCGCCGCTGGTCAACGCCTTCACCGACTTCATCGGCATCGTCGCCTTCACCCTGGCCGCCATGGTCCGGCTGGTCGCCTGGTTGCTGCCGTGGATCCTGATCGGCGGCGGCCTGCTGTGGCTGTTCCGCAAGCGCCTGCCTGCGCGCCTGCTGCCGCCTTGGCGAAGGAAAGCCGCCGACCCGGCGCCCTGAGCGGCTCACCTCACGGATGCGGAGGCTTGCGCGCACCTTCGCGCCATGGTCGCCTGAGCGCCGTCGGCCCGAGGGGGGAGCCATGAGCCGGAAGGCCAAGCCGGACTATCGATCGCTGGACGCGAGCCACATTGTGAAGACGGTCGGCCGCCTCGCCGACCGGATCGCCGAGCGCTTTCCGGACTCCGGCCTGGCCGGCGCGGCCTTCCAGCTGCGCGCCACCGCCACCGACACCGCTCGCCGGGCCCGCGGCCTGTCGCGGCCCTACCTCGGCCTGCGCTTCCTGGTCGCCCTCGTCGCCCTCACCGGCGGCGCGGCCTTGACCCTGGTGCTCAAGGACGTCGACTGGACCGGCATCGTGCAGCGGAGCAACGAGGCGGCGATGACCGCCCTGCTTGAGTCGGCGGTCAACCTGGTCCTGCTGATGGCGGCCGGCCTGTGGTTCCTGCTGACGCTCGAGGAGCGCTGGAAGCGGTCGCGGGTCCAGACTGCCCTGCATGAACTGCGGTCCTTCGCCCACGTCGTCGACATGCACCAGCTGACCAAGGACCCGACCAGCCTGCTCGGCGGCGGACCGCGCACGCCGTCCTCGCCGGAGCGGCGGATGAGTCGCTTCCAGCTGACCCGCTATCTCGAATACTGCGCCGAGATGCTGGCCCTGACCGGAAAGCTGGCGGCCGTCTACGCCGGCGAGAGCCATGACCACGTGGTCATCGCCGCGGCCAGCGATGTGGAGACGCTCTGCACCGACCTCGGCCGCAAGATCTGGCAGAAGATCACCATCCTGGGCGATCTGCAGGAAGGCTGAGCGAGGCAACTCGCCGAGGCCGCGCTACATTGAACGACGATGCGCGCCTTCGCCCGCCTGCTCGACAGACTGTCCTTCACCGCCTCGCGCAATGCGAAGCTGCGGCTGGTGCGCGACTTCCTGGCCGAGCAGCCAGACCCTGACCGCGGCTGGGCGCTGGCGGCCCTGACCGGAGAACTGACCTTCTCCGCCGCCAAGCCCGCCGCCATCCGCCGGGCGGTCGAGGCGCGGATGGATCCGGTGCTATTCGGCTGGTCCTACGACTACGTCGGCGACCTCGCCGAGACGGTCGCCCTGGTCTGGCCCGCGCAAACCGGCGCCAATCGCGAACCGGAGTTGTCGGAGGTCGTCGAGGCCCTGCGCACCGCCTCGCGCGCCGAGGTTCAGCCCCTGATCGAGCGGTGGCTCGACGCCCTGGACGCCGACGGCCGCTGGGCCTTGCTGAAACTGCTCACCGGCGGCTTGCGGGTCGGCTTTTCAAGCCGGCTGGCCAAGCAGGCCTGCGCCGATCTCGGCGGCGTCGAAGCCTCCGAGATCGAGGAACTGTGGCACGCGCTCGCCCCGCCTTACGATGACCTCTTCGCCTGGCTGGAGGGCCGGTCTGAACGGCCCAGCGCCGACCACCCCGGCCGCTTCCGATCGGTGATGCTGGCCCAACCGATCGACGAGGCCGTCGACTTCGCGCGCCTCGACGCCGGCGACTATGCCGCCGAATGGAAATGGGACGGCATCCGCGTGCAGGCGGTCAGCGAGCGCGACGTCCGGCGGCTCTACACCCGCACCGGCGACGATATCAGCCACGCCTTCCCCGACGTGCTGGAGGCGATGACCTACGAAGGCGCGCTGGACGGCGAACTGCTGGTCATGCGCGATGGCCGGATCGGCGCCTTCGGCGACCTGCAGCAGCGGCTGAACCGCAAGACCGTCGACGCCAAGCTGCTGAAGGCGTTCCCGGCTGGCATCCGCGCCTACGACCTGCTGCTCGACGGGGAGGAGGATCTGCGCGACCTTCCGTTCGCGGAACGCCGGAACCGGCTCGAAGCCTTCATTTCCGGCCTGGAATCACCCCGGATCGACCTCTCGCCGCTGCAACCCTTCGAGACCTGGGAACAACTTTCGGCCCTGCGCGCCGCGCCGCCCGAGGGCGATCCGCGCATCGCCGAGGGGCTGATGCTCAAGCGCTGGGACAGTCCCTACGAAGCCGGGCGACCGAAGGGGCCGTGGTTCAAGTGGAAGCGCGACCCGCACCTGATCGACGCGGTGCTGATGTACGCCCAGCGCGGTCACGGCAAGCGATCGAGTTTCTACAGCGACTTCACCTTCGGCGTCTGGCGTGAGGACGCCAACGGCGATCGTCAGCTGACCCCGGTCGGCAAGGCCTACTTCGGCTTCACCGACGAGGAGCTGAAGCAGCTGGACAGGTTCGTGCGGGACAACACCATCGACCGCTTCGGGCCGGTCCGCTCGGTCAAGGCCACCCGGGATTTCGGTCTGGTGCTGGAAGTCGCCTTCGAGGGCCTGCAGCGGTCGACCCGCCACAAGAGCGGCGTGGCCATGCGCTTCCCGAGGATCAGCCGCATCCGCTGGGACAAGCCCGCGCGCGAGGCGGATGAGCTGGCGACGCTGGAGAGGATGCTGGATTAGGCCTGGGCCGACAGACCACGGGATCTGGCCTCATCGACGGCTCGGTCGAACTCGTCATCATCCACGTCCCCATCGAAGGCCAGCAACTCGACAATGCTCGCCCCCGTGCCGGTGATGCGGCGATACGCCTCGATCGGCAGCAGCACATGCGCGGGCTGACCATGGTCGGTGATGAACACCGGCCCGTTGCGCGCCGCCCGCTTGGCCTTGCTGGCGTCCTGATTGCACTCGCGGCTGGACAGGGTGGTAGTGGTCATGGCTTGGCCGTGTGAGGTAGGCACGATCCCACACTCCCTGCCGAACAGTGACAACAAGGCGTAGGCATGTGCCTACATTGTATTGTCAGCCGTTGAAGCCCTTCACCGCGTCGATGATCCGCTGCTGCGTTTCGACGTCCATGTAGGGGTGCATCGGCAGGGCCAGAACCCGGCCGGCCAGCGCCTCGGTCACCGGCAGGCCGCCGGCCCCTTGCGGGAAACAGGCGTAGGGCTCCTGCAAATGCATCGGCACCGGGTAGTAGACCGCGGTGGGCACCCCCTGGGTCTTCAGATGAGCGGCGAGGCCATCGCGGTTGTCGTGTTCGATGACGTACTGGGCCCAGACCGACTGACCGCCTGCGATCACCGTCGGCGTGGCGGCGACGGCGCCGGCCAAGCCCTCGGCGTAGCGGTCGGCCACGGCCTGCCGCATCTCGATCTCCTCGGCGAAGATCGCCAGCTTCTCGATCAGGACGGCCGCCTGGATGCTGTCCAGGCGCGAGTTCATGCCGATGCGGGCGTTGAGGTACTTGGACTCGTGCTCGAACACCCGGCCGTTCAGGTCGGCCGCGACGGCCTTCCCATGCACCCGGAAGCTGTCCATCAGGTCCCAGAGCGCCTGGTCCTTGCAGATCACCGCCCCGCCGTCGCCGTAGCAGCCGAGCGGCTTGGCCGGGAAGAAGCTGGTAGTGGCCACGTCCGCCCAGTGAATGGGATGCTTGCCGTCCAGCGTGCAGCCGAAGCCCTGCGCGGAATCGCTGATCAGCTTCAGGCCGTGGCGGTCGCAGATGGCGCGCAGGGCCGGGTAGTCGGCCGGCTGGCCGAACAGATCAACGGCGATGACCACCGCCGGCTTCAGCCTGCCCTCGGCCTTGATGGCGACGATGGCGGCCTCCAGCTTGGCCGGATCGAGATTGCAGGTGTCCGGCAGCACATCGACGAACACCGGCGTGGCGTCGACCCAGGGCACGACTTCCGGCGTCGCCGTGAAGGTGAAGGATGGACAGAAGACCGCGTCGCCCTCGCCGACGCCCCAGGCCATCAGCGGCAGGGCGATGGCGTCGGTGCCGTTGGCGCAGCTGAGCGACAGCGGGGCCTGGCCAAACTCGGCCAGCTGGCGCTCGAATTCACGGACCTCTGGGCCCATGACATAGCCGCCATGGTCGAGGACGCGGCCGATGGCGGCGTCGAGGCGGTCGCGGATCCGGCGCTGCTGCGCGGCGAGGTCGATGAAGGCGATGCTCATGGGCGGCGCTCCTAAAGAAGGCTCGCGGGTATTTCGACACAAACCCTGTAACCGGTTGTTGCCGACGCGGAACCGGTTCCCGGCCGGTCCTGTTGACGGACAGGGGCGAAAGCAGCGATTCCAGGCCTGATGAACACTCTGCCCAAGGCGGTCGATCCGCAAATCGCCCAGCATCTGACGGCTTGGGAGACGATCGTCTCCCGACTGGCCGATGTCGCGGGCAAGCTGGCGGTCAACCTGGTGGCGGCCGCCATCATCCTGATGATCGCGGTCTGGGCGTCGGGCTGGGCCTCCCGCTTCGTGCAGTCCGCCATCGGCCGCCTGCATGGGCGACGGTTGCCGCCCGATCCGACGTTGCAGACCTTCGTCGGCTCGGTGGTGCGTTTCGGCATCCTGGCCGTGGGCGTGGTGGCGGTCCTGCAGCAGCTCGGCGTGCAGGCGACGTCCATCCTCGCCGTCCTCACCGCCGCCTCGCTGGCCATCGGCCTGGCGCTGCAGGGGGCGCTGTCCAACATCGCCGCCGGGGTGATGATCCTGATCTTCCGCCCCTATCGGGTCGGAGACTTCATCGAGAGCGCCGGCCGCCAGGGCACGGTCAAGGCGCTGGACCTGCTGGTCACCGAGCTGGCCACCGCCGACAACGTCAAGGTCGTGATTCCCAACGGCAAGGTGTTCGGCGACGTCATCCTCAACTACTCGACCCACCGCCGACGGCGAGTGGACGTCATCTTCAAGGCCCCCCTCAAGGCCGACATCGTCGCCGTGCTGCAACGCCTGCGCGAGCGGGTCGACGCCGACGCCCGCGTGCGCAAGGACCCGCCGCCGCTGATCGAGGTGCTGGACCTGAGCGAGGCCTGGGCGCAGGCGGCCATCCGCGTCTGGGTCGCGCGGGACGACGTCTCGGCCGTGAAGACGGACCTGATGCTGTCGGCCCACCTGCTCGCCGAGAACCCGCAGGCCGTGCTGGAACCGCCGCGGCCGTCGAGCGTCAGCGACCAGTCAGCGCCGATCCCCGAACGTCCGCATTTCAGCCTGAAAGCGCTTGGTCGAGGTCGGACATCAGATCCGAAACCGCCTCGATCCCGACCGAAAGCCTGAGCAGGGTGTCGCCGATCCCGATCTCGGCCCGTTGCTCGGGCGGGATCGAGGCGTGGGTCATGATCGCCGGATGCTCGATCAGGCTTTCGACGCCGCCCAGCGACTCGGCCAGGGTGAACAGCTGGGTCCGCTCCAGCACCCGCTTCGCCCGCTTCAGGTCGCCCTCGATCTCCACCGAAATGATGCCGCCAAAGCCGTTCATCTGACGCCGGGCCAGGTCGTGCTGCGGATGGCTGGCGAGACCCGGGTAGATCACCCGCCTCACGTCGCTCCGCGCCTCCAGCCACTGGGCGATGCTCAGCGCGCTCTGGCAGTGCCGCTCCATGCGCAGGGCCAGGGTCTTGAGACCTCGCAGCGCCAGGAAGCTGTCGAAGGGGCCGGACACCGCCCCGACCGCGTTCTGAAGGAACTTCAGCTGGTCGCGGACCTCGGCGTTCTCGCCCACCGCCACCACGCCCCCGACCATGTCGGAGTGGCCATTCAGGTACTTGGTCGTCGAATGCAGCACCAGATCGAAGCCGCGTTCCAGCGGCCGCTGCACGAACGGGCTGGCGAAGGTGTTGTCGGCGACCGTGATCAGGCCGCGCCGCTTCGCCAGCGCCGCCACCGCCTCCAGGTCGACGAGCCGCAGGGTCGGGTTGGTCGGAGTCTCGACCCAGATCATCTTCGTCTCGGGGCGGATCGCCGCCTCGATGTTGGCGACATCGGTCATGTCGACGAAGCTGTAGGACAGGCCCGCTGACCGCTTCTTCACCCGCTCGAACAGGCGGTAGCTGCCGCCGTAGAGGTCGTCGCTGGCGATCACATGGGCGCCGCTGTCGAGCATCTCCATAACCGTCGAGGCCGCCGCCAGACCCGAGGCGAAGGCGAAGGCGGCCGTGCCGCTCTCGAGGTCCGCCACGCAGCGCTCGAACGCGAAACGCGTCGGGTTCTGGCTGCGCGCGTACTCGAAGCCCTTGTGCACGCCCGGACTTTCCTGGGCGTAGGTCGAGGTGGCGTAGATCGGGACCATCACCGCGCCCGTCGTGGGATCGTGGCTCTGGCCGCCGTGGATGGTGCGAGTGGCGAAGGCCAGGCGGTTCTTGCCATCGGTCGACATGCTCAAGCGCTCCGGCGCAGGTGGTTGATGAGATCGACGCGGGTGATCAGCCCGACCAGCTGGTCGCCGTCGACCACCACGGCCACCTGGTCGCGGTCGAAGATCGGCTTGAGCGCCTCGAGCGGCTCATGGACCTGCAGCGTGTGGACATCGCGGGTCATGGCCGCCCCCACCGTCTGGCCGAAGCGGTCGGCGCGCCCCTCGCGGGCGCCGACGGCGGCGAGGATGTCGCTTTCGTCGAGGATGCCGACCAGCTTGCCGTGGTCGACGACCGGCATCTGGCTGATGTCGCCCGCCCGCATGCGGTTGTAGGCCGTCAGCAGGCTGTCGTCGGGGCTGAGGGTCACCACGCCGCCCTCGGCATAGTCCCGGGCGATCAGGTCTCGCAGGTCGCCGCGCCTCGGTCGGTCCTCGAAGCCGTGAGCGGCCACCCACATGTCGTTGAACATCTTGGTCAGGTACTTGCCGCCGGTGTCGCAGACAAGGCTGACCACGCGCTTGGGCTCGGTCTGCTCGCGGCAGTACTTCAGCGCGGCGGACAGCAGGGTGCCGGACGAGGACCCGGCCAGGATGCCCTCCTTCTCCAGCAATTCGCGAGCGGTCTCGACGCTCTCGCGGTCTGAGATCCGGTAGGCCTTGGCGACCAGGTCCATCTGGGCGTTGTCAGGGATGAAGTCCTCGCCGATGCCCTCGACGATCCAGCTGCCGGCCTCGCCGTAGCTTCCGGTGTTGACGTAGTCGTAGAGGATCGAGCCGGCCGGGTCGGCCAGGATCATCTGAGTCCTGGGCGAGGCCTTGCGGAAGAAGCGGCCAAGGCCCGTCAGCGTCCCGCCCGAGCCGACCCCGACCACCATGGCGTCCAGATCGCCTTCCATCTGCTCGAGGATTTCCGGACCCGTCGTCGTCTCATGGGCGTAGGGGTTGGCCGGGTTCTCGAACTGGTTGACGTAGAAGGCGCCGGTCTGCTGCGCGATCGTCTGGGCCATGTCCTGGTAGTACTCGGGGTGACCCTTGCCGACGTCGGACCGGGTGATGCGCACGTCCACGCCCATGGCCCGCAGGTGAAGGATCTTCTCCCGCGCCATCTTGTCCGGGACGACCAGGATCAGCCGATAGCCCTTGACGCCGGCGACCTGGGCCAGGCCAAGGCCGGTGTTGCCGGCGGTGGCCTCGATGATCGTGCCGCCCGGCTTCAGGCGTCCGTCGGCCTCGGCCGCGTCGATCATGGTCAGCGCGATGCGGTCCTTGATGGAGCCGCCGGGGTTCTGGTTCTCAAGCTTGAGGAACAGCCGGCAGAGGCCGGTGTCGATGCGGGTCACCTCGACCATCGGCGTCTTGCCGATCAGGTCGAGCGAGGAGCGCGCGGCGCGCGGCAGGCTGCGGTCGGGCATGTCGGAGGGGCATCCGCGAAAGGAAAGGATTGTCCCTGCGTAACGCGGATGTCGGCACGGCGAAAGCCGCGCCGGGCCGTTTTCAGGACATATCCGTGCCCATCAGCGCCGCCAGCCGCTCGGCCACGAACCCGTCTAGGTCGCCGCCCCGATAGAGGAAGCCCGCGACCCCGGCACGGCGCGCCGCTTCCATGTCGGACTCCTTGTCGCCGATCATGATCGCGTCGGCCTGCGTCACGCCGAACGCCTCCAGCGCCTTGAACAGCATGCCGGGATTGGGCTTGCGGTCCGGATGGTCGGCGACACGGTAGCGGTCCTCGGCGGCGTCCTCATGGTGGGGGGCGAAATAGATGGCGTCGATATGGGCGCCGATCCCCTCCAGCTGTCGGATCATCTCGGCGTGGAAGGCGTGCATCTGGTCTTCGCTGTAGTAGCCGCGGCCAATGCCCGACTGGTTGGTGGCGATAACCGCCACGGCGCCGGATCGGTTTACCCGCGCCACCGCCGCCATCGCCCCGGGCATCCACTCCAGCTTGGCCGGCTCGAAGGCGTAGCCGCTGTCGACGTTGAGCACGCCGTCGCGGTCGAAGATGACGGCGAAGCGGCGTGGGGTCTGGGGCATGGGCGCAACTCATACCATCCGCCGAGTCCGGCGAAAGCCGCCATCCACCGCGATTTGAACTGACAGCGGACGGGTGGCCGCTACAACACAGGGACCCCGGCCCGCGCCGGGGCGATCGGAGATCCTGTGACCGCCCCCGCCGCCATCGCGACCCTGAACGCCGAGCTGAAGGCCTGGCTCTTCGACCACGCCCTGCCCTTGTGGGCGGAGGTGGGCGTCGACCGCGCGCGGGGCGGCTTCGCCGAGCGCATCGACCTGGCCGGGCGGGCCGTGGACGGACCTCGCCGGGCGCGGGTTGCGGCGCGGCAGACCTGGGTCTTCGCCACGGCCGGCAAGCTTGGCTGGACCGGTCCCTGGCGCGAGGCGGTGGAACACGGCGCGCGCGCGCTGACCGATGTCTACGCCCGCCCAGACGGCCTGTTCGGCATCCTCGCCGACGCCGACGGGCGACTGATCGACCGGACGCCCGCCCCCTACGAACAGGCCTTCGTGCTGCTGGCCCTGTCGGCCGCCCACGAGACGCTCGGCGGCGACTTTGAAGCCCGCGCCGTGCGGCTGCGGGAGACGCTGCTGGCCACCGGCATCGTGCGACCCGACGGCGGCGTGCTGGAGAACGGCGCGCTGCAGGCCAATCCGATGATGCACCTGTTCGAGGCGCTGCAGGCCTGGAGCGCGGTCAGCGCCGACCCGGCCTGGCCCTCGCTCGCCGACTCGATCGCGGCCTCGGCCCTGACCCGGATGATCGAGCCGGCGACCGGCGGCCTCTGCGAGCAGTACGCGCCCGACTGGACGCCCCAACCGGACGCCGATGTCGAACCGGGCCATCAGCTGGAGTGGGGATGGCTGCTGCTGACCCACGGCGCCGGCGGCGAGGCCGCCCGCCGCCTGATCGAGATCGGCGAGACCCGCGGCGTCGAGCGCGGCGTGGCCATCTTCAGCCTCGGCCGCGACCTCGTCCCGCGCGACCGGTCCGCGCGGCTCTGGGCCCAGACCGAGCGGATCCACGCCCATGCCGTCGCCGGTCGCTGGGATGACATTCCGCCCGCCGTCGACGGCCTGCGCCGGTTCCTGGATGTCCCGACGCCGGGGACCTGGCGCGATCGGCTGCTGCCGGACGGGACCTTTGTCGAGGAGGCCGCCCCGGGCAGTTCGCTCTATCACATCATCTCGGCTGTGCAGGCGCTGGACGCCGCCTGTCCCACCGGGACGTGAAGCCGCATCAGGATTTCTGCGGTCCCCTGGCGGGCGCCCCGACTTGCGCCGGCCCCCGGCCTTCCGTACTTGCCAAGGCGAAGAGGCCCTCCGCGGCTTCGCGGAGTCCCCGAGAGTTCCTTCATGGCCAACCCGGCTTCGACCACCCTTGCGCCCGCGCGCATCCCCATGTCCGATGACCCCATGTCCGCGACCCTGACGCCCGCTCGCCTGACCCACCTCCAGCGCCTGGAAGCCGAGAGCATCCACATCATGCGCGAGGTCGTGGCCGAGGCTGAGAAGCCGGTGATGCTCTATTCGATCGGCAAGGACAGCGCCGTGATGCTGCACCTGGCCGCCAAGGCCTTCTATCCGAGCAAACCGCCCTTCCCGCTGCTGCACGTCGACACCACCTGGAAGTTTCAGGCCATGTACGAGATGCGCGAGCGCATGGCCGCCGAACTGGGCTTCGAACTGCTGGTCCACCAGAATCCGGAGGCGGTCGAGAAGGGCATCAACCCCTTCGACCATGGCCCGGCCCATACCGACCTGTGGAAGACCGAGGGCCTGAAACAGGCGCTCGACAAGTACGGCTTCGACGCGGCCTTCGGCGGCGCCCGCCGCGACGAGGAGAAGAGCCGGGCCAAGGAGCGCGTCTTCTCGTTCCGCTCGGCCGAGCACCGCTGGGACCCCAAGAACCAGCGTCCCGAGCTGTGGAAGCTCTACAACGCCCGCAAGAACAAGGGCGAGAGCATCCGGGTGTTCCCGATCTCGAACTGGACCGAGCTCGACATCTGGCAATACATCCACCTGGAGAGCGTGCCGATCGTGCCGCTCTACTTCAGCGCCCCGCGCCCCGTCGTCGACCGGGACGGCACGCTGATCATGGTCGACGACGACCGCTTCCGGCTGCGTCCGGGCGAAGTTCCGCAGATGAAGTCGGTGCGCTTCCGCACGCTGGGCTGCTACCCGCTGACCGGCGCGGTGGAGAGCGCCGCCTCGACCCTGCCCGAGATCATCCAGGAGATGCTGCTGACGACCACCAGCGAGCGCCAGGGTCGCGTCATCGACCACGACCAGGCCGCCTCGATGGAGAAGAAGAAGCAGGAAGGCTACTTCTGATGAGCGCCTACAAGCCCGCCGATCTCATCGAGACGGACATCGACGCCTACCTGCACCAGCACCAGCACAAGTCGCTGCTGCGCTTCATCACCTGCGGCTCGGTGGATGACGGCAAGTCGACCCTGATCGGCCGGCTGCTCTATGACTCAAAGATGATCTTCGAGGACCAGCTGGCGGCCCTCGAGGCGGACAGCAAGAAGGTCGGCACTCAGGGCGGCGCCATCGACTTCGCGCTGCTGGTCGACGGCCTGGCGGCCGAGCGCGAGCAGGGCATCACCATCGACGTCGCCTATCGCTTCTTCGCGACCGACCACCGTAAGTTCATCGTCGCCGACACCCCGGGCCACGAGCAGTACACCCGCAACATGGTCACCGGGGCCTCGACGGCCGACGCGGCCGTGGTGCTGATCGACGCGCGCCGCGGCGTGCTGACCCAGACCCGTCGGCACAGCTACCTCGTCAACCTGCTGGGCATCCGCAAGGTGGTGCTGGCGGTCAACAAGATGGACCTGGTCGACTGGGACCAGTCGATCTTCGACGGCATCGTCGCCGAATACCGCGACTTCGCCGAGCTGATCGGCCTGCGGGACTTCACCGCCATCCCGATGTCGGCCCTCAACGGCAACAACATTACCGAACACAGCGACGCCGCGCCCTGGTATGACGGCCCGCCGCTGATGCGCTGGCTGGAGACCATCGAGGTCGAGGACGCGCTGCCCTCGCAGCCGTTCCGCATGCCGGTGCAGTGGGTGAACCGCCCCAACCTCGACTTCCGCGGCTTCAGCGGCCAGATCGCCGCCGGCACGGTACGGCCGGGCGACCGGATCAAGGTGCTGCCCTCGGGCCGCGAAAGCCATGTGGCGCGCATCGTCGTCCTGCCGGGCGACCTGGACAGCGCCCAGGCCGGGCAGTCGGTGACCATCACCCTGACCGACGAGGTCGATGTTTCGCGCGGCGACGTTCTGGTCAGCGCCGACGCCCCCTCGCCGGTCGCCAACCAGTTCGAGACCACCATCGTCTGGATGGACGACGAACCGATGCTGCCCGGCCGGCCCTATCTGATGAAGATCGGCGCCCAGACCGCCACCGCCAGCATCACCGAGCCCAAGTACCGGGTGCAGGTGAACACCCTGGAGCACATCGCCGCCAAGCGGCTGGAGCTCAACGAGATCGGCGTCTGCAATATATCGCTCGACCGGGCGATCCCGTTCGAGGCCTATGCCGCCAACCGCGACCTCGGCGGCTTCATCCTGATCGACCGCCTGAGCAACCGCACGGTCGGCGCCGGGATGCTGCACTTCGCGCTGCGCCGGGCGGACAACATCCACTGGCAGGCCACCGACGTCCACAAGGAGGCCCGCGCCCTGCAGAAGGGGCAGAAGGGCCGCGTCGTCTGGTTCACCGGCCTGTCGGGCGCCGGCAAGTCGACGATCGCCAACCTGGTGGAAAAGCGCCTCCACGCCCTGGGCCGCCACACCTATCTGCTGGATGGCGACAACGTCCGCCACGGCCTCAACAAGGACCTGGGCTTCACCGAGGAAGACCGCGTCGAGAACATCCGACGCATCGCCGAGGTGGCCAAGCTGATGGTGGACGCCGGCCTGATCGTGCTGACCGCCTTCATCAGCCCGTTCCGCGCCGAGCGCCGCATGGCCCGCGAGCTGATGGAAGACGGCGAGTTCGTCGAGGTCTACGTCGAGACCCCCCTGGCCGTGGCCGAGCAGCGCGACGTGAAGGGTCTCTACAGGAAGGCCCGGGCGGGCGATCTGAAGAACTTCACGGGCATCGACAGCCCCTACGAAGCGCCGGAGCACGCGGAGATCGTGGTGGACACCAGCTCGCTCAGCGCCGTCGAGGCGGCCGAAGCGATCGTGGCGTGGCTGGAGAACGGGGAGCGCTGAGGTCGCCACCACGTCGACGCAGCGCCTCTTCTGCATCGAGGCGGAGGCTCAGCGCCGCCTCAAGGTGACTTCCCGAAGCGCGATGATCCAGGACAGGCGCCTCAAACTCCGACTTCAGGATTTCGCGCCAAGCGGCGCGTTCGCCCCCCTCTGCGGCCGACGCCGCCCTTGAGGGAAGGGGCCAGTTTCCGCAGACCCAGATGCGGAGGTATGGCGAGGTCTCGACCCAACGCCCCTCCGGACAGTCCACTTCTACAGATAGCCGCCTGGCGAGGCGCCCGGGATGGCCCTGCCGGCGGCACGCAAGGCGTGCTGCTGCGATGAGACCCAATCCCGCTCTATGCAGCGAACGCCCTCTTCCGCCCACGGCGGCTTGATCAACTCGCTGGTCTGTTATGGCGCGCCTCTGGCGGCGGCTTGCGCGCATGCCGTGTCGGCGATCATCGCATTCGATCGGGGGGCTGAAGGTCGCTCTCAGAATACCCGTGCATGCTGAGGGTCATGATCTGGCGCGCGGCGGAGTTGGGTTCGTTTCCCCAAATCTTGCACTTGCGGCGACGGTCCTGCCGGGCGGGGGCAGGGGGAGGCGCGAAGCCCTGCAACCAGTTGCAACGATCTTGATACGAGGCGCCGCATACAATTGTAACCAGTTGAAATATCAGGCCATTTTGGATTTTTACCTTGATGGCGCTAACGCCTTGCGGTATGGATTCTCACGCAACCAGGGGAACATTCTATGCGTATCGGCACGGACGGCGTGTTCATGGGATATGAAGACGAAGCGCAGCTTGATTTCCATATCCTCAGGAGAGGCGACCCCTGTGTCGTCTTCGATCAGCCCGATGACGACACCCTTCGAGTCTGCCTTCGAACTGTCGACGGCGAGCTCGTCTGGGAACTGACGGAGCTCATCTTCCGCAGCGAATTCCTGCCGATCCGACACGCGCCTCTCGTCGCCGAAGCTATTCGAAAGAGCAGGAGTAACCAGAAATGAAACAAAACATGAACAAAGATCCATACGCCGCGCAGAAGCGGGCCTTGTTCCGCGACCAGGCCGCGTATCTGCACCTTACCGGGAGGTTGCCGACCCACCTCAGGTCGGCGGCGAATTCGACCCTGCTCGATGCGAGCATCCGCGCCCAGGGAGTGACGCCCTGGGAGGCTGGGGAGAAGGTGTTCGAGTTGAAACCCGAGACAGCAAAGGAGTTGAAGATCGAGGACCACCCGATGGTCAGAATGGTTGACAGCCTCGTCCAGACCGGCTGGGTGATCCAGCCCTCCCTGGGATCCAACCGGCGCCGGCCGTACGGGAAAATCTACCTGAAGCGGGGCGAGGAAAGGCGAGTCGTACAGCGGGACGGCTCGATCTTGATGCATTGGCCCCACGAAACCCCGTCCTAGGGTCCGGACTCATTTGGCCCAGTAGCTGACGATGGCTGCGATGAGTACGCC
>CALALX010000121.1 GCA_937925635.1 uncultured Caulobacter sp.
CGTCATCCTCGCGCTCGTCGCGAGGACCCATGCGTGGTGCGTGCGAAATGAAGGGCGCAGCGCGGGATCGCGCCCCTCGCCCACGCCCGATGTTCATGGGTCCTCGCGACGAGCGCGAGGATGACGGAATGTTGGGCGTCACCCCCCCAGCGCCGTCCGCTCGACCAGGTCGGCCAGCTTCTCCGCCGCGTCCCGGGCGGGCCGTGATCGATGCCCCCTCAGCCACAGCGCCGCTGTCTGAAGACGGCGGCGCCCAATGACCCCCTTGTGGTTGTATTATTCCCGTGCTCTCCTTTTCCGAGAATTCAGGAGTGAGTGGGATGAAGAAGATCATTGCCCTTGCACTCGCCGCGGCCGTTTTCGCGCCGGTGAGCGGGAGTGCGAACCCTCGTCGTGACGAGCCGATAGCGAGGTCGTCGCCGATGAGCAGAATTCAAGTTCGATTCCAGGCCAGAGGGCCGGTCTGCGACGTTGCATCCTTCGCGGCAGGATGCCGGACCAGGCGACATTGCGTGCGCGGGTGTGACGCCATTTTTGAGGTTGAAACCCTGATCTGCGCGGCTGCCTCCTCAAGCTTCGCGCCTTGCTTCGCTGGAGCCTCCAGGAGATGGAGGAATTGCATCGCAGAGTGCGAAGAAGAATTCCCGTACTAGGACCGGCCGATGGCGATCCTCTTTTCACTGACCTTCGTCGCCGTCGCCAAGGCGGACGGCGAGAGGATTCAATGCCGGATCGCAGTCGATGAGCCGACGAAGATGGCGCCGCCTTACGCAGCCTATGAAGCACGGATCGTCCTGGAAGGTCCGGACGGCTTCTCACGGATGATGAGGGGCGCCCACCCCTTCCAGGTTCTGGAGCTGGCGTTGTTCGCGATCAGGACAGTCCTGTCGCTGAATGCCCGGCGCTGGATCTACGAGGACCTCGCCGGAGCCCCGCTGGACTTTTCATACGAAGGGCCGGATCGAGACTGACGTCGAAGGACCCGGCCAACGCGCCGACAGGGCGCCAGCCCCTACCCTCCCAGCGCCGTCCGCTCGACCAGGTCGGCCAGCGTCTCCGCCGCGTCCGGGCGGGCCACCGAGCGGGCGCCCTTGGCCATGTTGGCCAGCCAGTCGGGATCGCGCAGCAGGGCCTTGAGCGCCCCGGCCAGGGTGTCGACGGTCAGTTCGTCCTCCGGGCAGACGGCGGCGGCCTGGGCGTCGGCGAGGAGTTTGGCGTTCAGGGTCTGGTGGTCGTCCGTGGCGATCTTCAACGGCACCAGCACCGAGGGCTTGCCGGCCACCGCCAGCTCGCAGACCGTCGAGGCGCCGGCCCGGCCGATGACCAGATGCGCATCGCGAAGGCGGCTCGCCATGTCGCGGAAGAAGGGCGCGACCTCGGCCTTGACCAGCGCATCGGCGTAGATGCGACGAGCCAGGTCCATCGATTCCTTGCGGGTCTGCTGCTTGACCTCGAGCCGGCCCCGGATGTCCTCGGGCAGGCGCAGGATCGCCTCGGGCGTCAGCTCCGAGAGCAGGCGCGCGCCCTGGCTGCCGCCGGTCACGAGGATACGGATGGGACCGGTCTCGCCGGGCGGCGTGTAAGGATGGCCGGCGAGGGCGCGGATGTCCGGACGGACCGGGTTGCCGACGACGACGGCGCGGGCCTTCACCTTCGGACTCGCCTTTTCCAGCGTCGGGAAGGCGCAGGCGACCTCGGTCGCGCGGTCGGCCAGAAAGCGGTTCACGCGGCCGAAGACGGCGTTCTGCTCGTGAATCACCGTCGGCCGCTTCTGGCTCAGCGCGGCGAGCAGCGCCGGCAGCGAGGGATAGCCGCCGAAGCCGACGACGACGGCGGGGTCCATCCGCTTGAACACGGAACGCGCATGCATCGTGCCGCGGAGCACGGCGAGGCCGGCCTTGGCCATGCCGATAGGGTCGCCCGCCCTGGCCGTCGCGGCCGCCATGCTGATGCGCGTGTCGGCCGGAAACTTGTCGGCGTACAGCGCGCCGCGCTCGTCGGTGGCGAGGATGACGCGCCAGCCACGCGCGCCGAGCACCTCGGCGAGCGCCTGGGCGGGAAACATATGGCCGCCGGTTCCCCCGGCGGCGACCACTGCGACGCGCGATGCCATGGCGGCTTCTTAGGCGAAGGCGCCGGCCCGGGCGAGCCCCTCGTTCGCCGCATAGGCGCCGGGTCGCTTGCGGGTCAGCCCCAGCGCCATGCCGAGCGTCAGACCCATGGCCAGCATCGAGGAGCCGCCGTAGCTGATGAAGGGCAGGGTCATCCCCTTGGTCGGGATCATGTTCAGGTTCACCGCGACGTTGATCAGGGCCTGCTGGCCGACAAGAACAAAAAGACCGGCGGCGGCGACCTGTTCGAACGGATCGCTCAGTCGCAGCGACTTGTAGAGCCCCCGGATGACCAGGAAGGCGAACAGCGAGATCAGGGCCAGGGAGAAGATCAGGCCGTATTCCTCCGCCAGGACGGAATAGGCGAAATCGGTGTGCATGTCCGGCACGCCCCGCTTCATGACGCCCTCGCCGGGCCCGCGACCGAAGAGCCCGCCCTCGGCGATGGCCTGGGAGGCTTGGCTGATCTGGTGCTTGTCGGCCTTGTCGGGGCTGAGGAAGGTGTCGACCCGCGCGTGGACGTGGGGGATCAGGAAATAGGTGCTGCCGAGACCGATGAAGGCGGTGACGCCCAGTCCCATGATCCAGCTGATCGGGACTCCGGCCATCCAGAAGGCCGCGCCGAAGGCCACGGTGATGAGCACCGTCTGGCCGACGTCCGGCTGAATCAGCAGCAGGGCCACGGCGACGCCGTAGAGGCAGAAGGCGATGAACACGCCCGGCACCCCCTCGCCCTTCTGGCCCTCGGCGAACATCCAGGCGACCAGCACGATCAGTGCCGGCTTCATGAATTCCGAGGGCTGCAGCGTGAAGCCGGCGAAGTTGATCCAACGGGTCGCGCCCTTGGCCTCGTGACCCAGGAACGGCAACGCGGCCATCAGCAGGATCATCAGCACATAGACGATGAAGGCCGTCCGCCGGATGCCGCGAGTCGACAGCATGGAGACGGCGACCAGGATGACCAGGGCGCCGACGCCGAACACGGTCTGACGGATCGCGAAGTGGAAGGAGTCGTCGTAGTGAAGCCGCGAGGCCGCCGCCGGGCTGGTGCCGAACGACAGCAGCACCCCGAGGGTGACCAGGATGGCCACGGCGCCGAGTAGCCAATGGTCGGTCGTCCACCACCAGCGCCCGAGCGCGGTGCGGTCCGAGCGGGCGAAGGGATGGACGCTGGTCATGCGCGCGCACCCTTCAGCGCCGGCCGGCCGAGCCCTTCGACGGCGGCGCGGAACGCCTCGCCCCGAGCTTCGAAGTCGGTGAACTGGTCGAACGAGGCGCAGGCCGGCGACAGCAGGACGATGGCGTCCTCGCCGCTGGCGTCGGCGTCGGCGAACGCGGCCTCGACGGCGGCGTCCATGGCGCCAGACTTCACATAGTCGACCTTGCCGTCCAGCACCTTGCCGAAAGCGTCCTGCGCGTCGCCGATGAGATAGGCCTTGGCCACGCGGGGGAAGAGGTCCTCGAGCGGATCGATGCCGTCCGACTTCGGCTGGCCGCCGGCGATCCAGTAGACCTTTGGATAGCTCGACAGCGCCTGGCGGGCGGCGTCGGCGTTGGTCGCCTTGGAGTCGTTGACGAAGCGGACGAGGTTCCGCGCGCCGACGGTCTCCATGCGGTGCGCCAGGCCCGGGAAGGTCATCAGCCCCTCGGCGGCCAGTTCGGCCGGGATGCCGATGGCGCGGGCCGCCGCGTAGGCGGCCGCCGCGTTCTGCCAGTTGTGGCGGCCCGGCAGCGAGCGGGCGCGCAGCAGGTCGGCGACCTCGATCACCCGATCGGCGGTGGCGTCATAGAGCACGCCCTGGATGGCGTAGACGCCGCGGCCCATCGAGCGGCTGGCGCTGATCGGCCAGATGGTGCGGCGGTTGGCGGCGGTGATCTCGGTGCAGATGCGCTGGCACCAGGGATCATCGACGCCGATGATCGCCGTGTCGCCCTTGCCCTGGTTGAGCAGCACGCGGCGCTTGGCGGCGACATAGCCGTCCATGCCGCCGTGGCGTTCGAGGTGGTCGGGCGAGATGTTCAGCAGCACCGCCGCGTCAGCCTTGAGGCTGGAGGTCAGGTCCAGCTGGTAGGACGAGGTCTCCAGCACATAGACCGCTCCGCCGTGCATGTCGTCCAGGCCTAGTACGCCGTAGCCGATGTTGCCGCCGATGCGGGTGTCGCGACCCGCGGTGGCGCACAGGTGGCCGAGCAGCGCGGTGGTAGTCGACTTGCCGTTGGTGCCGGTGATCGCCGCCACCTTCGGCCGCTTGTGCGGCGGAGCGGCGTTGACGGTGCGAGCGAAGAGCTCGATGTCGCCAAGCACCTCGACGCCGGCGGCCTTCGCCATTTCGACCGACCAGTGCGGCGCCGGATGGGTCAGCGGGACGCCAGGCGACAGCATCAGGGCGGCGAGACCGGACCAGTCGGCGGTCCTCAGGTCCTCGACCCTGAAACCCTCGGCCTGGGCCGACGCGCGGCTGGCCTCGTTCTCGTCCCAGACCACGACCTCCGCCCCGCCGGCCGCGAGCGCGCGCGCCGCCGTCAGCCCGGTCCTGCCAAGACCGAGCACGGCGACCGTGCGTTGCTCGAAACCGCGAACGGGGATCATGACGTGGCCTGTCCTTCCCCTATCTCAGCTTCAGCGTCGCCAGGCCGATGGCGGCCAGGATCAAGGAGACGATCCAGAAGCGGATCACGACGGTCGATTCCGCCCAGCCGAGCTTCTCGAAGTGATGGTGGATCGGCGCCATCAGGAAGATGCGCTTGCCGGTGCGCTTGAAATAGAAGACCTGGATCATCACCGACAACGCCTCGGCCACGAACAGGCCGCCGACGATGGCCAGCACGATCTCGTGCTTGGTGGCCACGGCGACCGCGCCGAGCGCGCCGCCGAGGGCCAGCGAGCCGGTGTCGCCCATGAAGATCTTGGCCGGCGGCGCGTTGTACCAGAGGAAGCCCAGCCCGGCGCCGATGATGGCCCCGCAGAAGACCGCGATCTCGCCCGTGCCCGGCACGAAGTGCACCTGCAGGTACTGCGCGAAATTGTAGTTGCCGACGAGGTAGGCGATCAGGCCGAAGGTCGCCGCGGCGATCATCACCGGCACGATGGCCAAGCCGTCGAGGCCATCGGTCAGGTTCACCGCGTTGGAGGCGCCGACGATCACGAAGGCGCCGAAGACGAGGTAGAACAGGCCCAGGTTCAGCAGCAGGTTCTTGAACACCGGGAAGGCGACCGAGGTGCTGAGGCTCGGCGTGTCGGGCGAGACCTGGCCGAAGTAGACGAGGATGGCGACGGCGGCGAGTGCCACCGCGCCCTGGATCAGCAGCTTCACCCGGCCCGAAACGCCGGCCGTCGTCTGTTTGGTGACCTTGTCATAGTCGTCCAGGAAGCCGAGCACGCCGTAGGCCAGCGTCACCATCAACACGACCCAGACGTAGACGTTGCTCAGGTTGGCCCACAGCAAGGTGCCGCCGACCAAACCGGCCAGAATCATCAGACCGCCCATGGTCGGGGTGCCGGCCTTCTCGATGACGTGACGCTCAATCCCTTCCTTGCGGATCGGCTGGCCCTTGCCCTGGCGCGCCCGCATCCAGGCGATGAAACGCGAGCCCATGGCCACGGCGATGACATAGCCCGTCGCCGTCGCCATCAGCGTACGGAAGGTCAGGTACTTCAGAAGGTTGAGGATCGGCAGGGAGTCCCGCATCTCCCACAGCAGGTACAACATCAGCCTTCTCCAACCCCCCGATCGAGCGCGGCCAGCGCGGCGGCGATCGTGCTCGCGCGGCTGCCGTTCGATCCCTTGACCATGACCAGATCGCCCGGACGCATCGCTTGCGCGACGTCGGGCGCCAAATCCCCCGCCGTCTCCGCGTAGCCGCCGCGCCGAGTCGGCGGAAGGGCGTCCCACAGCGATTTCATCAACGGCCCGGCGCAGAACACCAGATCGATGTCGGCCGCCTCGATGGGCGCTGCCAATCCGGCGTGGAAGTGCGCGGCCCGATCGCCCAGTTCGAGCATGTCGGTCAGCGCGACGATCCGCCGCCCGGATGTGTCGCGGGCGCCCAGCGTTCGGAAGGCGGCGTCCATCGAGATCGGGTTGGCGTTGTAGCTCTCGTCAATCAGGGTGAAGGCGCCGCCGGCGATTTCGATGCTCTTCTCCGCCCCACGGCCGGCCAAGGGCGCGAAGCCCTCCAGCGCCGCCAGCGCCGTACCCCGCGAAACGGCCATGGCCTCCAGCGTCAACAGCACGCAGAGGCTGTTCAGACCCCAGTGCAGCCCCGTCTGGAGCAGCGGAAAACTCAGCGCCTCGCCGTCGAGGACGGCATGGACCATGGCGTGCCCCTCGCGCGCCTCGAAGCCTGTCAGGCGCGCATCGACGTCAGCGCCGGTTCCGAACGACCGGACTGTCGCCCCCACGGTCTCAGCCTCGGCCTTGAGCAGGCCGAACCAGGGGTTGTCGGCGTTGAGCACCGCCACGCCGCCCGGTTCCAGGCCCGCGAAGATCTCGGCCTTGGCCCTGGCGACGCCAGCCTCGCCGTCGGGAAAATTCTCGATGTGGACGGGCCCCACGGTGGTGATGGCCGCCACGTGCGGGCGCACGAAGCGCGACAGCGGGGTGATCTCGTCCGAGTGGTTCATGCCGATCTCGAAGACCGCCCGCTCGGTGTCGCGCGGCATCCGCGCCAGGGTCAGAGGCACGCCGATGTGGTTGTTGTAGGACTTGACCGACGAATGCCAGCGGCCGGCCAGTTTCAGACCGGCGGCGACCGCCTGGGTGACGCTGGTCTTGCCGACCGAGCCGGTCACGGCGGCGCGCCGGCCCTTGTTCCGCTGGCGCGCCGCGACGCCGAGCTTCTCCAGCGCCGTGAAGGTATCGTCGACCAGCACGTGCGGGCCGTCGATCGGCTTGCTGGCCAGGACCGCCGCCGCGCCGGACGCCAGCGCGCCCGTCGCAAACTCATGGCCGTCACGGACGCCGGCAAGGGCGACAAACAGGTCGCCGACGCCGACGTCGCGGCTGTCGATCGAGACACCCTCGACGACGAACGATCCGCCGACCACGCGCCCGCCGGTCGCGGTCGCGAGTTCGTCGGAGGTCCAGAGGGCGTCAGACATGCGCGGTCTCCAGGCCCAGGGCGGCGGCCGTCTCGACAACGTCGTCGAAGGGGTGGGTGACGCCGGCGATGGTCTGGCCCTGCTCGTGGCCCTTGCCGGCCACGACGAGAACGTCTCCCGGCCGCAACATCGCGACGCCCTGCCGGATCGCCTCGCGGCGGTCGCCGACGTTGAGCGCGCCCGGCGCTCCAGCCTGCACCTCCGCGCGGATGGCGGCCGGGCTTTCGGAGCGCGGATTGTCGTCTGTGATGATGGCGACGTCAGCCAGCCGCGCGGCGATCTCGCCCATCAGCGGGCGCTTGGCGCGGTCGCGGTCGCCGCCCGCGCCAAACACGACCAGCAACCGTCCTTCCGTATGCGGACGAAGCGCCTTGAGCACCGTCTCCAGCCCGTCCGGCGTGTGGGCGTAGTCGACATAAGCCTCGCCGCCGCCGGCCCGGGCGCCGATGCGCTGCAGGCGTCCAGGCGCGCCCTTCAGGTGTTCCAGCGCCGCGAAGACCGCCGCCGGCGCCTCGCCAGCGGCGATGCAGAGCCCGGCCGCGACCAGCGCGTTGTCAGCCTGGAACACGCCGGCCAGCGGCAGGTGCACGCTGAACGCCTCGCCGTCGTGCGACAGCGTTAGCCGCTGGCCGTCGGCCTGCAGCACACGGCCCTCGACGCGGAGGCCCTCCCCGGCCGAGCCGGTCGACAGGACCGTCTGACCGGCTGCGCGCGCCGCATTGGCGAACACCTCGAACTGGTCGCTGTCGGCGTTCAGAACAGCCGTCGCGCCGCGCGGCAGCAGCGTCTCGAACAGACGCAGCTTGGCGGCGCGATAGACACCCATGGTGCCGTGATAGTCGAGGTGGTCCTGGGTCAGGTTGAGGAACCCCGCCGCCGTCAGCCTGACGCCATCGAGACGCCGCTGGTCGACGCCGTGCGAGGAGGCTTCCAGCGCCAGATGGGTCACGCCCTCGCGGGCCATCCGCGCCATCAGTTCGGCGACATCGGCGGCGTCCGGCGTGGTCAGACCGGGCGGCGTCAGCTGGATATCGGCCTCGCCGGCCTTCGAGACCGTCACGCCCAGGGTGCCCATGCTGGCCGCCTTGTGGCCGGCTCGCGCGAAGATCTGACGGCAGAAGGTCGCCACCGAGGTCTTGCCGTTGGTGCCGGTCACGGCCACGCAGGTCCCCGGCTGGTCGCGCCAGAAACCGGCGGCCGCCAGGGCGTAGGCGCGTCGGGGATCGGCGGCGTGAACGACCGGCACGGCCAGTCCGACCACGTCGTCTGGAGCTAGCACGGCGGCGGCGCCCGCCTCGATGGCGCCGGAAATGAACCGGCGGCCGTCGACCGTCGAGCCCGGCAGGGCAGCGAACAGGAAGCCCGGCTTCACCTTGCGACTGTCGGCGGTGACGCCGGTGATCTCGGGGTCTTGGGAAACCTTGGCGCTGACCAGATCCGAGAGCCGCATCAGCGCGCCCCGGTCGGCTGGACCAGACGCGCGGTCGCGACATAGGTCGGGGTGGCCGGCAGGGTCGGCGCGGGCGGGCGGCGCTTGACGCCCAGGAACGGCGCGATGCGGTCGACGATGCGGCCGACGGCCGGCGCGGCGACCCAGCCGCCGGTGCGGACGCCGCCCTGGGGCTCGTCCATCAGGATCAGGACGAAGTAGCGGTCGGCCTCGACGGGGCCATCGGTCGGGAACACGGCGGCGAAGGAGCCGACCTGCTTGTAGTTGGAATAGCCGCGGATTTCGGGATCGTACTTCTCGCCCGTGCCGGTCTTGCCGCCCACCATCAGGCCGGGAGCGTCGGCCTTGCGGCCGGTGCCCTCGACGACGTTGCCGCGCATGATCTGCAGCATCGAAAGAGTGGTTTGTTCCGACATGACCCGGGTCGCCTTCGGCTTGTAGCCCGGCTGCTGCTTGCGGATCGTCAGGGGCACGACCTCGCCGCCGTTGAGGATCGCCCCCATGGCCTGGGCCAGGGCCAGCGGCGAGACGTTGATGCCATGACCGAACGAAACGCTGGCCATGTCGTCCTCGTCCCACTTCTTGGGCGTCAACGGTCGGGTCGACTCGAGCAGCTCGACCTGGGCCCGCTTGGTCAGGCCGAGCGCCGCGTAGTAGCGCGCCATGCGATCGGGGCCGATGGCCAAGGCCAGCTTGGCGGTGCCGATGTTCGAGGAGTGGTTGAACACCTCGCGCAAGGTCAGAATGCGGTTGGTGCCGTGGTAGTCATGGATGGTGCGGTAACCCATCTTCAGCGGCGTCGAGGCGTCAAAGGTCGAGTCCGGCGTCGCGACGTGGGTGTCGAGGCCGATGGCGACGGTGAACGCCTTGAAGGTCGAGCCCATCTCGAAGACGGAGGCCGCGGCCCGATTGCGCAGCTGCTCGGGCGTGGCGCGGCCCGGATAGTTGGGGTCGAAATCGGGCCAGCTGGCGACGCCGAGGATCTCGCCAGTGTGGACGTTGGTGATGACGCCGACGGCGCCCTTGGGCTGGAACTCGCCGGCGGCGATCGCCAGCTCTTCCTCCAGCGCCGCCTGGACGCGGACGTCGATCGACAGCGCCACCGGCTTGCCTTCGGCTCCGGCCTTCAGGATCTCCGCCTGCAGGGCCTTCTCGGCCCCGGCCACGGGGGCGCCGCCCTTCTCGTCATAGCCCAGCAGGTGGGCGGCCAGGGCGCCGAGCGGATAGACGCGGCGCTGCTCCGGATCGAAGACCACCCCGGGCAGTCCCAGGTCGTGAATGCGCGCCTTCTCCGCCGGCGACAGGCCGCGCAGGACCACGCCCCGCTTCTCGGCGTTGAGCGCGCGATCGAGCTGGGAGGGCTTGAGCCGCGGCAAAGCCTTGAGCAGCGCCTCGCGCGTCTCCTTGCGGCTCCAGACCTCGCGGGTGTCGATCGACAGGGTGTAGTGGGTCAGATTGGCGGCCAGCAGCCGTCCCTCGCGATCGACCAGGTCGGCCCGCCGAGGCTCGCCCGCGAAGGCGTGACCGCCCTTGCCGGCGTCGGACAGGGTGGCGGAAAACACCGCGCCGCCGGCCATGATCGTGAAGCCCAGCGTGAAAACCGCCGCGACCAGCAGGATGCGGATGCGGGTGTCGTTCTCCGCCCGGCCGTCGTGCTGCGCGCGTTCGAAGGCGTGCTCGACCCGCCAGACGCGCTCGATGATCCAGCGCCAGACCAACGGATAGCGATGCGGAGTGAGGTCGGAGAGACTCATTGGCCCTCCATGCCGGGGGCGCGGCTGTCGCCCGGCGCCGTGGCCGGGACCGCCGACGCGCCGGTCTCGACCGTGGCGCTGGCCTTGATCGTCACCGCCGGCGGCGGCGCGCCCGGTCGGCGGCGCGATGCGGCGTACAGATCGTCGACGGTGGTCTCCTGCTCCACGTTCACCGGCGCCATGGCCAGAAACGCGCGTGACAGGCGCTCCAGTCGCTCCGGCTGTTCCAGATGCGCGACCTCGGCCTGAAGGACGCGGATCTGGTCGCGCTCCTTGCGGATCTCGCGCTCGGTCTGACCGATGGCGTTACGCTCCTTGCCGGCGAAGGTCTTGGCCAGATTCACGCCGACCGCCAGCACCAGCAGGACCGAGGCGAGCACGACGTTGAGCGTGCGGAAGCCTCGCGTGCGATGGGTGAAAAGGCCCATGATCACGCCGCGGCCCTCCAGGCGGGGGCGTCGGTGCGTATGCCGGCCCGCAGCTTGGCCGACCGCGCGCGGGGATTGGCGGCGAGTTCGGCGTCGGAGGGGTCGCGGTGACCCTTGAAGACCAGCTCGAAGGTCGGCGCCGGGCCGTGGGCGACGGGCGGCGCGTGGCGCGAGCCTCCGGGCAGGCGTCCGGCCCGCTCGGCGAAGAAGGCTTTCACGATGCGGTCTTCGAGCGAATGGAAGGTGACGACGGCGAGACGGCCGCCGCTCTTCAGGATTCGCTCGGCGGCGGCAAGCCCTTGTTCGAGCTCGGAAAGCTCTTCGTTCACGGCGATGCGCAGGGCCTGGAAGACCTTGGTCGCCGGATGCACCTTGGCGCCGCGCCGGCCGCCCAGGGCCCGCTCGACGACCTCGGCCAGGTCCAGGGTGCGCTCGAACGGTCGCTCAGCCCGGCGACGCACGAGGAAGGAAGCCACGCGGCGGCTCTCCCGCTCTTCGCCATAGACCCAGAAGATGCGAGCCAACTCGGCCTGATCGGCGGTGTTGACGATGTCGGCCGCGCTGGGGACGTCGCCGCCCATGCGCATGTCCAGGGGTCCGTCGCGCATGAAGGAGAAGCCGCGCTCGGCCTCGTCGAGCTGCATCGAGGAGACCCCGATATCGAGGGCGACACCATCGACGCTGGCGGCCTCGAAGCAGTCGCCCATGGCCGAGAAGCGCGCCTCGATCAGGCGGAAACGACCAGTGGCCTCCAGGGGCGCGGCGAAGCGGCGGGCCGAGGGGTCACGATCGAAGGCGACCACGGTGGCGCCGGCGTCGAGAAACGCGCGGCTGTAGCCGCCGGCCCCGAAGGTGCCGTCGATGATGGTCTGGCCGGGCTTCGGGGCGAGCGCTTCGACCACCTCGTCGAGCAGGACCGAAACGTGCGGAGCCTCGCTCATCCGGCGGCTCCGGTCAGACGGGCGCGCTGGGCCATGCGCAGGTCGGCGAGGCCGGCGCGGGCGGCCTCGCGGGCGGCGGCGCGATGGGCCTGGAAGGCCTCGCGGCCCCAGATCTGGAAGCGGTCGCCCAGGCCAACGACGGCGATCCAGTCGCCGGAGCCGAGACCGAACATGTCGCAGAGGGCGGGCGGCAGGGTGATGCGCCCGGCCTCGTCGAACGAAAGGCGCGCCATTCCGCCGTAGACGGTGGTTTCGAGCGCCGAGCGCAGCGGGTCGCCGAACGGCAACTCCTCGATCAGGCCGGCGTAACGATCGAACAAGGCCTTGCCGCCACCTTCCAGGCAGTCGGCTTCAATGGACGGAAAGCAGAAGACGCCTTCGAAAGGCTGACCGACGGCAGCGCGGAACTCGTGCGGCACAACGATGCGCCGCTTGCTGTCCAGCTGCTTCTCGAAGGTCGAGAGGAACACCTGAGCCCCGTCCCCTGTCCCGATGTCGCCGACCCCTTCGACGACAGCAACTGGGTTAACATGGGATGAAATGGGACGCAACGACACTACAGTGAGTTTGTTCGCGAAAACAACAATGTCGCAGGGCCAGTTTGTTAACGCCCGTAAACTTTCCACAGAACATACACGGAACGTGTTAAGTATAGCGGGGACAATCCGGCTCACTTCGGGGAGGTGGGGATCAGACGGCCTGTAAGCCGGGTTCTGTGACAGGTCCTCGCGGACCCGCGACGATCATTCCTCTGGACCGCCCGTTGCCGGACGGTTCTCGCGACCAACCCGGATCCCTCGGGCCGGCGACGGCCCTACCCCTTTCGGGGCGCGGGATCCCTATTCGGTCTTGCTCCAGGCGGGGCTTGCCATGCCGTCCCTGTCACCAGGTCCGCGGTGGGCTCTTACCCCACCCTTTCACCCTTACCCTACTTCGCCTCCGGCTTCGAAGGGCGAACCCTGCGAAGCTTTAGGCGGAGCAGGGCGGTTTGCTTTCTGTGGCGCTATCCCTCGGGTCACCCCGGGCGGGCGTTACCCGCCGCCTTGTCGCCGTGGAGCCCGGACTTTCCTCGACGCCGAAGCGCCGCGATCGCCCGGCCGTCTGATCCGGGCGAACACATGATCGCTGAGGGACGGAACGTCAATGCGTGGTTCGACGCGCGTCTCCGGCGCCGCTCACCATGACGTGGAGAATCGCCGTCTGAGCAAGTCATCCTGAGCCGCCGCGAAGCGGCGCGTCGAAGGACGCAGAGCCCCTACGCGGCCCGCAGCACCGCCATCAGCGTCGCCCGCGTTCGGCCGTCGGCGACGCCGTCCCAGCGGTGCGGGGACCAGTGGCGCTGGAAGGCCTGGACGATGTCCTTCGTCTGCGCATCGAACTGGCCCGACGGCGCGCAGTCGAAACCGAGGCGCGTGAGCCCGGCCTGAAGCGCGAAGACGCCGACGCCCTCCGCGCCTTCCGACAGCGGGTCGCCCGGCGCGGGATCGGCTTCGGCCCAGACGCCGTGGCCGGCCTCGGCCAGCGTCTTCCACGGAAACAGCTCGCCCGGATCCTGCTTGCGGCCGGGCGCGACGTCTGAATGGCCGAGGATGCGATTGTCGTCGATCGTCCAGCGGGTGCGGATGTCGCTCAGAAGCGCGATGACCGCCGCGATCTGCGCGTCGGGGAACAGGCGATAGCCGAACTCATGGCCCGGATTGACGATCTCGACGCCGATCGAGGCGTGGTTGACGCCCTGCTCGCCCTTCCAGAACGAGACGCCGGCGTGCCAGGCGCGGCGCTCCTCCGGCACGAGGCGGAAAATGCGGCCGTCTTCCTCGACCAGGTAGTGGGACGAGACCTTCGCCTCCGGGTCCCGGAGGCGCGCCAGCGCCGCCTCGCCGGTCTGCATGCCGGTGTAGTGCAGCACCAGCATGTCGGGGACCTTGTTGCGGGCGTCGAAGTTGGGCGACGGGGCGTCGATGAACTCCAGCGTCATTGCGCGCGGTTCCGGATGGCCATGAGCAGGGGCATCACGCGGTCGGGCCTCAGGGCGATGATCAGCACCCCTAGTAGCGCGAGGGCGGCGCCGATGGCCATCCGTCCGTCGAAGTGGTCGTGGGTGATCAGCACGCCCATGACGATGGTGAACAGCGGCGTCATGAGGGTCAGCGGCGAGATCAGCGTCGCCTCGTACTTCTGGATCAGCGCGTAGTAGAAGGTGTGGCCCAGCACCGAGACCACAATGGCGGAAAACACGACGGCGGCCAGGAAGTCCCAGCCGGCGTCGATGGCCGTCGACCACTGGTTCTGTTCGGTGAACGCGCTCAGCACGGCCAGCGGCCAGAATGACGAGAACCCGACCCAGGCCTGAAACTGCAGGGGCCTGATGCCCTCCATCTGCTTCATCATCACCGCGCCCAGCGAGCCGGCGAAGGCGGCGGCGGCGACCAGCCACAGGCCGAACGACATGCTCATGCCGGTCGGATGCCACATGACCACCACGGCGCCCGCCAGGGTCAGCGCCATGCCCAGGCCGCGACGCCAGCGCACCTGCTCGCCGAGCATCAGCATCGACAGCACCGTGGTGATCGGCACGCCCAGCTGGACGACGATCGACGCCGCCGACGGGCTGGCGGTCTTGAAGCCGATGAACAGCAGCGCGAAATTGCCGGCCCCCATCAGCATAGCGACGGTGACGATCCGCCAGGTCGGCCTGGGCCTCGGCCACAGCCATGGCAGCGTGACCAGCGCCACCAAGGCGAACCGGACCGTCGCATAGAACAGCGGCGGCACGCCCCACTGCGCCACGACGATCTTGCTGACGATGTTGTTGAACGCCCAGACGACGCAGACGAACAGGAGGATGCCGAAGTCGCGGAGGGCCATGGACGGGCTTTAGCCGCGTTTCGTGACGGAAAGCGATGAGAAATCCTACGGCGAGGTTCAGCCCTTGCGCCGTGTGAACCTCAGCGCCGTGCGCGTATCCGAGAACGAGCAGACCTTGTTGTCGACCAGGCCGACGGCCTTGGCGGCGGCCATGACCTCGACGTCGTTGACCTTCAGCAGTCTGCCCTTCAGTGACACGATCCACAGCGCGCCGCGCTCGGCGAGGGCGGGCGTCAACGCGCCGATCCGCGCGAGCGCCTCTGGATCGTCGGCGCCGTAGATCAGGATGTCCAGGCCGCTGAGGTCGTTCACCGGCGGCGCACGCGTGGCGAGCTCGGCGGCGAAGTCCGCGTCGTCGAGGCCCAAGACGGCGACGCGCATGCCCGGCTTCACGCCCAGCTTGTCGAGCCGGCCCGGCGGGTTGGCGATGGCGTGCGCCCACTTGCCCGCCTGGGCCTCGCCCAGCGCGAACCGCCCGCCGCCGGCCAGCACCAGATCGCCGGCCTCGGCCGCGATCCCCTTCAGGACTTCGCCCTCGAACACCCGTCGCCGGGCGCCCCGGAAGATCAGCTTCGGCGCCTCCCACAGCAGGCGGCCGACGTCCTCGCCGTCGGGAAGCGTCGCGCGAACGTCGAACGCTTCCTTCCCCATCAGACTTCCCCGCGGGTCCGCAGCTTGCGGCAGCTGTCGGCGAAGGCGCGGCGCAGGGCGGCGGGCGGTTCGAACGGGCCGGCGTTCTGATAGCCGTGATTGACGCCGATCGGCTCGGCGCTGTCGAACACCGCCAGCAACTCCTCGTCGATCAGGCCGGTCGCCTGGACGCCGCGCTCGGCCGCCGTGGCGACGAGTCCATGGGCGATCGCGCCGGCGCCGAGCGTCAGCCGCTCCTCGCTGTCGACCTGTTTCAGCTCCGGGAGCAGGATCAGAAAGCCCTGGCCCACAGCGCAGACCATTCGCAGGTCGGGCTTCTTGCTGTCGCCGCCGACCAGGTGGACCATCTCGACGCTGTTCTTGCCCATGCCGAAGGCCCACTCTGCGGCGGGCTTGGCGGCGGCGGGCTTGGCGGCGACCGACGGCCGCGCCGCCGCCGGGGGCGTCTCGGCCGGCCGTTCGCAGGCGACCAGGCCGAGCGCCAGCATCAGCAGCGGAACGACCCGCACGGTCAGGCCCCCTTGAAGATCGCCGGGCGCTTCTCAAGCAACGCCTCGACGCCCTCCATATGGTCCTCGGTCAGGTGGCTGATCGCCTGGGCCGCGGCGCTCATCTCCATCAGGGTGTCATAGCTGGTCGTCTGGCCGTGCTTGAGCAGGCTCTTGGCCAGGCGCAGGGCGTGGGGCGGCTGCTGGGCGATGCGTTCGGCCAGAGCGACAGCCTCGTCGAGCAGAGACTCGGCCGGAACGACCTTGCTGACCAGACCCCAGTCGCAGGCCGTCTTCGCGTCGACCACGTCGCCGGTGAACAGCAGCTCGCTGGCGCGGCTCATGCCGATGGTGCGCGGCAGCAGCCAGGCGCCGCCGTCGCCCGGGATCAGGCCGAGCTTGAGGAAGGTGACGCCGAACTTGGCCCCCTCGGCGGCGATGCGGATGTCGGTCATGCAGGCGACGTCGCAGCCGAGGCCGATGGCCGGGCCGTTGACCGCGGCGATCGAGGGGACCTCCAGGCCATAGATCGAGCGCACCACGCGGTGGATGTTGTTGCGGTAGCCGTCGCGCAGCTCCACCCCGTTGCCGGCGAAGGCCCCTTCGCGAGCCTTCATCGCCTTGACGTCGCCGCCGGCCGAGAAGGCGCGCCCAGCGCCGGTCAGGACCACGGCGCGGATGTCGCGGTCGGCGTTGATCGCGGCGCAGGCCGCCGCCACCTGGTCGCCATCGCCCGGCGCGCCCAGGGCGTTCATCGCGTCCGGTCGGTTGAGGGTCAGGATCGCGACGTGGCCGCGCTTCTCGGTGAGGATCAGGGACATGGGCGGCTTCCTGGGCGTCTTGGATGAAGGTCGCGTCGTCTTAGCGGGGCGCGACGGCCTTCGGAAACCCTAAACCACCGCGCGGCTGGCCGCGAAGGCGACGGTTTCACGTCGCCCCACGACTTTGCTGTGGAAAACTCAAGCGTCTGCTTTGACTGAGAGAATTCGCGAGCATCCACACCTTGTCCACAGAGCGTCAACCGGTCGGCGGGCAAGAATTCACATGGGGGCGAATTGGGGCGGTTGCTTCATACCGGGATCGGCAGCACAGTCAACCCGTCGAGAGGAAACGCGGCGCGGGCGAGACGGGAAACCGGAAGGCCAGGCGAGCGGGACGCTCCAGGAACCAAGGACCGGAAGGAGACTTTCGGAGACCGGACCGGGAGCGGGTCAGTGAAGACCGGGCGCAATCCCGGACACCCGCGGGCCCACGACCTCCAGACCGCAAGTCTCGCAAGAGGCTTGGGTGAGAGGGCGATGCGGCCGGGCGACCGGAAGCACCGTCCTCTTGCTCGTTTGGGGTACTGCTTCCTCGTTCCTCCCCGCTTGCCGGGGAGGTGGACCGCGCGGAGCGCGGTGGAGGGGCAGCGCCGGCGTTGGACGATCAGCCGCCGTGCACAGCGCCCAATCCTGTCACGACATCGCCGCCCCTCCGATCCGGCTCCGCCAGGCCACCTCCCCCTCGCTGCGCTTCGGGGAGGCTCGAGATGTCTCGACGAACACCGTTCCCGCCCGTACGGTCGCTCCCATTTCTCGGGAGGGTCCGATGCTTTCACGTCGACTGTTGCTGTCTTCAGGCCTTGCGGGCCTCCTCGCGGCCTGCGGACCCAAGGCGGAGAAGGCGGCGGACGGCCTCACCGAGATCCGCTTCGCCACCGACTGGCGCGCCCAGGGCGAACACGGCGGCTTCTACCAGGCCCTGGCCGACGGCGAGTATGAGAAGCGTGGTCTGAGGGTCACCATCATGCAGGGCGGACCGAGCGTGAACGTGCCGCAACTGCTGGCGGCCGGCGCCATCGAGATGGGCATGGGCTCAAACAGCTTCATCGCCCTGAACCTGGCCAAGGAGAAAGTCCCCGTTAAGGCGGTCGCGGCCTTCTTTCAGAAGGATCCGCAGGTGCTGATCGCCCACCCGGGCGTCGGGGTGAACAGCATCGCCGACATGAAGGGCCGGCCGATCCTGCTGGCCGACGCCTCGGTCACCGCCTTCTGGGTCTGGCTGAAGAGCAAGTACGGTTTCACCGACGCGCAGGTGCGCAAGTACAACTACAGCCTGGCGCCGTTCCTGGCCGACAAGCAGGCGATCGTGCAGGGCTATCTGTCGAGCGAGCCGTTCATGATCGAGAAGGAGGGCGGGTTCAAACCGGCGACCTTCCTGCTCGCCGACGAAGGCTATCCCGGCTACGCGACCATGGTCCTGGCGCCGGACGCGCTGGTCGCCGGCAAGCCGGACGCGGTGCGCGCGTTCGTCGAGGCCAGCGCCGCGGGCTGGAAGTCGTACCTGCACGGCGATCCTTCGAAGGCCGACGCTCTGATCCTGAAGGACAACCCGGAGATGACGGCGGAGCTGCTGGCCAACGCCCGCGAACAGATGCGCGGGCACGGCATCGTCGAGTCCGGCGACGCGCTCACCCAGGGCGTGGGCGCGATGAGCGACGCGCGCTGGGCCGAGTTCTTCCGGGTGGCGTCCGAACAGGGCGTCTATCCGAAGGACATGGACTACAGGGCCGCCTACACGCTCAAGTTCGTGACGCCGAAGGCCTGAATGCGGTCGGTGGAGCAACCCTATTCAGCCGTCATGGCCGACTTGTTCGGACCACCCATGAACACGGCCTCTGAAATGGTCGGCTCATCGTCTCTCCAGAGTCTGCGGGCGAGCTCACCAGGCATGGGTGGCCCGAACAGGTCGGGCCATGACGGTGGAGGGGGGATGGCCGGCGCGCTCCTTCGCGCCGACGGGGCCCTCCCATGATCGCCTCCCTGTCTGGCGTCGAGGTCGACTATCGCGGACGCCTGGCGCTGGGACCGTTCGACCTGGCTGTCGGCGAGGGCGAGATCATCGCCCTGGTCGGACCGTCGGGCTGCGGCAAATCCACGGCCATGCGGCTGCTCGCCGGTCTCGAACAGCCCACGCGCGGGAGGCTCGCCCGCGCGCCGGGGCGCGGCGAGACCTCGCTGGTGTTCCAGGCGCCGACCCTGGCCCCGTGGATGAGCGCGGTCGCCAACGTCGCCCTGCCGCTGGAGCTGGCTGGCGTCGATCGCCGCGCGGCGCGGGCGCGAGCGTCCGAGGCCCTGGATCGCGTCGGCCTCTCCGGCGTCGACGCCGCCAGGCCGGCGCAGCTGTCGGGCGGCATGGCCATGCGGGTGTCTCTGGCCCGGGCCCTGGTCACCCGGCCGCGCCTGTTGCTGCTGGACGAGCCTTTCGCGGCCCTGGACGAGATCACCCGCCGCACCCTGGCCGATGACGTGCTGGCCCTGTGGGCCGAGCTTCGACCGGCGATCCTCTTCGTGACCCACAATGTCGAGGAGGCCGTCTACATGGCCTCACGCGTGGTCGTGATGACCGCCGGCCCCGGCAAGCTGGCGGGAGAGGCAGCCGTCGCCGGACCCCTGCCCCGGCCGGAGGGTTTCCGCGTCACCGAGGGCTTCCGCCGAACGTCCGAGACGGTTTCCGCCCTGCTGGCGCAGGGCATGGAGCGGGCGGCGTGAGACGCCTGGTCGACCTGCTGGCGCCGATCGTGTTTCTCGGCCTGCTGCTCGGCGGCTGGGAGCTCGCTTGCCGGGCGCTGGATATCCCCCCGTATCGCCTGCCGCCGCCGTCGGCGATCGGCGACGCCCTGGCCGCCGAGGGCCCGCTGCTGCTGCGCTCCGGCTGGGTCACCCTGGCGACCGCGCTCTGGGCGCTGGCGATCGCGAGCCTGCTCGCCAACCTGCTGGCCCTGGCCGCGGCGCTCAGCGGCCTCGTCGAAAGAGCCATCCAGCCGGTGGTCGTGACCCTGCAGGTGACGCCGGTCATCGCGATCGCGCCGCTGGTGCAGATCTGGGCCGGCCTTGAGCATCCCGAGCGCGCCGTCGTCGGCCTGGCCGTCGTGGTCGCCTTCTTCCCGATCTTCTCCGGCGCCCTGACCGGCCTGAAATCGGCCGATCCGGACCTTGAGCGGCTGTTCGACCTCTATGGCGCCAGCCGTTTGCAGAAGCTGCTGCGTCTGCGCGCGCCGACGGCGGCGCCGTTCGTCATGCAAGGGCACAAGGTCGCGGCGGGGCTGGCGGTGATTGGCGCTGTGGTCGGCGAGTTCAGCGCCGGATCGGGCGGCTCGCAGGGCCTGGCCTGGCGGATCATCGAGGCCAGCAACCGGCTGCAGACGGCCAAGGCGTTCGCGGCCCTAGTCGTGCTGGCGGTGATGGGCGCGGCGCTCTACGGCTTGCTGCAACTGGCCGAACGTCGGGCCCTGGCGTGGTGGCGCGGGCGTTAGGCGCGGATTAAGCGGCGCGGGTTAAGCGTCGGTCGGCACTCCGCCGGCTGGATTCCGCATGCGTCTCGTCCTCGCCCTTTCGATCGTCGCGGTCAGCGCCGCGAGCGCGCACGCCGCGGAGGACCGCTATGGCCCGCCGCGCGCGGCCTCATCGTCCGCCGGACCGCAGGTCGCCAGCGCCCTTCCCGCGAGTTCGGCGCCCTACAGCGGCCAGATGCTGAGCTGGAGCGGCAAGGCGCCGGGCCAGGCGCCGATGGCGCCCGCGGCGTCGGGTCCCGCCCTGCCCCAGCCGATCGCGCCCTGGGCCGGACAGGCGCCAACGCCGCAACGCGTCTCCTATCCTTCCATCGCGGCGCCGGTTCAGCGCGCGCCGCAGCCGGCCTTCATCCCTCAGGCGCCCCAGCGCCAGGCCGCCGCGCCGCAGCCGCTGCCGACCAGCCTCTATGACCGCCCGGCCGCGCCGGCCCCGGTCGCCGCCGCCCCTGTCCCCCAGCCCCAAAGCCCCTACCCGCCGTCGGGGGGCCAGGCCGCGCCCCCGCCGCCGCCCTCGGCGACGGCGCGCGTGCGGTCTCCGGACGAGGCCAGCCCCCGCGCCTATTCGGTGCTGCGCGAGTTCGGCGGCACGCCCGATCCGATCAACATTCCGCCGCCGACCTCCTACTGGGCCACCCGCCCCGAGACCGCGCCGCCGCCTGAGAGCGCGGACGAGGCCGCCGCCGACTTCGGCCCGGCCGGCGGCGTGGGCGCCGCGGACGTCGCCTCGGCCGACAGCCTCAGCCCGGAGGAAGAGGCCGCCAAGCGGCGCAGGCGTGAATTGCTGAAGGAACGCGCCGCCGCCGCGGAGGCCGGCAAGTGAGCGCCGGTCCAAGCCGTCTTCACGACCTGATCGCGCTGGCCAACGAGTCCTCCAGCGAGCGGCGACGCGAACTGCTACGCGGCGTGACCGACATGTTCTTCGCCGGGGATGCGCACGGGCCGACCGAGATGGGGCTCTTCGACGCCGTGCTCGGCAAGCTGGCCAGTGAAATGGAAGCTGCCGTTCGCGCCGAGCTGGCCCAGCGGATGTCGGGCGCCGACGCGCCGCCGATGGGCCTGGTCCGAACTCTGGCCGGCGACCACATCGACATCGCCCGCCCCCTGCTGCAGCGCTCCCGCGCCCTGAGCGAGGAAGACCTGGTTCGGCTGGCCCGCACCCAGGGTCAGGATCATCTGCGCGCCATTTCGCAACGGACCATCGTGCCGAGCGCCGTCTCCGACGCCATCGTCGAACGGGGCGACGACGACACTCTGGGCGTGCTGCTGCGCAACGGCGGCGCGGCCCTCTCGCGCAAGGCTCACGAGAAGGCCGTCGACCGCGCGGTGCAGAACCCGGACCTGCACGAAGCCGTGGTCAGCCGCGAACAGCTGCCGATCGACCTGCTCAACGAAATGTACTTCGTGGTCGAGGCGCGGCTGCGCGACCGGATCACCAGCGCCAACGCGGCCATCGACCCGGCCCAACTCGAAGCCGCCCTGGCCGCCGGACGCAAGCGCGTGGCGGTGGGCGACGGCGCCCTGCCCGCCGACTACGCCGAGGCCGAAGCGGCCGTCCGGAGCATGATCGCGCGTGGCGATGTCGGCCCGCGCGCCTTGGCCGCCATGCTGCGCAACCGCGAGACCACCAGGTTCCTGATCGCCCTGGCCGAGATGGCCGAAATCGACTTCCACACCGCGCGGCGTATCCTCGAACGCAAGGAACTCGACGCCCTGGCCATCGTCTGCAAGGCGGCGGATTTCGACCGCAGCCTGTTCCTGACCTTCACCGTATTGATTCTGGACCGCGCCGACGACGCCATGACCCGCGCCAAGTCCTACGGCGACCTATACAACAGCCTGCCCAGGGACGCGGCTCTGCGCACGATCCGCTTCTGGCGGATGCGCCGGACGACCGGGGACGTGGCGGCGGCCTAGAGCCTGATGGGTTCAGATGGAACAGTCTGAACCCTGAATTAGGCTCTACACCTTTGATTCTAGAGCACGATTCAGCCATCAGACGATTCCGTCTGATGCCATCGTGCTCTAGGGTCGTGGCTCGTTCGGGTGCCGCCAGACCAGGGGAATTCTGACTGTGCGCCCCTCGACGGAGACTCCGTCGCGGTCCACCGGCGCCATGCGGAAATAGTAGGAAGCCTCCAGGACGGCTTTGCCGAACCCGGCTCCCTGCTCCTCCACCACCGTGCAACTCTTGAGGCGACCCTTGGCGGTGACCCTGCAACTGACCGTGCCGCGCCCGCCGAGGCCCTGACGCAGGGCGTCTGGCGGATAGAGGCGGGCCAGCACCATCCCGTCCGGCGTGGCCACCCACTGCGGTCGGGTGATCTCGCCGGCCTCGGGCGGCGACACCGAGGCAGTGGCAGGCGCAACGTCAGCGCCCCAAAGAACAACGGCAAGAAACAACAAGACCATGGGCGTCCCCCTCAGAAGCCGCGGTAGCCTCCAGTGCGTCGCGCGGCGACTCAATCCTGAGTGGGGTCCTAGTTCAACCTCCAAACCATCGGCAGGCGCACGGTCGCGCCCTCGGTGGGCTGGCCGCTGAGGCTGACGGGCGCCATGCGGAAGTGCTGGGCCAGCTGCACCGTCGCGGCGCCGAAGCCGTAATCGCCGCCGCGTTCGGTCAGTACGAAGCAGTCGGCGAGCGCGCCGCCGGTCGCGACGTGGCACTCGACAACGGCCTCGCCGGAGGCGCCCTTCTCGATGGCGGCGACCGGATAGACCGCGATCAACTCCTCGATGGTCGGGGTGCGCACCCAGTCCGGGTCCTCGACGATGGCCGGCGCAGGCGCGGACGCCATCACGAAGCCTTCGGCCGGGGCGGTGTCGGCGGCGGCGGCCACGGCGGCGGCGGCGATGAGGGGCAGGATCACGGGGAACTCCGGGGTCAGGACGCCGAGGGCTGGCGGGCGCGAAGCCGCTCCAGCGCCTGGCAGGCAAGGTCGGTGAGCGAGCGGTGGCCGTGCTCGGCGAAAACGTCGAAGGCGGCGGCCAGGGCCACGGACGCGGCGGCCAGGCCCCCGTCGTCGCGGCCGGTGATCTCGGCGCGGATCTCGTAGAGGCGCGCCAGGTTCAGCTGCGCCACGGCCCAGGCGACCGGATCGGCCGCGGGGCGGAGGGCGCACAGTTCGGTCTTCTGGGCGGCGACGGCGGCGTCCAACACCGCGAGGTCGCCGGTCAGCTCGGCCTGACGCCCCAGGGCCTGGGCCTTGCCGGCGGCGACGCGAGCCCGCAGCGACAGGGCGGCCTGATCCTTCAGCACCAGGGCGGCGCGCTCGAAACAGGTGGCGGCCTGCTCAAAGGCGCGGGGGCTATCGGTGACTTCTCCGAGCACGATCAGCGCCTGGCCGAGGGCCGCCTGGATGCGCGCCCAGTCCATCGGGCTGTGCTCGCGGGTCACCGGCTCCAGCGCGGCGGTCAGGGCGTCGACCGCGTCGGCGGCCGGATTGACGTCGGCGGTCAGCTCAGCCTTGAGCGACAGGGCCGATCCATAGGCGGCGATGGCGCGGGCGTAGGTCAGTGGTTCGTAGGCCGGGTCGAGCCCGGCCATGGCGGCCTTGGCCTCGCGCACGGCGTGGTCGGCCAGGTCGACGTCTCGCTGGTTGGCGGCGGCGAGGCCGAGCAGGTCCGCACGGGCGGCGCGAAAATCGGCGACCGCCAGGCGGGCCAGGGCGCTGACCCGGCCCGAGGCGGCGAGCGCGGCCAGCGGGGCCTCGTACGCCGCCACGGCGGCCGTCACCGCGGCGACGTCGCCGCAGGCCAGGGCCTTTCGGCCCTCGATACCCGCCGTGGCCGCCGCCGCGATGGCGGCGCCGACGCCCGTCCCTCGCGCGGCCTGCGCCAGCACGCGCTCGGCGGCGGCGTTGAGACCGTCATCGCCGAACAGCTCGGCTCCCAACTGCGCGCACAGACCCTGTTCGGCGCGGGCCCGGGTGACCCCGGCCTGGCGGTGGATGGCCTCAAACGCGGAAACGGCGGCCTCGCCCGCGGCGGCGGCCTTGCGAAGCGCGGCCGCGTCGCCCGACCGGCGGGCCAGTTCGCGCCAGCAGGCCGCGGCCTGCAGCAGGCGGGCGGGTCTGTCCTTGCTGCCGATGCGGGCGGCGGCGATGTCGGCCCCGCGCGCTTCGTTGGTCAGGAGATGAATATCGAGCAGTTCGAGCAGGGTCGCGTCGCCGCCGGTCAGCCCGTCGTGATGGGCGCCGGACAGGGCCTCGCCCGACAGCAGCCGGCGCAACTCGCGACCAAACTCGAACATGAAGCGGCGGCTCCCAGACAGACCGTCCCAAGCCGGAACACCCGGCCGTCGGTCAGCGGGAACAGAGCAAAGCCCGGTCCGAGGAGCTTAACAAGTGGTTAACGTGAGCAACATGGTTAATACGCACGGGATTCCGATGGGTTAGCCACGAACGTTCCGTCGCGGCATGCGGAGCCCCCCACGGCGGCGCGCGGGACGGTTCGCGGCCGCTCCCGAGGCTCTCGAATCGAAAACACCTGCCCGGAGGGTTCTACAATCTCACCTGGCTCCGAGCCAAGGATCCCCCGAATTCCTTTGTGCGACCACGGAATCAGCGGCTTTTCACCCTTGGACATTGCTCCGTATACGGCGCATCCACAGGAATATCGCGGAAAGTTATCCACAGACTGTCAAGAAAGCTTCACAGTCGGCTCGAATGGCGCCTAGCCTTGTCTCCAGAGGCCGGGCACTCCATCGGCCGAGGGAGGTGAAGAAGAAAAAATGTCCATCGCGCTTACCGGAATTGTCGTCGCCATCAGCCTGTTCGCGAGCGAGCCGGCCGCCACGGGTGATCTGGTTGACGCCGCCGCCACCCAGTCCGCCGCAAAGCCGCTGGTGGTCTGTGACCGCGACGAGGCCTCGCGCCGCGCCTTCAAGCGGCAGTTCGGCCGCGTGGAGTTCGTCACGGCCCAGGGCGTGATCAACGGACGCGGGGATGGCCAGCGTTGGGACACGCCCCGCTGCATCACGCCGGCGGAGTTCACCAAGCTGCGACGCATGACCGACCTCGGCTACGCCCAGGTGGCGAACCGGTAGGCGCCGTGCGTCCTTCGACACGGTCCTTCGGGCCTGTTCAGGATGACGTGTGATGAGCCTTCAAACTACGTCATCCTGAGCAGCCCGCGCAGCGGGCGTGTCGAAGGACGCAAGGGGCCGGCCGAGATCCGCTCCCCCTACCCCCGTTCCTTCGTCCGCTGGAATTCGACGTTCGGGTACCGTTCGCCGACGTAGCTGACTTCCCAGGACGACTTGGCCATGAACACCGGGGCGCCGTCGATGTCGTCAGCCATGGCGGTGCGGTGCTTGGAGGCGAAGTCCTCGATGTCGGCCGCCTTGCCGGCCAGCCAGCGGGCTTCGGCGTAGGGCGAGGCCTCGAAGATGACGTCCAGCTGGTACTCGTTGGCCAGGCGGTCGGCCATGACCTCGAACTGCAGCTGGCCGACGGCGCCGACCACGAAATCGGAACCGATGATCGGCCGGAACAGCTGTGTCACCCCCTCCTCCGCCAGGCCTTCCAGCGCCTTCTTCAGGTGCTTGGCCTTGAGCGGGTCCTTGACCCGCACGCGCTGCAGGATCTCCGGCGCGAAGTTGGGCAGGCCGGCGAAGCGGACGACGCCGGTTTCCGACAGGCTCTCGCCGACGCGCAGGACGCCGTGGTTGGGAATGCCGATGACGTCGCCGGCGTAGGCCTCCTCCGCCAGCTCACGGTCGCTGGCGAAGAACATGATCGGCGCGTTGACGCTCATCTGCTTGCTGGGCGTCTCGCCGCGCACGCCGGTCGAGAAGGTCTTAAGCTTCATGCCGCGGGTGAACTTGCCGCTGGTCAGCTTGAAGAAGGCGATCCGGTCCCGATGGTTCGGGTCCATGTTCGCCTGGACCTTGAACACGAACCCGGTGACCTCCGGATCGCCCGGGGCGACGTGAGTGTCCTGCCCGGCCCGCTGGGCGGCGCGGGCCCGGGGCGGCGGGGCGTAGGCGGCCAACGCGGCCAGCAGCTCGTCGACGCCGAAGTGGCGAAGGGCGCTGCCATAGATCACCGGCGTCATATGGCCTTCCAGGAAGGCCTGCGGGTCGAAGGGCTTGGAGGCTTCCTGAACCAGCATGGCCGCCTCTTCCAGCTCGCCCTGTTCGTCGGGGTCGAGGACGGTCGACATGGCGTTGGAGTTGAAGGCGACCGGTGCGGGATGGCCCTCTTCACGAGACTTGCTGAACGGGATGAACTTCTGCGTTCGCAGGTCGAGCATGCCCTTGAACCGCCCGCCCGAGCCGGCCGGCCAGTAGAGCGGCGCGGGATCCAGGGCCAGCTTGGAGGCGATCTCGTCGAGCAGTGCGAAGGGATCCTGCGCCTCGCGGTCCATCTTGTTGATGAAAGTGACGATGGGAATGTCGCGCAGACGGCAGACCTCGAACAGCTTCAAGGTCTGCGGTTCGATGCCCTTGGCGGCGTCCAGCACCATGACGGCCGCGTCCGCGGCCGTGAGGGTGCGATAAGTGTCTTCGGAGAAGTCCTCGTGGCCCGGAGTGTCCAGCAGGTTGAACATCAGGCCGTCGTGGTCGAACGTCATCACGCTGGCGCTGACGGAGATGCCGCGTTCGCGCTCAATCTTCATCCAGTCCGAGCGGGTGCGGCGGTTCTCGCCGCGCGCACGCACCGCGCCGGCCGCCCGGATCGCCCCGCCGGCCAGCAGCAGGTTCTCGGTCAGGGTCGTCTTGCCGGCGTCAGGGTGACTGATGATGGCGAAGGTGCGCCGGCGCGCGGCTTCGAGGGCTGTGCTGGAGGACATGGCGGCGGGGGTTAGCGGTCTCGCCGCCATTTGTCACGCGGCGCGGCGGCGTCACTTGCCGCGGGATCGTTCGATCTCGGCCAGCATCGCCCGGGCGATCGCCGCGCCGGAGCCGCCGTGGGGATTGTTGGCCACCGGCAGCAACAGGGGCTCGGCCTCGTCCCAGCGACGGCGCATCATCAGGGCGCGCGCGGCCTCGATGCGAACACTGTCCACCTGCGGCGCCAGCGCGACGGCGTTGCCGAGGACATCCAGCACGTTGTCGTTCGGGTAGTCGCGCTCGCCCTGACGGCTGCGCGCATATTGCAGAAGGGTCCGGTACTCGTTCGGCTCGGCGGCGTTGGCCTTCAGCAGCAGTCGGCCGGCCTCGTTCATCAGACCCTTGCGTTCGGCGGGATCGGTGGCGGCGAAGGCGCGGGCCAGGGTGTCGACAGCCTTCATCCGCAGGCTGTCGGCGTCCCGCGCGTCGGCGGCGATCAGGCGATCGAGGATGGCCCGCCCCGTGGGGGCATCGCCGTACTCGAGCTCGACACAGGCCAGGGTGCGCTGGGCCAGGCCGTCGGCGGGATGAAGCGCGGCCTTGGTCCGGACACGCTCGACGAAGGCGGCGCGCTCCCGCTCGGCCTTGGCTGACTTTTCTTCCTTGTCGTCGTCTTCCTCATCGTCGTCGATGTCGCGATCGCCGCCGCAACCGGCCAGCGTGGCCCGCAGGTTTTCCAGCAGCAGGTCGTCCGCCGACCTGGGCATGGCGGTCACCGCAACCGGCGCCGGAGTGTAGTTCGGGCGGGTGAAGCGGGTCGAGGGGATGCCCTTCTTGAGGTAGGATTTCAGCTTCGCGTCGAAGGTCTCCAGGCTCTCGCCGGTGGCCTCGGTCCAGGCCGGGACCGACTCCTTGCCCTCCCCGAGCAGCCGGACATAGGCGAACAGCTGCTTCCGTCGGGCCGGGTCGGACAGCATGTAGTGGGTCATCAGCCAGGACTGGGCGTAGTAGCCGAAAACCTGGTCGCCCTTCAGTTCGCCGGTGCGCTTGCTGAGCACCACGTCGGTCGGCGTCCAGTCGCCGTTCATCAGGGTATAGGCGCGACCCTCGTTGTAGCTGCCGATTTCGAAGCTGCCCGGCTTCAGCTTGGCGGTCATGTAGTACTCGGCGAAGCCTTCGACGAGCCAGCCGGGATGCTTGCCCGCCAGGTACTGCATCATGAAGTGGTGCGCGTATTCGTGCAGGATGGTGTCGTCGCCGTCGCGGTCGCTCTGGCCGCGCTTGCCGATGGCGAAGATCGTGTAGGGCGAGGCCGTGTAGAAGCCGGCCAACGCCTCCGAGGCGCCGGGCGAAACGCGGCGCATGTCGACGGCGTCGTTGACGAGATAGATCTCAAGCTTCCGCTCGGGCCTGCCGTTGGGATCCAACCCGAAGAACACGCGCATCAAGGTGTCGAAGTCCTCGAGCTTGACCGCGTACTCGCGCAGCTTGAGCTCGGACCCGTTGCTGTAGAGGACGAAACGCTCCGTCTCGCCGCGCAGCCACTTAGCGTTCGCGACGCCCGGCGCGCACAGCGCCGCCACCGCGGCCACAACAGCCGCAATTCGCCCGACAATCGGCATCGCCCCACTCCCCCGTTGGCGTACGCGCCTCAACCGGGGAGCACCTTAGGTCAGGCCTCAGCCCTGGGTAAAGGGGATCAGGCGGCGAGGCGACGCCAGACCTGGCGGTCGGCTTCCAGCGTGGTGAGTCCGCCGTGCTGCTGGCGATCGTAGAGCAGACCCATGACCTCGAAGCCGATCGAGGCATAGCGGGATTGCACGTGGTCGATCGGGCAGCCGCGCGTCGGCGCGATGAACAGGGCGGCGTTGATGTCCGGCTGCTTGGCGACGATCAGGGCGGCCAGGCGCATGGCGCGCTCCGGCGCGACGCGATGCAGCAGAGGCTCTTCCGCGAACATCTCGCAGCCGAGCTGGTTCACGAACGGCATGGTCAGCTTGGCGAACCTGCGCGCCGCCACCGGCGGGGTAAGGTCGAGCGTGTCGAGGTTGAGGACAACCTCGTTCATCAGAAAGAGCATGGGCGTACTGCGGCCGGGGGACTTTTCAGGCTCACCCTAGGCCGCCGGGGCTTTCAGCCGCGTTTAGGAACGCGGTTAACGGGCGAAGGCCCGAGATCAGGTCTTCTCGACCGCCTCGACCAGGAAGTGACGGCCTTCGGCGTCCTCGATTTCGACGACCCACAGATCGGGATCGATGCGGACGGCGCGCGCGATGTAGGCGTCGAGATCAGGCTCGACCTCGGATTTCACCGGCTGCATCCAGACCCGCTCGCCGTCGCCACGCGTGGCTTCGCTGTAGAGCACCGCCGTGCCGGACCGGCGATTGACCACCTTGACCAGGACAGCGCCGGCCCGCGGATCGCCCTTGCGCGCGACGGCCGCGAACGCTCCGCCCTGCTCGGCCCGCCGGATCAGGGCGCCGACCCAGATGTCGCTCGAAAGAAGCAAGACGCCTCCGCTAACCGAACCGCAACCCGCGTTCGCCTAAGTTCGCGGGGGTCGCGAAGCATAGGGGAAAAGAACAGGCCATGACGAGCCCGCGCGGCCGATGGACGGGATGGATCGCCGGAGTCGGCGTCCTGGCCCTCGCCACCTCGGCCCTCGCCGCCAGCGCCCTGGACCTGCTCTACGAGCGGACGGTGATGACCGCCGCCGACGCTCGCTGCCGCCTGTTCGAGCCGGCGGTGGGCGCGGCGCTCGACTCATCCCGCGCCCAGGCTCGCGGCGCGTCGCTGCGCTCCGGGGCCAACGCCGCCGCGATCGCGGAAACGGAACGCCGGGCCCGTTCGCGCGCGGCGGCCACGCCCTGCGGGTCGAAGGACATGACCGTCGCCGCCGATCGCGTGCGGCTGGCCTTCGCTGGCTATGCCAAGCTCAGCCGGATGACCTGGCCGGGGGACACCGCCGACTGGCGCGGCGACCGCACGATCACGCGCCGGGGACCGTTGTGGCGCCTGGCCCAGACCTCTGCCTTCGGGCCCGACCGCATGGTCTTCGGCCTAGCCGGCGAGGAGGCGCCCGGGACCCTGCAGGCGGCCGTGACCTTCGCGGACGGCCGCACGCCCTACGCCGCGCGGCTGGTGATGCGCGATCAGAACCGCGCGCCGCGGCCCTATCTCGACCGCACCAGGGCCGGCGCGGGCGGCAAGCTGCCTTTGAAAGCCCGCACGCCGCCGCCGGGAGCCACCCGGGCTATCGCCGCCGAGGCGCGCAGCGTCTCGCCGGAACGACTGCGCCCCGTCGGCGCCAAATCCGCCCTGGTCTTCCGGTTCCCGATGCGGGCGGCCGACGCGCTCGCCGACCTCGATCCTCGCGAGGCCGTGGCCGTCGACTTCGTGTTCGCTGGTCCGCGGGGCGACGAGGTGCGACGCGCCTATGTCGAGGTTGGCGACTTCGCGGCCGGCCGAGCCTTCCTGAGGGTTCCGGTCAGCTAGCGGAGCGGATTGAAGGCGATGACATTGTCGCCGACCGGGGGCGGCAGACCGCGCCCGGCCGACAGCAGGACCGGCAGGCGCACCGCGACGGTGGTCCCTTCGCCCAGCACGCTCTCAATGGTCATTTCGCCGCCGTGCAACTCGGCGAAGGACCGCACCAGCGACAGACCCAGGCCGGTGCCCATCTGACGCCGGCTGTTGTCGCCGACCTGCTCGTAGGGTCGACCCAGGCGCTCAAGGTCCTCCCTGGAAATGCCGACGCCGGTGTCGGCCACGATCAGTTCCAGTTCGCCGTCGTAGCCGTGGGCGGTGACGGTCACCGAGCCGCCCTTGGGGGTGAACTTCAGCGCGTTGGAGACAAGGTTCAGCACGATCTGCTTGATCGCCCGGCGATCGGCGTCGACCTCCATCGGCTCCGTCGGCAGAACGCCGCGCAGCCGAACGCCGACGCCGTCGGCCTGCAGGCGCATCAGGCGAAGCGACGCCGACACCGCCTCGCGCGCATCGAAGGTCTCGCGCGAAAGCTGGAAGCGCTCGGCCTCGATCTTCGACATGTCGAGCACGTCATTGATCAAGTCCAGCAGATGCTGGCCGGATTCGTGGATCAGCTCACCGTACTCGGCGTACTTGTCGGGAAGGGCCCCGAACATCCTGGCGCGCATGATGTCCGAGAACCCCATGATGGCGTTCAGCGGCGTGCGCAATTCGTGGCTCATGTTGGCCAGGAAGCGCGACTTGCCGGCGGCCAGAGCCTCGGCGTCCTGACGCGCCTGATCGAGCGAGGTTTCCCGCGCCCGCTCGCCCGTGGCGTCCCGGACGACCGCCAGAAGGAGATTTTCCTCGACGCGGCGGATCCGCACCGAGGCCCAGCGGTCCATGGCCCCCGCGGGCGCGAAGCCGACCTCGGCCCAGCCGTCCGAGGCGGCGGCGCGCAGCGCGTCCTGGATAGCGGCGCGGTCAGGCCCGTTCTGGGCGGCGGCGAGCAGGCCATTGGCGGCCACGGCCTCGGCGGCGACGCCCTCAGGCGCCCGGCCGTACATCGCGCGGATCTTTCCGTGCGGGAACAGCGACAGGATCAGCCACGGCTGCTCGTCGAGCACAGCCCGCAGGCGCTCGACCTCGTCGTCGCGACGAACCTCTCGGCGATTGGCGCGGCGTTCCGCCAGGATCAGCCCCACGCCGAGCCCCAGTCCCGTCGTCGCCAGCGCCAACAGCCCGGCCCAGAAGCCCGGGCCGCCGGCCTCCGCGGGAGGCGCAACACCCGACAGGCCGGCCAGCGCCGCCACCGTCGCGGCGATGAAGGCGAGGGCCGCGCCCTCGGCCAGGCGGCGACCGCCGCCAAGGGCCGACGCGGCCGCGACCGGCGCCAGGCACCAGACCGCCAGAGGGCCCGCCACGCCGCCGGCCAGGACGCAGGCCAGGCCGCCGGCCGCGCTCCACAGGGCCAGCATCAGGCTCCGTCGCGACTCCGTCGTCAGCGCCCCGGGCAGGAGGCCGACCGCGGCAGGAGCCGCTCCGACCAGCAGCGCCGGCACGATGGGCCAGAGTCTGTCAGGATAGGCGAAGGCCAGGCTGATCGCCGCCGAGACGCAAGCCGACAGCCAGCCGGCGCACCAGAGCCGCGCGGCGCCCAGGGTGTCCGCGTGCGCCGCCGGGGCGACGGCGCCGGGATCGGCTTCGTCGGTCGCGCTTTCGCCCACTGGTCCTTCCGTCCCCTCGCCCGCCTTCGAGCTCGACGGGAAGACTATCCTTCTCGCGGAGTCGGCTCCAGACCGCTCGCGCCCCGCGCGACGCACGACCGTGGAGTTCGCCAAGCCGACTGTGGACGGAAATCTCCTTATCGGAAACGGACCGGTAAGCGCGTTGGCCCACAATGGGGGGTAGTCGCAGACATGAGGCTTGCGCCGCCGATGCCCCGGACGGCCCGCCAATCGACCGACCCGCCATCACGCGACGCCGCCGAATCCCGCCGCGAGGACCACCTCGCGCGTCACGCCGCCGGCCTCGACGAGGGCAAGCGTCAGTTCCTGCGCATGGTCAGTCACGAACTGCGGACACCGCTGAATTCGATCATCGGCTTCTCCGAGATCCTGATCGCGGAGCTGTATGGCCCGCTGGGCGCTCGACAGTACCGCGAGTATGCGCAGCACATACGCCAGAGCGGCGACAGGCTGCTCAAACTGGTCAACCAGATTCTTGAGATCGCGCGGCTGGAAGGCCAGGTCGTCGACCTGGATCCGCGTCCGGAGGCCCTGGACCACGTCTTCGATGATGTGCGCGTTCAGGTGAAGGAGGAACTGGCTCTGCACCGCGCTCACCTCGTCGTCGAGGACGAGGGCGCCCTTCCCACCGTGATCGCGGACGCCCGCGGCGTTCGAAGTCTCTTCCGGAACCTGGTCGAGAACGCCATCGTCTACGGGCCGGACTTCGGAACGGTGGCCGTTCGCGCCCGCCGCCGGGGCGCAACGGTCGAGATCGACATCGAGGACAATGGCGAAGGCGTCGACCCGGCCGACATTCCGAGGCTCATGAATCCCTTTGCGCAAGGAGAGAACGCCCTGACCCGCGACTCCGACGGGGCAGGTCTCGGTCTCTCCATCGCCCGCCTCACCGCCCAGGCGATGGGCGGCGCGCTGGTCATGACCAGCGCGCCGGGCCTGGGAACGTGCGTCACAGTGACCTTGCCCGCGGCCTGACGGCCCCTTAAGTCCCCGGCGCATGGCCGAGACGATTACATCCGCGCTGGAAGACCTGGTCGCCGAGTTCGAACTGCTCGGCGACTGGGAAGAACGCTACCGCTACGTGATTGACCTCGGTCGGGAGCTTGAGCCCCTGACCGACGGCGAGCGATCGGAGGCGAACAAGGTGCGCGGGTGCGCCAGCCAGGTGTGGCTGGTGACCGAGCCGCAGGCCGACGGCACGATCCGCTTCCGTGGCGACTCCGACGCCCACATCGTACGTGGCCTGATCGCCGTCCTGCTGCGGCTGTTTTCCGGCAAGTCGGCCTCCGAGATCGCCGGCTTCGACGCGAAGGCGGCCTTCGACCGGCTCGGCCTGGCGGGCGCGCTGTCGAGTCAGCGCTCGAACGGCCTGGCCTCGATGGCTGCCCGCATCGCGCGCGACGCCAGCGCCCTGGCGGCCTGAAAGGTCAGCCGATCCCATAGTGGACGGCCAACCGCTGCAGGGCCAGTTTCAGCACCGTCTTGCCGGAACGCCTGGGCAGGCCGAGATCACGCTCCGCCGCGTCCAGCGCCGATCCGGCGAAGCAGACGTGCTGCAAGATTTCACGCAGACCCGGACCGACGGCGTCCAAGGCGCGGGCGATCCGGTCCTTGGCGGCGCGGGCCTTCTCGGCCGGCTCCAGCCCTCGGCCGCGAGCGCCTCGGGCCCTGGGTCCGGCGTCCCAGGCCATGGTCAGGCGACCGACCACGCCGGCCAGCGCGAAGTCTTCCCGCAGCCTCTCCGCCGCGGCGATCTCCGCCAGGGTCAGCCAGCGTCGTCCGCCCGCGTCTTGACGCCGGGCCAGCCAGGCGATCGGCGACTCGCCGAGGTTGGCGGAGCGTGTCGCACGACGGCCGTCGGGCTCGACGACCTCGCGTTGGCCGGCGATGACGCTGGGGCGGCCGGGCTCGGCCGTCGACGCCTCCGACGGTCGATGCGTTAGTCGCCAACCGCCTCCCGGCAAGGGAGTGAGGCCGGACTCGCGAGTCAGACGCGCAAACACCGCCTCGTCGATGCGAAGGGCCGGTCGGCGCCGGCGGTCCGCGCCGAGCCGCACGGCATAGGCGCCCGGACCCGCCGCCTGAAGGGACGCGCCCGTCCGGCACAGCAGCACGACCGCCCGGCCGGCGATGCGGTCAGGATCGCTCACGGGCGCGCCTCCGGCGCCTCGGCCGCCTGCCGCACGCAGGCCTCCATGCTCGACAGTCGGGCGTCGAACCTGGCGTCCTCGCGCAGATCCTCGATCAACTGCACCGCGTGACTGGCCGTTGTTCGGTCGCGACCGAAGGCGGCCGCGGCGCGCCACATCGGCCAGCCCAGCACGATGTGGATCAGATAGATGGCTGTCTGGCGGGCGCGAGCCGCGGCGGCGGTCGTGCGGCGGCGCGCCTCGATCTCACGCGGCGGCACGTCCATCATCATCGCCACGAGACTGGTCACGAAGGCGACCATCAACCGTTCGCGGCGGAAATCACGGGCTTCGGCGAAGCCCCTGTCCTCGATCTGCAAGCTCATCCGGTCCTCGTCGGCGCCGATCGTCTGGACCGCGCCATTCCGACAGTCTGTCGCCGTCGGCGTCCTGGAGGATAAAATTCCTATTCATTGTCGATCAATAGGAAAATTATCAGATCGCCACAAGGGTTTGCGCCGAGCGTATCGGCCGCGTGAACGGGGATAGAATGCGGCGGCCGCGAGGCCGCCGGCGGATCAAGCCGCGCGAATGCCGCTGCCCAGGTCACCCTGCAGGCCCACGACCGCGTCGTAGCCGAGGATCATGTCGACGTCCTTGCCGTTGCTGGCCAACGGCAGTCGCAGCCACAGCAACGACATATGCCCGGCGCCGCGCCAGGCCAGGTTGTGGCAGCCGACGCCGGGGCGGCCGTCGGCGACGATCCGATCGAGCTCCTCGCGCCAGTACTCCGCCGCCCGCGCGCCATAGACATCACTGAGGGCGCGACCGGTGATCTCTCGGCCATAGACGTTGTAGAGGCCGGTGCCGGCCAGGCGCAGGCGATAGTCGCGGCGGCCGTCGCCGGACAGAACGTCGATCAGGCTGATCGTGGGCAGAAGGCGCTTGAACCCTTCGGGGTTGATGTCCGCCCGCCCGGGAAGCCGGCCGGCCTGGCGAAGGGACGCCCAGTAAGCGAACAACTCTTCGTGGGCGCGGGCGGCTGTCGCCGAAGCGCCCAGTTGCGCGACCATCTACAGAATCCTTAACAACCCCTTGGAATCACCCGCGATTCACTATCGCTTAACCGGCGAATCGGGGAAAGCGAAAATCGCGCCTCGCGACAAACTTTCGCAGCGAGAGTCAAGCGGAAGGCGAACTATGTTCGCCGACTCGGCGGGCGCGCCAACGCAAAAAGGGCGGCCGCCGAAGCCGCCGCCCTTGCCGTTCGAAACCTGAAGGCGTCTAGCGCTTCTTCTTGGCGGCCTGGCGACCGCCCTGGCCCAGACCCATCTGCTTGGCCAGATCAGAGCGCGCCTTGGCGTAGTTCGGCGCCACCATCGGGTAGTCCTTCGGCAGGCCCCACTTGGCGCGGTATTCCTCGGGGCTCATGTTGTACTTGGTGCGCAGGTGCCGCTTCAGGGACTTGAACTTGCGTCCGTCCTCAAGACACACAAGGTGGTCGGGCGTGATCGAACGACGGACCGGCACGGCCGGCTCCTTAGGCGCGGCCTCGACGGTCACCGAGCCCGCGGCGACATCGGTGAGGGCCCGATGGACATTCTGAATCAGGTTCGGAATATCGCCGGCCGCGACGGTGTTGTTACCGACGTAGGCGGAAACGATGTCCGTCGTCATTTCAATGATCGCTGATTTGTCTTCCATCTGGCCTTCGCCCACCACATGAATGATTACGAGAGACCGGAATCAGCCGACCTCAATGCTGTTCCCGCGTGCATATAGGCGCCCCAGGCCGCGCACAAGCACCTCGAAGCTAGAAACCGGCGAATTCAATTAAGATGTCGCCAACTCTCAAGTTGACGCTGTAAATGCAGAGCGTGCGCTGCATTGCGATGAATTGTGATGCGCGAAGGTCAGCGGCGCGCGAAGTCGCCGGAGAGCGCCAGCATCGCGGCGCGTTGCGGCTGCGAGAATTCGTCCAGCGCCTCCTCGTCGCCCGAACGGATCGCCTTGATGAGGGCCGGCGTCAGGGCCGACGACAGCGACCAGTTCCAGTAGCGGAGGACGGTCTGAGCCCGATCCACCGCGATCGTGTCGAACAGAGTCATGACCCGCTCAAGGGCAGGAACCAGGTTCCCGGCCGCATCGGTCTCGGGACGGCGCAGGGCGCGCCACAGCAGCCTCACGTTGTTGCGAGGCAGACCCGTGGCCTTGCACAGGATCGCCAGCGGCTCGCCGCCCGGATCGGTGAAGATCTTGGCGCCGGTCATCGGCTTGAGCCCCGAGAGATAGGCGATCTCCTCGGCGACCTCGCGGGTCATGCTTTCGGCGGCGACCTCGATCGCTTCGTCGAGGCTTTCGAAGGGACTGCGCGCCAAGGCGGCGCGGTTGCGCTGACGGCGCTCGATAAACTGCAGCGCCTTGCGCGTGAGGGGGTCCTGCCAGTCCTCCTCGGCGGCCATGCTGAAGACGTCGCTGACCGCCTCCTGCAGGACTTCGCGCGAAACCGCGAAGCGCTGGAGGATGGTTCGGCGACACTCCTCGTCCGACCACCAGAACATAACGTAGGCGTGGCTCGGCCGGAGTTCCGAACGACGCAGCAACAGCGGAATCAGGCGCGGATTGTCGCGCGTGGCGGCGACCGCGTACTCAAGAGACGCGTGGCCAAGCCGCGCCAGGTCGTTGCGCAGCAGGCATTCGATGACCGACGGCTCGCCATGCTCGACGATGACGTCGGCGACCACCTCGCTCAGGCCACGACGGGTAGCGATCAAGCGGCGATGGCCCTGCGTCGCGCTCCGCGCGCAATCGATGAGATCGGCGTCGCCCAGCGTGGCGCTGTTCTCAAGCAGGGCCCGGGCCACATCCAGCTCGTCGCGCAGCAGCATGCGAGCCAGCCCGGTGGGTATCTCCGAGACGGCGGCGAGGCGTCGAGCGATACGGATCCGTTCATCCAGCGCCGCCTCGCGCAGCAGTTCGATCAGCAGATCGGCCGTCATCGCCCGTTCGAAGGCATTCACCCGACTGCCCGGCAGACAGACGACATCCGCCAAACGCTTCAACAGCGTGTTGCGCGAGCGGAAGGCGGGCGCCGCGCGGACGACCGCATCCGCCATAGCGTCGGCGCTGTCAGACGGACGTTTCTGCGCGGGTTCGCTCATCGGGGGTCGCGATCAGGCATGACAAAGCCGGCGCGCGCCGCCGCGCGCCGATCCCGGATCAGATCAGAGCCTCGTTAACCGCTCATGACCGCGCCGCGACGGCGGCGCGGTCATCCACGGGCTCCGTCAGGCGAAGGCGCCCATCGGACGCCGGGTCTTCGGCGCGCTGTCCGCCTTGGCCTTGGCGCGCTCGACAAAGATGCTCGCCACGGCGACCGCGGCGATGGCGATCGCCAGCAGGAACATGGCCCCCTTGTCGGTCGGCAGGTTCATGGCGGCGATTTCGGCCGCCGTCCGCCCCTGAGCCAAGGCGGCCGACAACTCCGGCAGCCTCGGCAGCTGAATGCCCAGCCACGGCGACAGATGGAAGGCGATCGCGCCCAGCGCCACCAGCAGGCCCAGCTGCGCCCCGCGGGCCCGGGTCGCGGGCCAGAGCACCAGAATGACGGCGATCATCTCCAGCACCCCGGTCACGTAGCGCAGACCAGGCTCGAAGACGCCGATGCCTGACCGCGCTTCAATCAGGCCGAAGACAGGGTTGGGATCGAGACCCACGAATTTCTGAATTCCGACAGCAAACAAGAGCGCCGCCAGCATCAGGCCGAAGGTCCAACTCAGTACTCGCTCCATCATGGCGAATCCTCCACCGGGACCCTGAAGGTCCCCGTGGAGGCGAGCATGACTCCGTTCCGGATCCGGAGCGATTCACGCTTTCTTGCGCTGAGACTGCAAGCAGATCTCAGACCGCCTGACTTCTGCGGCCCAACGGGCGATTACTTGAATTCGCGCTTGTCCCAGTAGGGCCAGATATCGGGCAGATCGGCCGAAACCTTGTCCGGGTAGGCGGGAGCGCGCTTTTCGAGGAAGGACATCACGCCCTCCTTGGCGTCTCCCTGGGCGCCGCGGGCCATGATGGCGCGGCTGTCGGACATGTGGGCGTCCATCGGGTGCGTCGCGCCGGCGTTGCGGTAGAGCAACTGGCGGGTCAAGGCGACGGACACCGGCGCCGTGTTGTCGGCGATCTCGCGGGCCAGGGCGTAGGCGGCGGGCAGCAGGTCTTCCGGCGCGTGCAGCGATCGGACCAGACCGCCATCCTTGGCCTCCTGCGCCGGGAAGACGCGGCCGGTGTAGCACCACTCCAGCGCCTGCTGGAGGCCGACCAGGCGCGGCAGGAACCAGGACGAGGCCGCTTCGGGCGTGATGCCACGACGGGCGAACACGAAGCCGAACTTGGCCTCGGTCGAGGCCAGGCGGATGTCCATCGCCAGTTGCATGGTCACGCCGATGCCGACCGCCGCGCCGTTCACGGCCGCGATCACCGGCTTGAGGCTCTCGTAGATGCGCAGGGTCAACAGGCCGCCGCCGTCGCGGTAGACGCCATTGACCTTGTTGGCCTCGCGCGGGTCGCTCTCCTGCTTGGCGTAGTCGAACGTCTTCTCGCCGCCGCCCAGGTCCGCCCCGGCGCAGAAGGCGCGGCCCGAGCCGGTGACCACCACCACCTTCACGTCGTCATTGGCGTCCGTGTAGTCGAACGCCTTGATCATCTCGCTCATCATTTGGGCGGTGAAGGCGTTCATGCGGTCCGGACGGTTCAGCGTCAGGGTGGCGATGCCGTCCTTGATGTCCAGGATGATGGTCTCGAAGGTCGGGCTGGCCATGCGCGCTCCTCGGAAGCTGGGCGTTCAAACGCACGTATGAAGACGGCCGGACGCCGGGGAAGGCAACCCCCCGCGCCGGTTTCGCGGGTCAGGCCGCCTTGCGCTCGGGCGTGAAGGTCACGCCCAGCTTGCGGATGGCGTGGACGAAGTTGTTCGGCGCGATGTCGATTTCACCGGTCCAGCGGATGTCCGGAAAGCGGCCGAGGATCTGGCGGTAGGCCTCCTCCAGCTGGATCTGCGCCACGCGCTTGCCGATGCAGGTGTGCGGGCCGTAGCCGAAGGCGATGTGCTTGTCGGCGTTGGCGCGGGTGACGTCGAGCCGGTCGGGATCGGCGAACACCGCTTCGTCCCGGTTGGCGGCGCCGTAGTACATGATCACCTTCTCGCCCTCGGCGATCTTCTGGCCGTTGAGTTCCGTGTCCTTCGCGGCCGTGCGGCGCATATAGATCACCGGACTGACCATGCGGATGAACTCGTTGACCGCGCCAGGCAGCAGGCCCGGGTCGGCGATCAGCTTCGCCTGCTGGTCAGGGAACTCGGTCAGCAGCTTCATCGAGCCGGACAGCGTGTTGCGCGTGGTGTCGTTGCCCGCGAACACGATCAGCAGCCAGGAGCCGTCGAGGTACTCGTCGCTGAGCAGGTCGCCGTCGACCTGGGCGCGGGCGATGGCGGTCATCAGGTCCTGCTGCGGGTCCTGCCGGCGCTTGTGCAGCATATGCCGGCCGTACTCGAACATCTCTTCGACGTTGCTGTTGAAGTCGGCGATGAACTGCATGAGCTCCAGCGTCGGCGTCACCCCTTCGGTCGCCGAGCGCATGGCCATGTTCTGCGCCTCTTCCAGATAGTGCATCCAGGTGAGGAACCTGGGCCGATCGCCCTCCGGCACGCCAAGGATCTCGCACAGCGTGAACAGGGGCAGAACCGACGAAAAGTCCTCGACCAGGTCGGTCTCGCCCTTGGGGGCCATGGCGTCGAGCAGGCGCGTGACCTCAGCCTTGACGCGTTCCGTCACGCCGCGGAGGTAGCTCGGCGTGAAGTAGGGCATGTGTTCGCGGCGCAGCTGCAGGTGGTTCGGCGCGTCCATGTTGATCATGGCGTCCATCGAGGCGCGGTAGAGCAGCGCGTGGCGCGCCTCGGGCCGACCGGCGGCCATCAGGATGCCGCCGCGCTGGCTGGAGAAGGTCGCCGGATCACCATCGACGGCCATGACGTCGGCATGGCGCGTCACCGCCCAGAAGCCGGGCCCCTCATGCCGCGTCTCGGGATGCCACATCACCGGAGCCTCCGCCCTCAGGCGGGCGAATCCGTCGTAAGGCTGCCCCCTGGTGAAGCTGGCGATGTCAGTCAGGTCGACGCCGTCGAGCGTCGGATAGAGGGTTCCGAACGTCGGGCCCGCGCGGCCTTCGACCGCCGTCTGGCTGATGAGGTCCATCGCCGCTTCCTCCATGAACTGTCGTTGTTCTGGCGAGCCTAGTGCCTAAGGGCGTCGCGGCAACAATGACGTGGCGTCACCTTCCGCCACGTCGCTCTTCCCATCACGACTTCCGCGCGCGTAAGGTAATCAGCGATCAGGCGCGCGACAGACGAGCCGGTCGGCGAGGAACAGGGAAGCGGAATGACTGACACCATCGAGGCGGACTACATCATCGTCGGCGCGGGCAGCGCCGGCTGCGTGCTGGCCAACCGCCTCAGCGCCGACGGCAAGCACAAGGTGCTGCTGCTCGAGGCCGGCGGCGACGACCGCCCGACGAAGAATCCGTCGCAGTTCTTCTCGAACCTGATGATCCACGTGCCGGTCGGCTATTCGCAGACCCTGAAGGACCCCAAGGTCAACTGGCTCTACACGACCGAACCGGATCCCGGCACCGGCGGCCGCCAGCATGTCTGGCCGCGCGGCAAGGTGCTGGGCGGCAGCTCCTCGATCAACGGCCTGCTCTACATCCGCGGCCAGGACGCCGACTACGACAACTGGCGCCAGCTGGGATGCGAAGGCTGGAGCTGGGATGACGTGATGCCCTACTTCCTGCGATCTCAGCACCAGGAGCGCGGCGCGGGCGCCCACCACGCCAGCGGCGGCCCCTTGAACGTCTCGGACGTGACCACCACCCATCCGGTGTCCGACGCCGTCATCGACGCCTGCGAGCAGGCCGGCATCCCCCGCGTGAAGGATGTCAACGCCGGCGACCAGGAGGGCGCGACCTACTACCAGCTGACGGTGAAGAACGGGCAGCGCTGCTCGGCCGCCGTCGCCTACCTGCACCCCGTCATGGGCCGGCCCAACCTGCGGGTCGAGACCAACGCCCTGGCCAGCCGCGTGCTGTTCGAGGGCAAACGCGCTGCCGGCGTCGCTTTCACCCAGAACGGCGTCAAGCGCACCGCGAAGGCGAAGGCCGAAGTGATCCTGGCCGGCGGAGCGGTGAACTCGCCGCAGCTGCTGCAGCTTTCCGGCGTCGGTCCGGGCGCCCTGCTGCGCGAGCACGGCGTCACGGTCGTCCATGACCTGCCTGGCGTCGGCGAGAACCTGCAGGACCACTATGTGATGAGCGTCCGCTACCGGCTGAAGCCGGGCGTGATTTCCGTCAACGAGCTGACCCGCGGGCCGCGCTTCATCGGCGAGGCGATGAAATTCCTGTTCCAGCGCAAAGGCCTGCTGACCCTGTCGGCGGCGCACATCGCGGTCTTCTGCAAGTCCCGCCAGGACCTGGCCCACCCGGACATCCAGTACCACATCCTGCCCGCCACCATGGACGCCGACAAACTGGCCAACGAGCAGAAGATGGAGCTGGAAGGGGCGCCTGGCCTGACCATCGCGCCCTGCCAGCTGCGTCCGGAGAGCCGCGGTCACATCCGCATCAAGTCGGCCGACCCGATGACCTATCCGGCCATCTTCGCCAACTATCTGGCCGATCCGCTCGATCAGGAGGTGGCCGTCGCCTCGCTCAGGATCGGCCGCAACATCGCCGAACAGCAGGCCCTGGCGCCCTACATCGACCACGAGATGAACCCGGGGCCCGACTTCCAGAGCGACGAGATGCTGCTGGAATATGCCCGAGCCTCGGGCAGCACCATCTATCACCCCGTCGGCACCTGCCAGATGGGCCATGGTCCGATGGCGGTCGTCGATCCGCAACTGCGTGTACACGGCGTCGAAGGCCTGCGCGTCGTCGACGCCTCGGTGATGCCGCGGCTGGTCAGCGGCAACACCAACGCCCCCACCATCATGATCGCCGAGAAGGCGTCCGACATGATCCTCGGCAAGGCGGCGCCGTCCGCCCTCGCCGCCTGAACCCAGCGAATTCCACTCCAGTCGAAGCGACCGCCATGCACCCCAGTCACCACGCCCGGACTCATCCCGACCGCCCCGCCTACATCATGGCCGGCACCGGCGAGACGGTGACCTACAAGCAGCTGGACGAACGCTCCAATCAGGGCGCGCAGCTGTTCCGGTCCCTGGGCCTCAAGCCCGGCGACGTCATCGCCATCTTCATGGACAACTCGCCCCGGTATTTCGAGATCGCGTGGGCCGCCCAGCGGTCGGGCCTCTACTACACCTGCATCTCGTCCAAGCTGACCGCGAGCGAGGTCGAGTACATCGTCCGCGACTGCGAGGCGAAGGTGTTCATCACCTCCGCCACCGTTGGCCCCGTGGCCGACGAGATGCCGGCCCTGATCGGCGACCTGAAACTCTACATGTGCGGCGGCGCCCGCGCGCCCTACGAGAGCTTCGAAGCGGCTCGTGAACCCATGCCGACGACGCCGATCGCCGACCAGACGGCCGGCTCGGACATGCTCTACTCATCGGGCACGACCGGTCGCCCCAAGGGCGTGAAGCCGCAGCTGACCGGCGCGGCGATCGATGAGCCCAACGCGCTGTTCATGATGACCCAGGGTCTGTTCGGCTTCACGCCGGACAGTGTCTACATCTCCCCGGCGCCGCTCTATCACGCCGCGCCGCTGCGCTGGTGCATGAGCGTCCAGAAGCTGGGCGGCACGGTCATCGTGATGGAGAAGTTCGATCCGGAGGCCATGCTGGCCCTGATCGAGAAATACAAGGTCGACTGCGGCCAGTTCGTGCCCACCCACTTCGTGCGGCTGCTGAAGCTGCCGGAAGAGGTGCGCGCCAAGTACGACGTTTCGTCGATGAAGTCGGCGGTGCACGCCGCCGCGCCCTGCCCCGTTCCGGTCAAGGAACAGATGATCGCCTGGTGGGGTCCGATCATCCACGAGTACTACGCCGGCACCGAGGGCAACGGCTTCTGCTACATCGGGTCGACCGACTGGCTGAACCACAAGGGTTCGGTGGGCAAGGCGGTGCTCGGCGAGCTGCGCATCTGCAACGACGAAGGCGACCCTGTCCCGCCGCGCACCGAGGGCCAGGTGTTCTTCGAGAACGGCCCGCCGATCAACTACCACAATGATCCCAAGAAGACGGCCGAGAGCTACAACAAGCACGGCTGGACGAGCCTGGGCGACGTGGGCTGGGTGGATGAGGAAGGCTTCCTCTACCTGACCGACCGCAAGAGCTTCATGATCATCTCGGGCGGCGTGAACATCTATCCGCAGGAGATCGAGAACCTGCTGGTCACCCACCCGAAGGTGGCTGACGTCGCCGTCGTCGGCGGCCCGCACGAGGAAATGGGCGAACAGGTCATCGCGGTGATCCAGCCGGCCGACTGGAGCGCGGCGAACGACGAGCTTCGCGCTGAGCTGTTGGCCTTCGCCAAGGCGAACCTGAGCCATGTAAAGGCGCCGCGCGTCCTCGATTTCATGCAGGAGCTGCCGCGTCATCCGACCGGCAAGCTCTACAAGCGCCTGATCCGCGACGCCTACTGGGGCAAGACCGACGCCAAGATCGTCTGAGGCCGCGATCATGGCCAAGGTGGTTCGCATCGGCGGCGCCGGCGGGTTCCTCGGGGACTCCTCGGTCGCGGCGCCCCAGCTGCTGCGCGGCGGCAAACTGGACTACATGATCCTGGACTACCTGGCCGAGGCGACGATGAGCTCGCTCGGCCAACTGCGCGCGGCGCGGCCGGACCAGGGGTTCGCCCGCGACTTCACCGAATGGGTCTGGAAGGACAACCTGCGTGAGCTGAAGGCGCAGGGCGTGAAGATCGTCACCAACGCCGGCGGCCTGAACCCGCGCGCCTGTCGCGAGCGCATGGAGCAGCTAGCGGCCGAGGCCGGGCTGTCCTTCAGGATCGCTGTTGTCGAAGGCGACGACCTGGCCGGGCGGCTGGAAGAGCTGAAGGGCCGCGGCCTGACGGAGATGTTCACGGACGCCCCCTTCCCCGACCCCTCCAAGGTGTTCAGCGCCAACGCCTACTTCGGCGCCGAGCCGATCGCGGCGGCGCTGGCGGCGGGGGCGGACATGGTCATCACCGGCCGGGTGGTCGACAGCGCTCTGACGCTGGGGCCGCTGGTCCATGAGTTCGGCTGGAGCCTTGATGACTACGACCGGCTGTCGGCGGGCTCGCTGGCGGGCCACGTCATCGAGTGCGGCGCCCAGGCGACCGGCGGCCTGTTCACCGACTGGGAGGACGTCCCGGACTGGGCCCACATCGGCTATCCGGTCATCGAGTGCCACGCGGATGGCAGCTTCATCGTCACCAAGCCGGAGGGCACGGGCGGCCTCGTCTCCTCCGCGGCCGTGGCCGAACAGATCCTCTACGAGGTCGGTGATCCGCAAGGCTACGCCCTTCCCGACGTAGTCTGCGATTTCACGCAGGTGAAGGTCGAACAGGTCGGAGAGCACCGCGTCCGCGTCGCCGGCGCCAAGGGCTACCCGCCCAGCGACCGCTACAAGGTCTGCGTCACCTGGGGCGACGGCTTCCGCTTCCTGGGCGCCAGTCCCGTGGTGGGCCGCGACGCGGCGGCCAAGGGCCGGCGGCAGTCGGAGGCGATGCTTGAGCGGATCGGCGAGATGCTGCGCGACCGAAACCTCCCGCCGCTGCGCGACAGCCGGATCGAGATCCTGGGCGCCGAGGCCAGCTACGGCGCCAACGCCAGCGACGCCGCGCGATCGGTGCGCGAGGTCGTCTGCCGCGTGGGCGCCGAGCACGAGAGCGCCGAGGCCCTGGGCCTGATGATGCGGGAGTTCGCCTCCCCCACCACCTCGATGAGCGTCGGCACCACCGGCTGGTTCGGCGGCGCGCCGACCATCACGCCGGTCGCGCGGGTGTTTTCGGTGCTCCTGCCCAGGCAAGGGGTCGCGGCGACAGTGTCGGTCGGCGGCCGGGAGTGGATCATCATCCCGGATTCGCCCCCTGAAGCCTTCGACGCCGCCAAGGTCGTCGCGCCAGCAGTTCCAGCCGATCCAGCGTCCGAAGACGACCTGGTGTCCGTCCCGCTCATCGCGGTCGCCTGGGCCCGATCCGGCGACAAGGGCGACGCCTTCAATGTCGGCGTCATCGCGCGGCGGCCCGAGCTGTTGCCCTGGATCCGCGCGGGCCTGACCGAGACGCGGGTGAAGACCTGGTTCGCGCACGAGTTCGAAGGTGCTGCGGCCCCGAAGGTGATCCGCTACGAGCTTCCTGGCATGCACGCCCTGAACTTCCATTGCATCCAGGCGCTGGGCGGCGGTCAGTTCTCCAGCCTGCGCCTTGACCCGCTGGCGAAGGGCAAGGCGCAGCAGCTGCTGGATATCGAGATCCAGGCGCCGAAGCGGCTGCTCGCCTAGCTCCGCTTCTCGACCAGCACGCTCTGCACCGCGCGGCCGAAGTAGCCTTCGCGATCGGCCAGGCGCGCGAAGGCCAAGGCGCCGCCGCTGTCGCCGACCCAGGTCTCGGCGTCCAGCAGGATCCAGTCGCCGACCGGGTCGCGCGCGAAACTGACCGACAGGTCGCCGTTGATGTAGGTCCACCGCTGGAAATCGAGCACCGACGAAACGCCGTTGCAGAAGTCGGCGGTCAGGGCGGCGCGCATCAAAGGAGACGTCGCCTCCCCCCGAACGATCGGCCGCTCGGCGCGGAACCAGACCGCGGCCGGGCCGGGCTTGCCCCATTCGCCGCGCGCGATCACGGCCGACATGCCCGAGCCGAAGCCATGGCTGGGCCCAAAGCCTGCGGTTGAAGGCGCGTTCTCCGCCGGCGGCGCAATGTCGAGCGGTCGAAAGCCGCCATGCTCCGGCAGATCGAGGGGCTCGTCGCGCAGCTTGAGCACGCTCGCGCGCACGCACTCCTTGCCGTCCGCCAGAAGGCGGACCTGCAGCAGCTGGATCTTCCGGCCTTCGCGGACGACCTCGGTTTCGATGTCCAGCGTGGCGACCGGCACGGGCCGCAGGAGATCAACGGTCAGGCGGGCCACCCGCATCGGCCGGGCCGAGGGAAAGGCTTCAGCCGCGCGAGCCACCAGCGCCGTCGGCGCTCCGCCGTGCTGCATGGTGGGATCCCAGGGCCCGGCCGCGAACGGCGTGGCTGTCGCCCGCGGTCCGGCGACCTCGAAGACGTACTGTTCGCTCAAGATTCGCCCTCCAGGCCGCTGTCGCGTCCTGTGAGCGCTTTGCCGCGAGGGAAATCAACGCCCGTGCGTCGGCCTCGTCCCCGACCCTTCCGCTGCGTCGGCGGTTGAAAGCCTCGCGCCGGCGGGGCATGGATGTCGCCGAACAAGTGTTTGAGGGAGCTGCGCCATGAGCAAGGAAGTTGATTTCAAGGACCTGCCGAGCCTCGCCGGGCAGGAGATCGGCGTGTCGGACTGGCACGAGATCACCCAGGAGCGTGTGAACCAGTTCGCCGAGGCGACCGGCGACCATCAGTGGATCCACGTCGACGTTGAGCGGGCGAACCGCGAGATGGGCGGCCCGATCGCCCACGGCTACCTGACGCTGTCGCTGATTCCGTTTCTCGGCGCCGGACTGCTGCGCGTGAAGGGCGTTACCCGCGGCATCAACTACGGCAGCGACAAGGTGCGCTTCACCAACATGGTCCGCGTCGGCAAGAAGGTGCGCATGCGCCAGAAGCTGCTGAGCGTCGAGCCGAAGGCCGGCGGCCTGCAGATGAAGAACGAATGCACCATCGAGATCGAGGGCGAGGACCGGCCGGCCTGCGTGGCCGAGACCATCTCGATCGTCTACGGCGCCTAGGCGTCCGCTGGGAATCACCGGACGAGAGCCTCACTTGCCTCGGCGGGGGAGGCTTTTTCGTTCAGGCGGCCCGCTGACGGGCCGCGCTCACGGGCGGCGGGCGAAGGCAGAAGCTGTAGTCGCCGTCGAATGGAGTCGCGTACCAGTCGGCCCGCAGGTCGGGACCGACCGCCCCGTTCCAGCCGACATGACAGTGGTCGTGATCATAGACGCGGCGGGCGTTGCGGAAGGGCCCCAACAGGGCCTCCAGGCCGGGACTGACGAACGGCAACCGAACCCGCGCCGCGCCCAAGGCTCGCGCGGAACCCAACAGCGTGCGGATCAGCGCCGGCGCAGCAGCCGCTTCGACCTCCCGCGCGGCGATGACGTCGATGATCTCAAGCGCTGGCCGCTCGACCTCTGAGCCCTTCGAGAAGAAGGCCATCAAATAGCCGGCCAGACCGTTGTCGTCGGAGAAGGTCAGCAGGATCGGCGGTCGGGTCAGATCGGGGTCGCCGCAGCGCCATCGCAGGGTCGCCGCGTCGCGCCGGGCGAGCATCCGGCCGTCTCGCCGCAGTCGCTCCCACAGACCATCGAAGCGCTCGTCGATCTGATCGAGGTGCAGTTCGTCGACGCCGGGTTCGTGGCGGCCGACCACGCCGGTCCAGACCCGGTCACTGGCGAACCGCTCGCCGCGGGCGCGTGAAAGGGAATCGCCGGTCAGGCCGTGCGCCCAGCGCAGCGCACGTTCGCTGATCACCCCTGGCCAGTCCGTCCGCCAGACATACTTCACCCGGCTCAGACCTTCCGGCCACGGCTGCATGTCGAAGCCCTGGTAGATCGGCGCCGACCGGGTGTTGGCATTGAAGGTGTAGCGGACGATCGCGCCCTGGTCGGCGAACCGCCGCAGCAGGTCACGACTGCTCCCACGGACCTCCGGATGCACCAGCAGCGTGTGGAGCGACGCGCCGGCGAAGGTCTCGCCGCGATAGTCGAAAGCCTGCAGGAAGTTGCCGAGGAATCCGCGCACCTCGCCCGTCGGGGTTTCGCGAACCCATCCGGCCGGCGTCTCGTCGCTGTAGCCGACGCCCGGCGCGCCCTCGGTCAGCCAGCGCCAGCCCTCGGGGCTTCGCTTGAACCACCACGCCCAGTCGCAGAGAGCCTTCACCGCGTCGCAGTCAGCGAGGGTGAACGGTCTCACCCTGTCGGTCATATCGGGCCACTCCGCGGATCCATGGCCCGAGGAATGCAATCACGAGGCCAGCAAAGCCTTGCGCGACAAGCTGTCGCGACCCGATTTGGGTCGGCTGGCGGGGGCGACCTCGCAGGGGGAGTTCGCGGATCTGATGGCGGGAAGCGGCCGGGCTCGCCGGCCCGGCCGCCCTTGGGTCAGCGGTCGAACGATCTCGGCTCGTCGAGGCGGCGTTCGAAGTCGCTGATCTCCGCCTCCGCCTTGTCCTTCGCGTAGCCGTAGCGTTCCTGGATCTTGCCGGCCAGTTGGTCGCGCTTGCCCGCGATGACGGTCAGGTCGTCGTCAGTGAGCTTGCCCCACTGCTCTTTCACCTTGCCCGAGAACTGCTTCCATTCGCCTTCGACACGGTCCCACATGGGTCGCTCTCCTTCGGTTGGTGTTCCGAAGCGAGAACCCCGCGTGATCGGTCACGGTTCCGAATGAACGCCCACGGCGGCGGCCGGCGAGCCGACAAGCGGAACCGCTGCGGTCTGTAGGCCGGCCGGCATCAGGCCGTCGATCATGGCCACGGTTTCGCGCACGAAACGGGCGTGGGTGACGATTCCGATCTCCAGCCGCTCACCGGAAAGCTCGACCTGTTGCGTGAGGATGCCGGCCACGAACTGGACTTCCCGCGCCTCCGTCGCGCCCGGCCGGCGGCGCGCGCCCTCGGCCATGAACACCGGACCGCCCGAATTGCCCGGGAAGACGCTGAAGTCGAGCAGGAAGGTCGGGAAGACGTCGGACGGCGCCAACGGATAGGACGCCACGCGCCCGGCGCGCAGGATCGGGAAGCCCGCCTGGTTGGCCGACAGCCCACGCGGGAAGCCGAGCGCCATCATCTCGTCCCCAGGGCCGAGCGCGACGCTGTTGAAGGTCTCGTCCTCGGCCAGCCAGGACAGTGGAATAGCGGCGCGCGCGAACTCCTCTGGAGCCTTGATGACGATGGCGGCGATGTCGCGGGTCGGATGCCGGGTCCACTTCGGAGCCCGGGCGTCGTCGCGGATGACCAACGGCTGAGGATCATACCGCCAGCCACCGTCGGAACCCTGCACGCGGTAGCCGATCCGCGCCGAGATGGCCGGCATTCGGTCCAGCACATGGGCGGCCGTGACCAGCACGGTGCGCGGTTTGCCGTCGGGGGTGGGCGACTCGATCAGGAAGCCGGTGCCGACGGTGCGCGTGCCGTCGCCCAGCGGTTGCTCAAGCTGCACAGTGGCCTTGATCAGGTCGACGGAAAGGTCCCAGGCCATGACGCCCCTAGAAGCCGGCGGTGCTTGCGGGCCTTCTGGCCCCTTCTGATGATGCGTCCTCATTTGACCGGAACCGCTGCGCCGCACAAGCTGACGCTCTGCCGCACGCTCGGAGAGTTGATTCATGAACCGGCGCGAACTGATGGTGGGCGCAGCCGCGACCGCCGCATCGACCTCACTCGCCTCAGGAAGCGCCATGTCCGCCACCGCCAAGCCCATTCCGCCCGTCGCTCGCAAGGAGCCCAAGCGCATCGAGCAGCTGGGCCGTGTTCGGGTCGACGACTATGCCTGGATGAAGGACGACAACTGGCAGAAGGTCCTGCGCGACCCGACGCTGATCAAGGCGGACGTCAAGGAGCACCTCACCGCCGAGAACGCCTACACCAAGGCCATGCTGGCCTCGACCGAGCCCCTGCAGGCGACGATGTTCGAGGAGATGAAGGGGCGCATCAAGGAAGACGACGCCTCCGTGCCCGACGCAGACGGCGCCTGGGAATACTACACCCGCTTCGAAAAGGGCGCGCAGCACCCGATCCATGCGCGGCGGCCGAGAGGCAAGGCCGACGGTGAAGTCATTCTGCTCGACGAGGAGGCCGAGTCGAAGGGCAAGGCCTTCTATCAGGTCGGCTCGGCGAGCCACACGGCCGACCACGCGCGCTACGGCTGGATGGTCGATGAGCAGGGCTCGGAGGTCTACCGCCTGCACGTCAAGGACATCGCCACGGGCGAGGCCGTGGGCGAGCCGGTCGAGAGCGTCGCGGAGTTCGCCTTCTCGCCGGACAGCCGGTGGATCTTCTGGACCCTGCGCGACGACAACGGCCGTCCGGCGAAGATCTTCCGCCGCCCCATCGGCGGCGCGGCCAAGGACGACGTCCTTGTCTACGACGAGCCGGACGAGGGCTTCTTCATCGGGGCCGGCGTCACTCAGTCCCGCAAGTGGATCGTCATCGGCTGCGGCAACCAGGACAGCAGCGAGGCCTGGCTGATCCCGGCGTCCGACCCAACCGCCGCGCCCGTGCTGGTCGAAAAGCGTCAGGTCGGCGTGCGCTACGATCTCGACCACTGGAACGACCACTTCGTGATCCGCACCAACGCCGATGGCGCGGTCGACTTCAAACTGGTCACCACGCCGGAGGACAAGCCGGGCAAGGCCAACTGGAAGGACTGGATCGCCTTCAAGCCGGGCAACCTGATCCTGGGCACGACGGCCTTCCGCGACCACTTCGTCCGGCTTGAGAAGGTCGATGCGCTCAACCGCATCGTAATCACCGCGAGAGACGGCGCCGAACATGCCATTGACTTCGATGAGCAGGCCTACGCCCTCGGCCTCGACGGCGGGTACGAGTACGACACCGCCACGGTCCGCTTCACCTACACCTCGATGACCACGCCCCGGCAGTGGTTCGACTACGACATGGCCACCCGCAAGCGAACCCTGCGCAAGACGCAGGAGATTCCGTCTGGCCACGATCCGGCGAAGTACGAGACGCGGCGGCTGAACGCCAAGGCCGCCGACGGCGCCGAGGTGCCGATCTTCGTGCTGATGAAGAAGGGAACGAAGCTGGACGGGTCAGCGCCGCTGCTTCTGTACGGCTACGGCAGCTACGGCATCTCGCAGGAGCCCAACTTCTCGATCCGCAACCTCAGTCTGGTCGACCGCGGCTGGATCTGGGCCACGGCCTGCCCGCGCGGCGGCGCCGAGAAGGGGTGGAGCTGGTTCCTGGACGGCAAGAAGTTCAAGAAGAAGAACACCTTCACCGACTTCATCGCCTGCGCCGAGCACTTGCACGCCCACGGATACGGCAAGCCGCCCACGACGGTCGCCTACGGCGGCTCGGCGGGCGGGCTACTGATGGGCGCGATCGCCAACATTCGGCCCGACCTCTGGGCCGGGATCATCGCGGCGGTGCCGTTCGTCGACGTCATCAACACCATGAGCGACACCTCGCTGCCGCTGACGCCGCCCGAGTGGCCCGAGTGGGGCAATCCGCTCGAGGATCCCGAGGCCTACGACTACATGCTGAGCTACAGCCCCTATGACCAGATCGGCGCCAAGCCATACCCGGCGATCCTGGCCACCGGCGGGCTCAGCGATCCCCGCGTCACCTACTGGGAGCCGGAGAAGTGGGTGGCGAAGCTGCGTCCCGCCTCGACCAGCGGCAACCCGGTGCTGCTGAAGATCAACATGGAGGCCGGCCACGGCGGCGCCTCGGGGCGGTTCGACTTCCTCAAGGAGATCGCGCTCGACTACGCTTTCGCGGTCTGGGCGGTGGAGCGGGGATGGGAGACGGCGTGATCCTTCGGCCGGCGACAGCGGACGACGCGCCGGCGCTGGCCGCCATCTACGGCGACGCCTGCCTGCACGGGTCCGGCACCTTCGAGGAAGCGCCGCCGTCGCCGGACACGATGGCCGCCCGCCTCGCCGCCATCCAGGACAAGGGATTGCCCTACTACGTGGCCGAGGTGAACGGCGTGGTGTCGGCCTATGCCTATGCTTCACCGTTCCGGCCCCGAACGGGCTATCGCTACACCGCCGAGGACAGCGTCTACGTCGCCCCCTCGGCCAAGGGCCAGGGCCTGGGACGGTTGCTGCTCACCCGTGTGATCGCCGACTGCGAGGCGATGCGGCTGCGGCAGCTGATCGCCGTCATTGGCGGGTCGGAGAACGCCGCGTCGATCGCCCTGCACAAGTCCCTTGGCTTCGAGATCAAGGGCGTCATGACCGGGGTCGGCTTCAAGCTGGGCCGCTGGATGGACATTGTCATGATGCAGCGATCGCTCAACGGCGGCGTGGAGACGACGCCGAGCGCGCCAGGCTTGCCGCTGGGCGGCGGCTAGGCGGCGCCTCCCTCGCGAGCCGCCCCCCGACGTGATCGGGAGCACGCATCACCCACAGCCATTGCCCCTCGCCCTCGCCGTCCCTAGGTTCGGCCCCATGCAGGCCCTGCGCACGCTTCTGCTGATCCTGATCGCGGCGACCTTCGCCGTCGGCGGGACGGCGCGCGCCATGCCCCTGCCCGCCTCCGCCGCGGAACCGCCCTGCCACGAGGCGCCGGCGTCGCGGGACAAGTCGGCCCCGGCCCAGTCAGCCGTGAACTGCTGCATCGGCTGCATGCCCGCGCCCGGCGAAACGCCGGTGCTGCTCGCGATCTCGCCCGCCGAGCCCGCCGCCTACGCCGTGGTGGCGACAGCCGCCGACGGTCTGATCACCTCTCCGGACCCTGATCCTCCGCGCGCCCGCGCCTGACGTCGCAGAACCCGCTACATTCGACCTCAGACAGGGAGGGTCATATGACCTCCATCCTCCGCGCGCGCCTGTTGGCGTCCGCAACTCTTGCCGCGAGCCTCGCGCTCGCCGCCCCGGCCTTCGCTCAGGACCACGACCACCACGACATGACGCCCCCGGCTGGGGCGGTCGCCACGCCCCCGGCCGCCGAGGAGTCCATGGAGATGGACGAGCACGGCATGACCAGCCCGCTCGGCGACTACGCGATGAATCGCGACGCCAGCGGCACCAGCTGGCAACCCGACGTCGCGCCGCACGGCGGGCTGCACGCGATGAACGGCGACTGGATGCTGATGGGTCACGCGCTCATCAACGGTGTCTGGTCGACTCAGGAGGGGCCGCGCGGCGACGAGCGCGCCTTCGCCGCCGGCATGGTCATGGCGACGGCCACCCGCGACCTCGGTCCAGGCAAGCTGCAGCTCAAGGCCATGCTCAGTCCCGATCCGCTGATGGGCGCCGAGGGCTATCCGCTGCTGCTGGCGGCGGGCGAGAGCGCCGACGGCGTCGACCCCCTGATCGACCGCCAGCACCCGCATGACCTCTTCATGGAACTGGCCGCCAGCTACAGCCTGCCGCTGGGCGAAGGACGAAGCGTCTACCTCTACGGCGGTCTGCCCGGCGAGCCCGCGTTCGGCCCGCCGGCCTTCATGCACCGGCCGGCGGCGATCGACAGCCCCGAGGCGCCGATCACCCACCACTGGCTGGACAGCACCCACATCACCTTCGGCGTTCTGACGGCCGGCTACGTCGGCGGCGCCTGGAAGGTCGAGGCCTCGGCCTTCCGCGGCCGCGAGCCGGACGAGGAGCGCTGGGACATCGAGAGCGGCGAGCTCGATTCACGCTCGGTCCGCTTCAGCGTCAATCCGACGGAGAACTGGGCGCTGCAGGCCAGCTGGGCGGAGATTGTCAGCCCCGAGGCGCTGGAGCCCCACCACGACGAGGAGCGGGTGTCGCTGAGCGCCCTCTACGCACGACGGGTCGGCTCCGCCGGGCTGGCCTCGGCCACCTTCGCCTGGGCTCGTAAGGAAAAGAAACCGGATAACCTCGAGCTGGACGCCTGGCTCGTCGAGGCCGCCTGGCAGGTCGATGATCGCTGGACCGTCTTTACCCGCGCCGAGCAGATCGACACCGACGAGCTCTCCGGCCACGGCCACGGCCCGGTCTACACGGTGCGCAAGCTGTCGGTCGGCGCCGTTCACGACTGGCGTCTGTCGGACAGCGTCAAGCTCGGCGTGGGCGCGCTGGTCAACGGCTTCGACATCCCCTCGCCCCTGTCCGCCAGCTACGGAGACGCGGGCGGCGGCATGGCGTTCGTGCGGCTGAAGATCGGCTAGGCGCCCAGCGCCTTGGCCAGGGCGGCGGCGTCGCAGGGCTTGCGCGGCCCGGTGACGCCGTCGAGCCTCTACGACCGGCAGGCGGCGATGGCAGGTCAGTCAGATTGGCGCAGGCCGGCTCGCGGGGCGGGGCGGTCCGGAACCGTTTCCGTCGGGGATGGAGAATTGGCTGGGGAACTAGGACTCGAACCTAGAATGACGGTACCAAAAACCGCAGTGTTACCATTACACCATTCCCCAGCAGGAACGGCGGAGCCGGACGAAGCGGCTCGCGAGAGGCGGGTCAGATAGCGCAGCCGACGGCGCGATGCAACGCGGTTTCAATAGTGTTTTTTCATCGCTTGCGGGGTCGCCGACTCCCCCCTATAAGGCGCGCTCCCAAGTCGGAGTGTAGCTCAGTCTGGTAGAGCACCGTGTTCGGGACGCGGGGGTCGCAGGTTCGAATCCTGCCACTCCGACCATTCTTCCCCGCGATCGAAAAACCAACACGGACAACGAATTGTCGGCCAGTGTTGCCGTCAGTTCATTTGACCGCGACGCGGGCCGGTATAGCGTGTGCCGGATTTCCATCCGGGGTTCCCGATGAAGCAGTTCTTTTTGACCATGGCCGGCGTGTTCGCGGGTCTGTTCGTGTTCTTCGTGGTCGTGCCGTTCATCCTGATCATGTCGATCGTGGCGAGCGCCCAGCCGAAGGACACCACGCCCGCCGTGGCCGTGCTGCAGCTCGACCTGCGCGAAGGGCTGACCGACCAGGATCCGGAAAACCCCTTCGCCATGTTCGGCGGCTCCGGCATGTCGGTCATCTCGGTCATCGAGGCGCTTCGGCACGCCGAGACCGACGACAAGGTGAAGGCCGTGTTCGTGCGCCTGCCGGAGGGCGGCATGGCGCCGGCCGCGGCCGACGAGCTGCGTCAGGCCTTCCTGCGCTTCCGCAAGAGCGGCAAGACCATCTGGTCGCACAGCCAGGGCCTGTATCCGTCCGGCGTGGTCACCTCGACCTACATGCTGGGCGCGGCCAGCGACCAGCTGTGGATGCAGCCGGACAGCAGCTTCCAGGCCACGGGCTTCGCGGTGGAAGACATGTTCTTCAAGAGGCTGTTCGAGAAGTACGGCGTGAAGGCCGAGTTCGAACAGCGCCGCGAGTACAAGAACGCCGTCAATCCCTACCTGTTCGACAACTACACCCCGGCCCACAAGGAGTCGGAGCTGTCGTGGATGACCTCCATCTACCGGACGGCCGTCCTGACCGCGGCGATCGACCGCCGGAAGGAGCCGATCGCCTTCGCCCGCGTCTTCGAGGCTGGTCCCTATTCGGCCGAGGACGCGAAGGCCAAGGGGCTGATCGACGGCGTGGGTCAGGTGCGCGACACCGCCGACGCCCTGCTCAAGAAGGCCGGCAAGAAGGCCCAACTGGTCGACTTCTATGACTACATGTCGACCGTGCGCCGCGAGGCCAAGGCCGGCTCGGCCCTGGGCGGCAAGCCTGCGATCGCGGTGATCGGCGCCGAAGGGCCGATCATGACCGGCACGGGCGGCGGCGGGAATCCGTTCAGCGGCGATTCCACCGTCTGGTCCGACGACGTGGCCGACTCCTTCTACAAGGCGATCGAGGACAAGGATGTGAAGGCCATCGTCTTCCGCGTCTCCTCGCCGGGCGGGTCCGACACGGCCTCCGAGCAGATTCTGGCCGCCGTGCGCGCGGCAAAGAAGGCCGGCAAGCCGGTGGTGGTCAGCATGGGGACCTATGCGGCTTCGGGAGGCTACTGGATCTCGTCGGACGCCAGCGAGATCGTCGCCCAGCCGACGACCCTCACCGGCTCGATCGGCGTCTACGGCGGCAAGTTCGTGCTCGGCGAGGCCCTGGGCCGCTTCGGCGTCGACGTGCGTCAGACGGCGGTCGGCGGCGAGTACGCCAGCGCCTTCGGGACCGGAGAGACCTTCAATCCGACCCAGCGGGCCGCGTTCGCCGGCTGGATGGATCGGATCTACGAGGGCTTCGTGAAGCGCGTCTCCGAGGGACGTGACATCCCGGCCGACCGCGTGCGCCAGATCGCCAAGGGGCGCGTCTGGACCGGCGTCCAGGCCCGACAGCTGAAGCTGGTGGACCAGATCGGCGGCTATTACGAAGCCATCGAGCGCGCCAAGGCGCTGGCCAAGGTGAAGGGCGAGGTCCGCATCAAGCACGTCGGCGCATCCGACTCGCCGTTCGAGGCCTTCGAGAAGATGTTCGGCGTCAGCTCGACCTCGATCCGCACCGTGGCCGCCGCGGGATGGATCCTGGGCGATCCGCGCGCCGAGGCGGTGATGGATGAACTGGCGACCGCTCGGCTGCGCGAGCGGGGCGCCACGGTGCTGGCGCCGACCCCGGTCCGCTAGGCGGCGTCGTCAGGCCGTTCGATCAACCCCGCTTCGGCGAGGATGTCGGTCATCGGCTTGAGTCCCGCGCCATAGCGCCGCCAGCGGCCGACCGATCGGCCGTGAACCGGCTCTCGTACCTGGACCGCGCTGGCCGTGGCGACCGGCGCGGCGTTGTGCTGGAAGTCCAGGACGGCGTCGTCCCAGTCGAGGCCCAGCCAGCCCAGGAGGCGGCGCATCTGCCCCTCAGGGTCGGCGACGACGTCCTCGTAGGCGACCTCGGTGAACCGATCGGCCGGCAGGGTGCGCCGCCAGTTGGCGATCAGGGCGTCGAAGTCGACATAGAACCGCGCCGTGTCGGCCAGGTCATAGACCCAGTCATAGTAGGCGAAGGCGCCGGCGAAGATCTGGCGGAACACCGACAGGCAGCTGTCGACGGGGTCGCGACGCAGGCAGATCATCCGCGCGTTCGGCAGCGCCCGGTTGATTAGCCCGGCATAGAGAAAGTTCAGCGGCGTCTTGTCGATGAAATGAACGCCGCCCGAGGTACTGGCGCGGATCGCCGAGACATAGGCCTGTCCCAGTCGGGTCATGTCGGCGCGTGCGGAGGCGGCGGTGAGCGTCTCGCCATCGATCAGCCCCTTCGTCGGCGCGCCGGCCAGGCGCCGGGTCAGCAGGGCGAAGTCCATCGGCTCGCCGGCCGAGGCGATCGCCGGATGGCTGGTTAGCATCCGCTCGACCAGGGTGGTGCCGCTGCGCGGCAGACCGAACACGAAGATCGGGTCCGGGGCGGCGTACCCCTCGCCCGGACCGCGAGCGAGGCCGACCGTCGCGGCCGCGGAAAAGACCCCCCGCCGCCAGTCGTCCAGCCCGGACACCCGACGGCGGCGTGCGCTCTTGGCCTTGATCAGCCAGTCGAGAGCGGCGCGCGGTTCGCCCAGATCCTCCCAGCTCTTGGCCAGGGCATGACCGATCTGCAGCCGGCGCTCCGGGTCGTCGCCGACGGCGTTGAAGAGCCGCTCCAGCTCGGGGACGGCGTTCGCCTCGGCCGTCTGGGTCTGGAGCCGGACCAGGGCGGACCAGGCGCGGTCGTTGTCCGGATCCTGCGCCACGCAGGCGCGCCAGGCCCGACCGGCGGCCTCGAAATCGCCCAGGAACTGCTCGGCCCAGCCCAGATTCAGCAGAAAGCCCGCGTTGGCCGGCTCCAGAGCGACGGCGCGGCGGAAGCACTCGGCCGCGAGGTCCTGGCGGTTGCCGCGACTGAGGATCACGCCGAGCCGATCCAGTGACGACGCGTCGGCCACGCCGGCGGCCAGGGCGCGGCGCGCCGCCGCGACGGCGTCCGGCAAGCGGTTGAGGCCGTTGAGGCAAAAGGCCAGCTCGACGAGATGGGAGGAATCGCCGGGCTCGAGGATCGAGGCGCGATGGAAGAGCTGAGCCGCCTTGTCGAAGGTGCGGTGATCGCGCGCGATCCGGCCCATCAAGGCATAGGGCCAGGCGGCGGCTGGTTCGTTCCGAAGAACGGTCATGCAGACGCCGTGCGCCTCAGCGTACCGCTTCTGCTGGAAGTGCCGTTCGGCCTGATCCCGGGGAGACGCATCGTGCGACATGCGCTCGGGCGTAACGCGCGGCCGCGCAAAAGAAAAGGGCGGCGGGATCGCTCCCGCCGCCCCATTCCCGGATTGAGCTAGGCTCTTACCACTTGCGCGAGACGTTCACGAACCAGCTGCGGCCGATCAGGTCGTACTGGTTGAGCGCCGCGGTGCCGATCCGGAACTGGCCGGCCGACTGCGACGGAGCCGCTTCGTCGAACACGTTGTTCACGCCGGCCACGACGGTCCAGTCGTCCATCCGCTTGCGGACGGAGAGGTCGTGATAGGCGGTGAACTCGGTGTACTGCTTGTAGTAGACGAACTGGCCGTAACGGGTGCTCGAGAACACGTCGCCGCCGTACGTCTCGGTGTCCGAGCCCTTGCCGATCAGGTCGGTCGACCAGTTGATCGTCCAGTCGCCGCGATCGAAGCGGGCGTTCAGCTGACCGGTGAAGTCCGGACCGTCGTAAGTGTTGGTGGTGCCGTTGAAGTCGTCGACACCCGTGCCGGCCTGAAGTTCGGTCACGTCATGCAGCTGCCAGGTGAACTGACCGTCCAGGGTGAGGCGACCGAAGTCAAACTCATGCTGGTAGCGGTAGGTCAGGTCGATGCCGCGGTTAATCTGCGAGGCGATGTTGGTGTAGTTGTCATGAACTTCGGTGATGCCGAAGTTGATGCCCGCGTCGCCACGCGTGAACTGCGTGCAGAAGAAGTTGGTCGGGTAGGAGGTGCGCGAGTAGCACTGCTCCAGGATGTTCGCCGAGCCGAAGCGGGTGACTTCGTCGTTCACTTCGATGTCGAAGTAGTCAACGGCCACGCTCAGGTCGATGAAGCTGGGGGTCCAGATCACGCCCAGGGTGTAGGCCTTCGACTCTTCAGCCTTCAGGCCCGTGCCGCCGCCTTGGTAGATCAGCGCCGAACCGTTGGTGCCGCCCGTGAAGCCCATCGGAACTTCCATGGCGCAGTTGGCCTGGAGGATCGGATCGGTGCTGTTTTCCCAACGGATGCAGGGGTCGATGTTGGTTTGGCTAAGGAAGCCGGTCTGGTCGCCCAGGTTCTGTTCGTACAGCGACGGCGCGCGGAACGAGGTGCCGTAGGTCGCGCGGAGGCGGAGCGCCGGAACGATCTGCCAGTTCGCACCGATCTTGTAGGTGCTGTTCGAGCCGTAGCTGTCGTAGTCGGTGTAGCGGCCCGACAGCGACAGATCGAGGCTTTCGATGCCCGGCATGCCCTTGGCGACCGGGATCGCCAGTTCGCCGAAGACTTCCTTGACGGTGTCGTCGCCGACGGTCTCACGCGAGGAGGTCAGGCCCCAGATGTTGTAGTTGCGCGAGGTTTCGCCCGGCTGGTCGTTGATCTCTTCCTGGCGCCATTGGAAGCCGAGGGCGACGCCCAGCGGACCGGCAGGCAGTTCGAACAGGTCGCCGGAGATGCTGCCTTCGATCAGGTTCTGATCGTAGGTCGTCGTGCCGGTTTCCTTGGCGAACAGGAAGGCGCGTTCGGCGGCCGTGAAGTCGCCGCTGATGACGCGCGAGCTGTACCAGGGGATGCCGCCGGCCGGGAGGGTCGAGCAGTCGCCGCCAGGCAGACCATCGGAGATCGTGATCGCGGCGTTGTTGCAGGCCACGTTGAAGGCGGTCGCCGCGACGACGCGGTCATTATAGACGATGTCGCCGGTGTATTCGCCGTCCGAGCGCGAGAACTGGTAGTACAGGTCCCAGTCCCAATCGGACAGGAAGCCGGCGCCGAAGGTGCCGCGCAGACCGATCACGCCACGGAGGTAATCGACGTCCTGCGTGAAGGTGTACGGGATGGCGATGATCGGCCGCATGTAGCCAAAGCCGGTCAGACCCGTCATCGCGAAGATCGCGTTGTTGGGGTTGTCGTCCTTGACGGCCGGGAACAGCTGGCGAACGCTGACCTGTTCGGAGTCGCGGTTGTTGAACAGGAACTCGGCGTACAGTTCGGTCGACGGCGTGATGTCGAAGCCGAAGTTGCCCGACACGGTCGTGCGCTTCACCGGGCTGATGACAGTGCGCTTGTCCGAGTAGGGGCTGTCGTAGTTGGAGTACGGGAACGATTCCGGGAAGCCGACGCGGGCCGCGCGGATCAGGTCCGGCGCCAGCGCCCCGAAGGCGCCGGCCGACGGCTGCGTGCCGGCCGTGGTCGGGTAGGTGATGCCCGCCTCACGGTACTGGAAGAAGCCGCCGAAGAACTGCGGGTAGTCGAACACGTTGTTGATGACGTTGTAGCACTTGTAGTTGCCGTCGAGGCCCAGGTAGTCGACCCGGGCGCCGGTGGTGGCGCTGTACAGGTAGTCTTCCGAGCACTGCAGCTCGTCGCGGTCGCCGCGGGTCAGAGCCTTCTGTTCGGAATAGTCGACGGCGACGTTGAAGTAGCCGCGGTCGAAGGTGGTGCCCCACACGCCGTTGACGCGGAAGAACTCGCCGCCCGGCTCTTCGCCCGTGCGGTAGAAGGCGCTGACTTCACCGCCGTCCAGGTTCGACTTGGTGATGATGTTCACGACGCCGGCGACGGCGTCGGAGCCGTAGATCGAGGAGGCGCCGTCCTTCAGGATTTCGACGCGTTCGATCTGCGATTGCGGGATGACGTTCAGGTCGACCGGGCCGACCGTGCCGCGCACGCCCGCCGGACCGACGCGACGGCCGTTCAGCAGGACGAGGGTGCGGTTGGCGCCGAGGCCGCGCAGCGAGATCGTGTTCACGCCCGGGCCGCCGTCGACGACGAAGCCGGTCAGCATGTTGTTCACCTGGAACGAACCGCTGGCGAGCGTGGACTGCTGGAGGATCTCGGTCGTGTCGACGAGACCTTCGAGGGTCGAGGACTCGGCCGTGATGACCTGGATCGGCGCCGGGCTGGTGAATTCGGTGCGCTTGATGCGCGAGCCGGTCACCACCAGCGCTTCAACTTCGGTGTCGTCCTCTTCGTCGTCCGACGACGTCGTGGCGGGCGCCGGCGCGGTTTGCGCCCACGAGACGGCGGGCGTCGCGACGGCGAGCGCGGCGGCGAAGCCGGCGATCACGGTCGTGCCCAGCAGTAACTTGCGATCAAGCATTCTTATAGGTCCCCAGTAACCCGATGATCCTGCGGCCCATAAGCGAGCCGCTCACGGGACGCAGTCCCGCGCGGTAGGGCGAACCTAACAGCTTCACGACAAGCGACAACATCGATGACGGTTTTTCAGCGCCTCGCCGTGGATGCGTTACAATCTCGCCACAGTTTCAAGCCTCGCGGGCAAAGTCCGCCCCAATTCCCCTCTTGCGGGCGACGAACAGGATTCGCTTGGCGAACCGGGATCAGCAGTTAGATTGACCGCCGACCGCCGATTGTCGGCGGCGCCCTGCCCCCGGACGCCTCTCACGAGGCGATTGATTCCCGCGAGGGCGGAGCGAAAACCACGCATGAGGCCACCGTGAAGCCGCTTTTCCGCTCAATTTGCCTCGTCGTCGCGACGGCCGCCCTCGTGGGCGGCGCCATCGCGACCCCGAGCTTCGCCCGACAGGCCGGCGCGCCCGCGACATCCGGCGCGCCGCGTCCCCCTACCGCCGAAGAGTACGGCCGCGAACCGGCGATCCAGGGCGTCTCCCTGTCGCCGGACGGCAAGTACATCGCCGCGATCGTGTCCGCCCCCGGCCAGGACAATCAGATCGCCGTCTGGAACACGGCGAACACCAGCGCCGCGCCGTCGCGAATCGGCTGCGGGCCGCGCAACACCTGCATGAGCGTGAGCTTCCTCAAGTCCGACAGGCTCGCGGTGCAGGTGCGCCAGACCTACACCGAGGGCATCAGGAAGACTCACCTCTTCCGCCTGATGATCACCGACCTCACCGGCAGCCAGTGGCGCAACGCCGAGGGCGGCACCGATCAATCGGTCTTCGCCAACGCGGAGGTCATCGACACCTTGCCGAAGGACCCGCAGAACATCCTGATCACGGTCTACGGGCGCACTTCGGCCAACGGCTCGTTCATTCCCGATGGCGGCACCTACAAGCTGAACATCTACACCGGTCAGCGCCAGAAGGTCCGCGTCAACTCGGACAAATACTTCAACGAGCAATGGGACCTGAGCCGCGAGGTTCGCGCCCGCCAGTCGCTCGAGTTCGAGGGCGGCAACGCCTACTTCGTCCAGTGGATCCGCGAGGCCAACGGCCAGTGGAAGGAACACTTCCGCTGGTATCCGAAGGACCGCGAGGAGGCCGACATCGTCGGATTCACGACCGATCCCAACATCGTCTACGTCGCGACCAACAAGGGCCGCGACAAGGTCGGGATCTTTGAATACGACATCGCCGCCCGCCAGCTGAAGGACCTGGTCTTCGAGACCAAGTTCTTCGACGCCGGCACGGTGATCGAGTCGACCAGCGCCCGCGACGAGGGCGCGCTCCTCGGCTTCAGCTACCGCGCCGAGACCACCAAGATCTATTGGACCGACCCCGAGATCGACGCCCTGGTGAAGGGCGCCCGCAAGGCGCTGGGCGTCACCACCGTGCCCGTCCAATGGACGGACATCGCTACTGGCGAGAAGGGTCGGTTCAGCACGCCCGATGGCTTCGACGTGAACCTTTCGGACATCTCCGATGACCGGAAGATCGCCATCGTCACCAAGAGCGGGCCCAGCCAGCCGACCGAGTACTACATGCTCTCCGAGGGCAAGCTCACGTTGCTGGGCCGCGCCCGTCCGTGGATCGACGGTCGCGCGCTCGGCGACATGCGACTGGTTCAGTTCGCGGCGCGTGACGGCCTGATGGTTCCGGCCCTCCTGACCACGCCCAAGAAGGAGCTCTATGGCGCCGGCCCCTATCCCACGATCGTGGTTCCCCACGGGGGCCCGTGGGCGCGGGACAACATGAACTGGGACTTCTCCGGCTGGGTCCAGTACTTCGCCGCCCACGGCTACGCGGTCATCCAGCCGCAGTACCGTGGCTCGCGCGGCTGGGGTCAGCGCCTGTGGCGCGCCGGCGACGCCGAGTGGGGCCAGAAGATGCAGGACGACAAGGACGACGCCGCCAAATGGCTGATCGCCCAGGGCATCGCCGCTCCGGACCGCATCGCCATGCACGGCTATTCCTACGGCGGCTACGCGGCCATGGCGGCCTCGGTGCGTCCGGGCGGCATCTACCAATGCGCGGTCGCTGGAGCCGGCGTCGCGTCGCTGGAGAAATTCCGCACCCAGGCGTTGGGCAACCGCATCCAGCGGGAATACCAGCGTCCGTCGCTGGCCGGCATGTCGCCGGTCGAGCACTTCGACGAGGTGTCGATCCCGGTCTTCCTCTACCACGGTGACCGCGACACCAACGTTCCGATCGAGGAATCGGAGCGCTTCTACAACGGCCTGAGGAGCGCCGGTAAAACGGTGAAGTTCCTGCCGATCCCGGACATGGGCCACGAGGCGAACAAGTGGGGACCGGGCGATATCACGGCGGTGCTCACGGCCGTCGAGACCTATCTGCGGACCGAGTGCGGGCCGGGCGGCCTCTAGGCCCGGTCGACTTCGATCAACGACGGAAGGGCGCGGGACCGGAAGGCTCCGCGCCCTTCTTCGTTTCAGCCGGCGGTGTTGACCGTGCGCGCGAACTGGCTGGAGCGGAACACGACGTGCCGCTTGGCGAAGTTCATCTCGATCGAGTCGAAGTGACGCATCACATCGACGCCGATGAGCAGGGCCGGCGTCTTGTCCAGGCCCCAGATCCGGAAGGTGTGCAGGTCGGCGAACACGCAGGTGAGATTGCCCAGCTTCACGCCGCCCAGGCGCAGCGGCGGCACGGTCGACAACTCGCCGGCGACCAACTGGCCGGTGGCGCTGACCAGCTCGACCTGCTGCAGCCGCTCCGCCAGGATGCCCTGCCGATTGCCCAGCGCGCGGCGCAGCGCGGTATTGCCGACGGTGTTCTCCGCGCCGGAGTCGAGGAAGGCGGTCAAGGCCACGCCGCCGATCTCGGCGTCGACGATGGTCAGCTGGCCGAACCGGTGGCGGGCGGGGACGATGACGGCCTCCGGCCCCTCCGGCGCGATCCGGGTGTCCTTGCCTCGGGTCACCTGGACCGGGTCGGCGCCGGTGGCGAGGGAGAAGCGCTGGTTCTTGAAGTCCAGCGTGGCGCGGCGATGGGCCAGGACATCCACCCCGAGCAGGCCGTCGGCGGCGAGGAAGCGCCGTGGCAGCACAGGCATCCTCACCCGGCGGGACAGCAGGCCGCCGATGGCCAGCGCCTTCACCGTCACCGTGGTCGAGGGCAGCGCCCCGGCGATGCCGTGGACGATGGTCTGGCCGCTGGCGACCAGGCCGAGCGCGTCGGCGACCTCGGTCGAGAGCACCGACCGGTTGGCGCCGGTGTCGACCACGAAGCGGTAGGGGCCCGTGCCGTCGACCATGGTCTCGACCGTCATGCGCCGCACGGCGTCAAAGCCGGTGCGCACGGCGCCATCGGCTTCCGGCTGGCCCGCGTCGGACGGCGGCGGCGGCGGCAGGTCGGCGCTCGTCAGGTTCACCTGGACCAGGGACCGGCCCGGCCCGGCGGCGCAGGCGGCCAGGGGCGCGGCGGCAAGGCCCGCCAGCAGGGCGCGGCGGCTGAACGGTGGCATCATGACGTTCCCCTCCCGCCGAACGCGGATCTTGTTCCCCTAGAGGTACGCGACGGGCCGGGGGACGCAAGGGGCGCGCGGCGATGGCGGTTGCATCCGGGCCGCGCCCTTCGTAGCCATGGTCCTCGTCATGCGAGGAGCCAAACCATGACCGTCGCCGTCATCCGGACCAAGCCCGACACCCTGAACGCCGAGGTGCGGCGGTTCGCCCAGGCGCCGCTGCGGCGGACGGCTTTTCTCAACAGCGTGCCCAAGTGCGGCACGCACCTGCTGCGCAACATCGTGCGCATGTTCGTGCCGGTCGAGCAGCACTACGATCGCGAGTTCATCCAGATCCAGAATCTGGAGCAGCACAGGGCCGGGCTCGACCCGCGCCGGCCCGCGTTCAGCACCGGGCATCTGGTCTACGCCGACATAGCGGCCCTGACGACGCAACACGCGCGGCAGGTCGTGCTGGTTCGCGACCCGTACGACTACGTGCTGTCGCGGGCGCGCTTCATCTTTTCCGACGAGTTCCAGAACCCCTTGATGGAGCCGCTCAAGAAGGCCGGCACCGTCGAGCAGGTGATCAACTTCATGATCTTCGGCGTGCCGGCCAAGGCGCCGGGCGTGCGGGAGATCTTCACCGCCCACGCCGTGGCCTGGATGCACACTGGCGTCACCCTGGTGCGGTACGAAGACATCGTTCGCGAGCTCAAGCGGCTGGATACGGACGAGGCCGAGGCCTTCTTCCGCGGCCTGCTCGACGCGTTCGGCATCGACCTGCCCGGCGACTGGCGGGCGCGAGTGCTGGCGGGATCGGACCGCAAGCACAGCGCCACCGACAGCGCCGGCCTGTCCGGCGTGCCGACGTTCCCGAAGGCCCTGAGCGAGGGTCAGAAGGCGCTGGTCGACTTCGCCGCGCCCGGCTTGCGGAGCCTGCTCGGCTACGGCTGAGACGCAGGGCCAAGCCCCCTCCCCCCACGAGTCATCCCCGGCCCATGCGCGATGAGCGGTAGCGCCACGGCGCAGCATGGCGCGCGTGCAATGGGCCGTCCGCCGTGTTCAGGGGTCCTCGCGAGGGGTGCGAGGATGACGGCGCGGGCGGTCATCCAAAAGAAAAGGCGGCGGAGCCGAAGCTCCGCCGCCCAATCTTTTTCAGCTCAGGCTGCGTTTAGAAGCGCAGCTTGATGCCGCCGAACACCCGGCGACCCACCACGTCGTAGGTCGACGGATCGGTGCCCGACTGGACGTTCGGTTCGTAGACCTGCGGAGCTTCGTCGAACAGGTTGTTCACGCCGAGGCGGAACGACACGTTGTCCGAGAAGCCCCACTCGCCGGCGACGTCCCAGTACCACATCGAGTCCGGACCGGTGAACTTCTCACCCGGGAACTCGATTTCGAGACGGTTGCGCATCTCGCCGATGTAGCGGCCGCGGGCCGAGAAGCTGAAGTCGCCCACGTCCCACGTCGTGGTGATGGTGGACTTCCACTCCGGATAGCTCGTGCCGAGGCCGGCGCCGAAGTACGAAGCCGTACCGGCGAAGTCGAGTTCCGGCACGCCGGAGATCGGGTCCTGTTGCTTGAACTCCATCAGGTAGCTGATGAGGGCGTTCACGCGGACCGTGCCCCAATTGTCGAGACCCAGCCATTCCATGTCGAAGCCATAGTCGACTTGGAAGTCGATACCGCTGGCCTGCTGATGGCCGCCGTTGTCGGCCTGGAAGTTCCCGTAGCCCGTCGCCGGGTTGTAGATCCAGAGGATGTCGCCGCCGACGCGGAGGATGCCGTCACAGTTGACGTCAGCCGCGCTGTAGGTCGGGTTCGTGCCGTAGTAGTTGTAGCACGCCGCGACGATCTGGTTCGGGGTCGGGGTCAGGATCGCGTCGTCGATCTTGATGTTCCAGTAGTCGACCGTGCCGCGCAGGCGGCCCAGCCACTGGTTGTCAGAGCTCGACTGCCAGGCCAGACCGAAGGTCAGGGTCGTGCCCTGTTCCGGATCGAGCGCCGGGTTGCCGTCGAGGTCGACGCCGATCTGGCTGCCCGGGGTCTGCACGAAGCTGGCGATGGCGCCGGCCGAGATGCCGCCGTTGAAGCCGCCCGTCTGGCAGAGGGTGGTCATCTGGGCCGCGTTCGGGCCGGTCCGGGCGGCCGTCGTGACGGAGCAGGGATCGAAGTACTGCGGAGCCGAGCCGCCGCCGGAGAACAGTTCCGAGAAGTTCGGCTCGCGGACCGAGCGCTGGTAGGACGCGCGCAGACGAATCTCGTCCACAACGGCCCAGTTCAGCTCGATCTTGTACGACGGAGAGCCGCGCGAGGAGCGCGAGACGCCGCTGATGCGGTCCTCAAACTCCGACCAGCTGTAGCGGTAGCCGAGCGACAGGTCGATCGACTGCGCGAACGGCGCGTCCTTCACCAGCGGGATGAGCGCTTCGGAGAAGATGTCGTAGAAGGCGTTGGTGCCGGAGTCGGGGTTCTGGTTGTTGAAGCCCGAGATCGGACCCGCGGCCGCGCCCGGATCGAACAGGTAGTCGAAGCCACGGTATTCGCCGCCGAACACGACTTCGACGGTGCCGGCCGCGGTGTCGAACACCGGACCCGTGACGTAGCCCTGAGCGATCTGCTGCGTCATGGTCGTCGACAGCGTGGTCGAGACGGCCAGGTACTCGCGGCATTCGGCCGAGATCGGCTGACGACCGAAGATGTTGAAGCCGCCGGCGCAGATGCTCTGACCACCGTCGTTGATACCGCCAGGAGCGCTTTCGAGCAGGTTTTGCAGCTTCTGGGTGTCGAGGTTGCCGGTCTGCGTTTGGTCGATTTCAGTCCGACCTTCCGAAACGTAGGCTTCCATCGACCAGCCGGTGTCGCCCAGCGGGGCGCGCATGCCCGCCATGAACTGGACCACGGTGTTCTCGTAGACCGACTGGCGCAGGCCGAGGTCCAGCGTGCGCTGACGCATGCGGAAGGCTTCGGTCGCGCCCGCGCCGGCCAGCGCAGGGTCGTCGCCGACCCGCGAACCGAGCACGTTGGCCTTGAAAGCCGCCGGCACGAAGAAGTTGTCGTACGGAACGACGATCTGCTGCGCGATCTGCGAACCGCAGGTGACGAGCGACGACGAAACGTTGTTCGAGGCGGCGTCACAGGGGTTGCGCGTATTGACCGTCGGGAACGGGGTCGGCGCCAGCGCGGTGGTCGAGTTGTACTCGGTCCAGCCGACTTGCGAGAAGAACTCGACGCCGTTGTCCAGCTCGTAGTTGAGCTTCGACAGGAACGAGTAGCGGTCCATCGGCAGGACCAGGATGTTCACGTAGTCGAAGTTGTAGCTGTACAGGTCGGGGTACAGGGCCTGGTTGACCGTACCGTCGATCGGATACTTGTAGTTCACAACATCGAAGGCGCTGTTGAAGATACCCTTGTAGAACAGGGTGCCGTCCATGTTGAAGCCGTAGAAGCCCGACGACTGGGTGACGTTGGTCGAACCGACCGCGGTCTGCAGCGAGGCGAGCGACGGCGCGTTGGTGCCGGCCCAGAAGAAGGCGCCTTCCGGCAGGAAGGACGTGGTCGAGGTGGCGTTCTGCGAGAACGGACGCTGCGACTTGATCAGGCCTTCGCGGTAGGACCGGTCGAAGGCGAGCACCGCGTTGCCCTTGCCGTCGGCGAAGTTGCCGCCGAGAACCGCCGAAATCTGGTACTCTTCAGCGTCCCAGTACTCGGTGCTGTTGGAGTAGTTGACGCGAAGATCGAGGCCCTCGAAGTCCTTCTTCAGCTTCAGGTTCACCGCGCCGGCGATGGCGTCGGCGCCGTAGGTCGCGCCCGCGCCGCCGGTGATGACTTCGATCGAGTCGATCAGGGCCTGCGGAATGGTGTTCAGGTCGACCGTCAGGTTGTTGGCCGACACCATCGGACGACGACCGTCGACGAGGACGATGTTCCGGTTGGCGCCGAAGCCGCGAAGGTCGACGTTCGACTGACCGCCGTTGCCGGGGTTGTTCGATGTCGTCGTACCCGCCGGGTTAACCTGCGGCAGCGTGTTCAGGTAGGTGTCGAGCGTGACGTCGGCGTTGGCGACGGCCTGATCGCCGGTGACGGTCGCGATCGGGCTGTTGGCGACGTAGTCCTGGCGCGCGATGCGCGAGCCAGTGATGACGACGGCTTCGACTTCCGTCTCTTCCTGCGCGAACGCGGGACTCGCCGTCGCGAAAGCGGCGAGCGCCGTTCCGCAGATCATGGTGGACGCCAGCAGGCGGCCGCGCGTGGTTTGGAGCCTCAAGTTATTTCCCTCCGGATCAGCGCGTCCCGGAATCTCCGGAAGCGCCCCCTCTTAGTCTGGACGAAATGAACCCGGGCGCTTGGCGCACCCGGTTAGCATCGATCCTTGCGCTTGGGTCGAACAGCGGTCAACGACCATTACGGGGCCGTAATTAGAACGACGCAAGATTGTCGCACTTTGGCAACAGCGTGTTCGCGCTGAGGCAATTGCGGCGCCGATCGCCCCTCGCGGGAGCCCAGACGCGGAAAGCCGTCCCCGATTCGCCGGTTGCGCGGAATAACGCCGCTTGGGCCGAATCTACTTCACGCAAAGCCAACGGGTCCGGTGGTGGTCGACGAGGTTGTCGACCCAGCCGGTCACGCGTGGGTTCACCAGGTTCTTGTTGATGTAGAAGTAGACGGGGGCGATCGGCGCGTCCTCGAGCATCATGTGCTCGGCCTCGGCCATGTAGTCGGCGCGTTTCGCGGGATCCGGCTCATTGTCCGCCTTGGCCATCAGCGCGTCGTAGGCGGGGTTGTTGTAGTCGCCGTAGTTCTGTGGCCCGTACCACGACCGCTGCAAATCCAGGAAACTGGTCGCGTCGTTGTAGTCCGCCACCCAGGCGGCGTCGGCGACCTGGAACGAGCGCGCGCGGTAGTCCGCGTAGGCGATCTGGGTTTCCTGCTGGGCCAGGGTGACCTTCACGCCGATCGCCTTCCAGTCGGCCTGGACCGCCGGCATGTAGAGCATCGGATCGGGCGTGTTGCGGTGCTTGATCTCAAGCTTCAGCGGCCGATTCGGGCCGTATCCGGCCGCCGCCAGCAGCTTGCGCGCCTCCGCCTGGCGCCGCTCGAGCGGCCAGTCGAACCAGTAGGGCGGCTTCACGGGGCGATAGTTGGCGACCCCGGGCGGGACCATGGTCTTCGCCGGCTGCTGACCGCCGCGGAACAGCTTGTAGGTGATGAACTCGCGGTCGATGGACATCGCCAGGGCCTGGCGCACGCGCCGGTCGCGGAACGGCGGGTAGCCGGTCTTGGGGCCGTTGTTGAAGGCGATGTAGGTCGTGCCCAGATAGGTGTTCGTCCGCACGTAGCCGGGCAGCTTCGTGCGCAGGAAGGCGATCCGGTTGGACTGGATGTCGGTGTTGATGTCGAGCTCGCCGCGCTGGACGCGCCGCTCCGCCGAGATCGAATCGGTCGTCGGGTAGTAGCGGATTTCGTCGACGCACAGCTTGTCCGCGTCCCAGAAGCGCGGATTGCGGACCGCCTTCACATAGTCCCCGAGCTTCCAGTCGGCGAGCAGATACGGGCCATTGCTAACGATCTTGCCCGGCCGGATCCATGACGCGCCCTCGCGGAGCACGACATGCTTGGGCACGGGATAGAGGACGTGGTGCTTGGTCAGTTCAGGCAGGTAGGCCGCCGGATGTTCGACCTGGATCTCCAGGGTGCGGGCGTCAACCGCGCGCACGCCGAGGGTCTCCAGCGGCGCCTTGCCCTCATTGATCGGCTGGGCGCCCTTGATGAAGAAAAGAAGCGCCGCGTATTCGGACGCCGTCTTCGGATCCAGCACCCGCCGCAGCGAAAAGACGAAGTCGTCGGCGGTCACCGGAACGCCGTCGGACCAATAGGATTCCCGCAGGTGGAAGGTCCAGGTCAGGCCATCGGCGCTGACTTCCCATCGCTCCGCCACGCCGGGAATCGTTGAGCCGTCCGCCGCCGACTGGGTCAGGCCCATGAACATGTCACTCTGAATGCGGTCTTCCCAGGTGCCGGTCGAGGTGTGCGGATCGAGCGTCGCCGGCTCGGTCGTGTTGCCGATCATCAGGCAGACCTTGCCCTCCGGACAGGGCGCGCGGGACGGGCCCTTGGAGCAGCTCGCCAACGCCAGCACGGCGAGACTCGCCACGAAGACGTTGCGCAGAACGCTAGGGGCGCCTTCTATGGCGATCTGTCGGTTTCGGGAGTCGCCCATGTCAACGCTCGTCCAGGGTTTCAAGTCGCGCCTCGTTCTGGCGTCCGCCGCCGCGGCGCTGCTGGGCGGAGGCGTGGCGATGGCCGCCGACGCAGCTAAGCCGCGCGCCGCGGCGCTGCAGGCGGTGGTCGATTGCCGCAAGGTGGCTGACGCCGCCGAGCGGCTGGCCTGCTACGACGCCGCCACCGGCGCGCTGGAAACGGCCGAACGGGCGGGCGACGTCGTCGTGGTCGACCGCGCCCAGGTGCGCGAAGCGCAGCGCGCCGCCTTCGGATTCAACTTCCGCATGCCCGCCTTCCTCAGCGGCGGCGGCGGCGACGGCGCCAAGCCGGCGCCCGAGATGGACACGCTCGAATCCACCGTGACCGAGGCCCGCCAAGTGAACGGCAAGTGGTACATCGTCCTGGAGGACGGTGCGCTCTGGTACCAGACGGACAACACCTCCGTGCCGCGACCGCCGAGGAAGGGCTCCAAGGTTGTGGTCAAGCGCGCCGCGCTGGGCAGCTACTTCCTGAGCGTCGACGGCCAGCGGTCGATGCGAGCCAAGCGCGACAACTGACGAGGCGGCCGCCACGCTCAGCGATCCTTCGGATCGAGGGCGTCGCGGAGACCGTCGCCGATGAAGTTGAACGCCATCAGGGTGATGATCATCGTCAGGGACGGGAAGATCAGCAGCCAGGGCGCGATCTCCATGTCCTGGGCCCCCGCCGAGATCAGCGTGCCCAGCGAAGCCATCGGCGGCTGCACGCCCAGGCCCAGGAACGACAGGAAGCTCTCGGCGATGATGATGGCCGGAATGGTCAGCGTCACATAGACGACCACCGGTCCCAGCAGGTTGGGCACGATGTGCTTGAGGATGATCTGCCCGCCGGTCAGGCCCGCCGCCCGCGCCGCCTCGACGAACTCCTTCTGCTTCAGGGAGAGGGTCTGGCCCCGCACGATTCGCGACATGGTCAGCCACTCGACCGCCCCGATGGCGAGGAAGATCAGGAAGATGTTCTTGCCGAAGGTGACCATCAGCAGGATCACGAAGAAGATGAAAGGCAGCGAATAGAGGGTGTCGACAATGCGCATCATCACCTCGTCGACCCGTCCGCCGACATAGCCCGCCGTCGCGCCCCACAGGACGCCGATGACCAGCGAGACGCTGGTGGCGACCACCCCGATCAGCAGCGAGACGCCGAGGCCTGCGATCAGCCGGGCCAGCAGGTCGCGGCCCAGCGAGTCGGCGCCGATCAAGTGCCCGCCCACGCCGGGCGCGGCCCAGACATCCGGCTTGGTCACCGTGTCGTAGTGGAAGGGGACGAGGAAGGGGCCGACCGCGGCGATCAACACCATCAGCGCCAGCACGATCATGCCGGCCACGGCGGCCTTGTTGGACAGCAGCCGGCGACGCGCGTCGTCCCACAGGGAGCGGCCCTTGACCGCGGTCTGGAGCAATTCGGCGCGCTGCGGCGAGCCGGGGATCATCTCGGCGATGCTCACGACAGCCTCACGCGGGGATCAAGCGCCGCATAGATCATGTCGGCGATCAGGTTCAGGACGAGAATCAGCAGGGCGTAGACGATCACCATGCCCATCACGACGGTGTAGTCCCGCTGCAGGGCGCTGATGACGAAGAACTTGCCCAAGCCCGGCAGGTTGAAGATCTTCTCGACCACCAGCGAGCCGGTCAGCAGGCCGGCGGCCGCCGGGCCCAGATAGCTGACCAGCGGCAGGATGGCCGCGCGCAGCGCGTGCTTGCGGACGATGACGCTCTCCGGCAACCCCTTGGCGCGCGCCGTGCGGATGTAGTTGGAGCGCAGGACCTCGATCATCCCGGCGCGCGTCAGGCGCGAGATGATCGCGATCTGCGGCAGGGACAAAACGGTGATCGGCAGGATCAGATTGGCGATCGCCCCGCCGTTCCAGCCCGCGGTCGGCAACCAGCCAAGCTTGGAGGCGAACACCAGGACCAGCAGGGGCGCCGTCACAAAGGTCGGTATGCAGACCCCCAGGATCGCCACCGTCATGGTGAAGTAGTCGGCGATCCTGTTCTGTCTCAGCGCCGCGATGATCCCGAGGCTCATGCCGATGATCGAGGCCAGCAGGATCGAGACGCCGCCGAGAATCAAGCTGACCTTGTAGTTCTCGCCGAGGATGTCGAGGACGCTCTTGTCGCGGTACTTCAGGGAGGGTCCGAAGTCGCCCTTCACCACGCCGGCGAGGTAGCTCACGTACTGCTCGTGCAGCGGCTTATCCATGCCGAACTTGGCCATGACCGCCGCCTCGATCTGGGGGCTCAGCTGACGCTCGTTGACGAAAGGACTGCCCGGCGCCGCGCGCATCATGAAGAAGGCGACGGTGACCACGAGGAAGAGCGTGGGGATCGCCACCAGAAGACGGCGGAACAGGAAACGCAGCATTGGCGGCTCACTCGCGCGGACGGGGCCGCTAGGCGGTTGCGAAACTTCCACCCGCTCCCGATGATGTCAACGAACGCTAGCCAGGATGAACGTGCGATGACCGACTTCCGACGCGTGACCGACGATTTTTCGGTCAGCCCCCAGATCGATCTGGCCGATATCGCCACCGCGAAGGCGCAGGGCTTCACCCTGGTGATCAACAACCGCCCCGACGGCGAACAGCCCGGCCAGCCGACCTCCGCCGAGGTGGAGGCCGCCGCGCGGGCCGCGGGCCTGGACTATGTGCACATCCCGGTGGTCGGCTCGCCGACGCCCGAGCAGGTCGAGGCCAACCGCGTCGCCGTCGCCGGCGCCTCCGGTCCCGTTCTGGCCTTCTGCCGTTCGGGTACGCGGTCGATCGTCACCTGGTCCATCGGCCAAGCCATGAGCGGCGAACGCGGTCGCGGCGAGCTGACCGCGCTGGGTCGTGACGCGGGGTATGACCTGTCCGGCGTGCTGGGGAGTTAGACGACCCTCGGCAGCCACATCCCTGCGATTGTCCCGAACACGCCGAGCGCTGTGACCAGGGTCAGCAGTCCGACGACAACGGCGGCGACGAGTTTCGCCACTCGGCCGCCGCGCCAGGCCCCCATCCACAGCTCCACGCCCGCAAGCGGGACGAGGTAGCAACCGTAGGCCCAAAAGCGAACGAACGGACCGTCGAAGTCCTCGCCAATTCCCACCGGGCCTCGATTGGCGAGAATCCACGCCATCAGGCCGACCCGGAAAAACCAGACACCGCTAACAAGTACAAAGGCGCGCAACGCCCACCGTCGGTGGGCATCGAACCGGCGCGCCGCCGCGAGTCGCCAGGCGAGCAGGCCGCAGACGATGATCAGGACGGCGTTCACGGTGATTCCGGCGCGCATAGCCAGTTCGCCTGCCGTGCCTCGGGTCCAGACGAGCCCGACGCCCGCCAGGCTGGCGACTAGGGCGCAGGTCAGGAACACACGGCCGTTCCACCGATGCAGCCAAGGCGCCCGCGCCCGGATGGCCGGAACCAGTTGCAGCAAACCACCCGCGGTGATCACCACGGCAAGGGCCAGATGCGCGGCAAGCGCCAGATTGCCGACAGGCTGGCCCGACCTGTAGCCGCCGACCAGCACCTCGTTCCAGCGCTCGAAGTCGCCCTCGGCGGCGGTTCGACCGTAGAAGAGGATCACGTAGCCTACGAAGGCGAACTGACCCACGGCCGCGACGGCCCACCAGGCCAGGCCCGAAGCCTTCAGAACGCGATCGGCAATGGCCTGTGACATGCAGCTTCCTGTCCCCGGCGGCGCGGGTCGGCTAGGATTGGACGACGAGCAATATCCGCCCTTTCCCCGGCCACACATGACTGCGGCGATCAAAGACATGACCCTGGCCGACACGGCCGCGCGGGCCGAGCCGACGGTGTCGGCGGGCTACGCGCGACATCTGTTTCGGCAAGCCGTCGCGCGCGGCGTCGATGGGGCCGTGCTGGCGGCCCGGTCGGGAATTGATCCGGCTGGACTGGAGAATCCCGATACCCGCGTTCCACTCGCACGGTACGGTGCGCTGATGCAGGCCGCGAAGGCGCTGACAGGCGATCCGGCCCTTGCCTTGAAGGTCGGGGCCGAGACGGACTTCCACGAGATGTCTGTGGTCGGACTGATTTGCTACGCGGCCCAGACCATGGGTGAGGCGATGGTCGAGCTGAATCGCTTCGGCCGACTGGTGGCCCAGGTCGACGTGCCCGCCGAGGGCGAGCGGTTCCGGATCGAGCCACGCGACAACGGCCTCTGGCTGACTGACACCCGGCTGGACCCCGACTCGTTTCCCGAGCTCACCGAAGAGACCTGGGCGCGCTTCATTGGCGAGACGGCCCGGCACTTTCCCGACGCGCCCTTCGCCCGCGCCGTCCATGTCACCCACGCCGCACCGGCGCACGCGGCCGAATACGAGCGGCTGCTCGGGGCGCCGGTCACCTTCGGGTCCGCGCAGAATGCGCTGATGATTGACCCGTCCTGGCTGGACCTGCCGCTACATGCGCCTAACCGCTACGTCTTCGGGGTGCTGAGCGCCCATGCCCAGGCGCTGCTCGAAGAGCTTGAGGGGGCCGACGACGCGCGGCGACGGGTGGAGCGGCTGTTGATCCCGATCCTGCACAAGGGTGATCCGGGCATGGAGACAGTCGCGAGAGACCTTGGGATGAGCCGTCAGACCCTCTATCGCCGGCTGAAGGAGGCGGGGACGGGGTACGATGCGTTGCTCGACGATCTGCGCCGCCGGATGGCGCTGCACTACCTCGACGGGCGCAAGGTCTCTGTCGCGGAGACCGCCTACCTCGTCGGCTTTTCCGAACCGAGCGCTTTCTCACGCGCCTTCAAGCGATGGACCGGAGCCAGTCCGCGCAGGCGGCGCTAGATCCCTAACCCCCGCCTAGCGTCGTTTGCGCCTGAACCCTGGCCGCGCCCATGGCGACCGGCTCGGGCTCGCAGCTGGCCAGGACGAGTTGCGCGGTCATGAGACAGAGGAAGGCGAACGCGATCCTCTGGAACCGTTTTGACACAAAGATCGCGACGTCCTCGGCCATTCTGGCATCCTCCAACCCAAGCGAGGGACCAGAGCGCAAGAAGGGCGCCGGACCGGGCCGCGACGCGCGATCACACCCGCCTCACGGGCAAGTCGTTTGTCCGTGATCCAAATCGGACTAGTTAACACCCGTATTCGGCCGCGGGGGCGGCACAGGGACCATCGATGGCCGGAGCGTTCTGGACGTCCGATTTCTACTTCGAGGGCGGCCGCGTGAAGGTCCGCACCACGGGCGCCGATCTGGCGTTCGATCGCGCCCTCGTCGAGGAAGCCCTCGTCTGGTTCGCCTACTATGTGCCCGTTCGCGCCACGGCGGCCTGGAACCGGCTCACCCGCCCTGGCCCCAGCGTCTGGTTCGCCCCCTACAAGCCGCGGCCCTGGTATCTGGTGTGGGCCGCCGCGGCCTGGTCCGGCGCGCGGATCGCCGCCTCGCCGGAAAAGGCGGACGCGGCCATGTACTTCGAGGATTCGGCCCTCGGTTCGCCGCCGAACGCGGGGCCGGAGCCGCGCTTCAACTTTCACTGCACCGACGTCACCAAGACGCACGTCGCAAGGATGTTCGAACAGACTTTCGGCTATCCGCTGGCGGTCGACCCCGAGAGCGCGAGCGGTCCGGTCGTCGAGAAGGGCGAGGATAACGGCGTGCACGACGGCCGGATCGTCCAGGCCCCCTGCCCCGCCCTGCCCGGCAAGACCTATCAGCGCCTGATCGACAACACCTCGACGCTCCTCGGCGAAGATTATGTCGATGATCTGCGGACACCCTGCGTCGGCGGCAAGCCGGTGCTGGTCTTCATCAAGCGCCGTCACAAGACTGACCGCTTCGCCAATCACAACAGCTCCGTGACCCTGACCACAGCCGAGTCGGTGTTCTCGCCCGAGGAGATCGAGGCCATCGGCCGCTTCTGCGCGGCGATGAACCTGGACTGGGGCGGGCTGGACATCCTGCGCGACCGGGCCAGCGGCCGCCTCTACATCGTGGACGTGAACAAGACCGACATGGGACCGCCGATCGCCCTCCCCCTTCCCGCCAAGCTGACCGCCACGCGCTTGCTCGCCGACGCGTTCCGCACTCTGATAAGCGCCGGAGTCGCGGGAGGGCGCGCATGATTCCGTTCGTTCGGGAGATCAGCTTCGAATACGGAGCGTGCGACCGGCTGACCCCGCTGGTTCGTCGCGTGGTGGCCAACAATCCAGGCCCGTTCACCTACAAGGGCACCGGCACCTACATCATCGGCGGCGGAGACTCCGTGGCGGTGATCGATCCCGGGCCGGATATGGACGACCACCTGCAGGCGATCCTGAGGGCCACCGCGGGCGAGCGGATCACCCACATTTTCGTCACGCACAATCACCTCGACCATTCGCCGCTGGCCAAGCCCCTGCAAGCGCTCACCGGGGCGGTCACCTATGGCTGCCCGCTGACCGGGCCGATGGGCGAGGACTCGGACGTGCGCATGGAGGCAGGCGACGACCGCGGCTTCATCGCCGACGTCGGCGTCTGCGACGGCGGGACCTTCCATGGCGACGGCTGGACGATCGAGGCGATCGCCACGCCGGGCCATACCAGCAATCACATCTGCTACGCCCTGCATGAGGAGAACGTGCTGTTCTCGGGCGACCACATCATGGGCTGGTCGACGACGGTCATCAGTCCGCCCGACGGCGACATGGGCGACTATTTCGCCAGCCTCGATCGCATCAAGGCGCGGAACTTCAGCACCCTGTGGCCGACACACGGGCCGCCGATCACCGAGCCGGCGCCCTTCGTCCAGGCCTACATCGACCACCGCCGCAATCGCGAGGCGCAGGTCCTCGCCGCCGTCGGCCAGGGCATGAGCCGGATCAAGGCGATGGTTCCAGTGCTCTACAAGGACGTGGACCCGCGACTGCACCCGGCCGCCGCCCACTCGGTCCTGGCTCACACCATCCAGCTTGTCCGCGAGGGCCGTCTGATCTGCGACGGCCAGCCAGGGCTCGACAGCGACTACCGGCTGGCGGGCTGACCCCCATCCGTCATGGCCCGACTTGTCCGGGCCACCCATGAACACGACGGACAGGCTTTGCGTCCTTCGACACGCCGCTGCGCGGCTGCTCAGGATGACTGGGTGATAAGGCCGTCCCTCATAGTCATGCTGAGCAGCGCCGAAGGCGCGTATTGAAGCTCGCAACCAGCCTTCCGGCCCACCACGCTTGGGTGACCCGAACAAGTCGGGCCATGACGTCGAAGAGGTCGCGCTAGCTACTCAGGCTCGACAGCAGCTTGCCGACGCGGCGGCAATTGTCGCCGAGGTCGCTCTGGCCGGTGCGGCTGACCGAACGGACATCGATGCGGGCGCCGGCGCCCTGGGGCTTCACGCGGACGATGACATCGCTTTTGAGCCCATAAAGGAGGCTGGTGGCGGTGGCCTCGATGCGGCCGGCCCGGGCGTCCTCATGCACCAGCGCCAGCCCCGCCGCCGTGACCGCCGCGCGGGCGGCGGCGAAGGCCTGTTCCGGCGTGGCGTTCAGCAGCGCGGGGCGGGCCTGGGGACAGGTCTCGGCGTTGACCTCGCCCACGGGCCGGCCGGCGTAGAAGCGCGATCCAATCGGCAACACCGGCTGGGGCTCGACGAAGTTCGCATCGGGGCCGCGCAGCTTGAGCATCTCCCTGGAGAACATCAGAGGGTCGGTCCAGTCGGTGGCGACATCGGCCAACGGGGGCATGCGCTCGGCGTAGGTCTTCAGGCCGATGAAGCCCGCCCACGTCGCCGCCGTGATCAGCAGGACCAGCAGCGCCTTGCCCCACAGCCGCGAGAAGCCGCCGAACGTCGCGACAAGCAGGCCCAACACCGAGGTCAGCGCGCTGACCAGGGCGACGGCGGGCGCCCAGCCCAGCGTCGGCGTCGCGCCGTTCTGCAGGATGGCGCCGATGGCCTGGTCTGGCCCCCAGACGCCCATCTGCATGCCCGCCGCGCCGGCCAGCACCAAGGCCAGCGGCGTGAGCGCGATCACCAGCGCGATGTTCAGAAAGCCGCTCGCCCAGCCAGCCGGCTTCTTCTTCATCGCCTTGCGGCTCTTCGTATCGGCCGTCGCCGTCGCTAGCCACAGCGGCGAGTCCTCATAGGATGCCGGAGCTTCGGGCTCGCCCTTGTCCTTGCCCGATTTGCCCTTGAGCGTGGAGGGGAAGGCCAGATCGGACGCCGCCGGGGCCGCGGCGGCCGCGGCGGCAGCGGCCAGGGCCGCGCCGACTGGCGTCATGTCCGGCATGCTCGAGATCGGGGGCGGCACGTCGCCGTCGTGATCGTCGTCCGACGGCGACCAGGCGGCGACCTCGTCGACGGCGGCCTCCCCTTGTGCGCCTTCGGCGGCGGGGATCCCCGCCGGCTCGTGCGAAACGGGCTCGAACTCAGCGTCGATCACGCCGTCGGCGTCGACCTTCGCCTGTTCGGGGGACGTTTCGCGCGCGACGGTCTCGGCGACCGGTTCGGTCGCCTGTGGCGCGAGAATGGGTTCGGCTTGAGGAGGCTCTTCGGCCCCGACGGCTGCCGTGCTCGTCGGGGCCTCAGATTTTCCCGAGGGATCCTCTATCTTGGCCGGCTCAGGCGCGTGCAGCACCGGGTCGGGCGCCGCCCTTTCGGCGACCGTGGCGGTGGCGGCGGCCGCCGCCAGCACCGGCGTCGACGGCAGGACGTAGTCCTTCATCCGCTCGCGGATCACCTTCTTGTCGATCTTGCCCGTGGCGCCCAGCGGAATGTCGTCCACGAAGGCGACGTCGTCCGGCATCCACCACTTGGCGATCTTGCCTTCGAGGAAGCGCAGCATCTCTTCCTTGGTCGCCGTTTCGCCGGGCTTCAGCTTGATCAAGAGCAGCGGGCGCTCGTCCCACTTGGGGTGCAGCACGCCGATCACCGCCGCGAGCTCGACCTTGGGGTGGCCCATGGCGATGTTCTCGATATCGATGGTGCTGATCCATTCCCCGCCGGACTTGATGACGTCCTTGGCGCGGTCGGTGATCTGCATGAAGCCTTCGGGATCGATCGTGGCCACGTCGCCGGTGTCGAAGTAGCCCTGGTCGTCGAGGATGCGGCCCCCGGCGCCCTTGAAGTACTCGCGAACCACGAAGGGTCCCTTGACCAGCAGGTGGCCGAAGGTGCTGCCGTCACGCGGCAGTTCGGCGCCGGCGTCGTCGGTCAGCTTCAGATCGATGCCCAGCGGCGGGCGGCCCTGCTTGAGCTTGTACGCCATCCGCTCGTCGTAGGAGAGCCCGGCGACCCGGGCGTTGGGCGAGCCCAGCGTGCCCAGCGGCGAGGTCTCGGTCATGCCCCAGGCATGAAGCACATCGACGCCATAGCGGTCATGGAAGCCCCGGATGATGCTCTCCGGGCAGGCCGAGCCGCCGATCACGACCTTCTTCAGCTTGCTCAGCTTGCCGTGGGTCGAGTCGAGGTGCTGCAGCAGCATCTGCCAGACGGTCGGCACGGCGGCGGAGAAGGTGACCCCTTCGGTCTCCAGCAATTCGTGGATCGAGGCGCCGTCCATCTTGGCCCCCGGCATCACCAGCTTGGCGCCCGTCGCCGGGCCGGCGAAGGCGATGCCCCAGGCGTTGGCGTGGAACATCGGCACCACCGGCAGGACGGTGTCCGTGGCGGAGATGCCGAGCACGTCGGCCTGCAGGCCGACCAGGGTGTGGATGTAGTTCGAGCGGTGCGAATAAAGCACGCCCTTGGGGTCGCCGGTCGTGCCCGAGGTGTAGCAAAGGCCGGCGGCGGTGTTCTCGTCGAAGCCGCCCCAGGCGCAGTCCGGCGAGCTGCCGTCGATCAGAGACTCGAAGGTGTGCGCGCCCTGCCACTTCATCGTCGGCACGCCCTTGATCTGGAAGGGCGGCATATGGGTGTGGTCGGTCATGACCACGACGTGTTCGACCGACGGGCAGTTGTGCAGGATCTGTTCGAGGATCGGTACGAAGGTGAGGTCGACGAAGATGATGCGGTCTTCGGCGTGGTTGATGATCCACGCGATCTGGTCTGGATGCAGGCGCGGGTTCAAGGTGTGGCAGACCGCGCCGATGCCCATGATGGCGTACCAGGCTTCCATGTGCCGGCCGCTGTTCCACGCCAGGGTGGCGACCCGGTCGCCGAGGCGAACGCCCATGCCGATCAGGGCGTTGGACAGCCGCTTGGCGCGCGCGTGAATCTGGCCGTAGGTCGTGCGGACGATCGGTCCCTCGACCGAACGGGTGACCACTTCCCGATCCCCGTGCCAGCGTTTGGCGTGATCCAGAATCGTGTCGACGGTAAGCGCCGACTGCTGCATCAGCCCCTGCATGGCCGTCTTCTCCCCCTGCGTTTTTTCGTTGCAGGGGCAAACCTAGCAGGCTCGCGCCGCAATGCACAACGCACCGCGCGCGGAGCGGGAAATCGGGGCTGGTGTCGACGCTGATGCGCAACTCCGGCATAAGCCGCCAGCATGACAGACACTCCCGCCCGGGCCCCGGACCGTCCGCTGCTGATCGCCGTCGCCGGCGGGTCGGGGTCGGGCAAGAGCACCCTGGCCGCGGCGTTGCAGGCGCGACTGCCGGCGGGGACCGTGCGGGTGGTGATCGAGGACGCCTACTACGGCGACTGGGGCGGTCAGCCCGGCTTCGACGCGGCGACCTTCGACTTCGACGACATCGCCGCCAAGGACCACGACCTGCTCGCCCGGCACCTGCTGGCGCTGAAGGCCGGCGAGACGGTGGAGGGGCCGATCTACTGCTTCTCGACCCACCGGCGGAAACCGGACGTCGACCTGCTCGAGCCGCATCCGGTGATCGTGGTCGAGGGCGCGCACCTGTTGTGCACGCCGGAGCTGGCCGCGATCTTCGACCTGCGCGTTTTCGTCGACACGCCGTCCGACGTGCGCTTCATCCGCCGGTTGATCCGCGACCAGCGTGAGCGCGACCGGACGGCCGAGTCGGTCATCAACCAGTACCTCGCCACGGTGCGACCCGCGCATGAACGCTTCATCCAGCCATCGCGGATGCTGGCCGACGTCGTGATCGTCGACGATCGCGGGGCGGTGATCCCTGTCGATCCGAATGAATTCGACCGACTGCTGGCCCCAGTGCTGGTTCACCCGTTGCTGAAACCCTTCCGTGACCAGGCCTCGCTCGCCTGAGGGGTGTTGCGGCGCCGCGAAACTCGCTTATAGGCTGAACGTGAACAGCGTTATCGAGGGGACATGGCGTCGACTTTGGGGGGAACCCGTTCAGAGCGGAAGCGCGGCCATATCCTAGACGCGGCTAGGGACGTGTTCGCCCGAGAGGGTTTCTCGCAGGCTGGCATGGAGCAGGTGGCCCGCCTGGCCGGCGTCTCGACAGCCACGCTCTACGCGCACTTCCCGAGCAAGGCCGAGCTGTTTCGGGTCGTGGTCGAGGACACCATCAACGGCCTGGCCGGCGACATCGCCGCCTCATCGACCGTCACGGGCGATGCGCGAACGCGGCTGACCGCCTTCGCGACGGCCTACGCCGTCTTCTACAGCGACCCGACCTCGCGCGCCCTGTTCCGCATGGTTGTTTCGGAGCGACGGCGGTTTCCGGCGCTGGCGGAGCACTACAGGATGCGTGGTCGCAACGAGTTCGGCGGCGCGGCGATCACCCTGGTGCGCGACCTGGTTTCCGACGGCGCGCTGGCCGCCGAAAAGCCCGCGCGCGCGGCCGGGCAGCTGCAGGGCATGATCGAACACGCCACCCTGCTGTTCGGCCTCGTCGAGGGCGACGAGGCTCGGGCCTCTCGGGAACCCCAGGAGATCGCCGCCGACGCCGTGGAGACGTTCCTCGCGCGCTACGCGGTCAGGGAAAAAGCCTAGCCGTCGCCCAGCCGCCGCTCGCTCCGCGCTCGAACACTAGGCGTTCATGAAGCCGGAACGGCCGGTCGCGCCAGAACTCGAAGCTCTGGGGGACGACGCGAAAGCCCGACCAGTGCGGCGGCCGCGGCACCTTTCCGAGACCGAAACGAAGCCCCGCCTCGGCCACCCGCTTCTCCAGCGCGAAACGGTCGGGCAGCGGTCGCGACTGGTCCGACGCCCAGGCGCCGATCTGACTATGGCGGGCCCGGGTCGCGAAATAGGCGTCGGCCTCCGCCTCGCTGACCGGGACGACGGCCCCGCGAATCCGCACCTGCCGTCGCAGCGATTTCCAGTGGAACAGCAGCGCCGCCTTGGGATGTGCCGTCAGTTCGCGGCCCTTGGCGCTCTCGAGATTTGTGAAAAAGACGAAGCCGTCCGGGTCGAAGCCCTTGAGCAGCACCATCCGCACGTCGGGAAGACCTGTATCGTCGACCGTGGCGACCGCCATGGCGTTGCCGTCGTTCGGTTCGGACTCGGTGGCCGCCTTCAGCCAGACGCCAAACAGCTCGAACGGATCGGCCTCGGGCAGCAACGGCAGAGGCTCGGCCTCGGTCACCTGCCGAACATAGTCGTCCTCGCTCGGCGAGGCGGGGATCAGGGAATCCTTGTCGCTCATGGCCCTCATATAACGCGCCCGCGCCCGGGAGATCAGGCTTAACTGGCCGTTGACCCTGCTTTGTCACCTTGGCCGGATGACCGGCGGGGCCAGGATCGATGCGAAGGCGGCGCGGCGCCTGCTGGGAGTCAGCCCCGGGGCCGACGCTGGCGCGCTGACCGCCGCCTTTCGCGAGGCCGCCCGACGCACCCACCCGGACCGGGAGGGCGGCGACGCCGAGGCCTTCCGCGCGGTGCTGGAGGCCTACCGTTTCCTGCGCGACGCGCCCTCCGAAGCGATCGCCTTCATTCCCGCTCCCGTCTCGACGCCGCGCCCGGCGACGCTGGAGATCACGCCCGTCGTCGCCTTCGCGGGCGGCGAGGCGCTGGTCGAGACCGCCGACGGCCGGACTCTCAAGCTGCGGCTTGAGCCGGGCCTCCGCGCCGGACAACAGGTTCGGGCCGGAGGCGAGATCTTCGCCGTGGTCGTGAAGGGCGACGGCGTCACGGTTCGCGGCGACGACATCTGGATCTCCGCCAGCATCGACGTCGGGACCCTGGCCGACGGCGGTCGGGTCACCGTGGACACCCCCGCCGGTCCGCGCGCCGTCTGGATCAGCCGCAAGGCCGCCGAACGGAAACTGATCCGGGTGCCGGGGGAAGGCCTGCCGGCGACGGCATCCCGCAGGCGCGGCGACCTCTTCGTGCGCCTCTCGCCCGCCCCCGACCGCGCCGAAAGCGCGGCCAAGACGCTGTTGCGGCGGTTCGCGGCGGCCTGGGCGGCGTGACTCGGCAAGCGAGGTTCCGCTAGAAGGCCCGCGACATGTCGCACAACAGCTTCGGCCACCTCTTCCGAGTCACCACCTGGGGCGAAAGCCACGGCCCCGCTCTGGGCTGCGTTGTCGACGGCTGCCCGCCGGGACTCACGCTGACGGCTGACGACATCCAGCTCTGGCTCGACAAGCGCCGGCCGGGCCAGGGCAGGTTCGTCACCCAGCGCCAGGAGCCGGACGCGGTCCGCATCCTGTCGGGCGTCTTCGAGGACGACCGCACCGGCGGCCAGGTGACCACCGGCACGCCGATCTCGCTGATGATCGAGAACCTCGACCAGCGGTCGAAGGACTATTCCGAAATCGCCCGCGCCTTCCGGCCCGGCCATGCCGACTGGCCCTATTTCGCCAAGTACGGGGTCAGGGACTATCGTGGCGGCGGACGATCCTCGGCGAGGGAGACGGCTGCACGGGTCGCCGC
>CALALX010000122.1 GCA_937925635.1 uncultured Caulobacter sp.
CGCGCATGTAGAGCTGGGCGCGCATGTGGGTGATGCGGGCCGCCTTGGGCAGGCCGGTGGTGCCGCTGGTGTAGATCCAGAGGGCGGTGTCCTTGGCCCGCAGCCCGTCGCGGGCGGTGACGCGGTCCGGGCGCAGGTTGCTGCAGCTCTTCAGCGCCGTGGTCAGGTCGCGACGATCGCCGGCGACGGGGCCGAGCGTCCACTGCGCCACGTGCTTGGTCAGCTGGCCGCGGACCGCCTCGAAGGCGGGGCTGGTCTCGGCGTCGACCAGACAGTGCAGCGCGCCGGAGATGTTCAGGCAGTGGGCGAGCTGGGCGCCGGTCAGGTGGTTGTTGATCAGGGCCGTGGCCGCGCCGATCTTGGTCAGGCCGTACCAGATCGGCAGGTAGTCCATGCGGTTGGGCATGAACAGCGCCACGGTCTGACCGCGGGTGACGCCCTGCTCCTTGGCCCAGTGGGCGTAGCGATTGGCCAGGGCGTCCATCTCGCCGTAGGTGAGGGTCTTGCCCTCGAAGGTGATGGCCGGCCGCGTGCGGTGCCGGTCGACGGCCGCCTCGAGATCATCGCAGATGAGGGTGTGGCTCTCCGGGGCGATGGGTTTGACCCATTTCAGCGTGCGCTGAAGGCCCTTGAAGAACCGGACCTCGCGCGCGATCCGCGCCCTGAGTTTCATGTGCCACCTTCCACGCCGCCCCCGACGTTCGCCCGCAAGGCGAATCCCGGTCAAGACGAGCCTAGGGTCCAGGCGTTGCGACGCGGTGAATGTTGCGAAAACACCGCACTCCGTCGTGCGGGCGGCGACCTGGCTTCTCCCGGCCGATGGAACTCGCCTCGTCCGCGGTCGTTGAACAGACGCCCCATCAACACGGAAGGCAAAGACCATGACCTTGGACCGTGAATCCGCGCGCGCCCTGTTCGGCGAGGCGCCGGAAGGCGGCGTCGCCGCGTCAACCGGGCCTTCGCCGTTCGCGGACGCCGGCGTCTACGAACGGCTGCAAGGCCACAGGGCTCGCACGAGCCGACGCGGGGTCGACTGGCGTCTGGCCGCGCCGGTGGGGGTCGCCGTCCTGTGCATCGGCGCCATCGCCCTGTTCGCCCTGCCCCGCACGGACGAGGCGGTGGAAGGCCGAACCGTGGCCGCCAGCGAGATCGCCCCGCCGCCGGCCGCGCCGGCCGCGCCGCTGACGCCGCCGCCCGCGGTCGAGATCGCGACTGCGGAGCCGGCCGTCGAAACCTCAGCGCCGCCGCCGGTCGCGCGGGCCGTCACCCGGCCGCGGCCGGCCGCGCGCCGCCCCTCGACCCAGACGACCGTCGCCGTGGCGCCGAGCGCCGTCGACAGCGGCTCGAACGTCAGCGCGACGGCGCCGGCCGGCCCGCCGCCGCCGTCGCTGGGCGCGCCGACCACGGTGACGCTGCCGCCGGCGAGCCCGTCCGCCCCGCCCCCCGCGGTCGAGCCGGCCCCGGAGCCGCAGTAGGTCCCCGACCGTAACGGAGGCGTCGGCGCCCCTGTCCGACGCCTTCGGGCTGGAGGGCGGTCCCGCGCGGGCGGGGCCGCCTTTTCGCGTCAGGCCCTGCGGACCAGCACGACGCCCGCGAACACCAGCCCGACGCCGAGCAGCCTGACCAGGTTCACGGGCCTGGCCGCGATGCCGAAACCGCCGAAATGGTCCACCAGGACGCCGGCGAGCAGCTGGCCGGCGATCATCAGGGTGATGGTCGAGGCGACACCCAGTCGCGGCGCGGAGAAGGCGGCGGCGACCACGAAGACCGCGCCATAGGCGCCGCCCAGCCAGGCGTACCAGGGCAGAGCCTGCACGCCGGCCCAGTCCGGGCGGACGCGCAACGCCAGCACCGCGAGCAGCAGCACCGCCGTCCCGACCGCGAACGACACGAAGGCCGCGTTGACCGGCGAGTTGAACGGCCGCGCCAGCATGGCGTTGGTCGGCGCCTGCAGGGCGGTGAACATGCCGCCGACGACGCAGGCGCAGATGGCGACGAGCAGGAGCGAGGCGGCGGGAGCGGGCGTGTTCATCGCCTCTGCTTAGCGGTCGCCGACGGCGCGCGCTCGCAAAATCACAGGGCGCCCGCGCCGAGCCGGCCGCGCCAGGCGGCGATCGCGTCCTTGAGGGCCTGGTCGAGCAGCCAGCCCGACAGGACCTCGCTGTCCAGCAGTTCGAGCTCCTCGTAGACGAACGCCGCCTCGCCATGGGCCTTCCAGGCGGCCAGCAGGGCGCGGTTGGGGTGCGAACCCAGGCGCAGGCTGAACCACAGGCCGTTCTTGCGGCCGTCGGCGAGGTCACGGCTGCCGCCGACCCAGGTTTCGCCGCTGGCCGTGCAGCGCACGGCGTAGACTCCGGGGCGCGCCTTGCGCTCCTTGTAGGCGGCGGCGAGCTCGCGCTTGCGGTCCCGGTTCATGACAGCCGCGCCAGGGTGAGCAGGTGGTCGCGGATGTCGACGGGCCAGTCGGCGATCAGGCGGCCCAAGGCCTCGCCGTCGCCGGCGAACAGGGCGCGGGTCGCCTCCTCGTAGTTGGGCCGATCGCCGGCCAGGACCGTCATGGCGCGATAGGCCGCCTCGCGCGCGACCCTCGCCTCCTCGCGCGGGTCCTTCTGCGCCGCCTCGACCAGCTTGCGCAGCGCGACAGAGGCGCCGCCGGGCTGGCGGGCCAGCCAGTCCCAGTGGCGCGGCAGCAGGGTGACCTCGCGCGCCGTGACGCCCAGCTTCGGCCGGCCACGGCCGCGCGGCTCGCTCCCTGACGAGGCCGGCAGCCGGGCCGCGACCTCGTCGGGCGTCCCGCGCAGGTCAAGGTCGATCGGCCGGCCGTCGGCGAGCAGGATCAGGGCCCGCCCCGGCTCGGCGCAGGCGGCCACGGCCCGCGCCACCTCGGCCAGCGGACCGGCGGCGAGCCGGCGATCGCCCAGGAAGGCGGCGGCGGGGGTCGAGGCGTCGTACACGGCGGGTCTCCGGGGGATCAGGCCCGCCCTTTTACCCGCCTCGATCGACCTGTCAATATTATCCGGGTAAATTACTGACCCTGAACGGCGTAGGGCACATAGCCGCGCTCGACGATCCGGCGCAGGCCCTCGTAGGCCTCGGTCAGCTCCTCGAAGGTCGCGCGCAGGTGCGACAGGCGGGCGAGATCGTCGGGCGTCACCCGGCCGCCGGTCTCGGCGACCTTCAGCGCGTGGCCGACCCAGACCGCGCGGGCGTGGGCGGCGGCGACGGCCAGCTTTTGGAATTGGCGCGCGTCGGCGCCCCCGAGGATCTGGCCGATCACCTCCTTGTTCGACGCGAAGGCAGTGTAGTCGATCTGCTCAAGCTGGCCGCGGATACGGCGCGCGGCGTGCGGGTCGCTGTCGTCCTGCGGCTCGAAATGGTCGTGCTGCCGGCGGAAGCTTCCGGTGCGGGTCACGGACATGGCGGACTCCTTGGGAGCGCTGTCTTTGCGCCCCAGCATCCGCCGATCGCCCTTAAGGGAGATTGAAGAGGTCAATTCGGCCTGGGGCGCAGGTGGCGACGCCATCTTCGCCGCCGTCCGGGCCTTGCTCGGCGATAGTCCCCGATCCGGGATTCGGATGCGAGCGCCGCCGCCGCAAGATTCAGGGCCGCGATGCACAGATCGCGCAGGACCGGCCTCTCCCAGCCAGGAACCGACGGGCGGCGGCGACTCGTGACCCTAAGCCGCGCCCTTGAGCATTTCGGTCAGCTTCGCGCCCATCAGGGCATGGACGGTGTTGATCGCCTTCAGCGGCCGGACCATCACCTTGAAGCGGGTGATCTTGCCCGCCGCGTTCCACCAGATCATGTCGACGCCGTTGACCCTGACCCCGTCCAGCGCGGTGGCGAACTCCAACACCGCCGAGTCCGCGCCAACCCATTCGCCTAGGTAGTGGAAGTGCTCGTTGTTCAGCACGGCGAAGGCCGCGGTCAAATAGGCTGTGACGATCGGCTTGCCGACCTGCGGCGTGTGCACGATCGGCGACTCGAACACAGCGTCGTCGGCCAGCAGATCATCCAACAACGCCGGGTCCGCCGTCTTCGCCGCGACGTGCCACCGTTCGATCACATCCGTCATGGTCGTCTCCCTGGCCAGGACCCGCGCACGGCCCGCCTATTCAGTAGTCACGCCCGGTCGCCGAGGAAAGATGCACCCATTCTGAGCGCATATTCGCTCGCGCCGTCAAAATAAGGCGAACTGAGGGAAATCAGTCCATCTTTCGCGCTCAGGTACGCACAGGCTCCCCGGACTGGCCCGCCTCCGCACGCATGCCGCGAGCCCACCTCGGCGAGACCCAATTCGGGTAAAATCGTCGTTCACGCCGCGGGCGCACCGAACGTCCAGCGACGTGCTTCAGAGGTGATGGAAATGGACCTTCGAGTGTCCCGGGTCATGAGCCTGTATGGCGTCTGCCTCCTGGCGGGCTTCCTGTTGCTCGCGGCAGGCTCCGCATTCACCATCTCCAAGATCCGGGTCAATGGTCCCGCCTACGAGCGGATTCACCTGAACGAGGTGCTGACCGCCGACATCCTGCCGCCGCCGATGTTTCTGGTGGAGTACTTCCTGTCCGTGTCCCAGTACCACCAGGCCGACCCGTCGTCGGACTATGGCCGGGCCGAAATGGCCGAGGCGCTTGAGGAGATGGCGCCCCTGGTCGAGGGATACCGCGAGCGGGTCGCCTACTGGCGCAGCAGCGGCTACGAATCGCGGGCGTTGCAGACCCTGCTGACGGACTCCGATCAGCAGGCCGCCGCGCTGTTCGCGTTGGTCGACGAGATGGTCGCCGCCAAGGCTTCGGGCGACGTCGCCGCTGAACGCGTCGCCTACGACAAGGCGCACGACGTCTATCACGCGCACTACAACATCATCAAAGCCTCGGTTCCGGTCCTGATCGCCGAGCGCAAGGCCGCCGAGGCCGCGTCGGATCGCCTGCAGCGGGACGCGACCATTGTCATGATCGGCATCGGCCTGCTCATGGTCGGCATCATCGTGGCCGGCGTGCTGGCGATCCGCACGCGCGTCGTTCGCCCGATCGAGGCCATCTCGGCCTACATGCGCCGCCTCGCCGACGGCGACTATGAGCAGCCGGTCCCCTTCCGGAACCGCAGAGACGAGGTGGGCGAGATGGCGGCCTCCGTGCAGACCTTCCGCGAGGGGGTGCTGGAGCGGCGCGCGCTGCGGCTGGATCAGGAAGCCGAACGACGCCGGGCGGAGGAGTTGCGGTCGGCCACGGACTCGGAGCGATCCGCCGCCGCCGCGCGGCGCGACCAGGCCATGAACCAGCTGGCCCAGGCTTTGGACCGCCTTTCCGACGGCGACGTCGGCTTCCGGCTGGAGACCGCCTTCGCCAGCGAGTACGAGCGGCTGAGAACCGACTTCAACGCCGCCGCCCAGCGCCTGAGCCAGACGCTGCGGGTCATCCGCGAGTCGGCCGACGGCGTGGGCAGCGGCGCGGACGAGATCGCCAGGGCGTCGGACGACCTGTCGCGTCGCACCGAGCAGCAGGCCGCCGCGCTTGAGCAGACCGCCGCCGCGCTCGACCAGATCACGGCGACGGTGCGCCATACCGCTGAAGGGGCGGCTGCGGCCGACACCATCGTGCAGGACACCCGTCGCCAGGCCCAAGCGACCGAGACGACGGTCAGCGCGACGATCCGGGCGGTGAGCGACATCGAGACCGCCTCCGCCCAGATCGGCCAGATCATCGGCGTGATCGACGAGATCGCCTTCCAGACCAATCTCCTGGCCCTGAACGCGGGCGTCGAGGCGGCGCGGGCCGGGGACGCTGGCAAGGGCTTCGCGGTCGTCGCGCAGGAAGTCCGCGGGCTGGCCCAGCGCTCGGCCGAGGCGGCCAAGGAGATCAAGAGCCTGATCTCGGCCAGCTCGGACAAGGTCGCCGAGGGCGTCGCCCTGGTCGGCCAGACCGGCCGCTCGCTGGGCGCGATCCTGGGCCGGATCGGCGAGATCGCCCAGGTGGTGTCGGAGATCTCGGCCTCGACGAAGGAGCAGGCCATGGGCCTGGCCGAGGTCAACAACACCCTCAACCATATGGACCAGACCACCCAGCGTAACGCCGCCATGGTCGAGGAAACCACCGCCGCCTCGCACACCCTGCGCCAGGAGGCGATCCGGCTAAACGGCGCGGTCGGCGGGTTCAGGCTCGACGGCGGCGCGGGCGGGGCGCAGGCCCGCACGGCGGCCTGAGCATCGCCGTGCCGTCCGGGGCGGGGCGGCGGCCCTGCCCCGGGCCGCGCCCTCCTTCAGACGCGCCGCTCAGCGGAACACGCATGAGGTCCCGGCCCACATCGTCTCGATCGTGGCGTTGGCGTCGGGACCGGAGAGCACGCCCGACAGGCCGGCGGCGCTGAACTCCTGGCCCAGGCTGGTCTCCTCGACCGTCACGCCGGTGAAGGCGGCGACCAGCTGCGAGCGGGTCGAGCCGACGCCGACGCCGTTCATCGTCGACTGCCGGCCCTGGCTGTCCTTGCCGACGCTCCAGCCGGCGAAGCTGTCGTTCTGGAACAGCAGGGTCAGGCCGCCGGGATAGTCGACGAACTGCATCGGCCCGGCGCCGCACTCGGCGTTGGTGGTCTCCGGCCCCGGCGCGCCGGCGACGCGGGTGATGATCTCCAGCGTCTGGGCCTTGGGCAGGCCGAAATCGATCAGCCGGGTCGAGCCGTTGTCGGTCATCACCACCATCAGGCCGGCGGCGTCCAGCGCCAGGGTGGTCGCGGCCGGCGGGACCGGCGTCGAGGGCGGCGGCGCCGAGGCCGGCTCGGCCGGGGCGGCGGGGGTGTCGGCGGCCTCCTGCCCGCAGGCGGCGAGGGTCAGCAGCAGGGCGGCGGCGAGGGCGGTGCGGAGGCGGATCATGGCCAAGGCGTAGCGCGGATGGGCGGGGTCGTGAAGGCGGTTCGCGACGGATCGAAGGCGCGGCCTCGCCGTTTGATCAGGGTCAAGGACCCCCGCCGCCGCCGGCGTCAGTCTCGCTGGGCGGGGGCGATCAGCCAACGGAGGTCATCATGGCCAAGGGCAAGAAGAAGCGCGGCGGACAGGGCAAGGCCCACCTGCCCAAACGGATCGCGGGCCTGAAGATCCCGCGCAGCGTGCGCAAGAGCTGGATCGGCGAATTCCTCGCCTCCCCCATCGGCCGGACCATGCTGGTCGAGGCCGCCGTGTTCGCCGGCGGACGCGCCGCCGCCCGGGCCGCCGACGACCCGCGGGTGGCCGCCTTCGCCCGCCATCCGGTGTCGTCCCTGCGCCACGCCGGCGGCGAGACCCTTGAGGCGGTGACCGACGCCGGGAGCCACGTCACCCATGCCCTGGCCGAGGCCGCCCGCGCCTTCGCCGACAGCCTGCAGCGCCCGCGCGCCGGGATCGTCGCGGCCGAGCCGCCCCCCGAGCCGGAGCGGCGGCGCCGGCCCGCGCCGGGGGAGCCCTCGCCGGCCGTCTGACGGGGCCGCGCCCGGCCGGCGAACTGGAGACGTCCCGCGCCGCCCGCCCCCTGCTGGGCCGGGCCGCCTCGGCGCTGGTCCCGGCCGCCGCCTGGTTCGCCCGCCGCCGCGCCGCGCGGGAGCTGAAGGCCCTCGACGCCCCGGTGTCGCGGGGCGAGCCGGTCTATCGCGGCTTCATCCAGATCCACTTCCACGCCCGCCCGCGGTAGGGGGCTCATCCCACCCCCTGCCGCGCGATGTTGAACCGCACGATGCGGCGCACCAGGTCGTCGGGGATCGGCCGCTCCGGCGTGAAGCGGACCGTGCCCTTGCTGGTCGAGAAGGCGGCCAGCTCGGCGCCGAAGGTCCCCAGCACGTCGCCGGGATGGAAGCTCAGGTGCTTGCTGGCCGCAGCGAGGTGGCCGACGTCCTTGCCCTTCACCTTGAACGTCGGGATGCCGTAGCTGATCCCCTCCACGGCCCCGGGCGCGGCGGACAGGATCACCTGGCGCAGGTGCTCCAGCGCCGCGCGCTGCGCCGGCGGCAGGGCGGCGAGATAGGCGTCGACGGTGGTCACGGCGGCGGCGGCGTTGCGCATGGGCGGGCTCCTCCTGCGGGCGGCGATCGTAGCCGAAGGACGTCCGGCGAGCGCGCGGCCCGACACCCTGGCGAGCCCTTCGGCGTCCCCGAAGTCTCCATCGCCGATGCGCGCGCCGCGCGATGGGGGGACAGATCGCCGCCCGGCCGCCCGGTCCGCCGCACGCTGGCGCCCGACCGCGCCGCGCACGGCGCGCCGGCCCCTTGCGGGACAGGGCGCGCGGGCGGCGGCGACGGAATCGGAACGACGGTCATCCCCCCAGTCTGCGCCCGCCGGCGAGGGGGTGGACCAAAGCCGCCCGACACCGCCCGCCAAAGGGGCCGAAAGGGGCGCGATGTCCCGCCTTGTCTCGGGACTATAGGTCTCCAGAGTCCCGCCTTTCCGAGCGCCCCGACGTGCTCGTGAGGGCCCCTCCGCGGCCGATCAGCCCGCTCGCTGGGGAGGGGGACCATGCGGAGCATGGTGGAGGGGTGGCGCGGGGTGAACGCGGGGGCGTGCCGGTGGAGCGCCGGAGGCGCTGAGCCCGTTGAGCCCTCCCCCGACCGTCAGCGGCCACACCACCATCCCCGACCCTTCCTCCATTGAGGAGGAAGGGAGAAGCGCTTCGATCTCATGGATGCAAGCGTGCCGCCCGTCGAAGGTCAGTCAAGGACGACGCTTTGCGTCGCCGCCGCGCGGCGGGCCGAAGGCCCGTCCTTGAGTGACCTTCGACGGGCGGCGATCGTCTCGGCATGAGATGAAGGAGCCGGCAGAGCCCTTATCCACACAATTGCTCACAGGGGTTTTGCCTTACTGGCCAGGGAGTTCTCAAGAACATACACGGAACTTCACAGCAAAATTGTTTGTCGCCATGCGTGCGTTGGCGCGAAGCGGCTAAAATCGAACTGTGTCCATCGCCCCATTCCCGGACCTTCGATGACCTACCAGCCTCGCGACCACGATAAGCTGTTTAATGCTCTCGGTGTGAACCGCGTCCGGAGAGCTTTGGTGAATGGCGAACTGAGGGGCATTTCGGCCGATCGGGCCAAGGTCTGGCTGGAAGGGCGACGCGACTGGCTAGCTAAAGTTGGGGTGAGCGTCACCCTTGCCGGGGTCTTTCTCGCCACGATTACCGCGATCATTCTGCATGGCGGCTAGCGCCAGGACGGATTGGTTCAAGCGCAGGAGTCACCGTCGTGCGGGCATGCCATCGTCCAAGGTGAGTCCGCCGCTACAGGCCTCTGCGCTGCCGCGCCGCGGCGGAGGGGGCGAGCCTCGTCCTTGAGGGACCCGGGACGGGCGGCGAATATCTCCGCATGAGATGAAAGGGCACTGATCGATCAAGCCACCCAAATGCAGCACCCTCGCAAGCTGCATTCTTGCCGACTCTCCACTTTTAGACTCACAATCTGAGCGAGGCTGCTGTCGGGGAGGATGGCTAGCGGTTTAGGCAGGACGGGTGTTGGAGGAGCCGAGACTACTCCACCTTCACCTCAATCTCCCCGCCCCCGGCCCTGAAC
>CALALX010000123.1 GCA_937925635.1 uncultured Caulobacter sp.
TCCCAGGTTCCCGGTTCTATCGATGCCTGACCAGGACCCGCAGGGTCTCACCTTCATTCAAGCGCCACTTGGTCTGCCCATCGTAGGCCACGCAACCGACCGGATGATCGGACAGGCGAGTGGTGCTGAGCGGCACGTCCACCGAGGCGACGACGCGGCCATCGGCATCGAGGCGTTCAATGCTAAGCCCCAGGCCGCCTACCATGGCGCGCGAGCGCCGACAGGCCCAGCCGTGAACGCGCAGGCCGTTGGGGGTGATCAAGACCTCTGGGCGGCGCAGATCGACCTGCGCGGAGCCCACGACTTCGATCCTGACATCGCTCCGTGGAAGTCCTCTCTGGCTGGCGCAGCCCCCAGCCAAGACCGTGAGTCCGGATACCAGGATTAGACAGACCAACATTGCTCGACCCATCAGGGGTCTCCTTTTGCCACGTAGCCGTTTGGGCTGTTGCACGGCCTATTTTCCGGATCGCGCTGTCCCTATAGGCCAGCAACCTCAGCGCATTCGCGACGACCAGCAGGGTCGATCCCTCGTGGAAGACCACCGCCGCGCCGATCTTCAGACCGAACAGGGTCGCCGGGATCAGAACCGCGACCATCCCGAGGCTGACCCACAGGTTCTGCTTGATGATGTTGCTGGTCTTCCTGCTCAGGCCGACCGCGAACGGCAGGTGATTGAGGTCGTCGGCCATCAGGGCGACATCGGCGGTTTCAAGGGCCACGTCGGAGCCCGCCGCGCCCATGGCGATTCCGACCGTGGCATTGGCCAGGGCGGGCGCATCGTTCACGCCATCGCCGATCATGGCGACCCTTCCCTCGCTGGCCTTCATCTCCTTGATGATCCGCACCTTGTCCTCGGGCATCAGCCCGCCCATGGCCTCGTCGAGGCCCAGCTTGGTGGCGATGGCGTCAGCGACGGACTGGTTGTCGCCCGACAGCATGACGATGCGGGTGATGCCCATGGCGCGGAGGCGAGCGATGACGCCCTCGGCGGCGGGCCGCGCGGTGTCCATCACGCCGATGGCGCCGAGGTATCGGTCGCCGGATTTGACGACCATCACCGTCCGACCGTTTGTTTCGAGCCGCTGGATTTCGCTCCACAGCGCGTCGGAGGGTCTGGCGCCGGAGCCGCCTTCGAACAGTTTGGGCTTTCCGATCACCACCGTCTGGCCCGCCACCTTGGCCTGCACGCCTTGGCCGGTCAGGCTCTGAACGTCGTCGGCTACCGGAACGGGGTGGTCATTCAGTCGCTCGCCGCCGTCCCTGACGACAGCCGCCGCCAACGGGTGATCGCTCAATCGTTCCACCGCGACGGCGACGGAGAGGAGTTCGCGCTCATCGACACCTTCGGCGGTCGCCACGTCGGTGATCCTCGGCTTGCCCTCAGTGAGGGTCCCGGTCTTGTCGAAGGCGATGGCGGTCAGCGTGCCGAGATTTTCCAGCGGCCCGCCTCCCTTCACCAGGACGCCGCCCCTGGCCGCCCTCGCCACGGCGCTGAGGACCGCGCTGGGCACCGAGATCGCCAGGGCGCAGGGACTGGCGGCCACCAGGACCGCCATGGCGCGATAGAAGCTGACGCTGAAGGGTTCGTCGATGACCACCCAGGTCAGCATCAGGAGGCCGACGCCCGCCAGCACGGACGGCACGAAAATGCGTTCAAAACGGTTGGTGAACTGCTGGGTCGGCGACTGCTGGGCCTCGGCCTCGGCGACCATCTTCACGACGCGGGCGAGCGTGGTCTCCGACGCCTTCCTGGCGACGCGCACGTCCAGGGCGCCGGGGCCGTTGATCGTCCCGGCGAAGACGCGATGCTCGGGGCTCGCCTTGTCGAAATCCAGAGAGGGGTCGGGCGCCGCCCGCTTATCGACGGGCACGCTTTCGCCGGTGATCGGCGCCTGATCGACGCTGCTCTCTCCCAGCACGACGACGCCATCTGACGGCATGCGTTCGTTGGGCCGGACCACCACGATGTCGCCGACCACAAGCTCCTGGACCGGAATTTCCGCTGTCGTCTCGCCCCGCCGGACCGTCGCCGTTTCAGGGGCGAGCTTGGCCAGAGCCTCGATGGCTCGCCGGGCCCGACCCATGGCGTAGTGTTCCAGCGCATGGCCGGTGCTGAACAGGAACAGCAGGAGAGCGCCTTCGGCCCACTGGCCCAACGCGGCGGCGCCAGCGGCGGCGACCAGCATCAGGGTGTCGATCTCGAAGCGACGCTTGATGATGTTGCCGACCGCTTCCTTGAGCGTGAAGTAGCCGCCGAACCCGTAGGCCGCGATGTAGAGGACCAGTGGGACGACGCCCTCCACGCGCTGGCCGACAAGCCAGCCGCCGAGGAGCATCGCGCCGGACAGGCCCGCGAAGATCAGTTCTGTTCGTTCGCCGAAGATGCCGCCGTGATCGTGGTCATGGGCGCCGCCATCAGCGTGGTCGTGCCCCTCGTGATCATCGTGCGGCTTTCCGGTCGTTGAGGGAGTAGCGGCCTGCGGTTTGTGATCAGCCATTTTAGGGTCTCGTTGGTCGGGAAAGACGATTGGGACCGCCCTGGAAGACAGGCCGAGCCGTTATGAGCCCATCCATGCAAGCTCTAGTGACTAGAGGAGCAAGCCTTCTCTTTGCATGCCGCGTCTCAGCCGCCCTTTGCCGGGGGCCAGCGCAGCACCTCGACGGCTTCGAGCGTGATCGGCCCCAGATGTTCGAGGTCGGCGAGGGTCTCGACGAAAGCGCGGAGCTTGGCGTCCTCGTCGATGATCTCGATCACTACGGACTGGTCGTCATCCAGCACATTGCGGCGGTGCATGTTGGGGGTGTGGCCAAAGCCGAGCAGGGCCTGAAGCACTGTCGCCCCGGCGACCTTTGCCGCGCGTGCTCGGCCGGCCACCACCTCGAAAACCTTGCGGTCGCCGAAATAGGCGGCCTCGTCGGTGTAGATCCTCAAGAGCTTGAAAGAGCTGTTCATCGCGTGTCTCCGAATGAGAAATGCCCGCGCCGCCAGGATCGACGGCGCGGGCCTATCGCCTATTCCGCAGGAGCCAGGGCCGGCGCGGGGTCTTCACTCCAGGCCGGATTGGGCCGTTCTGTCCAACCCAGCACCACCCGGCTGATCGCCGGCAGCACCAGGAGGGTCAGGGCCGTGGCCGTGATCAGGCCGCCGATGACCACCATGGCCAACGGCTTCTGGACTTCCGCCCCCGTTCCGTGCGCCAGCGCCATGGGCAGGAAGCCAATGGCCGGCACCAGGCCGGTCATGATCACGGGACGAACCCGCTCCATGCAGCCGTCGATGATCGCCGTCGACAGTTCGATCCCGTCCTCAAGCCGCTGGCGGATGCTGGACATGACCACCAGGCCGTTGAGCACGGCGACGCCAGAGAGGCAGATAAAGCCCACCGCCGCCGAAACCGAGAAGGCGATGCCGGTCAATGCCAGGGCGAACACTCCGCCGGCCAGTCCGAGCGGCACCGCCGCGAACACCGAAACGGCTCGACCGAACGTCCCCACTGCCAGGAAGAGAACCGCGAAGATGGCCAGGAAGCAGATCGGCACCACGATGGCGAGCCGGTCCGAGGCTGCCTTGAGGTTCTGGAACTGCCCGCCCCATTCGAGCCACGAGCCGGTCGGCAGGGCCACCGCTTCCACCTTTGGCATGGCCTCCCTGACGAACGAGCCCACGTCTCGACCGCGCACGTTGGCCTGAATGACCACCCGCCGCTTTCCATTCTCGCGGCTGATCTGGTTCAGACCTTCGGTGAACCGGAACTGTGCGACCTGGCGTAGCGGCACTGAATGCCGGGTCTGCCCGGGCTCCTCCGGCATCATGATGGGCAAGGCGCCCAGTGCGTCGAGATCGTTACGGCTGCCCTGCGGCACCCTCACGACCACGCTGAAGCGACGATCACCTTCGAACAACTGCCCGGCTTCGCGCCCGCCCATGGCGGCGGCCACGGTGTCCGCCACTTCTTCCACGGTCAGGCCCAGACGGGCGATGGCTGCCCGGTCGAAGATGACGTCCAGCGAAGGTGCGCCGCTGGTCTGTTCGACCTTCACGTCCGCCGCACCCGGTGTTGACTGCAGGGCTGCGCCGATCCGGTTTGCCGTCGCCGTGAGTTTGTCCAGGTCGTCGCCGTAGAGCTTGATCGCAACATCGCCCCGGACCCCGGCGATCAACTCATTGAAGCGCAGTTCGATGGGCTGGCTCAGCTCATAGCCTTGGCCGACCTGGGCGTTGGCGGCAGCCTCGACGCGTTCGAGCACATCCTCCTTGGTCTTGACCCCCGCAGGCCAATCTTCCTGCGGCCTGAGGATGATAAAACCGTCGGAGATGTTGGGCGGCATCGGGTCGGTGGCGACTTCGGCCGTGCCGGTTTTGGAGAACATCATCAGCACTTCGGGAAGGCTGGTGATTGCCTGTTCGACCCCCCGCTGCATCCGCACGGACTGTTCGAGCGCCGTGGATGGAATGCGTTGCGAAGCCATCGCCAGGTTCCGCTCATCAAGCGTCGGAATGAACTCCTGGCCGAGCAGCGTGAAGATGAAGCCGGCCAGGACGAAGATCCCGACCCCAGCGCCAATGAAGGGCAGAGGGCGCGCGACCGCTCGCCGAAGGATCGGCTCATAGCGCGCCTTGATCCAGCGGATCGCGAACACTTCCTTTTCCGCGACCTTGTTGCGGATCAGGAGCGCCACCATCGCCGGGACGAAAGTGATCGAGAGGACGAAGGCGGCGACCAGGGCCAGCATGAGGGTGATGGCCATGGGCGAGAAAGTCTTGCCCTCGACCCCCTGGAAGGTCAGCAGAGGCGCGAACACCAGCAGGATGATGGCCTGGCCGAAGACGGTCGGCTTGATCATCTCCTGGGTGGCCAGCGTCGTTTCCTCCAGTCGTTCGCGGAGGTTCAACAGCCTGCCTTCATGGTGCTGTCGTTCGGCGAGCCGTCTGAGACAGTTCTCGATGATGATCACCGCGCCATCGACGATCAGGCCGAAGTCGAGGGCGCCAAGGCTCATCAGATTGCCGGACACGCCCATGTAGTTCATGCCGATGGCCGTCATGAAGAACGAGATCGGGATGATCAGCACCGCGATCAGCGCGGCGCGGACATTGCCCAGCAGCAGGAACAGCGCAATCGCCACGAGGATCGCCCCCTCCATCAGGTTGCGCTGAACGGTGGCGATGGTCGCATTGACCAGCTTGGATCGATCCAGCGTGGGCGAGACCTTGATCCCCGGCGGCAGCGACCGCTCCAGCGTCTTCAGCTTGTCGCCGACGGCGCGGGCGACTGTGCGGCTGTTTTCGCCGATGAGCATCAGGGTGGTGCCGATGACCACCTCGTGCCCGTTCATGGTCGCGGCGCCGGTGCGCAGTTCCCCGCCCAGTCGAACGACGGCTACATCCCTGATAGACACAGGGACGCCGCCGCGCGTGGCGACGATGGCTTCCTCGATCTGCGACAGGCTGCGGATACGGGCGTCAGCGCGGACGAGATAGGCCTCGCCCGCCCGTTCCATGAAGTTTGCGCCGACCGACAGGTTAGCGGCCTCCAGCGCCTTGGCGAGTTCGCTGAACGAAACGCCATATTGCGCCAGACGAACCGGGTCGGGCTCGACGACATACTGTTTCTCGAATCCGCCGATGGTGTCCACCCCCGCGACGCCGGCGACCGACCGCAGCTGGGGCGCGATGATCCAGTCCTGCACAGTGCGCAGATAAGCGGCCCTTGAAACCTCATCGGTCAGCCGATCCCCTTCTGGCGTCAGGAACGACCCGTCGCTCTGCCAGCCGGGCTGGCCGTTTCGCACGGTCGCGCCCTTTCCGCCCGGGTTGGCGTAGTCGATGGCATACATGAACACTTCGCCGAGCCCGGTGGTGACGGGTCCGATCTGGGGCTGGACGCCCTCGGGAAGGCTGTCCCGCGCCTGGGCGATACGTTCGCTGACCTGCTGGCGGGCGAAGTAGAGGTCGACGTTCTCGTCGAAGATCGCGGTGACTTGCGAAAAGCCATTGCGGGAAAGAGAGCGGGTCGTTTGAAGACCCGGAATGCCGGCAAGTGCGGTCTCGACCGGGAAGGTGACCCGCTTCTCGATCTCGACGGGCGAAAGTGACGCATCGAGCGTGTTGATCTGCACCTGTTTGTTGGTGATGTCGGGGACGGCGTCGATGGGCAGCCGGGTAAGCTGGAATACGCCGTAGGCGGAAACGATCAGTGTGAGCGCGATGATCATCCATCGCGACCGCACCGACAGGGCCATGAGGTTGGCGATCATGACCTAGTGCTCCTCGCCTTCGCCCTTGCCCATCTCAGCCTTCAACAGGAAGGCGTTGCGGGTGGCGATGGATTGGCCGGCGGTGAGGCCGGAGGTGATTTGCGCACGACCACCGCCGCGCTGGCCGACGATCACGGCGACGGCCTTGAAGCCGGCGGCGGTCCTGACGAACACCACCTCGCGGCCTTCCACGGTCTGGATAGCTTCCTCGGGCACGGTGACGCCGCCCGACGCCTGGGCGTCCCCGGTGTAGATGCGGACAGACACGGCCTGGCCCGGTCGAAGGCCGGTGGTGCCGGCCGGACTAAGCAGCACCGTTGCTGAGCGGCTCTCCAGATCGACCCCTGGCGTAATCGAGCGGACTACAGCGTCGATCTCACCATCGGGCAGATGGATGCGTGCCCGGTCGCCGGGTTTGATCCGGGCCGCATCCGGCCCCGACACCGACGCTTCGATGTCGATCTGGCTGCTGTTGGCGACGCGGAACAACTCCGTCCCTGCGGGGACGAATGCCCCCAACACGGCCGGCGCCGAGGTGATGCGCCCGCTGATTGGGCTGACGACGCCTGTGCTGCGGCCGTCACCGGATACTCGGGCGGCGGCGGCGGCAGCAGCGGTGCGTCGAGCCTCAGCTTCCGCCTCCGCCAGAGCGGTTTGGGCCGCTTCGAGGTCCTGACGGGCGGTGATCTGGGCGTCGAAGAGCCTTTGCTCTCGCGCCAGGACCTGACGTGCGGCGGTCAGTCTCGCCTGGGCCGCTGAACGCTCGGCCACGATGGTCGAGGCCTCACGGCTTTCGATCAGGGCGACGATCTGCCCAGCCCGGACGCTGTCGCCCAGGCGCAGCGAAATGCGGCTGACGACGCCGTCGGCGCGGGCCGCCAGAACGGCCTCGCCGTGAGGTGTGCCGACGACAGTGCCCTGGGCGAGAACCTCGGCGCTCAAAGAACCGGCTTCGACGGGGGCCAGCACAATGTTCGCCGCCAGGATGCGGGCGCCGCTGATCTCGATACCTTCTCCGGCGCCATGTGCCGCCTCTGCGGCCTCTGGCGCGGGCCCGGTCTTGGGCCGGGTCATGCTCCAGCCGGTGAGGCCAGCGCCGAGCAACACCACGGCGGCGGCCGCGCCCAGCAGCAGGCGCTTGTTGGTCAGGGTCTTCATTGGGCGGCTCCTTGGGTTTCGTTAGCGCGCACGAGCGCGGCCAGGGCGAGCGCGCGGTCGAGCTCGGCGGTGATCAGATCGGACTGGAGGCTATTGAGGGCGGCTTCGGCGTCCAGAACGTCGAGCAAGGTGAAGCGGCCGGCAGCGAAGCCTTCACGGGCGATCCGGACGGCCTCCAGGGCCTCCGGCTCCGCCCGCTTCTCCAGAAACTCCAGGCGGGCTTCGGCGGTCTGAAGCGCGGCGGACGCGTCCCGCGTGCGGCGTAGGGCGGCGGCCATCGCCGCGTTTCTACGGGCGTCGGCGCCGGTGCGGTCCGCGTTGGCGGCAGCGATGTTCCCCTGGTTGCGATCAAACAGGCCCAGAGGCATCGACAGGCCGACAACCATCGCCGTCTCGTCCGATGCGGCGAGACGACGGCCGCCGACGCTGACCGTCACGTCGGGACGGGAGAGCGTCCGTTCCCGGCGCTCGGCGGCAATGGCGGTCTCCAATTCAGCCTCGGCGAGCCGAACATCCAGCACGGCGGTTGGATCGACGACCGATGCTGGGGCCGCCTCTTCGGTAACGACAGGATCGGGCAGGTTTTCAGACCCGCCCCACAACGCGGCCAGTGCCCGCTGGGCTGCCGCATAGTCGGCGTCAGCCGCCCGGACCCGCCCCACCGCCTCCAGTGTGACGGTGCGCGCCCGCAAGGCGCGCAACGGCGGCTCTCGACCGGCCTCCACGAGCGTGACGGCGATCTTCTGGAGGCTCTCGGCGCGGACGAACTGGTTTCTCGCCAGGTCAACACGACGCTTGGCGGCGACGGCTTGGGCGAAGGCTTCTCGAACCTCTTTCGCCAGATCCGCGCGGGCGATCCGTAGCCGGAGCCCCGCCGTCTCGACTTCGGCGCGGGCAGCGTTCAGGCGAGCGGAGCGTTTGCCGCCCAACTCGAAACGCTGTCCGATGGAGAGGGTGGTTTCGGCGGACTGAACGCCTGTCAGGCTGCCGGTGCCGCCGACATTCTCGGTGGCGAGGTCGATTTCGGGGTTGGGCAACAGGCCGGCCTGACGAGCGCGTCCTTCGGCGGCCCGAACATCGACTTCTGCGGCGGTGATGAGAGGAGACCCCACCTGGGCGCGGTCAAGCGCCTGGGCAAGGGTGACGGGTTCGGCGAATGCGCTGCTGGCGAAACTCGCCAACAGCATCGCGGCGCCGAAAGCGGCGCAGCGCGACAGGTATGGAGAAGACATGGAAGGTCCTGCTTCGGTTCTGACAAGGGCGGACGCGCACGGATGCGCGGGTCGCGGTCAGACTCGGGGCGGACGTTTCAGGGTTGGCTGGGTTGCGGAGGGTGGCTGGACGGAGACCGAGAAGATGGCTTCGGCTTCAACGTATCGAATACTGGTGACGCGGGCCTCGCCGCCGTTGGCCAGCGGCGGAGCATCATGGCAGTGGCCGTGGGCGCAAACCGCATGATCAATGCCGGTGGCGATGTCGTCGTCGCCGCCGAGATCGGATTTCAGCATCTCGACTTCGGCTGAGGCAGGCTCGGAACCACATACCAGACCATCAGCAATCGGCCCGACCGCCAACATCAGCACGCAGATCACCAGCAACGGCTTGGCCAGCCGTTCCAGGAATCGCGAGAGATGCGCGGTGATGATCATGTCTGTGCTGAACTAGCTGCGTCGGCCTTCGGGATCAATGCGCTGCCGCGAGAGCATCGCGACGCTCGTCCAAAGCCTGGACGGTGATCGACCATGCCGATTGCAGGAAGACCGCAGCCAGGACGCCGCCCGCGATCAGATCGGGCCAGCGCGAGTGGGTCAGCCAGACCACGGCGCCGACGCCGACCACGGCGAGGCACTGGATCAGGTCGTTGCGGGTGCAGAGCCAGACCGAGCGGACGTTGGCGTCGCCATCGCGATACTTCGACAGCAGGATCGCCGCCACCAGATTGGCCGCCGCGCCGAAGAGGCCGAGGCTTGAGATTGCGAAGCCTTCCGGCGGCACGCCGTTGACCGCACGCCAGATCGCGAAGCCGAGGACCGACACGGCCAACAGGCTGAGGCTCGCGCCCTTCACCAGGGCCGCGCCGCTACGGATCGAGACGCTCTTGCCGATGACCCAGAGACTAAGGGCGTAGGTCGCGGCGTCGGCCAGGAAGTCGAGGGCGTTCGCGGCGAGGGACGCCGATCCGGCCAGCAAGCCGCCCGAGGCCACGACGACGAACCCGACGAAGTTGATCCCGATCACCCAACCGAGAACCCGGCGGTATTCCGGCGTCGCCCCATCGAAAGGCGCGGTTTGACTGCAGCAGCCGGAAACGGCGGGTTTGGCGAGAGGAGTATCATGGGCCATGAACTGCTCCTACAAGCTCTAGCCACTAGAGGATCAAGCCCTATGTTGAGAGGACGCGTTTAGGAGTTTGACCATGCCCGACCTGTCCATCGGACGCCTTGCCAAGGAAGCCGAGGTCAAGGTTCCCACGATCCGATTTTACGAGCAGATCGGCCTGATGCCGACGCCCGCCCGGACCCAGAGCGATCAGCGGGTTTACGGTCCGGAGGCAATCCAACGCCTGCGGTTCATTCGGCATGCCCGTCAGCTTGGTTTCGAAATCAAGGATATCGAGGCCCTGCTGGGCTTGGCCGACCGTCCCAATCTCCCGTGCGCCGAGGCGGACCGTATCGCCCAAGACCATCTCGAAGCTGTCGATCAGAAGATCGACCAGCTTACCCGGCTACGCGCTGAACTGGTGCGGATGACCACCAACTGTGGCTTGGGTATCGCCGCCGACTGCAAGGTGATCGAGGTGCTCAGTGACCATCGGCTTTGCCAGGAAGACCGGCACTGACCGCCGGTCCATCGGCTCGGCCCCCTACGCCTCTTCCGACTGACGCTTGCGGCGATTGTAGACATAGCCAGCGATCAGGATGGCGACGACGGCAAGCTGCAATAGGACGGTCTGCCACGTCGGATAAAAGCCGACCAGATCGAGCTTCGGCAGTCCCGCGATCCGGGTAGCCGCAACTATCCCGGCTTCCTGAAGGGCCGCGAGACCCTTTCCTGCCAGAACGAAGGCCAGGATGGCGACCAGCGCCGCGCTGAAGGCGAAGAACTTGGCGATGGGGAGGCGGCTGCTGTAGCGCAGCATGGCCCAGGCAATTGCCGCCAAGGCCGCCAGAGCCAGCCCCGAACCCCCCAGCACCGAGCCCGCCGTCTCCTTGCTCCACAGAGCGGCGAAGAACAGGATCGTCTCGAAGACTTCGCGATAGACCACCACGAAGGCCAGCAAGAACAGGAACCACGCCGAGCCCCGCGACAGGGCTTTGGACAGGCGTTCTCTGATGTATCGCTGCCAAGCGTCCGCCTGACTCTTCCCGTGCATCCATATCCCGACGCTCAGGAGAACGGCTGCAGCGAACAGGCCGCCGAAGCCCTCGGTCAACTCACGCTGCGCACCGCTGATGGAGATGAAGAAGGTCGCCGCTGCCCAGGTGAGGACACCGGCAGCAAGTGCGGCCACCCATCCACCGTGGACATAGGGGAGCACATCCTGTCGCTCGGCCTTCTTGAGGAAGGCGATCATGGCAACGACGATCAACAGGGCTTCGAGCCCCTCGCGCAGCAGGATGGTGAAGGCGCCGACGAACGCCGCCGTCGTATCGGCTTGCGTGGGGGCGAGGACAGCGTCGCCCTCAGCCAGTAGGCCCTCGATCACGGTCGCCTGCTGTCGAACACTCTCGATTGATCCGCCTCCCCCGATCCGGGACCGGAACTCGACCATCGCGGCTTCGATCCGGGCCAGGAGTTTGGGATCACGGGCGGCGATGGCGGGCTCGAACGGCTCGATGCCGTCCAGGTAGGTGGACAAGGCCATGGCCCCCGCGTCGCGGGTGTTTCCGGCGGCGTAGGCGTTAACCGTCGCCTTCAGCCTGCTCCTGGCGAATGCCAATGAGCCGTCCCGCTGCTCAGCCAGCACGCCGGGGGAGCGCCGCAGATAGGCCATGAGGTCGTCAGCTCTGCCGACGCCAACCGTCCGGGCCAGTTCCGCAGGCGTGGTCTTGGTCAGGGTTTCCAGGTTGGGGAACTGGCCGCGCAGGTTCGCGTCGCCCTTCCATAGTGCCTCTCCCCGGCTCCTGGCCCTCTCGTCCTGGGACAGGCCGCCGACATAGAACGCCAGCGCCCAGCGGTCGCCCGACGAAAGGTGAGCGAAGCTCGGCATAGCCGTCCCGTCCAGCCCTTGCTCGATGACTTGATAGAGACCGAACACGCTTCTGTTTCGGGCTCGGTCCTGATCTGTGAACGCGATGGGAGCGGGGTCGAGCCCTTTCGCCATCGGGCCATTTCCATCTCCGGTCGCCCCGTGGCAGGAAGCGCAATTTTCGCTGTAGAGGGTGGCACCCCGCACCAGATCAGGCGCCGTTGAGGGGGCGAGTGGCACGGGGTAGGCCGCCAACAGGTCGGTCGCCAACCCACGGGCCAGACCGGCGACCTCGGCGGGCGACCGCTTCGCTGCGATGGCCAGCTTCAGGGCTTCGGCCTGCTTCAGAAGACCCGGCTTGCCCTTGGTTGGCGGCAAGGTGGCCATCTGCGTGACGACCGTCTCGGAGAACTCCGACATCTCCGCGTATTCGGCGGCGCTAATGATGCGCCCGTCTCGAACGGCGCCGGGATAATCAACCGCCACATAATCGAGAAGCCGCCACACGGTCTCCGCCGGTGTCACGGCGGCTTGGGCGTTCGTGCCCAACAGAAGCGCGAAAACGACGGCGAGAGCGACCGGAAGAAGGCCGAGGAAACGATGCAGTCCGGGTTCTCGGCGATCTGGCGAAAGAGACATGGAAGATCCTTCGAAGGCTGGACCCGGCCTAAACCCTCAAGCCACTAGAGGCGCAAGTCTTTTTGCGAACGATTCTGATCTTTGTTTGCCATGGGTGGAGGTTGAGCTCGCCCACCTCGCCGACAGGATCGAGCGGTTGGACCAGCTCCGCTAGCTGCTTCGGGGGTGCGCGCCGGGGCGTTGCGGGATCAGCATGACAAACGCAATAATCGCAGCCAGCAGAACGGCCGACGCCAACGGCCTGCTTAGGTCCAGACCTCCCTTGGCGAGCGGCTTATCCAGGAAGTCGCCAACCGTGGCCCCCAACGGCCGGGTCAGGATAAACGCAACCCAGAACAGCAGCACCCGGCTCACGCTGGTGAACCGCCAGATTCCGACCAGTACAAGCAGCGTTCCTCCGAAGACAGCCGCGCCGCCAAGGTAACCCAGCCCACCGTCATCCGCTGCCCAGTCGCCCAGCGCCGTGCCCAGAGTCTGGGAGAAGGTGATCGTGATCCAGTAGAAGATTTCAGACCGTGCGCCGCTTACGGTCTCGACAGCGACGCTGCCGGTCGCAAGCCGCCAGGCAAGGAGCGAGACTAGAACGCAGCCTAGCAGCAGCGCTGATCCGCCAGCATAGCCGATGCTGAGTGACCGCGTGGCGAAGTCCGCCATCGTCGTCCCCGCCGTGGTCGAGGCGATGATCGTCGCCCAGTACAGGAAAGGATGAAAGCGGCCAGCGGCCACCTGAGCGAACACAAGGACAATCAGCGGAACGACGAAAATGGCGCTGCTGATCAGGTAGCCGAGATTGTAGGTCATCGACAGCGTGTCGCCGCCTGTTTCGCCCAGCGTGGTCGCCAGGACTTTTATGATCCAGAATCCCAGCGTGACCGCCGGAACTTTGGCGAGGTCCTCACTCAGCCGATTATTGATCATAGTTCGTTTGCCTTTTTGACAATCCAGGACCCGGATGCTCGGCGATTGGGGCAGCAGGACGACAGTTATTGACTTGAGTCATTGAGTCTCCTGCCACTTGGGGGCATCGTTGATGCTCAGGAGATTTCGTCTGATCCGATTGCTCGCCCTTCTGCTGGTCTGGACCGCCGCGCTGGCCTTGCCGCTGGTCGCTGCGCCCTCGGCGCGCGCCATGTCGGCGACACCGTGCCAGATGGAAGCGACCGGCATGTCTATGGCGGACAACGCCGAGATGGATTGCTGCGATCATGGCAAGGGGGCCCCCGACCAGACGGCGCCCTGCAAGCCGGGCATGGCCTGCTTCGCCACGGCCGCCGCGCTGCCCGCCGCGAGCGTCGATGTCGCGACTATCGCCTTCGACCAGGCCGATCTCTTCCAGGCCCCGACGCGGACGCTTGCGTCCCTGCCGCCCGACCGGGACATACGACCTCCCATCGCGCTCTGACCCTCGACTGACCGCCGGCCCCTCTGTGCGCCGGCCGCTGGCGCTCGCGCGCCGTCATGAGGAGTTTGGAGCATGTCTCCCTTGAAACTGGCGTGGCTGCTTGCCCTGAGCGCCACCGCCGTATCGGCCCACGCCGAGCCGCTGACTTTTGATCAAGCGCTGGCCCGCGCCGGCGAGACCGCGCCGAGCCTCAAGGCCGCCGCCCTGCGCGTTGACGCGGCGCGCTCGGCCAGCCGCAGCGCCGGGTCCTTGCCCGACCCCAAACTGGCCCTGGGGGTCGAGAACCTGCCAATCAGCGGCCCCATGGCGGGTCGCTTTGGGGCGGACGAAATGACCATGGCCAGCGTCGGGGTGATGCAGGACATGCCCAGCCGTCTCGCTCGTCGGGCGGCCGTCGAACGCGCCGGCGCCGAGATTGGGATGGCGGACGCCCAGACAGACCTTGAAAGGAGGGCGGTCCGACTGGCCGTCGCCCAGGCCTGGGTCGACCTCTACTACGCCCAGAAGCGGCTGGCGGCGCTGGACGAGGTGGAGAAAGCTCTCACGCCGATCCTCGACACCGCGCCCTCGGCTGTGACGCGGGGGGCCAGACCCGCCGAGACCATCGAGCCGGCCGAATGGCTGCTGGCCATCGCTGATCGTCGCAGCGCGCTGATGGCCGATCTTGCGAAGGCCAAGGCGGCGCTGGTGCGGTGGACTGGCGATCCAGAGGCCTCGGTGAGCGGCGAGCCGCCGCGCTGGGAAGTCGATCCCGTCATGGTGCGGGCAGGTCTGGACCGCCATCCGACCCTGCTGGCCTATGACGCCGCCGCCCGGCTGGCCGATGCGGATCTGGCCGGAGCCCGGGCCTCGCTGACGCCGGACTGGACCTGGGAGCTGGCCTATCAGCGCCGCGACCCGATGTTTGGTGACATGGTCTCGGCACGGGTCACGGTGTCCCTTCCGCTTCGCAAGGGAGAGCGGCAGGGTCCGATGATCGACGCCCGTTCCGCCGACGCCAGCCGGGCGAGAGTCGACCGGGAGACGGCTCGCAGACAGCTGGCCGCCGAACTGGATGGCGACCTCGCCACCTGGCAGATGCGTCGGGAACTTTGGGCGCGGGCGCGAGACAGCCGACTGCCGCTGGCGCTTCGCCGGGCGGACCTCGAAACCGCAAGCTATGCCGCCGGAACAGCCGGCCTGGCGGACGTGCTCGCCGCCTTCACCACCCTGGCGGACGCAAAGCTCGATCTCCTCGACAAGGAAGCCGAAGCCCTGCGCGAGGCCGTGCGGATCAACATCACCTACGGGAGCGACGCATCATGAGCGCGTTCAATCGAGTTTCGACGACGCAAGTGGTCGTTGCGGCCCTGGCGCTGGTGCTGGTCGCCGGCGCGGGCGGTTATGGCCTGGCGCGTCTGGGGCAGCCGTCGGTTACTTCCACGCCCCAGAGCAAGGGCGCCGAGCGCAAAATCCTCTACTGGTACGACCCGATGCTGCCGGCGGAGCGTTATCCCGGGCCTGGCAAGTCCTCCATGGGCATGGATCTGATCCCGAAATACGCCGGGGAGACCGGCGAGGCCGGGGTTCGTATCGATCCGGCCAGCCTGCAGAACCTCGGCGGCCGGGTTGTCGCGGTCACGCGCGGAACCTTGCCATCCGGTCTCACGGCGACGGGCGTGGTGGACTTCAATCAGCGTGACATGGCCATCGTGCAGGCGCGGGCCGCCGGCTTCGTCCAGCGGGTCTACAACCACGCGCCGGGCGATGTTGTCCGCGCCGGCGCGCCGCTGGCCGATGTGCTGGTTCCCGAGTGGGGCGGCGCCCAGGCCGAGTATCTCGCGGTCCGTCGCACGGGGGATGCGGGGCTGACGCGCGCGGCGCGGCAGCGACTGGCGCTGCTCGGCATGTCTGATCGACTGATCGACCAGATCGAGCGCACCGGCCGTCCCCAAACGGTGGTGACCATCTCGACCCCGACCGGCGGGGTGATCCGCACGCTGAACGTCAGGGCCGGCATGACCGTCATGGCCGGCCAGACCCTGGCCGAGATCAACGGCCTCGGTACGGTCTGGGTCAACGCCGCCATCCCGGAAGCCCTGGCGGGACAGGTTCGATCGGGCTCGCCGGTCAGCGTGACTCTCGCCGCCTTCCCTGGAGAGACCTTCGCCGGCCGCGTCTCGACTTTGCTTCCCGAGGCGCAGGGTGAGACCCGGACCCTGACCGCGCGGATCGAGCTTTCCAACCGGAGCGGTCGACTGACACCCGGCATGTTCGCCGCGGTTCAGCTCGGCGCGACCGCAAGTCCCGCCCTGCTGGTCCCGTCGGAAGCCGTCATCCGCACCGGCAAGCGCACCCTGGTCATGCTGGCCCTCGACGGCGGCCGCTACCAACCCGCGGAGATCCGGACGGGCCGTGAAGTGGGCGGCAAGACCGAAGTCCTCGCCGGCTTGGCGGACGGCGAGAAGGTTGTCGCTTCCGGTCAGTTCCTGATCGACTCCGAGGCCAGCCTCGCCGGCGTCGCGGCCCGTCCGATCGGAGATCGGCCGTGATCGCCGCCCTCATCCGCTGGTCGGTCGCCAATCGCTTCTTCGTCGTTCTGGCGGCTCTGGCGGTGATCGGAACCGGCGTCTGGGCGGTTCGCACCACCGCCGTCGACGCCCTGCCCGATCTCTCCGATGTGCAGGTGGTCATTCGCACCAGCTATCCCGGCCAGGCCCCACAGATCGTCGAGAACCAGGTCACCTATCCGCTGGCCACCACCATGCTGTCGGTGCCGGGCGCGAGGGTCGTGCGCGGCTATTCCTTCTTCGGCGACAGCTTCGTCTATGTGCTGTTCAAGGACGGGACGGACCTCTACTGGGCGCGGTCCCGGGTTCTGGAATACCTCAACCAGGTTCAGGGCCGACTGCCGGACACGGCCCGCCCCGCCCTTGGCCCGGACGCCACCGGCGTGGGCTGGGTCTACGAGTACGCCCTGGTCGACCGCACCGGTCGTCATGACCTCTCGCAGCTGCGCAGTCTGCAGGACTGGTTCCTGCGCTACGAGTTGAAGAGCCTGCCGGGCGTAGCCGAGGTGGCCAGCATCGGCGGCATGGTCAAGCAGTACCAGGTCGTCCTCGATCCGGTGAAACTGGCGGCCTATGGCGTCACCCACCAACAGGTCATCGAGGCCATAAACCGCGCCAACGGCGAGACCGGCGGCTCGGTGCTGGAGCTGGCCGAGGCCGAATACATGGTCCGGGCCAGCGGCTATCTGACGACGCTCGACGACTTCCGGGCCGTGCCGCTGCGCTCCGCCGGCGGGACACCGGTTCTGCTCGGCGACGTCGCGACGATCCAGGTCGGGCCGGAGATGCGGCGCGGCATCGCCGAACTGGACGGCCAGGGCGAGGCCGCCGGCGGGGTCATCATCCTGCGTTCCGGCGAAAACGCCCGCGCCACCATCAAGGCGGTGCAGGCCAGGCTCGACGAGCTGAAACGCAGCCTGCCGCCGGGCGTGGAGGTGGTCACCACCTACGACCGCTCGCAACTCATCGACCGCGCCATCGAGAACCTGACCGGCAAGCTCGGCGAGGAGTTCATCATCGTCGCCCTCGTCTGCGGACTGTTCCTCTGGCACGTCCGCTCGGCGCTGGTGGCCATCCTGACCCTGCCGCTGGGCGTGCTGATCGCCTTCATCATCATGCGGCTGCAGGGGGTGAACGCCGACATCATGTCGCTGGGCGGCATCGCCATCGCCATCGGGGCCATGGTCGATGCGGCAGTGGTGATGATCGAGAACGCCCACAAAAAGATCGAACGCTGGGAGCACGATCATCCCGGCAAAAGGCTCGAAGGCGACGAACGCTGGCGGGTGATCACCGACGCCGCCGTCGAGGTCGGGCCGGCGCTGTTTTTCAGCCTGGTGATCATCACCCTCTCCTTCGTGCCGGTGTTCACCCTGCAGGCCCAGGAGGGGCGGCTGTTCTCGCCCCTCGCCTTCACCAAGACCTACGCCATGGCCGGGGCGGCTCTGCTGTCGGTGACCCTGGTGCCGGTGCTGATGGGCTGGCTGATCCGCGGGCGCATCCCTGCCGAACAGGACAATTTCATCAACCGCTGGCTCACCGCGGTCTACCGGCCCGCGCTCGGCTGGGTGCTGGACCGGCCCCGGACCGCCCTGGTCATCGCCGCCCTGGTTTTCGCCACGACCGCCTGGCCGCTGTCCCAACTCGGCGGCGAGTTCATACCGCTGATGGATGAGGGCGACCTGCTCTACATGCCATCCGCCCTACCCGGCCTGTCGGCCGCCAAGGCTTCGCAGTTGCTGCAACAGACCGACCGGATGATCCGCACGGTGCCGGAGGTGAAGAGCGTGTTCGGCAAGGCCGGGCGCGCCGAAAGCGCCACCGATCCCGCGCCCTTGGAGATGTTCGAGACCACCATCCAGTTCAAGCCCCGCGACCAGTGGCGGCCCGGCATGACCCCCGAGCGGCTGGTCGAGGCGCTGGACCGCGCCGTCCAGGTTCCCGGCCTGGCAAACGTCTGGGTGCCGCCGATCCGCAACCGCATCGACATGCTGGCCACCGGCATCAAGAGTCCGATCGGCGTGAAGGTGTCCGGCGCCGATCTGACCGAACTGGACCGCATCGCCCACGACGTGGAAGCGGTGGCCAGGCGTACGCCCGGCGTCAGCTCGGCGCTCGCCGAGCGCCTTGCGGGTGGGCGTTACGTGGACATCGACATCGACCGCGCCGCCGCCGCGAGGTTTGGTCTCAACATCGCCGATGTGCAGGAAATCGTCGCCGGCGCGATCGGCGGCGAGACCATCGGCCAGACGGTCGAGGGCCTGGCGCGTTACCCGATCAGCGTCCGCTATCCGCGAGAGATCAGGGACAGCCTGGAGGGCCTGCGCGCCCTGCCGATCCTGACGCCGTCCGGCCAGCAGATCACGCTGGGAACCGTGGCGGCGGTCACGGTCGCCGACGGCCCGCCGATGCTGAAGACCGAGAACGGGCGGCCCTCGACCTGGGTCTATGTAGACGTGCGGGGGCGCGATCTGGCGTCCGTAGTCAAGGACCTGCGCACGGCCGTGGCCAAGGATGTCCGGCTCTCGCCCGGCGTTTCCATCGCCTACTCCGGTCAGTTCGAGTTCCTGGAGCGGGCCATGGCGCGATTGAAGCTGGTCGTGCCGGCCACGCTGCTGATCATCTTCGTCCTGCTTTATGTGATCTTCCGGCGGTTCGACGAGGCGGCGTTGATCATGGGCACGCTGCCGTTCGCCCTCACCGGGGGCATCTGGACCCTCTATCTGCTCGGCTACAACCAGTCGGTCGCAACCGGCGTCGGGTTCATCGCGTTGTCAGGTGTCGCCGCCGAGTTCGGGGTGGTGATGCTGATCTACCTCAAGCACGCCCTGGCCGAACGTGGCGACCACCCGGACATCGCTCAGGTCGAGGCCGCCGTGAGGGAAGGCGCGCTGCTGCGCGTAAGACCAAAGGCCATGACCGTCGCGGTGATCCTCGCGGGCTTGCTACCCATCCTGCTCGGCCATGGGGCCGGGTCGGAGGTGATGAGCCGCATCGCCGCCCCGATGATCGGCGGCATGCTGACCGCGCCGCTGCTGTCGATGCTCATCGTTCCCGCCGCCTGGCTGCTGCTGCGGCGGCGTCGCGCCCGTTCCGTTCAACCGCTTCAACAAGGAGACACACCATGAAGCGCCTCACCCTGATCCTGACCGTCGCCGCTATGGGAACAGTCCTCGCGGGCTGTGGCGAGAAGACGCCCGCGCCAGCGGTCAATGCCGAACAGGCGGCCCCGACGGCGGCCCCAGGCGCTGACGGCATGGCCCCCGGCATGGACATGGCCGGCGCGATGATGGCCAAGGGAACCGGCACGGTCACGGCCATCGACAAGACCGCCGGCACGATCACCCTCGACCACGGCCCGATCGCCGAAATCAAATGGCCCGCCATGGAGATGGAGTTCAAGGCGACCCCGGCCAGCCTGCTCGACGCCGTGAAGGTCGGCGACAAGGTCTCGTTCGAACTGAAGATGGCCGGCGGAACGGGTGAGGTGACGGCTATCCAGGCGCAGTAGCCCCAGCTAGGCATGCCGGGGGCCCTCGCGTGGTCAATCTAAACTCAACCCCTTGCCGAGGACCGAATGAACCTGAAGTCCTACATGGCGTGGCCGGGCGCCCCACTCGCCCTCGCATCAGCGGCGTTGTTCGGGGCCAGCACGCCGCTGGCCAAGGCGCTGCTAGGCGACGGCGTTAGCCCGTGGCTGCTGGCGGGCCTGCTGTATCTGGGCTCTGGCCTTGGACTGGCGATCATTCACTTCGGCCGTGGACTCATCGGTCGATCGACCGGCGAGGCTCAGCTTGGCCGCAAGGATGTGGGCTGGATGGCGCTGGTGGTGCTGTCAGGCGGCGTCGCCGGTCCCCTTCTGCTGATGATCGGCCTGACCACCACGGCAGCCTCGACCGCCGCTCTGCTGCTCAATCTCGAAGGGCTGGCGACCATGGCCATCGCCTGGCTGGCCTTCCGCGAGAACGTGGATCGACGGCTGCTGCTCGGCGCGTTGGCGATCCTCGGCGGTGCTGTGCTGCTGTCGTGGCAGCCGGGTCAGAGGTTCGGCGGCGGCGGCACCGGCTCGCTCGCCATTGCCGGAGCCTGTCTGGCCTGGGGCATCGACAACAATCTGACCCGCAAGGTCAGCGGCTCGGATCCTGTGCAGATCGCCATGATCAAGGGTTTGGTCGCTGGAGCCGTGAACCTGACCCTCGCACTGTCGTTGGGGGCGAAGCTGCCATCCATAGGGCTTACGGCGGCGGCAGGCGTGGTCGGCTTCCTCGGTTACGGGGTCAGTCTGGTGCTGTTCGTCCTGGGGCTTCGCTTCCTCGGCACGGCCCGGACGGGGGCATATTTCTCGACAGCGCCGTTCATCGGCGCGTTGCTGGCTATCGCCATGTTCGGCGAGGCCCTGACCGTTCCTCTGGCGCTGGCGGCGGCGTTGATGGCGGTGGGCCTGTATCTGCACCTCGTCGAGCGTCACGACCACGATCATGTCCACGAGCCGCTGGAGCATGAGCACGCCCATGTCCATGACGATCACCATCAACACCAGCATCATCCAGATGATCCGGTCGGAGAACCGCATACGCACAGGCACGCACATTCCCGCCTGATCCACAGCCATCCGCACTTTCCCGATCTGCATCACAGACACGGCCACGTCGCTCACTGACCGCACTTGGCGGGTCGAGCAGAGGTTAGATCATCGCCGCCCTTCAAGCAGGGTCGAGGGAGCGAGGGCGTCGGCGCTCGCGAAGATCGACGGCTTGGGCGCGGCGATGGCCGACGCGGCGGTCAGGCCGCCGACGCTGGTTCCCAAGAGGAGCGCTACGCCGACCGCCGCCATGCGGGTTGGTGCGAGACCTGTCCTGGCCGCCCGGTCATGCGCAATGCGCTGCCGCACATTATATTCGACAGCGCTCAGCTCGCGATCCAGATCCTGGTCGCGGAGCTGCGTCAGCAAGCTGTCCAATCGGTCGTTCATGTCCGGCGTCCAGAGCACTGCGCTCCCTCAATTATACGCGCCAGCTTTTCAAATCCCCCAGATGATTCAGGGGTTTTTCTTCCTCCCTCATCACCCAGGCGATGAGGGCTGCCCGGGCCGGGCGCGTATACCCACCTGAAGCGCCAAGGCGCACCGAACCGAGAGACCTGAGGAGTTTGTGATGAAGTCCAGTCTGATGATCGCGGCGCTGACCGCAGCCCTTTCGACCGCCGGGATGACCGTTCCCGCTCTGGCCCACAACGGCGAAGACCATGGCGCCGCGCCCCAGGCCGCGTCCGGCGAAGGCGTGATCAAGGCGGTGGACGTCAAGGCCGGCACGGTGGTGATCGCGCACGGACCTATCGCCGCGCTGAAATGGCCCGCCATGACGATGAAGTTCAAGGTCGAGTCCGCCGCTGTTCTGAAGGGCGTCACGGTCGGCAAGAAGGTCCACTTCGTTCTGAAAAACGAACACGGCAAGCCGGTCGTCTCCGAAATCCATGTGATGTGAGGCAAGGCGCGTGGGTGGTCCTGACGGCTCCCTCCGCCACCACCACCGAAGAGACAACGGGGCGAATGCCATGACGAACACGACTGTGAGGCCTTGGCTGGCCGGCCTGCTGGGACTGGTGCTAGCGGCGGGCATCGCCGTCTCGACCCTCAGCGCCCACGAGGGCGAGGAACATCCCGCGCCGGTAGCGGCCGCAACGACGGGGCCAGCCGCAGGGCCAGTATCGCCCGAGGATATGCCTGTCACCGACATGGCCTGGCCGTCAGGTGACGGTGACGGCGGCATGATGTCCGGCATGGATATGACGAGGCCCAAGACCTTTGAGGGTCGGTTGATGGCCTGGCTTGGCATGTGGCACCCCGCGATCGTTCACTTTCCGATAGCGCTGCTCGTAACGGTGGCCTTCCTTGAGTGTTTGGCTGTGGTCCGGCGTCGTCCGATCCACACCGCGAGCAACAAGACCCTGCTCGCCGTGGCCGTCGCGGGCGCATTTGTCGCCGCGCCATTGGGATGGCTGAACGCGGGATTGCCGACACCTGAAGACGGTCTCGTCCTGACGATCCACCGTTGGCTAGGCACCGCGATGCCATTTCTGATGTTGGCGCTGTGGTTCCTCAAAAGGCCAGCTGACCAGGCGGCTATGCGTCTGAGTTCGCGCGGCTATGAGGCGCTGCTCGCCGTCGCCGTGGTGCTGATCCTGGTGCAGGCCTATTTCGGGGCGGTGGTCACTCACGGCGCCGCGCATATGAAGTTCTGACGTTCCCCTATTGCGCTGGATTGTCCTCGGGGGCGTGGGGCGATCCGAAAAACTGACAGGAAGCCGTCGCTTCGCCGGCTCCGTCCAACCGAGGTTTTGATGCCCACAATCGCCCGTCGCATGCTCTTGAAGAACGCCGGCCTATTGGGAGCCGGGCTGGCGATGACCAGCCTCTTCCCCGCCTGGGCGCGAAGTAATTCCCCCGGCCTGGTCAGAGACCTTCCCACCGTTTCCGGCGGAGATATCAAGTTGCGCATCGGCCATACGGCCTGGCCGGTCGATGGCCGCAAGGGTCATGCGGTGACCATCAACGGCACCGTGCCGGGGCCGCTGATCCGGCTGAAGGAAGGCCAGATCGCCCGCATCGCGGTGACCAATGACCTGGACGAGGACACTTCGATCCACTGGCACGGCCTCATCCTGCCCTTCCAGATGGACGGCGTTCCCGGCGTCAGCTTCCCGGGCATCAAGCCCGGCGAGACCTTCGTCTATGAGTTCCCGGTCCAGCAGGCGGGGACCTACTGGTATCACAGCCACTCCGGCCTTCAGGAGCAGGAGGGGCACTATGGTCCCATCGTGATCGAACCCAAAGATGCCGATCCGGTCGCCTATGACCGCGAGTATGTGGTGGTGCTTTCCGACTTCGCCTTCATGCATCCACACGAGATTTTCCGGAAGCTGAAGCAACAGGCCGGGGTCTTCAATTTCCAGAAAGAGACCGTCGCCGACCTGCTCGCCGGCCAGGACCAGAACCTCAAGGATCGGGTCGAGTGGGCGAAGATGCGGATGGACCCGACCGACGTCTCCGATGTCACCGGGTCGGTCTACACCTTCCTGATCAACGGCCACGGCCCCGACGACAACTGGACGGCGTTGTTCAATCCGGGCGAGCGGGTGCGGCTGCGGTTCATCAATGCCGCCGCCATGACCATCTTCAACGTCCGCATCCCCGGCCTTTTGATGACGGTCGTCCAGTCGGACGGGCAGAACGTCAAACCGGTCGATGTCGAGGAGTTCCAGATATCGATCGCCGAGACCTTCGACGTCATCGTCCAGCCGACGCAGGACAGGGCCTTCACCCTTGTCGCTGAGGCGGTTGATCGTTCGGGCATGGGCCGCGCTACCCTCGCGCCCCGTTCGGGAATGGTCGCGGCCGTCCCGCCCCTGCGAGGGCGTCCGCTGGCCACCATGAAGGACATGGGAATGGATATGTCCGGCATGGATATGGGCGGTGAGGGCGGCATGGCGATGGACATGGATATGTCCATGCGCAACGGCGAAAATGCCCCGCAGGTGGCCATGGGGCCGGGTGTCCAGACCATCTCGCCCATGCCCGTGGACCGCACTGGCGAGCCTGGCCAAGGCCTGGAATATGTCGGTCACAAGGTGCTGCTCTACACCGACCTGGAGGCGCTCGATCCCAACCCGGACACGCGGACCCCGTCACGCGCGCTGGAGCTGCACCTGACCGGCAACATGGAGCGGTTCATGTGGTCGTTCGACGGGGAGACCTACAGCGAGGTGACCAAACCCATCCCCTTCCGGCTGAACGAGCGGGTGCGGGTGACGCTGGTCAATGACTCGATGATGGCCCACCCGATGCACATCCACGGCCACTTCTTCGAGCTGCTGGTCGGGCCGAAGGGCAGGCGTCCACGCAAGCACACCGTGACGGTTGCGCCGGGCGGCAAAGTGACCTTCGACCTAACCGCCGACGCCCCCGGCGACTGGGCCTTCCACTGCCACATGCTCTACCACATGCACGCGGGCATGTTCCGGGTGGTCAGCATCCGCCCGATGTCGGGAGACGGCGCATGAAGGCCGCCGCGATCCTGACGGTGCTGCTGGCGGCTGCCGCCGGCCCCGCCCTTGCCCAGCACTCTGGCCACCCGATGCCCCCGACCATGCCGGCAAGCCCGGCCGTGTCCCCGCCTGCCGCCGAGCCGGGGCCGAACGATGCGTCGGCAGCGGCCGACACGATGCCTTCCATGCCCGGAAGCGAGCAAGCTGCCGACAGCATGGCCGGCATGCCGGGCATGGAAGGCATGGATCACGGCGGCGCTGACGCTGAGGTGGGGGATGAGCCCGCCCCGCCGGTTCCGACAGACTATGCCGCCGATGGCGTATTCGATCCCGCCGCGATGGCCCGCGCCCGCGCTCAGCTGCGGATGGAGCACGGCGGCAGCCTGATTTCCAAGGTGATGCTCAGCCTCGGCGAACTCCAGGTTCGTGACGGCGAGAACGGCTATCGCTGGGAGGGCGAAGCCTGGGTCGGCGGTGATCTCAATCGGTTCGTCGCGAAGACCGAGGGCGAAGGCGCTGACGAGCTGGAAGCCGCCGAGGTGCAGGCCCTCTATTCGCGCGCCGTCAGCCCCTATTTCGATCTTCAGGCGGGCCTTCGACAGGATTTCCAGTCGGGGCCGAAGCGCACCTACGCCACGGTCGGTTTCGAAGGTGTCGCGCCCTACTGGTTCGAGACATCGGGCGCCCTGTTCCTGTCCAGCAAGGGCGAGCTGCTCGGCCGACTGGAGGGAACCTACGACCTGCGCCTGACCCAGCGTTGGATCCTGCAGCCCCGCGTCGAGGCCAACCTGTCCGGCCGGGATATTCCCGAACTGGCGCTGGGTTCCGGCGTCGCCAACATCGAGCTGGGTCTGCGGCTCCGCTACGAGATCAAGCGAGAGTTCGCCCCCTACGTCGGCGTCTCGTTTGACCGCAAGTTCGGCGGCACGGCCGACTATGCCCGCGCCGCCGGTAAGGATGTCGAAGCCACAAGCTTCGTCATTGGCCTACGCGCATGGTTCTAGGCCGGCTGACCCTGCGGCCAAAGCGCGCCCAGCGCGGGTTAGCGGCGAGACGCCTGGTTCAGGACCGCCGTCATCTGGTCGATTTCGGCCTGCTGCCCGGTGATGATCGAGCGGCAAAGCTCTTGCAGCCTCTGGTCCGAAAGCGGCGCCTCGCCGCACATCAGGATCGCGGCGCCGTGGTGCGAGATCATCGAACGGGCGAAGTCGCGGTCGCCGATGAAGGCCTGCTGGCGGATGGCGGTGAAGCAACCGACGCCCAGAACCAGGGCCGTCACGAGGATGCCCGCGTTCCAGCGCTTGTTCTGATACATCATGCCCATCAGCAACAGTTCGAGGACGACCATGGGCGAGGTCATCAGTCCGGCCATGTAGGCCTGGTTGAAGCTGGGATGGATGTTCGCGAACCGATCAACCATCGCGTACATCAGAACGTACATCGCCACGAAGGACATGGCTGTCATCAGAAGCAGACGTCGGTAGTGCGCCTTCATCATCGCGTGGTCATGCTGTTCCATCGAGAGGTTCCTCTGGCTGTGTGCGCCATCAATCAAGGATGCGAAGCCGACCTCAGTTCCTCCAGACAAGCGACCAAAACATCCAACACCGGAGACCCGACATGAGATTGCGCGCCATTTCCCTGGTTCTCTGCCTGCTTGGCGGCCCAACCCTCGTCGTGGCGACCAGCGCCGTCGCCCCGGCCATTGCCGCGACAGCGACGCCAGCCGCCGTTGTCGAACAGTTCCATGCGGCGATGAAGCGTGGCGACGCCGCAGCGGTTGCCGCGTTAATGGCCGACGACGCGGTCATCTACGAACAGGGCTGGGTCGAGGTCTCGAAGGAAGAATACGTCACCGGACATCTGCCGGGCGACATCGCCTATAGCGCAGGCATGACCGACCAAGTGATCAGCCGGCGCGTCTCGACCAGCGGCTCATTCGCCGTGGTCATGACCCAGAGCCGCACGACGGGAACCTATGAAGGCAAGCCGGTGGACCGGGAAGGCACGGAAACCATGGTGCTGAAGCGGGTGAAGGGGGCCTGGCTCATCACCCACATCCACTGGTCGTCGCACGCGAAGAAGGCCTAGACCGCGTCGAGGGCCAGAGCTTCCGCCAGCGCCTTGCGCGCGCGGTAGACCCGCAGCTCGACGGCCTTCGCCGTCAGTCCAAGGATGCGGCCGGCGTCTTCGTGGCTGAGCTCTTCCAGCGCCGTCAGGATCAGCGGCTCCTTGAGCCTTTGCGGCAGGTTCGCCACGGCCCGGTCAAGCCGGGAGAGGCGTTGCTTTTCCACCACCGCCGCCTCGGGCGATGGCGTGTCGTCTGTCAGGTTCAGTCCCGCCTGACTGTCGATGGGATCGCTCCATGTGAGCCAACGCCGCACCGCGCGCCGCCGGGACCAGTCCCGGCATTTGTTGAGCGCGATGCTCCGCAGCCAGGTCGGAAAGGATCGGGCGGCATCATAGCGTCTTAGGGCTGTCCAGGCCGACGCGAAGGTCTCCTGCAGGAGGTCGTAGGCCTCGTCAGGATTGCCCGTGTAGCGGCGAATGAACCGATAGAGACCGTCCTTGTGGCGGGCGATCAGTCGAGCGAAAGCGCGCTCGTCGCCCGCGACTGCACTGGCGGCAAGCTGGTCGTCCGGCGCTTCGAAGTCCGGGCTCACCGATCCTCTTGTGTGAGCGCCGCGATCACTTCCGCGTCGAACGCCTTGGCCTGTTGCGGCGTCAGCACCGCCCGCATGTCGAACACATGGGCGATGGTCGCCTTCTGCAGGGCGCCCATGGCCATGTGCAGATGGTCGATAGCGGCCTCGACCTGCGGCGAGTCCTTGTGACCTTCGCGGATCGCGGCGGCCAGTTCACGGTTGGCCGCCCGAACGTCCGCTTCCAGCGCCTTGCGTTCGACCGCGTATCTGCCCTCGATGGCGTCGAGCTTGCGGGACTGTTCGGGTGTCAGGTCCAGGTCCCTGTGGACCGTGTCATGCAGCGAAGGTCCGGCCGTCTGGTGGCTGATCACATAGTAGGCGCAGAGCGAGGCGCCGCCCCCGGCCGCCAGGACGGCGAGGACCACCGTGATCAGCAAATTGCGCAATCCGGGCTTCATCCGTGCATCTCCATCGAGGCAGGTCGTCGATCATGCCGCCCGCCTCCAGACTTACGCGCGACCATGCCGAACCCCTCGTTTGCACGAGACGATGGCGGGCTGTCCGCGTCGTTGATGTTGGTGGCGTTCATCGCATCGACCGCTGCAAAAGCGTGATCAGCTCGTCGGCCTTCTGCCGCTGCTCTTGCGGGTCCCCGCTGCTGATGGCGGAGGCGACGCAGTGGTCGATATGCTCACGCATGAGTTCGGTCTCGACCTTCGACAGGGCGGCCTTCACCGCCTGAAGCTGGGTCATGATGTCGATGCAGTAGCGATCTTCATCGACCATCCGGGCGATGCCGCGCACCTGACCTTCGATCCGGTTCAGGCGATTGAGCAGTTTTGGCTTGTTCTCGCGGTTCACGATGCACCTCTCTTTGGACCCCGGATATAAGCCGCCCGGGGGTATTTTCCACATACCCCACAGGGGTGTTGGTCAGGATGCTCGGTCGCATTGTCGGCCGACGCCCTGCTTGGAGGGCGAGTATGCTCTCTCCCAGGCGGAACAAGCATCGCCGGGCCGGGTTTGATCCCTATCAACGCGTGACCCTTGCTGGTCAGCTAGTCATCGCGCAGAAACCCTCGGAGATAGTGCGATGACTGAGATCAATGCACACGCGCCCGCAACGCCACCGCTAGGTGTCGTCCGCTGCGCGGCGACTGGCGCCGTGGTGCTCGCCGTAAACTTCGCCCTGTGTTGGGCGGCCACGGCCCTGAACGCGTTCCCCGCCTCGCACATGTTCGTCGCCCTGTTCACGACAGCTCCGGAGGCTTCGGGGTTGGCGCTTGGCATCGGCCTTTGCGCGGCTCTGGCGTTCGGCGCATTGACCGGCGCCCTGACGGCGATGGCCTACAACCTGTTCAAGGGCCTTGAGCGGCGCTGAGACGGCGCCTCGGGAGCCAGACATGACCCCTAGGTTCAAAACCTTTCTGACGATGACGGCCGTCGCGGTTGGCTCAGCCGCTCTGTTCTGGCTGCTGCGAGACCATTGGGGACACACCCTTGGGGCCTTGCCCTACCTTCTCTTTCTCGCCTGCCCGCTGATGCATCTGTTCATGCATCGCGGCCATGGAAACGGACATCACCATCATGACCTCCCGCCACAACAAGACGAGCCAACAGCTCGACCAGGCTCTTGAGCAGAGCTTTCCTGCCAGTGACCCGCCGGCTCTGACCGAACCTGCGGGCGATGCGCGGGATGTGGCCGGCTGCTGCTGCAATCCCGAACCGCCGGCTCAGATCGCCCAGCCCGTCGCCATGGCTGAGAAGGCGTCTGGCTGCTGTGGCGGCAAGGGCAAGACCTAACCGGCCCAACGCGGCGTTCGCGCCAATTCTGCCAGTCCGCCAAGGCATCCTTGAAATACCCGCATGGGGTATATAGCTAGGTCTCGTGGTCGCGGTCGATCTGCCCAAGGAGACGCTATGAACGAGACGCATGCATCCGATCATCACCACAGTCACGATCATGGTCCGGTCGCGGACGGCAAGGTTCGTGATCCGGTCTGCGGCATGTCGGTCGATCCGGCCACGTCTAAACATCACCTCGAACACGCGGGGCTGACCCACCACTTCTGCTCAGCTGGTTGCCGGACAAAGTTCCAGGCTGATCCCGAGAAATACCTCTCCAAGGATCGCGCGGAAGAGCCACCCGCACCCGCTGGCACGATCTACACCTGTCCCATGCATCCGCAGATCCGCCAGGTCGGTCCCGGCTCCTGTCCGATCTGCGGCATGGCGCTGGAGCCGGAAACGGTCACCGCCGACTCCGGCCCCAACCCCGAACTCGCGGATATGACGCGGCGCTTCTGGGTCGCCGTGGCGCTGAGCCTGCCGGTCTTCGCGCTGGAGATGGGCAGCCATCTCTTCAACCTGCACGCCCTGATGCCAGGCCAGCTGTCCAACTGGGTCCAGTTCGCCCTGGCGACGCCGGTGGTCCTGTGGGCCGGCTGGCCGTTCTTCGAGCGCGGCTGGGCCTCACTCCGGACCCGCAACCTCAACATGTTCACCCTGATCGCGATGGGGGTCGGGGTCGCCTGGGTCTACAGCGTGGTCGCGGTGGCCGCGCCCGGTGTTTTCCCCGCCGCCTTCCGCAACATGGACGGCAGCGTGCCGGTCTACTTTGAGGCGGCTGCGGTGATTACCGCGCTGGTGCTGCTCGGCCAGGTGCTGGAGCTGGGCGCCCGTGAACGGACCTCCGGGGCGTTGAAGGCCCTGCTCGACCTCGCGCCCAAGACGGCGCGGCGCATCCGCCCAGACGGAACCGACGAGGAAGCCACCCTGGACTTGATCGTGGTCGGTGACCGCCTACGGGTCCGTCCGGGCGAGAAGGTCCCGGTCGATGGCGAGATCGTCGAAGGCCGCGCGGCACTCGACGAATCCATGGTCACCGGCGAGTCCATGCCGGTCACCCGCACGGTCGGCGAAGCCGTCATCGGCGGCGCGATCAACAAGACCGGCTCATTCGTCATGCGCGCCGACAAGGTCGGGGCCGACACCCTGCTGTCGCAGATCGTTCAGATGGTCGCCCAGGCCCAGCGCAGCCGCGCGCCGATCCAGCGTCTGGCGGATCAGGTCTCGGGCTGGTTCGTGCCGGCGGTCATTGCCGTCGCCGTGATCGCCTTCGCGGTCTGGGCGATGGTCGGCCCCGACCCGCGCTTCAGCTATGGCCTCGTCGCCGCCGTGTCTGTGCTGATCATCGCCTGTCCCTGCGCGCTGGGTCTGGCCACGCCGATCTCGATCATGGTCGGCGTCGGACGGGGCGCCCAGGCCGGGGTGCTGATCAAGAACGCCGAAGCCCTCGAACGCTTCGAGAAGGTCGACACCCTCTTGATCGACAAGACCGGCACGCTGACCGAAGGCCGCCCGGCAGTGACCGCCCTGCAGCCCGTGGCCGGCCTTGAGCGGCTTGAGCTGCTTCGCCTGACCGCCAGTCTCGAACGCGGCAGCGAACATCCTCTGGCCGACGCGATCCTACGCGCCGCGAAGGACGAAGGCGTTTCCTTGGCTGAGGCCAAGGACTTCGACTCGCCAGTCGGTCGTGGCGTGGTCGGCGTGGTTGATGGCCGAAAGGTCGCCATTGGCAGCCGCTCATTCGTGCAGGAACAGGGCGCCGACATCGCCCCGCTGGAAGCGGATGCCGACGCTTTGCGGCGACAAGGTGCGACGGTGGTCTTCGTCGCGCTGGACGGCGCCCTCGGCGGCCTCATCGGCATCGCCGATCCGATCAAGACCAACGCCCGAGCGACCATCGACGATCTGAAGGCCGCCGGCCTGCGCATCGTCATGATGACCGGCGACAACGAGACCACCGCGCGGGCCGTCGCCGACCGCCTCGGCATCACCGAGGTTGCCGCCGAAGTGCTGCCCCAGGACAAGGCCTCGGTCGTCCAGCGCCTGCGTGGCGAAGGCCGGGTCGTGGCGATGGCCGGCGACGGCGTCAACGACGCCCCGGCGCTGGCGGCGGCAGATGTCGGTATCGCCATGGGTGCGGGGGCCGACGTGGCTATCGAGAGCGCCGGTGTGACTCTGTTGGGAGGCGACCTGACCGGCATCCTGAAAGCACGGACGCTCTCGCGAGCGGTGATGCGCAACATCCGCCAGAACCTGGTCTTCGCCTTCATCTACAACGTCGGCGGCGTGCCCATCGCGGCGGGTGTTCTCTACCCGGTCTTTGGTCTGCTGCTCTCACCGGCCATCGCGGCGGCGGCCATGGCGCTCTCCTCGGTCAGCGTCATCGGCAATGCGCTCAGGCTTCGCGCCGTGATGCTCTAAAGTCCGCGAACGATGGGATGCCGATCGTGAGGGGTGCGCCAGCGCCAGCCGTATAGCCCTTCAAGGGCTACCTGCCCCATGCGCCTGACCGGCGCTCCGGACAGGCCGCCGCGCGGGGGCGAACCATGTATCCGAACGACATCCGGCCGCTGACATCGCTGCGGATCGTGGCGGCGATGTGGGTGCTGGCCTACCACTTCCGCGACCACCTCGGACTGGACGTTGATCGCCTCGGGCTGGTGGCCAAGGGCTACCTCGGGGTGGACCTGTTCTTCATCCTGTCGGGGTTCATCCTCAGCCACGTCTACCTCTCCCGGTGGGAGGCCAGGACGTTCAACTACGGCTCCTTCCTGTGGGCGCGGCTGTCACGCATCTATCCGGTCCATCTGGTAACGCTGGCGGCGACCATCGCCATCTGGCTGGTGGCGATGAAGATGGGCGCGACCTTCGACCCCATCGCCTTCGACCCGGCGGTCCTGCCGCAGCACCTGCTCCTGATCCATGCCTGGGGGACGACGCCCTCGGTGCAGTGGAACTTCCCTTCCTGGTCGATCTCGGCGGAGTGGTTTGCCTATCTCGCCTTCCCGGCAGCGGCGGTTCTGGTGCTGGCGTTCAAGCGGGCGGCGTGGGCGGGTGTTGTTATCGCGCTGGGCGTGTTCGCCTTGATGTTCTGGGCCGTAGAAAGCCGTGGCCTCCCCCTATCGGAGGTCACCCGGCTGGGGTTCATCCGTATCATCCCGGCCTTCCTGCTGGGCGCGGCGCTCTACCAGCTCGGTAGGACGGTCACGCTGCCTCGTGGGCTCGCCCTCGGCGGTGCGGCGGCGGCGGTGATCTGGATCTGCTTCGCTGCCTCGATGAGCCTCAGCGACGCCGTCATATGGCCTGCGTTCGGGCTTCTGATCTTCTCGCTGGCTGAAGCGTCGAAGACCAGCGCGCGCGGGATCATGAGCGCCGCCTGGCTGGTCTACCTCGGCGAGGTCTCCTACTCGGTCTACATGACCCACCTGCCGGTCGACATCGCCTATTTCCATTTGCTGGATCGGGTAGCGCCCGGCATCACCGGCGTCGCGGCATGGACCGCCTGGATCGGCGTTTTCGTGGCGACCTTGCTCGCCGCCATGGCGACCTATCACCTGGTCGAACGCCCGGCCCGGAACTGGATGCGAGCGCATGACCCGTTCGCGAGAAAGCCGGCGTCGGAACCGCCTCATGAGCCGGTGATCTGACGGTTCGGAACGCGACCGCCCGTCCAACAAAGGGCTGTTTGAGCTGGCCGCCTGCAGCCGCTCCCCGACCGTAACGATCCCGGACCGGCCGCGTCATGGATGGCGCCGCCGATCGGTCCCGCATCCATCCGGCCGCAAACCGGCGTTGGGGCGTCGTCAGACGCAGGCGGCGGTGGTCGATGCGCGAACTTCGAGAACCGAGGCAAACCCGCCGCCCGGCGTTCGCATGTTCGTGGTCTGGCCCTGGTAGAGGCGCGCGGCGGCCAACAAGACCTCTCCGGCATAGGTGTAGAGCCGCACGTCGACCTTTAGCTCCGAGCGCGTCTCTCCGTGCTCGATCATCCGTGGCCCGGGCGCGGCGAAGGTCTGCGCCACATAGGCGCCCGCCAGAATGCTGTCCCAGACCCCGCGGGTGATCTTGTCTCCGCGATAGGCGGCCTTGCTGCCGTGGCCGCCGGCCGGCTTGAAGAACAGGCGCCGCCGGTCCCGCCAGAGGTCATCGGCGTTGGCGGCCGAGACAATCGTGGTCTTCGGCACGGCGGCGCCCAGAAGCTCCACGTCGCCTTGCGGCAGCCCCCAGCGCCGGAGACGGTCCGCGTCAGACAGGAGCGTCAGATTGCGCTTGTCGGCCAGGAGGGCATGGATCCTCGGATTTGGAGTCACGACCACCGCGCCCGCCAGATACGCGGCCCGCAGCACCGCGTGTCGCGGCTCGTCGAGGGCGAAGTCGACGAGCCGGTTGTAGACGAGATCGACAGGCTCGCCGCCGATCGCAACTCGACCCCCGGTCATGGTCAGATCGCCAGGATCTGCGATGACGACCCTGAACCCTCGCGACTCCAGTAAAGCCTCGGCCAGCCGGAACTCCGGATAGAGATGCTGTTCCTCTGGCTGGTCGTCGATGATGGCGATCGTCGCCGGCCGGCCGGATCGTCCCTGAAGCCGCCACTCGGCAACGAACATGTCGGCGATCCGGTCTCCGAACCCCTCCGAGGGACGAATATCGAACGGCGCGAGGACCTCGGCGCAGCAGGCGCTCTGGGCCCGCGCCAGGACTGCGTTGAGAAAGGCGCCGCCGGCGTTGGTGTTCACCTCGATCAGCCGTGGACCGTCCGGCGTGACGTGAAAGTCGTAGCCCATGAGGGCGCCGAGGGGGCCGAACTCCGCCTGGGCGATCGCCGGCGACCACGCCAGGGCGGCGTCCTGGTATCCAGGCAACCGTCCGGCGGCCTCGACCGCCGTCACAACCCGCGCCATCTCGGCCATGGTCTCGGCCGGCACGAACACCGGCACATTTGAAAACAGCAGCGGATGAGACCGAGCCAGGCTCGCCGCGAAACCCGCGGCCCCAGCTTCCCGATCCAGCGACTTTTCCAAAGCCTGGCGATCAAGCGTGATGCAGAAGCACCCTCTGTTCAGCAGCTCGGCTCCGGCCCAGGATTCCACCGTCATTCTCCGCCCGTGTTCCCCCGCATGCTCAACCTGGGAAGCCCGACCTCAGTTCCCAAGACTTCTCCCTGGAACGCATGATCGAGCGACCGGCGCGGAAGGGGACGCGGCCGCATGATCCAATCGTAAGAAGGCCGGCAACGGACCGCCGATCTGAGAGGTCAAGCGGCGGCCGACCGCCTGTCTCTCGCTCAAGCCGGAACGGAACGCCCGCCGTGCTGTTTGCGACAGATCAAGGATGCAGGGACAGGTCGGTGGATACTGCGCTGATCGGATCAGCCTGGTCCAGAAAGCCGAACGCCATGTCCATGACATTCAAGCCCCTGTTGCTTGTCGCCGCCCTCGGGTTGGCCACTTCGGCCTATGCTGCAGAACGGCCCGCGCCGCCCCATGATCACGGCCCGGCCGCCGATCCGGCAGCCGCTCCCGCCGCTCCGGCCGCAAAGGGCGGAATGATGGCCATGGGTGGGATGATGGATATGGGGCCGAAGCACTGCATGGGCCTGTCCGAGCAGCACCTGTCCCACCTGAAGGCGCAGCTCAACATCACCGACAGGCAGCTCAGGGCCTGGAACACCTTCGCGGCGGCCGCGAACGTCCAGATGCATCCCATGCCCGGCGGCATGACCATGCCGATGCCCATGAAGCCTGGCGGCATGCCGGGCATGATGGGCGGCGACGGCATGATGGCGATGATGATGGCCAAGCCGCTCCCCGAGCGTCTCGCGCACCATGAGATGATGATGAAGGAGCACCTGAAGACGCTCCACAAGGTTCGGGCGGCCGTCACGGGTCTCTATCGCGTCCTGACCCCGGAACAGAGGGTCATCGCCGACAAGAGCCTTTGCAGCGGGATGGCGCACTAGGGTCCGGACTCATTTGGCCCAGTAGCTGACGATGGCTGCGATGAGTACGCC
>CALALX010000124.1 GCA_937925635.1 uncultured Caulobacter sp.
GCGGCGGCGTCCGCCGGCTGGGCGCGACCGGCAAGGTCGCCGCCGGCGACCTCTGGCACCTCGGCTCCAACGGCAAGGCCATGACCGCCGCCCTCTACGGGCGCCTGGTCGACCAGGGCCGGGCGAAGTGGGGCGCGACCGTGCCGGAGCTGTTCCCCGACCTGACCCTCGACCCGGCCTGGAAGGACACCACCGTCGAGCAGTTGATGGGCCACCAGGCCGGGATCGAGGAGCGCGCGATCATCGCCGGCGGCTGGCTGATGAAGGCGCACCGCGACGCCCGGCCGGTCCCGACCCAACGCACCGAGGTCGCCGCCCAGCTGTTCGGCAAGCCGCCGGCCGGCAAACCGGGCGACTTCGCCTACGCCAACTTCAACTATGTCGTCGTCGGCGCCGCGATCGAGCGGATCACCGGCCAGAGCTGGGAAGACGCTATCCAGGCGGAGCTGTTCAAGCCGCTGGGCGTGACGACCGCCGGCTTTGGCGCGCCGACGGGCGCCAACCCCTGGGGCCACCGGCCCGCGACATCGGGCGCCCAGACCCTGCCCATCGCCCTCACGCCGGTCGACCCGGCCGGCATCGCCGACAATCCCGCCGCGATGGGCCCCGCCGGGCGCATCCACATGAGCCTGTCCGACTATGCGAAGTTCGTGCGCCTGTTCCTGACGAACGGCGACGGCGTGCTGAGGCCCGAGACCGTCCAGAAGCTCATGACGCCGGTCGCCGGCGAGGGCCGCGCCTACGCCCTCGGCTGGGGCGTGCGGGGCGAAGGGGCCGGCGTGGTGCTGGCGCATGAGGGCTCGAACACGATGTGGCACGCCATCGCCGCCCTCTCGCCGGCCACGGGCATGGCGCTGATCGGGGTCAGCAACGCGCCGCCGCCAGCGCAGGCCGCCTCGCGGTTCCTGAAACATATGCAGGACGAGTTCCTCGGAACCTGACAGGGTTCGGCGACCGCGCTTTCGGGGGAGAGCCGCATGACTTCGACGACCACGCCCGCCGCCCGGACCACGGCCTTCATCGCCATCGGGCTCTGCCTGCTGGCCGCGATGCTGGAGGGTTTCGACATCGCCTCGATGGGCGTGGCCGCCCCGAAGATGGCCCCGGCGCTGGGGCTGTCGAAACCGGAGGCCGGCATGGCCTTCAGCGCCAGCCTGTTCGGACTGCTGTTCGGGGCGGCGATCGCTGGTCCGCTGGCCGACCGGATCGGGCGCAAGCCGATCCTGCTGGGCGCGGTCGTGATCTACGGCCTGTTCTCGCTGCTGACCGCCTTCGCCGCGCGCTACGAGTTGCTGCTGGCCGTGCGCTTCCTCACCGGTCTCGGCCTGGGCGGCGCCATGCCGATGCTGATCGCCGTCACCTCGGAGCTGGCGACGGAGAAGCATCGCACCGCCGCCGTCGCCTCGGTCACCGCCGGGATGCCGCTGGGCGGCGCGCTTGTCGGCCTGCTGGCCCGGACCGACCTGGCCCAGGCCGACTGGCGGCTGATCTTCCTGGTCGGCGGGGCCGCGCCGCTGGTCATGGCCGTGGCCCTGTGGCTGTGGCTGCCCGAGACGCTTCAGCCGGCGGCCGAGCGGGTGAAGGGCGCCGGACTGGCGGCCCTGTTCGGACCGGGCCGGCTGGCCACCACCCTTTGCCTGTGGGTCGCCTACGCGGCCATCGCCCTGGTGCTGCACCTGTTCCTGAACTGGTTGCCGATCCTGATCGTCGACCGTGGATTCGCGCCGAAGTCGGCGGCCGGGATCTCGACCCTGTTCAACCTCGGCGGCGCGGCCGGCGGGGTGTTGGCGGGCCTGGCCATCGACCGGCTCGGCGCGCGCTGGCCGCTGGCGGCGGTGTTCGTCGGCCTGGTCGGCGTGCTGGTCGCCATGGCCGCGCCGGACACGGGCCTGGCCCTGACGGCGGCGCTGTCGTTCGCCGTGGGTTTCCTGATCATGGCCGCCCAGTTCGGTCTCTACGGCTCGACCCCGGCCTACTACGCCCCGGCGGTGCGCGGCGTCGGCGTCGGCGCGGCGATCGCCGCCGGCCGCTTCGGCTCGGCGCTCGGACCGCTGGCGGCCGGCGAGCTGCTCGGCGCCGGCGCCAGCGGCTCGCAGGTGGTCTGGTTCACCGTGCCCGTCGTGCTGCTCTGCGCGGCGGCGGCGATGACGCTGACGGTGGTGGGGAAGAGGGCGGAGGGCTGAGGCTCTTCTCCCTTCCTCCTCGATGGAGGAAGGGCCGGGGATGGTGGTGGAGGCAGGGCTGCGGGAGATGGGCGCCGGAGGCTGGGAGCCCACTTGCGCTCATCGCTTCAGCCCAGCGGCCACACCACCACCCAACCCTCCTCCATCGAGGAGGAGGGCTTTGGGTGTCTGTCCCTACGATCCTAGCAGCCCATCTCCGCCGAGATCTCCTGCACCTCTTCGAACGTGCGCAGCCCCGGACGTTGCGCGCAAACCAGCACGCCCATGTTGCCCGGAAGGTGCTTGTTATCGAGCATCTTCTCGTGGGCGGCCGGGATGTCGTCCCAGCGGAAGACTTCCGACAGGCAGGGGTCGACGCGGCGGTCGATGACCAGCTGATTGGCGGCGCTGGCCTGCATCAGGTTGGCGAAGTGGCTGCCCTGGACGCGCTTCTGGCGCATCCACAGGAAGCGGGCGTCCATCGTCAGGTTGTAGCCGCTGGTGCCGGCGCAGATGGCGACCATGCCGCCGCGCTTCACCAGGAAGACCGAGACCGGGAAGGTCGCCTCGCCCGGATGCTCGAACACCAGGTCGACGTCCTTGTTGCCGGTGATCTGCCAGATCGCCTTCCCGAACTTGCGGGTCTCCTTCATGTAGTCGGAGAATTCCGGCCCGTTGACGGTCGGCAGCTGGCCCCAGCAGTTGAAGTCCTTGCGGTTCAGGACCGCCTTGGCGCCCTGGCTGAGCACATAGTCGAACTTGTCCTCGTCGCTGACGACGCCGATCGCGTGGGCGCCGGCCACGGCCGCCAGCTGGACGGCGAAGACGCCCAGGCCGCCGGACGCGCCCCAGACCAGCACGTTCTGGCCGGGCTTCAGCTCATGCGGCTTGTGGCCGAACAGCATGCGGTAGGCGGTGGCCAGGGTCAGGGTGTAGCAGGCGCTCTCTT
>CALALX010000125.1 GCA_937925635.1 uncultured Caulobacter sp.
GTACTGGACGACGCCAGTGTCAGGTAATGAAGACGGCGTTTGCCGGAGCAATCTGATCCGCTTCGAGTTCGCCCCGACCGACCGCCGCGATAGGGGCGCCGAGACACCGGTCAAGGTCATCGGCGTGACCGCAGACTGGCGCTATCGCTTCGCGGAGCCCGGCAAGGCCTGCAGCGATCTGTCCCCGGAAGCTTTCGACTTCGTTGATGCGCCGAGCGAGGACACCTTCGTGCGCGGGCACGCCGCCTTGATCGCCCTCAAGGAAGCGGTCGCCGCCGGTTCGCCCATCGAACTTTCATGCGGCGAACGCACTGCCGACAAATGCCGGGACATCATCCTCAACGCCGAGGTCGGGGCGGTCGACGAGTATCTGGACTGCGAAGCCCGACCTGACGATCCGCCCGGGTGGAGCTGCGAGGCCGTTTCCTTCGGCGACTACCGGCTACGAACCTACGGCCCCTATCGCGACACCCCGCAAGTCCGGGCCGTGGAGATGACCGAGTACATCGTTCTCTGGCACGAGCGCCGGGACTGAATTTCGCGGATTCCTTGACTTTCAAGGCTTTCCGCCTCATATGCGCCCTGTCGCGGCACATTCGCCGCGCCCATCGGCCCTGGCCGGCCGCGTAGAACGCCTCCTGGCGCTCCCCGGTCCAGATCGCCGATCATCCCATAGCGACGCCATTACGCGGGGCGTCTTCCAATCGTTCCCGCTCCCCGACCGCAGGCCCGATGGCCGTGCGGCTCTGGTCGCATACGAAAGATATTCATGACGAACTTCGCTTCGCTTGGCCTGGCCAAGCCGCTGCTCACGGCGCTGGCCGCCGAGGGCTACACCACCCCCACCCCGATCCAGGCCCAGGCCATTCCGATGGTGCTGGAAGGCAAGGACCTGCTCGGCATCGCCCAGACGGGCACCGGCAAGACCGCCGCCTTCGCCCTGCCGATCCTGCATCGCCTGGCCGAGAACAGGCGCCCGGCCCCGCGCCGCGGCTGCCGCTGCCTGGTCCTGTCGCCGACCCGTGAACTGGCCACCCAGATCGCCGACAGCTTCAAGGCCTACGGCGCCGGCATGGGCCTGTCGGTCGCCGTCGTGTTCGGCGGCGTGAAGTACGGCCCGCAGGTCCGTGCGCTGGCCGGCGGCGTCGACATCCTGGTCGCCACGCCCGGCCGCCTGATCGACCATATCAACGAGAAGGTCGCCGTGCTGTCGGAGGTCGAGGTCTTCGTGCTCGACGAGGCCGACCAGATGCTCGACATGGGCTTCGTGGTGCCGATCCGCCGCATCGTGAAGGGCCTGCCGCACAAGCGCCAGAACCTGTTCTTCTCGGCCACCATGCCCTCCGAAATCGAGAAGCTGGCCGGCGAGCTGCTGCACAATCCGTCGAAGGTGTCGGTTACTCCGCAGGCGACCACCGTCGAGAAGATCGACCAGAAGGTCCTGTTCGTCGAAGGCCCGCGCAAGCGCGCCCTGCTGGCCGAACTGTTCGATGACGCCGGCATGAAGCGTGTGCTGGTCTTCACCCGCACCAAGCGCGGCGCCGACCGCGTGGCCAAGGGCCTGACCGCCATCGGCGTCGAGGCCGCCTCGATCCACGGCGACAAGACCCAGGGCCAGCGCGAGCGCGCCCTGGCGGCGTTCAAGGCCGGTGAGATGCGCGCCCTGGTGGCCACCGACATCGCCGCCCGCGGCATCGACGTCGACGGCGTGACCCACGTTGTCCAGTACGAGTTGCCCAACGTGCCGGAAGCCTATGTCCACCGCATCGGCCGCACGGCCCGGGCGGGCGCCAACGGCCATGCCATCGCGCTGGTCAGCGATGACGAGCGCAACCTGCTGAAGGACATCGAGAAGGTCACCCGCCAGCGCATCCCGAGCTGGGACCGTCGCAACGACAAGGTGCTGGGCCAGGCCCAGGCGGCCATGGCCTCGATCGAACCCGAGAAGCCGCACCGCGACCCGCGCGCCGCCAACGGCCGGGGCCGCAACGGCCAGCAGCAGAACCGCAACAAGAAGCCCCAGCCGCTCGACGCCGGCGGCAAGCCGCAGCCCGAGCGCGGCCAGCGCGCCCGTCACCGCCCGGCCGGCTACGATCCGCTGGCGGGCGTCAACAGCCTGATCGGCGCCGCCGGCGACGCGCCGCCCAAGCGCAGGAAGAATCGCAGCCGCAATCGCGGCAAGGGCGGCGGCCAGGGCGCCGGCGCGGCGGGGTAGCCCCCCGCCCTTGATGGAGATCAAGGCGGCAGGTCGCCCTGGCGCGGATAGTTCTTGGGTTGGAGCGGGAAAATCCCTCGGATCCAAGAACAACGCCATGAAAAAGCTACTCACCGCCGCGGCGGCCCTGTCGATGGTGCTCGCCCCGATGGCCTCGGCCCAGACGCCCTACCCGACGCCGCCTGACAGCGGCCGCTTCGGCCCGCCCCCCAGCGACCAGGTCGATCAGCGCTTCCGGCCGAGATGGTCGGCTGGCGACCGCCTGCCGCCGCAATATCGGCAGCGGGAGCACTATGTCGAGGATTGGCAACGGCGCGGCCTGCGGCGCCCGCCGAAGGGCTATCGCTGGGTCCGCTACAATGACAACAACTACTTCCTGGTGGCCATCGTCAGCGGCCTGATCATCCAGACCATCTACCGCGACGAGCGCGACCAGACCTGGGAGCGCCGCTACACGCACCGCTACACCTATCAGGACGACATCTATTACCGGGAATGCCGCAGGAGTTCCGATCCGGCCGGCGTACTGGTCGGCGCCCTGATCGGCGGCCTTATCGGCAACGCCATGGACGATGACGGCGGCGGCGCCATCGCTGGGGTGATCCTCGGCGGCGCGATGGGGGCGGCGCTGACCCGCGACCTCGACTGCGAGGACCGCAGCTACGCCTACCGCTCCTACTACAACGGCTTCAACTCGGGGCGGCCGGGCAGCATCCATCGCTGGCGCAACCCGCGCAATGGTCGTTACGGCCAGATGCGCGTCGACGGCTACTACAACGACCAGGCCGGCTTCCGCTGCACCACCTTCACCCAGACCGTCTATATCAACGGCCGTCCGCGCATCGACCGCGGCCGGGCCTGCCGGCAACCGGACGGCTCCTGGGCGATCGTGAACTAGCCGGGATCGCCGCTAGCCCGGCCATTGTTCTCCGGGCGCGGCATTCAGGGACAGACACCTGCAGGTGTCTGTCCCGATCGGCCTACCGCCCCTTCCACTGCGGCGCGCGCTTCTGCGCGAACGCCATCGGGCCTTCCCGGAAGTCCTCGGACTGGAACAGCGCGGCGACGGCGGGCATCTTGAACTGGGTGCCGATCGCCTGATCCAGCGGCATCTCCAGGCCTTGGAGCACCGCCTGCTTGCTGGCGCGGATCGACATCGGGCTGCATTCGCCGATCAGGCCGGCCCACTTCTTCGCTTCCGTCAGCAGATCGGCGGCCGGGACGACGGCGTTGACGAAGCCCAGGTCCTTGCCCTCGGCGGCGCTGACGCGGCGGGCGGTGAGGATCATGCCCATCGCCTGCTTCAGACCGATCTGGCGCGGCAGGCGGTGCAGGCCGCCGGCCAGGGCGGCGAGGCCGACCTTCGGCTCCGGCAGCGCGAACACCGCCGACTCGGACGCGATGATCAGGTCGCAGGCCAGGGCGATCTCGAAGCCGCCGCCCATGGCCACGCCGTTGACGGCCGCGATCAGCGGCTTGTCGAGGTCGAAGCGGCTGGTCAGACCGGCGAAGCCCGACGGCGGGCTGCCCATCTTGCCGCCGCTGGCCTGATGTTTGAGGTCGTTGCCGGCCGAGAAGGCGCGGTCTCCGGCCCCGGTGACGATGCCCACCCACTGGTCCGGGTCGGCGGCGAAGGCGTTGAACGCCTCGTCCAGCTCGAAGTGCATCGGCGAATGGAGGGCGTTCATCACCTCCGGCCGGTTCAGGGTGAAGATGGTGACCGGCCCCTCGCGGTCGACCGTGATGAACTCGTAGGCCATTGGCGGCGTCTCCCTTAGCTTTCCGCGAGAGGAGCCGCCCTTACGCGAGGGACGTCAACGGCGTTGCGTCCTTCGACACGACGCTGCGCTGCTGCTCAGGATGACTGAGAAAGAAGGCTAACCATCCAAGTCATGCTGAGCAGCGCCGAAGGCGCGTGTCGAAGCACGCAGTGATTCACCCGACCGTCGTCATCTCGCGCCGATAGCGCTTCCAGTTCTCGACGTAGTGCAGGGCCGAACCGGTCAGGGCCGCGGCCTGGGCCTCGCCGATCTCGCGGACCACCTTGCCGGGCGCGCCCATGACAAGGCTGTTGTCGGGGATCTCCTTGCCCTCGGGAATCAGCGCGCCGGCGCCGATCAAACAGTTTTTCCCGATCCTGGCGCCGTTGAGCACGATCGAGCCGATGCCGATCAGGCTGTTGTCGCCGATGGTGCAGCCGTGAAGCATCACCATGTGGCCGACGGTCACATTGGCCCCGATGACCAGTGGCATGCCGTGGTCGGCGTGGAGCACAGATCCGTCCTGGACATTGCTGTTCTCGCCGATGGTCAGGGTTTCGGTATCGCCTCTAGCGGTGGCGCCCCACCATATGCTCGCATTCTTCTTCAGAATCACTGCGCCCATCACGGCGGCGGTCGGCGCGATCCAGTATTCGCCATCCGAAGGCAGCGTGGGCGCTGTGGCGCCCAAAGCATAAACAGTCATCCGTACGCCTCGTATATTTATCGTGACGGCTTGCTTAACCGGTCAGAAACCAAGTTAGCATCATTCTTGTCAGGCGATTCGAGGGGGCCTCGGCCATCTCAAATCCTGCGCGGCCGGGTTTTCCGGTCGCGGTCTCCTGACGGCGGAGAACCGGGTGTCGCGTTTGGTGTCCAGGCGTCCAAGGACGTCTTCAGTCCCGCGAAGTGCAAGCGAGCCTCCTGGCCGCGCACGCGTCATCCTCTCCGCAGTCCACACCCAAGGGCGCGCCGTTCCGGCGACGCCCTTTTTTCATGCCCCCATGGAGGCTTCTCGATGACCAAGCGTGCCCTGAAGCGGACCGTGCGCGAAGGCGCATTCGATCACGCCCAGTTCCACCAGGATGACGGCGGCAAGGTGCGCCGCCTCCCGGTGAGCTCCGGCTGGTCTCCGCTCGGCCGGGAAGACGATCGCGAACAGGGGTACCTCAAGACCATAAAACCGAAATCCGACGGCCAGGCGGCGCTGATCAAGGCCATCGACGCCAAGAATCTGGTCATGGCGCTCGGTCCGGCGGGCACCGGCAAGACCTACCTGGCCATCGCCAAGGCCGTGGAGGCGCTCGAGGCCGGCAAGGTCGCCAAGATCGTGCTCAGTCGCCCGGCGGTCGAGGCCGGCGAATCGATCGGCTTCCTGCCCGGCGACATGGAGGACAAGCTGGCCCCCTACCTGCGGCCGCTCTACGACGCCCTGTCCGACCGCCTGTCGATGAAGCGGGTGCGGGCCCTGATCGCCGAGGGCGCCATCGAGATCGCGCCGGTCGGCTACATGCGCGGCCGCACGCTGAACAACGCCTTCGTGGTCATCGACGAGGCCCAGAACTGCACCTACGGCCAGCTGAAGATGCTGCTCACGCGCCTGGGCTGGCACTCGACCATGGTGGTGACGGGCGATCCGCACCAATCGGACCTGCTGCCGGGCCTGTCGGGTCTGGGCGACGTCGCCGACCGTTTCGAGGCGGTGCCCAACATCGCCGTCGTCCGCCTGGCCGAGCAAGATATCGTCCGCCACCCGCTGGTCGCGGAGATGCTGGGGGTGCTGTAGCGACTCTTCTCCCTTCCTCCTCGATGGAGGAAGGGCCGGGGATGGTGGTGTGTGCACCGAGGCGTTGGAAGGATGCAGATCGGCTCAGAGCCGCAACGCGCCCCTCACTTGCGAGCAGCGGCCACACCACCACCCAACCCTCCTCCATCGAGGAGGAGGGCTTTAGGCCTGCTCCAGCCACCCCCGATACCGGACGATCATGCCGGTCAGGGGGTGGCCGATCTCGACATCGAACCGGAAGCGGCCGTCCACAATCTCCTCGTGGGCGGCAGTTGTCGGTCCGAGCCATTGCGGTAAGCGCAGGCCGAACGCGCCGAAGCCGCGAATGACCAGCCGCATGCGGCCGTCCTCGACCACCGGCGCCATGGCGATGGCGAACGGGCCGAAATGCTCCATCACCAGATGGCGCCACGGGCCGTGGCCGGGCTCCTGAAGGCTGCTGAACCGCTTGCCAGCGAAGGTGCGGGTCCAGCGCTCCCGCCGCCCCAGGCGCTCGAACGTGACCGACACCGGCACGTCGTCTCCAGCCTTCGGAAAGCCGATGAACGCGCCGATCACCCGCGCCAGCAGCCCCCTGCCCCGTAAGACGGACGCCCGGCCGGCCACGGTCAGCGCGCCTTCACGCAGATCGTGCACCGCCCGCCACGCCGCCGGCATGGCGTCGTAGGCGTTCGCCATCACCTGGCGATAGACCGGCTCGCTCCCCGGGATCTCGTCCCTTACGCCGCTGACGATGGCCCGGCGGGCGAAGGCCGTCTCGAAGTCGGCGAGTTCGAGATCGGAGGTCGCCGGCCGCGCGCCCGCCTGGGGCCGCCGCCCATCGATCAGCCGACGGATGATCGCCTCGGCGGCCATCGAGGGGATGAAGGGCCCGTCGTCGCCCTCGGCCACCAGGTGCCAGGACCGGCGGATGGCACGGCCTTCGCCATCCCGGCCGCTCACCGCGACGAACATGCCGCCGCGATGCTCGCCCCAGCGCAACCGGTTGATCGCCCAGTGGAACAGCGGCGCGAGCGGCGACAGGCTGGGCAGTAGTCCCAGTTCCACCAGCCGCGCCAGGCCATTCAGCAGGCGATGGAGGATCTCCGGCGTCGGGCCGGCCCCGAACCAGATATGCTGCAGATGCGGATACAGCGGCGGCAGGACTCTGAGGTCCGGCGTGTCGACGAGGGAAAAATGCCGAACCCTCAGCGGGACGGCGCCGGGCGGGGCGACGGTGCGCTGGCGGGTCCAGACCAGCGCCGTGCCGGTGGTCGGACGACCGAAGACCAGCACCGGCGCCGCCTTTCCCGCATAGCCGGCGATCGCCTTCACGACGCTGAGGCCCAGACCGGCCCAGGGCGTGGGCGCGATGCCGGCCTTGATCGAGCGGACCTCACGCCAGCCCGGCGTCAGCCGGCGCACCACCGCCGCGGTCAGCGCCGGACAGGTGCTGACGCCCGACAGGACAAAGACTCCCGCCGCCTTCGCCCGCGCGTCCAGCGCGCCGATGCCCGCCACGAAGTCGGAACTGTCCGCCAGGTCGATGTAGGACACGCCGGCGTCGATGCAGGCTTCCGCGACTCGATAGGGATTCTCGCCATAGGCCTGGAACGGTCCGCTGGCGTCGACGACAAGGTCGGCCCGGGCTTGCGCCAGCTGTGCGGCCAGGTCGCCGTCGCGGTCGAAGCGGAAGGGGACAAGCACCGCGTCGGACCGCGTCCACTCGGCCATCCTGCGGGCCTTGGCCTCCGACCGCCCGGCCAGCAACAGCACCAAACGCCATTCGTCGGCCAACAGCCGCGCCAGGCGGCCGCCGAACGTGCCATAGCCGCCGACGACGAGAACCCTCATGGCGGCGTTCGGAGCCTACTCCAGGTCTTCGGCGAGGATCGCCATCTCGAACAGGAAGGAGCCGGGCTCGTCCTCGTCCTCGTAGATCACGCCGATGAACTCGCTCTTCAGCTCGACCTCGGCCGAGTCCTTCTGCTTGCGCGCCTTCACCGAGAAATGCGGGTTGCCGAAGGTGCGCTTCAGGTGCGCTTCGATCTGCTTGATGTGCTTGTCGTCCACGGCGTGGCTCCTGGTCACTGGCGCGCGCCGGGGCGCGTTCGGCGCGAACCTAGCGCCGTCGCCCGGGGAGGCAAGCCAAAAGGGCGTCCCAATTCCGTCATGGCCCGGCT
>CALALX010000126.1 GCA_937925635.1 uncultured Caulobacter sp.
CGACATAGGTGTCATCGCCCGTCCCGCCGAAGAAGTAGTCCGGCGCCGAGGCGTCGTGGCCGCCGCCGATCAAGGTGTCGTCCCCCGAGCCGCCGAAGAGGAGGTCGCTGCCCGAGCCGCCGTGCAGATAGTCGTCGCCGAGGTCGCCGAGCAGGACGTCGTTGTCCTCCATGCCGTAGAGTTCGTCATCGCCGCCGCCGCCCAGCAGGTGCTGCACGCCCAGGGCCCCTACGAGCCGATCGCCGTGGTTCGAACCGATCAAGCCTTCAATGTTGGCCACCTGGTCGATCCCGGCACTGCCTGTCGCCTGTGGCTGAATGAGGCCGAGATCAACAATCACCGCGCCGCTGACGTCGGAATAGTCGGCAAAATCGAAGCCGTCGCCGCCATCGATCAGGTCATTCCCCGCGCCGCCAAGCAGCCGGTCATCGCCGCCCAGTCCGTAGAGTTCGTCGTTCCCATCGCCGCCCTCAAGTCGGTTGCCGTGGAGGTTATCGCCGGAGATCACGTCGTCAGCGACCGAGCCGATGGCGTGCTCGATGCTATGCAGGGAGTCGTCGCCCTCGCCGCCAGCCTCCCCGCCACCGAGGTAGATGACGACGCCGTCCGAGTCCGCAGGGAAAAAGTATGCGTAGGAGACGGTGTCCTCGCCTAGCCCTCCATCGAGATCGTCGTCGCCCGATCCACCCATCAGGACGTCGTCGCCAAGTCCGCCCTTCAGGCTGTCGTCGCCCGCCCCGCCGTAGAGGGTCATGCCGACCAGCGTGTCGCCCTCGATGACGTCGTCTCCGGATCCGCCCCAGATCTCCTCGAAGTCGATCAAGCTGTGATCAATTGCCCTAAAGCGGATCGCGTCTGCGGATTCGAAAACCAGGATGTCATGGCCATCGCCGCCGTCGAACATGTTGTCGGTCAGATCGACGTCGCCGGCGACGCTCAGTGTCAGCCAGTCGTCACCCTCGTAGAGATGGAAGGTATTGGCGCTGAAATCGACCTCCTCGCTCTGCGTTCCGCCCGCGTAGAAATTGAGGCGGAGGTTGTCGTCGCCGTCGCCTCCGGTGATGGAATTCTGACGGAACCGGACCTGCGCGATGGCGCCGACAGCGCTCAGCGAGATGCTCATTGAACCGCCGGAGTCATTCAGACGGATCAAACCGTTGGCATAATCGATCCGGCTGTCGCCGATCGTGCCCGCCAGCCCTGCCGCGCCGTCGGCGCCGCCCGCTGCGCCGCCTGGGTTGCCGCCTATGAACTGGCCGGCGGTGGCGAAGATGCCAATCGAGTAGCGGCCGGGCGAGGAGACGCTGAAGCCCAGGGACTGGAACGTGATGACGGAATCGCCGTGGTGGCCGCCGTTGCCGCCCCATCCAGAAGGGCCGCCGCCACCGGAGCCGCCATCGCCGCCGGCTCCTCCGGCGCCGCCGTAGGCGGTGGCCTCGACCCGTAGTCGCGTACCGATCGGACTGGTGTCGTCCGACCCGACCAGCGTGATCCTGGCCTCGCCGCCATTGCCGCCATAGGCCCCGCTGCCGCCCCCGGTGCCGGCGCCGTCGCCGCCATCACCGCCGCCGCCGCCGTGTCCGCCGCTGGCAGAGAGCCGGTAGGTGTGGTTTTGGCCCAGTCCCTGGATACCGATCAAGACGTCGGCGCCGTCGGCTCCGGGCTGTCCCGGCGTGCCCGGACCGTCTGTTCCCGGCGCACCTGGGGCGCCGTCCTCGCCGAATTCGTCGTATTCAGTAACATCAGGACTGTCGTCGAGGTCTTGCATGGCTTCGGCGTTCGATGAGTTGGACCGGCACGGCGGCTTGCGCCGCTACGCTAGCGCCGCCGACAGTTTGCGGCATCCCCATTTGCGGGGTCGCGGCGCGCCTACGCCTCGCGCTTACGCTGGAAGACGAAGGCCAGGATCCACAGCGCGACGGCGCCTTCGATGACGCGCTGGGCAAGGCCGCGAAATTCCGTCTCCAAGGTCAGGAAGCCGGCCGCCGCCGCGACGGCGCAGGCGATCCCCAGCGGGAACAGCCAGCCGGCGCCGGGCCAGTGACGCGCGGCGAGGCCGAGCATCAGCAGGCCCGGCGCGGCGACAAGGTAGCCGAGCAGGCCGGCGGTGTTGTGGATCATCTGCGACGAGCTCGGGACGGCCGGCCGGCAGCCGAGGTCGCAGGGGAAGAAGGCGGCTACCGTGTAGCCGCTGGCGAACAGCAGGATGCACAGGAAGCCGAGCGTGCGCAGCGGGCTCCTCGGTTCCAGAACCATGGCCAGCACCGAGACCACGGACAGCAGCACCCCCACGGGCAGGAACCCGCCAAGGCTGATCAGCCGTCCGTGCGGCGCGCCGGTCGCGCCCAACTCGCTGATGAACTGGCTGGAATGGGAGTAGCCGGGCCAGGCCAGCCCCCCGCCGACGATCAGAACCGCCAGGATCAGGTAGCCGACGATGGCGGCCCAGAAGACGATGGCGCGCATGGAAGGGGCCTCCCCAGGGCAGGTGTCGTCCCATCCATGCCATGCTTTGCGCCGTCCGCCAGCGAAGCCTTCGCCCTTGACGCTCCCGCGCCTGCCCCTTAGCCCGTCGCGGCATGTCAAAGCTCGTTCTTCTCCGCCACGGCCAGAGCCAGTGGAACCTCGAAAACCGCTTCACCGGCTGGGTGGATGTCGACCTTACCGCCGAGGGCGAAGCCCAGGCGAAGCGCGGCGGCGAGCTGCTCAAGGAAGCGGGCGTGCATATCGACCGCGTCTTCAGTTCCGTGCTGACCCGCGCCAACCGCACCGCCGAGATCGCGCTGTCCCAGGCCGGGCAGGGCGACCTGCCGCTCATCCGCGACTGGCGCCTGAACGAGCGCCACTACGGCGGCCTGACCGGGCTCGACAAAGCTGAGACGGCCGCCAAGCACGGCGATGCTCAGGTCAAGATCTGGCGGCGCAGCTATGACATCCCGCCGCCGCCGCTGGACGCCGACAGCGAATGGAGCTTTGCGGGCGATCCTCGCTACGCCGGCCAGGCCATCCCGGACACCGAGAGCCTGAAGACCACGCTGGACCGCGTGCAGCCCTACTGGGACGCCGAGATCGCTCCGCGCCTGAAGGCTGGTGAGACGGTGCTGGTCGCCGCCCACGGCAACAGCCTGCGCGCCATCGTGAAACTGCTGTTCGCGGTGCCTGACGACCAGATCGTCGAGGTCGAGATTCCCACCGGCAACCCGCTGCTGATCGAGCTGGACGGTGACCTGAAGCCGACTTCGGCGCGGTATCTGGATACGGCGCGGGCCACGGCGTTGCCTGCCCTCTAGCATCCGCTCACCCTCGCGGAAGCCTGGACCCAGGCTCTTTTTTGGAGCCCCTGCTCATCGTAGGGGTTAGCGGTTCGTGGCGGCCGCCGTGAGTGCACCGGCCGTAAACCTGGGTCCTCGCTTCCGCGAGGATGAGCGGAGTGTTGGGGTGGACGCGCAGTTCATGCAGCGCGCGATCGAGGTCGCGCTCCTGAATCTCGGCAAGACCGCGCCGAATCCCGTGGTCGGCTGCGTGATCGTGAGGAACGGCGTGACCCTGGCCGAAGCCGCCACCGCGCCCGGCGGTCGTCCGCATGCGGAAGAGCAGGCGCTGCAAGAAATCGACGCCCGCGGCGCCACCGCCTATGTCACCCTGGAGCCCTGTGGCGCGCGATCGACGGGTTCGGCCTCCTGCGCCCAGAGGCTGATCGAGGCCGGCGTCGCGCGCGTGGTGATCGCCTGCGAGGATCCCTCGCCCTTCGCCTCTGGCCAGGGCATCGAGCGGTTGAGGGACGCCGGGGTCGCAATCGAGAGCGGAATCCTGTTCGCCGAAACCTGGAAAGCCTTGCAGTATCAAGGCTGGAAGGACGGCGTTAATCCGGATCGTGCATAGGGTTTTCTCCAAGGGAGAAGATCCATGGTCGCCGTGCCGGCGCCGAACAGCACTCGCCGACGCCTGACCCAGCAGGACGTCGAGATCATCTGCGCCAAGCACGACCGGCTGTTCTCGGCGCGGATGGGCGGCGCGCGCGCGGTCTTCGCCTGGTGCGAATTGCACGGGCTTGACCTCTCGGGGCGCAATCTCTCGGACGCCGATTTCACGGGCGCTCACCTTGTCGACTGCAAACTGGTCGGCGCGCGGCTCGACAACGCCAGCTTCTTCGGCGCCGATATGCAGGGCAGCAACTTCACCGACGCCTCGCTTCGACGCGCCGATCTGCGCGGTTCCTGTCTTCGCGGCGCCAACCTGACCGGCGCGGATCTGTTCGAGGCCGACCTGCGGGAAGGGGCCATCGCCTCGCCCGACCGCGACAAGGGTCTGAGAATTCACGAGCACGAAACGCGCAGCGGCGACGCCCGCGGCGCCATCCTGGCGGGCGCCAACCTGGAACGGTCCCGCCTGTCAGGCATCGTGGCCCAGAAGGCGGACTTCAGCGACGCGATCCTCAAGGACGCCAAGCTGGTGCGCGCCAACCTCAAGCAGGTGAACTTCAACGGCGCCAACCTGGCCGGCGCGGACCTCTCCGGGGCGGACCTGGCCGGCGCGGACATGCGCGACGCGGTGCTGGTTGGGGCCAAGACCTTCGCCTGGAACATCAAGGACGCCGACCTGGAAGGGGCGCTGACCGACGCCCCGGCCGGTCGGGCGCTCGATGATCTTCCATACGAGCAGATGCTGCGCGACCACATGCTTTGGTGCGAGACCGGCGGCGCCAAGGGCAAGCCTTCGATCTTCGACAAGGCCGACCTGCGCGGTCTCGGGTCAGCGCGCGGCTTCGACCTGACGGCCCTTTCGGCGCGCGGGGCGGTTTTCTACGGCCTCGACATGGAAGGCGTGCAGTTGCAGGGCGCCCAGCTCGAGGGCGCGGATCTGCGCCACTGCAACCTGCGCCGGGCCGACCTGCGCGGCGCTCGGCTGGCCGGCGCCAAACTGTCGGGAGCCGATCTGCGTGACGCCCAGCTGGGCCCGTTGATGCTGGCGCCGGAGCGGCTGCTGCCCGCCGACCTGTCAGGGGCGCAATTGAAATCCGCCGACCTAGCTCGGGCCGACCTGCGGCAGGCGAACCTGACGGGGGCCGATCTATCCCGCGCCAACCTGACCAACGCGCATTTGAAGTCCGCCATCCTGTCCGGCGTCCTCCGCGAGGGTTCGCGCGGGCTCGAACAGGTCGTCTGACGATTAACCTTGCATTCGGCGACCGGCGTTATGTTTCGCGTCCGGCAGTCAGTCTGAAATCCTCGGGGAGAGGTCTTGAGCGTACCGCAAACCAGTCTCGCCGGACGGCGCCGTCTCACCCAGGCCGAGCTCGACCTGATGGTGACGGCCCATGAACGCTTCCTGACCGGCAAGCCCGGCGGCAAGCGGGCGTCGCTGCGCTTCCTGGACCTGACCAAACTCGATCTCGCCGGCCGCGACCTTACCGACGCTGACCTCTCTGCTTCGATCCTCGACGGCGCGCGCCTCATCCGCACCAAGCTTGAACGGGCCAATCTGTTCGGCTGCGACCTGCGCAAGGCCGACCTTCGCCAGGCGAATCTGCGCCGGGCCGACCTGCGGGGCTGCTGCCTGCGCGGCGCCAACATGAGCCAGGCCGACCTGACCCAGGCCGACTTCCGCGAGGGGCAGATCGCGATCCCGCATCCTCGCAAGGGACTGAGCGTTTTGCAGCACGAGGCGCGCAACGGTGACGCCGAGGGCGCCAACTTCACCGGCGCCACGCTTGACGGATCGCAGTTCAACGGCGTTTCGGCCTTCGCCGCCGACTTCACCGACTGCTCGCTGCGCGGCGCCAAATTGACCAACTGCAACATGAAGGACGCCAACCTGTCGGGCGCCATCCTCGAAGGCGCGGAGGTCGGCGGCGCGAATTTCCAGGGCGCGAACCTCTCGGGCGCGATCCTCGGCAGCGTGAACACCACCGTCGCGCATATGAGCGGCGCCAATCTCGAAAACTGCCTTCGCGCGCCGACGGCCCAGGCGCTGGCGAGAGTCGCGCACTTCGTGGATCAGGTGCAAAGCAACCGGAGCTGGTGCGAGAGCGGCGGCGCTCGCGGCGCGCCCGCCCGCTTCGACGGCGAGGACCTCCGTCCGCTGGGCGACGTGCTCAAGGGCGGACGACTTACGGCGATGTCCGCGAAGGGCGCCTGCATGGTCGGCCTCGACATGAGCGGCTGCCAGCTGCAGGGCGCCAATCTCGAAGGCGCCGATCTGCGCGGTGCGTCACTCGTGCGCGCCGATCTGCGTGGAGCCAAGTTGACCGGCGCGAACTTGACCAAGGCCGACCTGCGCGGCGCCATCCTTGGCGTGCTGCCGCTGGGACCGGGACGAGTGAATCCGGCGTCTCTGAACAGCGCCACCATGCGCTATGCTTGGGTCCAGGCGGCCGACCTGACCGCGGCGGTGCTCGACGGCGCCGACCTGCGCGGCGCGGACCTCACCGGCGCGCGGATGGACAAGGCTTCGTTCCGCGACGCGGAGCTCTCAACGACGATCGGTCTCGAAGCGGCGTAGATTCAGACGATTACCGAAGCCGACGGGGCGGCGGATGGCCGTCTCGCCCCGATCCGCAGCAGCCGCTCCACCCGCTGCAGCATTCTGGCGTCCTCGAAGGGCTTGGTCATGTAGTCCTTGGCGCCCAGGGCGATGGCTGTGCGAAGATCAGATTCGGAGTTGCGCGCCGTCAGCATCATGACCGGTCCAATGCCTCTCGGGCCTCCGTCCCGCAAAGTCCGCAGGACCTGGAAGCCGCTGAGTCCAGGAAGGTTGACGTCCAGCAAAACGGCCTTCGGCTTCATCTCCTGGATCCGGTGAACTGCCTCCCAGCCCTCGCGGGCTTGGGCGGTCCAGTAGCCGGCCAGCTTCAGCCGCGTCGTGATCAGATCCAGCATCAGAGGATCGTCCTCGGCGACAAAGATCAGGGGCGCTTCAGCCTGCGGCAAGGGCATCGGAGCCTCCCCCTTCGGCGGCGGGGCCATTGATCGCTTCGGCCACGGCCCGGAGCAGGGCGGCGATTTCTATCGGCTTGCTCACCACGCCGTCGAAGGGGCCGTGTTCGACAATGACGTCCGCGGAGAAGGCCAGGATCGGAATATCTGCGTTGGGGCCGCCGTCGGCGCGAATGGCTTCAGCGGCCTCGCGTCCCCCCAGTTCGGGCATGTGCAGGTCCATCAGGATCAGGTCGAATGGCTGCTCCCCCGCCAGCCTGACCGCCTCGACACCGTTCTCGGCCTCCGTCACCTCAGCGCCGAGAGGCTTGAGAATGAGCCGCGCCAGTTCACGGTTGGTCGCGTTGTCCTCCACCAGCAGGACACGGCTGTCGGCCAGCACCAGGTCGCTCTCGCCCGCGGCCGCGAGCGCACCGGCGGCCGGATCAGCCGGAAACTCGAACCAGAAGGTCGATCCCGCGCCGGCCGCGGAAATGACGCCGATCGAGCCGCCCATGGCCTCCACGATGCCCTTGCAGATCGCCAGGCCCAGCCCAGTGCCGCCGTGCTTCCGGGCGAGCGAGCCGTCGACCTGGGAAAAGCGCTGGAACAGACAGGCCTGCTGGTCTTCGTTCAAGCCGGGTCCGGTATCGCGGACTTCACAGCGGAACCGACGGCCGTCGGCATTATAGTCTGCCTCGACCTCGACGCCTCCTGTGTCGGTGAACTTCACGGCGTTGCCGACCAGGTTGAGCAGGACCTGGCGGACGCGATCATCGTCCAGCATCAGCATGGCGGGCGGAATCCCGTTCCAGCGCTGCGACAAGGTCAGACCGCGATCGGAGGCCAGGCCTTCGAACATGCCCACACTCTCTGCCAGCAGCGCCCGCGGCGCGACCGCGCGGGGCCGAATCTCGACCTGACCGGCTTCCAACTTCGAGAAGTCGAGGATGTCGTTGACGGTGGCCATCAGCGCCTTGGCGCCCACGAGCAGCTTGTCGACATAGCTCCGCGCCGCGTCCGGCAGGTCCGCGAGTTCGGCGGTCAGCCGAGCGAACCCGACCACGGCCGTCAGCGGCGTGCGCAACTCGTGGCTCATTGTCGCGAGGAACAGCGCCTTGGCCTCCGCCGCGGCCTCGGCGGCCACCTTCGCCTCGGCGAGCAGGAGTTCAGCGGTCTTGCGTTGAGTGATGTCGCGGCCGGCGTCGGTGACGTGGGTCACCTGGCCCGAGGCCGGATCGACATGGGCGCGGGGGGACGATTCGACCCAGATCTCCCGGCCGTCCTTGCGGACCACCCGGAAGGCGATGACGCAGGGCGGCGCCTCGCCCCGGCTCAAGACCTGCTCCTGGAAGGCTTCGGCGACGCGATCCCGGTCTTCCGGGTGGATCCAGTGGAGGGCGCTGCGTCCGATCGCCTCCTCGGGCCGATATCCCGTCATCGCGAGGGCCGAAGGCGAGAGGTACGACAGCACGCCGTCCGGACGGTTGACCAGGACCAGGTCGCCGGCATTCTCGGCGAGCAGCCTGAACTGGGCCTCGCTGTTGGCCAGCGCGGCCTCGGCATTGTGGCGTTTGGTCTGGTCCTGGACCTGGACGACGTAGAGTTTCGGATCGCCGCGCTCGTCGCGCACCAGCGACACCGTCAGCTCTACCCAGACGATCGAGCCGTCGGCGCGCAGGTAGCGCTTGTCGAGGCGATAGCTGGGGATTTGACCGTCGCGGAGCTGGCGCACCCGCTCCAGGTCGGCGTCAAGGTCGTCGGGATGGGTGATGTCCCGGAAGTCGAGCACCAGCATCTCTGCCTCGGAATAGCCGAGCAGGTCGCAGAGGGCGGGGTTGATCCTTTGGAACCTCCCGTCCGGCGTGATCAGCGCCTTGCCGACCGCGCCGTGCTCGAAGGCGCTGCGCAGGATGGCGGCCTCGGCCTCCGCGCGCGCCTCCGCCTCGCGCCGCTCGGTCACGTCGCGCAGGACGTTGACCATCTCCACGGGTCGACCACGGCGATCTCGGATGATCCTCGGATTGCCCTCCATCGACACCCAGCGGCCGTCGCCCGTGCGGTACCGGTGCGTGCGGCTGGCCGGGGACAGCCGCTCGCCGCGGAACGACGCCGTTGTGTTGGCGATGAAGGCGGCATGATCGTCGGGATGGACGAGATCGAGCGCGGCCATACCAACAAGCGCCGAGGGATCGTGCCCGTAGGCGCGCGCCGAGCCGGACATGAATCGAATGACGCTGTCCGGACCGACGCAGACGAACACGTCGCCGGTCTGCGCCGCGATGAGTTCCATCGCGGCCGTGCTCGATTTCATGGTCCTCGCTCCCCTTGCGTCAATATCGTCGCCCACTGCTTGGCAAAGGGTTCACCCGGATTGGCGCGGCGTCCCGCCGCACCGTTTCGGGCCAGGCACGAAAAAGGGGCGACGCATCGCGCCGCCCCTCACCCGTCGCCGGGATCGCTGGTCGTGCAGACGAGACCGCTTACGCGGCCTTCTTGCCCTTGGCCTCGATCAGCTTCTCACCGCCGGTGTTGATCGCGATCGTGCGGGGCTTCAGAGCCTCCGGCAGTTCACGCTTCAGCGCGATCGACAGCAGGCCGTTGTCCAGAGCGGCGTCGGTGACGATCACGTAGTCGGCCAGCTGGAACCGACGTTCGAAGTTGCGCTCGGCGAGGCCGCGATGGAGGAACTTGCGGGCGTCATCGTTGGCCGCCTTGCGGCCGGTGACGGTGAGCAGGTTCTCCTTGACCTCGATGGTCAGCTCTTCCGGACGGAAGCCCGCCACCGCGATCTCGATCCGGTAGGCGTTCTCGTCCGTGCGCTCGATGTTGTAGGGCGGATAGCCGGCGGCGCTGTCCTGGGCCGAAGCCTGGTCGAGCAGGGCGGCAAGGCGGTCGAAGCCGACGACCGAGCGATAGAGGGGGGAGAAATCGACAGTACGCATGTGTGTCACATCCTTCTTTCACAGCAAGGTTGCGTTGTTTGGGCGGATCGTCGCCGGCCCCGAAGCGGCCGTCTGTGACCCGGAAGGCCCGGATACCCAGCGCCTTCGCCCTCTCAGTTGGTGAACCTTTGTCCATGTTCAAGACCCCGGCTTGATCGGTTCGTTCGGCCCGTTAGGGTCTCGGCCGAACAGGGTTCAGGGAGATGACGACGATGATCACGCGCAGGCTCGCGGTCGCGCTGGCGGCTGGCGCCCTTCTGGCGGGCGGCGCCGCCGCGATCGCCCAGCCGAGCGAGGACCTCGCGCTGAAAAGCGTCCTGACCGGCGCTCAGCGCGGGGCCCAAAACGTTGCCCGCGACGGCGCCCGGCATCCTTACGAGAGCCTGAAATTCTGGGGACTCAAGCCGAACCAGACGGTGATTGAGGTGGTCCCTGGCGGCGGCTATTGGACCGAGATCCTGGCGCCCTACGCCAAGGCGACCGGCGGGACCTACGTCGCCGGCGTGGCCGATCTCGCCAATCCCAATCTCAGCGAGGGCGCGCGCAAGGGTCGCGCCGCCTTCGAGGCGAAGTACGCCGACGCCGCGACCTACGGCCCGATCCGCTATGTGGGCTTCGGACAGATGTCCGGTCCGCTGGGCGAGCCGGGCTCCGCCGACCTCGTGCTCACGTCCCGCAACATCCACAACTTCATGTACCAGGGCGTGCTGGACAAGAGCATGGCCGACTTCTTCGCCGTGCTGAAGCCGGGCGGCGTCCTGGCGGTCGAGGAGCATCGCGCCACCGTCCAGAAGCCCGACGTTTCCGACGGTTACGTGGCGGTCGCGACGGTGGTTGCGGCGGCGGAGAAGGCAGGCTTCAAACTGGAGGCGCAGTCCGAAGTCAACGCCAACCCCAAGGACACAAAGGATCACCCGTTCGGCGTATGGACCCTGCCGCCGACCAAGCGGACCGCGCCTTCGGGCCAGCCGGCCAATCCTGCCTTCGACCGGACAAAATATGACGCTATCGGCGAGAGCGACCGGATGACGCTGCGCTTCGTGAAGCCGAGATAGCGATTTTTGACCTCGTCGACCGGTCGCGGTAAGCCGTCTGTCGGCGGCGCGGGGGCGGCCTTGTCGGAAGTGTCCATGTCTGATGTCCTGACCGGAGCCTCCCGGCGCCTGTTCCTGGCGGGGGGGCTCAGCCTGGCGGTCGCCGGCTGTGGCGCGAAGGCCGACAAGAAGGTCGAACCGGCCGCCAAGGCGGCGAAGGGCAAGGGCGGTCCGGACACCGTCGCCGGCGCCGTGGCCGGCGACTGGCGCCAGCCGGCCGACAAGCTGCGCGACGCCTGGCGGCACCCGGTCGAGAGCCTGACCTTCTGGGGGTTGGCGCCTGGCATGACGGTGGTCGAATTCTGGCCCGGGGCCGGTTGGTACACCGATATCCTGGCGCCGTTCCTGGCCGAGACGGGGGGCAAGCTCTACGCGGCCAACCTTGAACCCACAGACGCGGCGGCGGCCAAGATCGTCGAGGCCTACAAGGCCAGGCTGGCCGCCCAGAAGAAGCTCTACGGCGACGTCGCGGTCACCGCCTTCGGTCCGACCAGCGGGCCGGTGGCTCCCGATGGTTCGGCCGATCTGGTGCTGTTCCTGCGCAATCTGCACAACTGGATGGCCGCCGGCATCGCCGACAAGGCCTTCAAGGCCGCCTTCGCGGCGCTGAAGCCCGGCGGCGTGCTGGGCATCGAGGAGCACCGGGCCGAGAGCGGCAAGGTCCAGGACGTCCTGGCCGCGGACGGCTATGTGCAGCAAGCATACGCCATCCAGCTGGCCACGGAGGCTGGCTTCAAGTTGGCCGCGCAATCCGAGATCAACGCCAATCCCAAGGACACGCGCGATCATCCGTTCGGTGTCTGGACCCTGCCGCCGACCCGGCTCAGCGCGCCGCGCGGCCAGCCGGCCCGGCCCGGCTTCGATCACGCCAAATACGACGCGATCGGCGAGAGCGATCGCATGACCCTGAAGCTGGTGAAGCCGAAGTGAGCCCGAGCCGCCGTGACATGATCCTGATCTCGGCGGCCGCCGCGGCGCTGCCCGCCGTCGCGCTGGCGGCGGATGGGAAGGACCCGGATCCGCCGGTCAGGAAGGTCTTCCGGTTCTACGATATCTATCTCGGCATTCCGGCCGCCGAGCGCACCCGGTTCGCGATGAACTACTACCTCCAGGTCAACGGCAAGCCGGCGAGCGGGCAGGAGGTCTTCATCGTCATGCCCGGCGGCGCGCGTGTGCTGCTCACCCAGGCGGCCGACGGCCGCCTGACGCGGATGCCGACCCTGGCGGAGTGGAAGGAAGGCGTCCTGACCGCTAACAAGAAGTCGCCTTCCGACAGGTTCCAGCTGTCGATGGAACTCAACCCGCTGGTCCGCCTCGCCGAGACGGTCGCGGCGGCGGATGTCCAGGCGGCGATCGACCAGTGCAACGCCGCCATCAAGAAGCGCGCTGGGATGATCGGGTTCGCCGTGCCCAGGATGGAGCAGGTGCTGTTCGCCGGCGCGGGCACAGGCCAGGCCGTGGCGGGCGGCAGGGCGACGCCGCTGCCGGTGTTCAAGACCTTTGTCGCCTTCAAGCCCGCTGACCATGCCGGCGCCCAGTCGCTCAGGTTCGGCAAGCCGCCGGCCCGGGCGCTGTTGGCCGGCGGCAAGCTGAAGTAGCGGGCCCGGCGAGCCGACGCGACCGCGCCTGCGATTTATTCGCAATAGTCAACAAAAATGGCGGGGGCGTCATCTTTTTTCGTTGGGCGACCGCAGTTCGCTTGTGTGGCGAGGCGGGCCAAGTTACCAACTTCTCCGCATCAAAACGGGAGGCCGCCAATGGCGACGCTGCAAGAGATTACCGACCGCGTGAAGTCCGCCGTCGGCGACGATTCCGGTCTGGGCAAGAGCCTGAAGTTTGACCTCAAGGGTGACGGCTTCATCCATATCAACGGTGGCACCGTCACCAACGAAGACGCTCCGGCCGACCTGACCATGACCATCTCGCTGGCTGACCTGCTGGAGATGGGCGCGGGCAAGCTGGACGCCACCATGGCCTTCATGTCGGGCCGCCTGAAGCTGTCGGACATGGGTCTCGCCATGTCGCTGCAGCCGCAGATGGGCGCTCTCTTCGCGAAGATGGCCTAGCCATCGCGATGTCCGATCAAGCGCCTCTGGTCTCGACCGCCGAGGCGCCCGTTCCGTCTGACGGAACGGCGGAATGGTTCAGCGGCGCGGGGGCGGTTCGCCTCCGCGCCGCTTTGTTTTTGCCGCCTGGCAGGCCCCGCGGGACCGTGGTGCTGAGCGGCGGCCGCACCGAGCCGATCGAGAAGTACTTCGAGGTCGTCGGCGAACTGCAGCAGCGCGGCTTCGTGGTGCTGGTTCACGACTGGCGCGGCCAAGGGCTGTCGCACCGCCTGCTCGAGGACCGGTTGAAAGGCCACGCCAGGGGCTTCCGCGACTTCGTCGAAGACTACCGCGCCCTGCTGGCGCACTTCGGCGACCGCCTGCCGAGGCCCTGGATCGCCCTCGGCCACTCGATGGGCGGGTGTCTGACCCTCCTGGCGCTCGCGCACGGCGTGGGGCCCTTCAAGGCGGCGCTGCTGTCGGCGCCGATGCTGGGTCTGCTGACCGGCAAGCGGCCAAAGTGGCAGGTGCGGCTCATGGCCTGGTGGAAGGCGCTCACCGAGCCGGAAGCCTACATCCAGAACAATCCGGGCGACCCGCATGGCGAGACGTTCGAAGGCAACATCGTCACGCACGACCCCCGGAGGTATGCCCGGAACAAGGGCATTATCGCCGCCGAACCTGAGCTGGGCCTCAACGCCGGCACCTGGGGCTGGCTCGATTTCGCGCTGTCGGCCTCCGCCTGGCTCAAGCGCTCGCCCCGGGTCGCGGCGATCGACATTCCCGTGCTGGTGCTGGCCGCCGAACAGGAGAAGCTGGTCGACAACGCCGACCAGCGCGAAATCGTCGCCCGCATCCCGAGGGGCCGCTGGATCGAGATTCCCGGCGCCTATCATGAGCTTTTCCAGGAAACCGACGACATCCGCGCGTGCGTCTGGCGTGAGTTCGACGACCTGGCGGCCGCGCTCTAGCCCTAGCGCGCCGCTGACCGCTTCAGCGTGACCAGCGCTTCTTCGAGACAGGCCGGATCGCCGGCGAAGGCGAACTTTCCCGCGTCAGTCGTGGCCGGTCGGCCGTACCAGTCGGTGACCACGCCGCCAGCGCCCTGGATCACCGGAATCACCGCCTCGACATCCCAGCACTTGAGGCCGGTGTCGAGGGCGAGGTCCATCTTGCCCAGCGCGACCATGGCGTAGCCGTAGGCGTCCAGGCCGAGCCTGGCGAGCCGCGCGGCGGCGCGGACCTGGGTCCAGGACCCGAGCTCCGGCCCGGTCAGGATGGCCGGATCGGTCGTACAGATGACGGCGTCGGTCAGCTTGGGGCACGGGCGCACCCGCAGCACGGCCGACGTGCCGCGGCTCACCAGGCGCGAACCCGTCGCGGGGCCGCCGATGTAGATTTCGTCGAGATAGGGCTGGCCGATCGAGCCCAGCACCGGGACGCCCGCGTGACGCAGGCCGATGAGGGTGGTCCAAAGGGGCAGGCCGGCGATGAAGGCGCGCGTGCCGTCGACGGGATCCAGCACCCAGACGAACTCGGCGTCCGGACGATCCTCGCCGTACTCCTCGCCGATCACGCCGTGATCGGGATAGCGCTCCGAGATCAGGGCGCGGATCGCGCGTTCGGCGGCCTTGTCCGCTTCGGTGACGGGGTCGAACCCGGTCGCGAGCTTGTTTTCCAGTCCGTGGTCGGCCCGGAACAGCGGCAGGATTTCCGCGGCGGACGCGCGGTTGAGCTCGATCAGGAAGGCGTCGAACTCGGCGAGCTTTTCGGGAGAGAGCGTCATGTGGCGGGGATAGCCTCCCCGCCACACAATGCAAACAACACTCGAAACGCTTACGCGGCGTCGGTCTCGCCGTTGAGCGACTTGGCCAGGTCCAGCAGTCGGCGGCGCGGACGCTCGCCAAGCTGGTAGTAGGCGCGGATCAGGTCCAGCGTTTCCTTGCGGGCGAACATCTCGCCGCCCTCGCCAGCGTCATGGTTGGCGAGTTCGCGTCGGTCCGCGTCGGAGAGGCCGTCGTAGAAGTAGCCGACCGGGACCTCGAGGGCCTCGGACAGTTGCCACAGGCGCGAGGCGGAGATCCGGTTGGCGCCGCATTCGTACTTCTGGATCTGTTGAAAGCGAACCCCGACCGTGCCGGCCAGCTGTTGCTGGGTGAGGCCGAGGAGACGGCGACGGCGACGAAGCCGCTTGCCGAGATGAACGTCGATGTCGTTGCCCATGGGCTGACGCCCCCGTGTTGTTGCATCTGACGGCTGTCTCGGAACGAAACAGCCTGATGTGACACCCGCAAGTCGCGCACCAAGCGATCTGGGCCTGTGGATACCCGCCCGTAGGGGGATCATCCGCCGGGCGATTCCCTGTTCGCGCCGCGCGAAGCGCGCTAGATCGGGACGCATGGCGAACCCGCCCCCTCCGCCCTCACTGTGGCAGCATGTCGCGTGGCGTCTCGAGGCCCTGGCCTTCGACGTGTTCAACGGCCTGTTTCGGCTGTTGCCGGTCGACGCCGCCTCCTGGCTCGGCGGCAAGCTGTTCCGGCTCATCGGCCCGCTCACCAAGACTCACGCCGTCGCCCGGCAGAACTTGAAGCTCGCCTTCCCCGAGAAGGATGAAGCCTGGCATCGGCGCGTGTTGGGCGACCAATGGGAGAGCAACGGCCGTACGGTCGCGGAATTCCCCAACATGGACCGCCTGCTGCCCTCAACCGGCCGGGTGGAGGTCGTGAACGGCGAACGGCTGTCCGAAATCGCCGCCAGCGGAAAGCCGGTGGTTTTCGTTTCGGGACACTTCTCGAACTGGGAGGTGATGCCGGCGGCGATCGTCAACGCCGGCGTGCCCTGCGAAATCACTTATCGCGCGGCCAACAATCCGTATGTCGACAAGCGCATCCGCGACAGTCGCTTCCGCTACGGCGTGCGGCTGTTCGCGCCCAAGGGCGGCGATGGCGCCCGGGAGATGCTCGAGGCCATGGGGCAGGGCGTTTCCGTGGCGCTGATGAACGACCAGAAGTTCAATCGCGGCGGCGTTGCGGCGCCCTTCTTCGGTCATGAGGTGATGACGGCTCCTGGGCCCACACGGCTTGCGCTGCGCTTCGGCACGGTGCTGCAGCCGATGACCGTGGAGCGGACGAAGGGCGCGCGTTTCCGGGCGATTGTTCACGAACCGATCGTGCTTCAGCGCACCGGCGATCGGACAGCCGATATCGCCGAGGGCGTTCGCCGTGTGACCGCCATGGTCGAGGCTCAGATCCGCAAGCGCCCGGAGGAGTGGTTCTGGGTCCACCGCCGCTGGCCGAAGGAGGCCTACCAGGGCCTAGCGGCCGAGGACTAGATTCGCGCGTAGTTGCTCTCGGACTGATCGTCGTGCGCCACGTCGTCGATGCCGCGCCGGCGAGGACCGAAGTAGTCGGCGGTGCGCACGAACGGGCGCGGCTTGAAAATCACCGCGTTCAGCCGGTCGATGATCGCCCGCGAGGTCACCGGCTTGACGATCAATTCGGTGACCCCCGCGTCTCGCGCCTCCTCGACCCGGGGACGATCCGCGAACCCCGTCATCATGATGATCGGCAGGAAGGGATTGACGCTGTCCTCGGCGTTGCGGATCAGGCGTGTGAAGTCGACGCCGTCCATCGGCTCCATGCGGAAGTCGACGATGGCGAGGTCGGCGGGCCAGCGGCGCAGCGCGTCCAGGCCCTCCGAACCATCGGAAGCTTCGCGAACGTCCAGCACGCCTATGCCCTTGAGAATGGCGCCGACGATGGTGCGCATATGCTCGTTGTCGTCGACGAGCAGCACCTTCAGTCCGCTGAGCATCGCTTCCATTCCGAGCCTCGCCGCGCCGTCCGGCTGGAGCCAGGCGGCCTTGTGGTCGGCTTTGATAGAGCGCCGTCTGCTACCGAAAGGTTACCCTTAGGTAGGCGGCGTGAAGCCCACGAGCAGCATCGGATCGAGATTGCGGCCCCGCCATTTCAGACGCCAGCAGAGGTGCGGCCCTGTGGCGCGGCCAGTCATGCCGACCGATCCGATCCGCTGGCCCCGCGCAACCCGTTCACCGGCGGAAACGTCCAGCCGCGACTGGTGCAGATAGTAGCTGGTCAGGCCCTGGCCATGGTCGATCATCGTCAGGCCGCCCTCGAAATGCATCGCCGGCTCGGCCAGGGTCACCAGCCCTTCGGCGGGGGCGAGAATGGCGCTCCCCTGCGGCGCGGCGAGATCGGCCCCGAAATGGGGCGTCTTGGGCACGCCGTTGAGAATGCGCTGGCCGCCGAACCGCGCACTCAGCCGCCATTTGTCGAGCGGCATGACGAAGCCGGTCTTGAAGGCGTCAGAAGCGTAGCGGCTGTCGAGGGCGGCCGTCTTGAGCGCGACTTCGCGCTTGATCCGTTCGAGCAGAGCCGGGTCGGTGGGTTCGACGAGGTTCTGCGGCAGACCGCTAATCCGCTGCACGTCGAAGTCGCCCGCGGCGATGTCCAGGTGATGGGCGATCACGCCGTCGATGGTCTGGATCTTAAGGTCGGCGGCGGCGGCGGCGTCTCGGTCGAAGCCTATGAAGAACCAGCCCGCCGCAGAGGCGGCGCCGACGGCCTCGCCATCGAGAATAACGGTCGCGTGGGGCTCCGTGCGGCCGACGGCGAACCCGCCCTGCCGGAAGCGCCCGGCGATCGCCAGGCCGGGAGCCGCGGCGACAGCCCGGCCGGCGACCGAGGCGGCGCCAAGTCCCGCCAGAAGGCTCCGGCGGTTCAGGGGTTGAGCTCCTTCCAGCGCTGCAGGGCCTCGACTGGACCGGCATAGGCCTCCTGCGTCGCGGGGTTCCAGTAGCGAAGCGCCTCAAGCGGGATCTTCGCCCCGCTCACGGCGCAGATGACGTGGCGGCCGGGCTTCATGACGGCGTACTCGCCGTCGCCATAGTGCAGGATGGCCAGATCCCGTCCGGCCATGTCGCGATCGAAAGCGTTCATGCGGCCAATGTAGCGAACCAGAGGCCGCTAGAACAGGTCGCCCTGTCCGGTCGGCGGCGCGGGAGTCTTCTTCGGCGCGGGACGCTGGGCCGGTGTTGAGGGCTGAGCCTCGCCGGGCGCGCCATCGATGACCGCCACGCGCGTGACATCCTCGAACATCAGCTTCACGCCTTCACCCGCCGTCAGATCCGCGCCGCGGGGGATGGTCGCGCCATCAGCGCGCGTAACCAGCACGAAGCCGGGTCGGGGCGGCCGTTTGGGGTTCAGCGTCATCCGCAGCTTGTCGAGGGCGCTCAGTCGCAGCGCCGCCGCCTCGAGTTTCCTGGGAATGGCCGCGTTCAAACGCAGGTTCAGCTGGTCCGCGCGCGCCAGCAGCTGTTCGTTCCGGCGATCCAGCATGGCCGGCCGCAAGGGCGCCGAGGCCTGCGCCAGACGCCGACCGTGCAGGTCGACGTTGCGGCGCAAACCCATGGTCAGATGGCTTGCGGCGTAGTCGAGCCGCTGGCCGGCCATGGCCAGGATATCGGCCGGGCGGGGCAGGCCGCGGGCCACCGCGGTCAGGCGCTCGCGACGGCCCTCGACCGTCCGGGCGCCGCACTGGTTCAGTCGCCGATCGTAGTCGCTGACCATCGCCTTCAGCTCGGCCAGCACGGGGGTGGCCATCTCTGCCGCCGCTGTCGGCGTGGGCGCGCGACGGTCGGAGACGAAGTCGATCAGCGTGGTGTCGGTCTCGTGGCCGACGGCGGAGATCAGCGGGATGGTTCCCTCGGCGACAACGCGAGCCAGGGCTTCGTCGTTGAAGGCCCAGAGATCCTCTACCGAGCCGCCTCCCCGGGCGACGATCAGGATGTCGGGCCGGGGTACGGGGCCGCCCGGCGCCATGGCATTGAAGCCGCGGATGGCGGCGGCGACCTGAGGCGCGGCGGCGTCGCCCTGAACCACCACCGGCCAGACGATGACCCGACACGGCCAACGGTCGCGGATCCGGTGCAGGATGTCGCGGATCACGGCGCCGGTCGGGCTAGTGATGACGCCCACCGTGGTCGGCATGGAAGGCAGGCGGCGCTTGCGCTCGCTGGCGAACAGGCCCTCGGCGGCCAGCTTTTGCTTGAGGCGCTCGAGCTGGGCCAGCAGGGCGCCGACGCCGGCGGCCTCCATGCTCTCAATGACGATCTGGTAGCGCGACCCTGCCGGGAAGGTGGTGATCCGGCCTGTGACGATCACTTCCAGACCCTGCTCGGGTCGGACTGACAGACCGCGCACGCTGCCTTTCCAGACGACGCCGTCGATGGCGGCTTTGTCGTCCTTCAGGGTCAGATAGACGTGGCCGCTGGCGTGGTGGGTGACCTTGGACAGCTCTCCGCGAAGTCGCACGAAGCCGTAGGCGTCCTCCAGCGTCCGCTTGAGCGCGAACGCCAGTTCCGAGACGGAATAGGCCTGGGCGTTTGAGGCGGGCGAGTCGGTTTCGCTCATGCGCCACTCTTAGCTGTCATCCCGGCCTCCGCGAAGCGGAGAGCCGGGACCCAGACGGGGCGGAGCCAGCGGTCCCGGACCGGCCCGCGGCCGTCCGGGATGACAGATTTAGATGTACCGCCGCAGGGAACGCGCCAGTTCCGAGGCGCCGGCCTTCTTCTTGCCGGGCTGGGGCTGCTGATAGGCCACCTGCGCATGCTCGCGGCAGTAGGGGCCGGCATCGCCCATGCGGCGGCCGCAGAAAGTGAAGCCGTCGCTCGACGGATCACCGATCGGCCACTTGCACATGTGGGCGCCGAGGGTCAGGACCGTGGCGCTGCCGGGCTCCTCAATACGGTGGACGGGCGTCGGCAAGGGCGCGCTGACGACGGGCGTCGACACCGGTTCGGCGACCATGCGGCGCGGCGCGGCCGGCGCGGTCGAGACCGGGCGGGCCGGACGCGGCGCCTTGAACGCGGGGCGGGCGGGCTGCGACGGCGCGGCGCGGCCTGAAAGACCCAGGCGATGGACTTTGCCAATGACGGCGTTGCGGGTGACGCCACCCAGCTGTTTGGCGATCTGGCTCGCCGAAAGGCCGTCCAGCCAAAGCTTCTTCAGCGTCGTAACGCGTTCGTCGGTCCAGCCCATGATCTACCCTCATCTGCCAGGAGGAGCCGCCGACGCCCCCGCGGCGCCGACCCCACATTTTGTGTCCGGACCGCCTCTCAAGCCGTCCTGCTACCAAATATCGTAAACCTTCTGTTAACCGGCACAATAGGCGCCATGTCGGCTGTCCACAGATTCAAGATATTGAATCTCGGAGGCCGGACACCGGCTTCCAGAGGCAAGGTTCGGCGGCGCCTTGCGCCCAAGGCCGCGGAAGCGCACCTAGGGACCATGAAGGACATGGTCGAAAGCGTCGTTCCGCCGCAGCCGCGGGACTATGCCGGGTTCAACTGGACCGGCTTCAGCACCCTGTACCTGAAGGAGGTCAACCGCTTCCGGAAGGTGTGGATGCAAACCGTCGCCGCGCCGGTGGTGACGACGTTGCTCTACATGATGGTCTTCGTGGTCGCCGTGCGCGGCGCCGCCCCGCCGGTCGACGGCACGCCCTTCTCGGCCTTCGTGGCGCCCGGGCTGATCATGATGGCCATCCTCAACAACGCCTTCGCCAATTCGTCTTCCAGCCTTCTGCAGGCCAAGATGATGGGGCTGACGCCGGACTTCCTGACTCCTCCGCTCTCGGCCTTGGAGCAGGTGCTGGCCTTCGCGCTCGGCGCGGCGACGCGCGGCGTAGTCGTTGGCCTCGTCACCGCGACGACGATCGCCTTCCTGCCCTTCACCGACCTGTCGATCAGCCACCTGTGGGCGGTGCTCTACTTCTCGGTCGGCGCTTCGCTGATGCTGGGTCTGGTGGGGATGTTCACGGGCCTGTGGTCCGAGAAGTTCGACCATCTGTCAGCGATCACCAACTTCCTGATCATGCCGATGACGTTCCTGTCGGGAACCTTCTATCTGGTCGACCGCCTGCCCGAACCGTTCCGCACGGCGAGCCACTTCAATCCGTTCTTCTACCTGATCGACGGGTTCCGCTACGGCTTCATCGGCCACGCGGACGGCGACCTCACGGCGGGCGTGGTCATGGTGCTGGTGCTGAACGCCGTGCTGTTCGCCGCCTGTTGGCGCATGTTCGTGACGGGCTGGCGGCTGAAGACCTGAGGCACTTGCGCACGAAGGACGAGGATGAGGCGCTTCGGCCGGCGAAGCGCCCCGGCGGTCGACTCATGACCAAACCTTAAGTTCACGGCGCGGACCCACGGGACTATGTCCGGCGAACGGTGATCGGGCTTCGCGGGGGAGAGGCGTCCGGCGCCCCTCGCAAACAACAAGTAGACCACGGACTCTCCCTATGATCGCCCACTTCTCCATGCCCGCGGCGCGTCCGCGCGAGACCGCAGAGTTTTTCGCCCGCATCATCGACGGTGTCGCCATGCCGTTCCCGGTCGTCGAAGGCGCCTGGATCGCCATCGCCCGCGACGGCTCAGGCACAGCCGTCGAGGTGGTTCCCGAGACCACGGCCATCGAGCGCGACGGGCGCTACCAGCCCGGTCTCCGCGACGCCCCCGCCGAAACGAGCGCGATCCACTTCGCCCTGACCACGGCCTTGTCGATGGCCGAGGTCATCGAGATGGGCGTCACGCGCGGCTGGCAGACCGAGCACTGCAACCGCGGGCCCTTCGATCTGGTCGAGATCTGGGTCGACAACCGCCAGATGATCGAGGTGCTGCCGCCGGAGAGCGCCGCGCGGTATCTGGCCTTCGCTCGTCCCGAAGCGGCTCTTGAGGCCTTCGCCGCGATGGCGGCCTGAGGCCGCAGGCTGCTATGGGTGGGGCTTCCCGGAGGCTCGCTCATGCTACCGCGCCGACGCATCGTTGAGACGACCCTGCCGCCGAACGCGCTGCTGCGCCGCTATGCCGGCGGCGGAGGCTACACGGACTGCTTCACCATCTCGATCCCGGGGGCGGTCAGCCTGGCCGACTACATCGAGGCATTCTACACGACGCTCTTGTTCAAGCTTGAGCGGCTTGTGCTGGCCCTGTTTGTCGCGCGCCCCTCGACGGACCTCCAGGCGCGGGCTCTGGCGGCGGGGGAGGCCGACCGGTTCGCCGCCTGGACGGTCGAGGGACGCGAGGCGCGGCAAATCCTGATGCGCGACTTCATGGGCTCGACACGGTCCTGGCTGATGGCCGCGTCGGATTTGGCCGAGGGGGCGACCACCCTCCATTTTGGGACCGCGGTCGTCCCGCACCGGGGCGCGAGCGGCGTCGGCTTTCGCGCCATGATCCCCTTTCACCGCATCTACGCCCGCGCCCTGCTGCGGGCGGCCGCGCGGCGCCTGGGGGCTGCATGACAGTCGAGGACCAGATCGAGGCCTATGTCACCGGCCAACCGGAGCCGAAGCGCGCCGACCTGCGCGCGCTGCATGATCTCGTCCTCGCGATCATCCCGGACGGTCCGCTATGGTTCCTGGACGGCAGGGACGACAGCGGGAAGGTCGTGTCCAATCCCAATATCGGATACGGTCGCCAGACCATGCGGTATGCTGGCGGCAAGACCCGAGCGTTCTTCCAGATCGGCGTCAGCGCCAATACGACCGGGATTTCCGTCTACATCATGGGGCTCGACGACAAGACGCACCTGGCGCGGACGTATGGTCGGGCGATCGGCAAGGCGACCGTCAGCGGATACTGCATCAAGTTCAGGAAGCTGGAGGACGTCGACGTCGCCGTTCTGGAGGCGGCGATACGAGACGGGATCGCCGCGACGGCAGTCCCGATTCCTTGACATTCCGCCGGTCCCCGGTGAGAAGCCTAAGCCTTCCCGTCCCCGCGCGACCGCCGGGGACTTTCTCGCTTTTGGGAGGGTACCCTTGAGCACGACCGCGACCGCCACCCCGTCCTCCGACCACATCATGGGCGTCTACAACCGCGCCCCGCTGGCGGTTGAACGAGGCCGAGGCGCGCGACTCTGGGACACTAGCGGCGAGGAATACCTCGACTGCGTGGCGGGCATCGCCACCAACGGTCTGGGCCACTGCCATCCCCGGCTGGTCGAGGTGCTCAAGGAGCAGGCCGAAAAGCTCTGGCACGTCTCCAACATCTTCCGCATCCCAGGCCAGGAAGCTCTGGCGACGCGGCTGACCGACTCCACCTTCGCCGACGTGGTCTTCTTCACCAACTCGGGCACCGAGGCCATCGAGTGCGCCCTGAAAACGGCCCGCAAGTTCCACAGCGTCAACGGTCATCCGGAGCGGGTCGAGATCTACGGCTTCGACGGCTCGTTCCACGGCCGCAGCTACGCGGCCATCAACGCCGCCGGCAATCCGAACTATGTCGAGGGTTTCGGGCCGCGCCTGCCCAACTACAGCCAGCTGAAGTGGGGCGACCATGACGCCATCAAGGCGGCGATCGCCAACCCCGCCACCGCGGCGATCATCGTCGAGCCCGTCCAGGGCGAGGGCGGCGCGCGCGCCATGCCGGAGCACTGCCTCTCCGGTCTGCGCGCCCTGACGCGAGAGCACGGCGTCCTTCTGATCTACGATGAAGTGCAGTCGGGCATGGGCCGGACCGGCAAGCTGTTCGCTCATGAATGGGCGACCGACGCCGCGCCCGACATCATGTGCGTCGCCAAGGCCCTGGGCGGCGGCTTCCCGGTGGGCGCCTGCCTGGCCACGGCGGAAGCGGCCAAGGGCATGACCGTGGGCGCCCACGGGTCCACCTTCGGCGGCAATCCGCTGGCCATGGCCGTCGGCCTCGCCGCCTTCGACGAGATCAGCAAGGAAGAGACCCTGGCCAACGTTCGCGACGTGGCTGGCTACTTCAACCAGCAGCTGACGGGCCTGAAAGACCGCTTCCCCGACATCATCGAGGACGTCCGCGGCAAGGGCTTCTTGATCGGCCTGAAGGTCAAGCCGGTGAACCGCGAGTTCATGGCCATGGCCCGCGACCAGAAGCTGCTGGTGGCCGGCGGGGGCGACAACTGCGTGCGCCTGCTGCCGCCGCTGAACCTGACGCTGGACGAGGCTCGCGAGGCTGTCGAGAAGCTGGAGAGGACCTGCGAAGTCGCGCGGGCGAAGGCGGCCACATGAAGACCGTCCGTCACTTCATCGACCTCTGGAAGCTTGAGGCGCACGACCTGCGGGCCATCCTCGACGACGCCAGGACCCGCAAGGCCAGCCGCCGCGGCTGGACCCAGGCCATGGTCGATCACGACCGCCCGGCCGATGGCCGGACGCTGGCGATGATCTTCGAAAAGAACTCAACCCGCACCCGCTTCTCGTTCGACGCCGCCATCCGCCAGCTCGGCGGCCACGGCATCATCTCGACCTCTGCCGACATGCAGCTGGGCCGCGGCGAGACGATCGAGGACACCGCCAAGGTGTTGTCTCGCATGGTCGACGCGGTGATGATCCGCGCCAATCGCCACGACGACGTCGAGCTGTTCGCCCAGAACGCCACTGTCCCGGTGATCAACGGGCTGACGGACAGGAGCCATCCCTGCCAGATCATGGCCGACTTGCTCACCTTCGAGGAGCATCGCGGCCCGGTCGCCGGCAAGACCATCGCCTGGGTCGGAGACGGCAACAATGTCTGCGCCAGCTTCATCCATGCGGCGCCGAAGTTCGGCTTCAAGCTGAACATCGCCTGCCCGGCGGCCTACCATCCGGACCTCTACGATCTGGCCCGCGCGGCCGATCAGCAGGGGCGGGTCGAAATGACCGAGGATCCGCGTGAAGCGGTTGAAGGCGCCGACTGCGTGGTCACCGACACCTGGGTGTCGATGGGCGATGTCGACGGCGAGGCCCGTCTGGACGCCTTCGAGCCCTACCAGGTCGATGAGGACCTGATGGGTCTGGCGGATCGCGACGCGGTGTTCCTGCACTGCCTGCCGGCGCACCGCGGCGAGGAGGTCACCGACGCGGTCATCGATGGGCCGCGCTCGCTGGTCTGGGATGAGGCGGAGAACCGCATCCACGCCCAGAAGTCGATCCTGGCCTGGTGCTTCGGCAAGATCGGCTGACCGGAAGACAGGAGACCCCGCGATGGCCGGCATCGAGTTCGACAAGGCCACGCGGGGCGACCTCGCCCGGATGCTGCGCGACTGGCTGAAGCGCGAGTGCGACGCCGAGATTGGCAACCTCGACGCTGAGTTTCTGCTCGATTTCGCCACAGAGAAGCTGGGCCCGCGCTTCTACAACCAGGGTCTCCGCGACGCGGCGGCGGCGCTCTCCAAGCGCATGGAAGTCCTCGCCGAGGCGCTCGAAGAACTCGAGCGACCGGAGCCGCGCCACTAGCGTTCCGCGCTGGACAAAACCGGAACACGCGCTATGGTTGCCGCATGACGCCATCCGTCTTCGACACGCTCAGCGCCTCCAAACAGCTCCGTGAAGCGGGGATGAGCGAGGGCGTCGCCGAGGCCGTAGTGTCGGTCTTCCAGCACGCCGCGGCGATGCCGGACATCAGCCATCTCGCCACGAAGGCGGACCTGGATGCGCTCTCGCTGGCGACCAAGGCTGACCTGGCAGCGCTGTCGACGTCGACCAAGGCTGACCTGGCAGCACTGTCGGCATCGACCAAGACGGATCTGACTGCGCTGTCGACATCGACCAAGACTGACCTGGCAGCGCTTGCGGCGTCGAGCAAGACAGATGTCAACGCGCTCAAGGCAGAGCTTGAGGCTTTCAGGGTCGAGACCCAGGCCGAGTTCAGGATGGTGCGCCTTGAAATCAGGGCGTCGGCTGACGCCGTTCGCGCCGAGATCAGCGACAAGTTCCGCCAGCAGACATTGGCGCTTCTCGCCGGGATGGCATTCCTGATCACCATCTCCACCGCCGCGGGTCGCCTGATCGGCTGACCCGCGGCTCTGGGTTTATTTCCCTTCGGCCTTGGCGATGCGCCGCTCGAACTCGGCGACGATCGACGGGTGGTAGTTGGCCTTGCTGGCTTCGAAGTAGCGGCGCGCCAGCGGCGTCCCCCAGTCGCCCTCCTTCAGCAGGCTGACGTACAGTGGCCGAATGAACAGGCCGCGGCCGTTGCTCTTCAAGAATGTCTCCAGCGACGGCAGGGCGGGTTCGTAGCGGCTGGCCACCACAATCTCCAGCCAGGCCGATCGGACATAGGCGTTGGTCGAGGTCGACAGGCCGAGGGCGTCGTCGAGTTGCTCCATCTGCGCGGAAGACATCTCGCGGGGCAGGCCGTCTAGGAACCGCTTCCACTGCTGGGTGGTCCAGGTCTTGCCGGGAACCGCGGAAGCGGGCCCGCCGGCCAGGAAGGCCTCGCGGGCTTCGTCCACCTTGAGAAGGGCCGGCGAGGGCTTGTGGTAGGCGCCCGACGGGACGCCGGGGCGGTAGACCCACTCGTCGAGCTGGAGCTTGGCCTCCAATGCCGCATCGCCCTTGACCAGATGTGCGCGCAGATCGGCGAGGAAGCCGGCCGTGGTCTGCGGCTTGAAGGCGTAGCGGTCGAAATAGCCGCGCAGATAGGTGTCCCACGCCTCGCGGCCGAAAGCGTGCTCCAGCGTCCGGAGAAAGGCCTCGCCCTTGATGTACTCCACGCCGGTGCCGGCGCCGTAGAGGGTGATCTCCTCGGGCTTCTCGGCGTCCCTTGTGGCGGCCTGCAGCTCGTCCCAGGCAAGGTCGGCCTCGATCTCGGCGCGTTCCGGACCGTAGAGCACCTCCATCATCCGGTTCTCGACGTAGCTGGTGAAGCCCTCGTTGAGCCAGATGTCGCGCCAGGTGGCGTTGGTCACCAGGTTGCCAGACCAGCTGTGCGCCAGCTCGTGGGCGACCAGGCCGACATTGGCGCGGTCGCCGGTGATGAAGGTCGGGGTCAGGAAGGTGAGGGTGGTGTTTTCCATGCCCCCGTACGGGAAGGCGGGCGGCAGCACGAGCACGTCGTAGCGCACCCAGCGGTAGGGGCCATAGAGCGCTTCGGCGGCGGCGACCATCTTCTGAGTGTCGACCAGTTCGGCGGCGGCGCGGTCCATCATCGCCGGCTCGGTGTAGACCCCGGTGTTGGTTCCCAGCTCGCGGAAAGCGATGTCCCCCACCGCGATGGCGATCAGATAGGGCGCGGTCGGGTGGGTCATCCGGAACCGGTAAGCGCGCTTGCCATCGCCGGCCGGCTCGCCCTTCGGCGTCAGGCGCTCGCCGCTCATGACCGCGGTCATGCCCTCCGGCACGACAATTCGGGCGGTCCAGGTTTGGCGGATGCCGGGGCTGTCCTGCGTGGGGATCCAGCTGCGGTTCAGGATCGCCTGCCCCTGGCTGTAGAGGAACGGAGAGGTCTTGCCCGCCGTCAGCTCCGGCGGCAGCCACTGCAGCGCCAACGCGCCCTTTGAAGAGCTGTAGCGCACCACGACTTTGCGGGCATCGTTCAGGGTCACCGTCAGCGGCGCGCCCCTGTCGCCATCCGCATCGCCAAGCGTCCAGGGGAGCGCGCGGCCCTTGTCGTCCGTCACGCCGGCGATCTTGAGGTTCAGTGCGTCGAGCACGACGGTCTTCGCGCCTGGCGCGGTCAGCACATCCAGCGTCGCCGTACCGGTCATGACCTGGCCGCTGAAATCGGCCTCAAGGTCCAGCGCGACGTGCGTGACGCGCGCTTCCCGCGGCCGGGCCCAGGTCTGGTCGTCGACGGCGTCGGCGCTGGTCAGGATCGGGGCCGTTTCGGCGCGGGCGAGGGCCGTCGCGGGCAGGGCGGCGGCGAGAATGGACGCGGCGAGCAGGGCTCGCATGAACTTGGACATATGGGGCGGCTCCCTAGCGCGCGGTTTGCCGGCGTGAATGCGCGTTTCCGACGCGGCTCGCAACCTCGCGCGTTCCTCCCTATATGGGCCCGCCATGACCGCTGACCTGAACTTGCCCTCCGATGATTTCGTCGCCGCCTTCCAGATCGAGGGATGGCCCGTGCGCGGCCGCATCGTGCGCTTCGGCGCCGCCGTGCACGAGATCCTGACGCGCCACGACTATCCGGCGCCCGTCGCCAACCTGCTGGGCGAGGCCTGCGCCCTGGCTTCGCTGGTCGGCTCAAGCCTGAAGTTCGACGGTCGCCTGATCGTCCAGGCCCAGGGCGACGGCCCTGTGGCCTACGTCGTCGTCGACTACGACACCGAAGGCAGCCTGCGCGGCTATTGCCGCTACGACGCCGACCGGTTGACGACCCTGCTGGCCGAAACGCCGCGTCCGGGCGCCCGCGCGCTGCTGGGCAAGGGGGTCTTTATCATGACCATCGACCAGGGCGCCGACATGGACCGTTACCAGGGGGTCACCTCCATCGAGGGCGACACCCTGGCGCTGTGCGCCGAGGAGTACTTCGCCCAGTCCGAGCAGACGCCGACCCGCATCCGGCTGGCCGTCGGCCAGGTCGACGCCGGCCAGGGGCCGGTCTGGCGCGCGGGCGGCCTGCTGATCCAGAACATCGCCGCCGACGAGGCGCGCGGTTCGACCGAGGAGGTCTGGGAACGGGCCCAGATCCTATTCGACACCACCCGCGAGGATGAGTTGCTGGACCCGACACTGGCGTCCGACACCTTGCTGTGGCGGCTGTTCAACGAGGACGGCGTCCGCCTGTTCGAGTCCAGGCCCCTGCAGGCTTTCTGTCGCTGCTCGGAAGAGCGGATCGTCACGGTCATCAGCAGCTTCAGCGCCGAGGAGCGGACCGAGATGATCGAGGACGACGGCAAAATCCGCGTGACCTGCGAGTATTGTTCACGCGTCTACGCGATGACGCCGCCGTCGACTGGCGGCTGACCTCAGGTCTCCGCGCCAGGAGGCTAGTCCCAAGGTCAGTCAGCAGATCCTGTTCAGAGACTGGGTCAGGAACAAGGCTGCGTCTCGGCGGCGGCCCCTTCCACGTCCGCCAGGCTGTGAATGGCCGCGGCCGAGCGGGTGATGGTCGGAGCCGCGCTCAGGGTCGCGCGGCGAATGTCGGGATGGTTCAGAACCCGGGCCGGGACGACGAACCCTCGAGAACCGACCCGGTCGCAGTAGCCGCGCTCGACCAGCCGGAGGGTATGACGACGCACGGTCTCGTAGGGCAGATTGGTCCGCTGTGACACGCCCCGCATCGAGACGGGACGCCGCAGTCCGTCCGGAAGCAGTCCTGAAGCGGCGAGGGCGTGCGGGCGGGCGGGGCCGTTCACGTGCGAGACGGACGCCCGGAGCAGGTCCAGGAAGATGAGCAGCGAGGTCTGATCATGCTCGAACAGCGGTCCAAGCACGCTGGCGATGGTCAGGTGAAGGTCTATCGCCTTGGACAGGGCAAAGCGGGCCGGGCCGAGATCATCGGCGTCCGCGACGCGCTCCGTGCAATCGGTCGACAACTCACACTCGCAGATCAACGACTTGAGAACGGGGTTTCTGTGTGGAGGTCGTAACGTCCACGAGCGTCGGGATACGCGCCAGGACACGACCGGATTCGAGATGCCGAACCACGACTCGGCGAGCGCCGTGGCCCGCGGCGGGGTCGACGACGGTCTCGACCGCGGTGCCGGAGCGCGACCCGTCGCCGGCCGCCGCCGGTTCGGGTTTCACGGGCGTCCGGAAAAGCGGAGCCGTCGAGGGGCCGTTCAGGATCATCGTTGTCCACCCGCAGTTCAGCCGCTTCTAGGGCCCTTGGGCGGACGGCCGGAAGCCGAAATCCCGGAAATCGCCCGTTTTGAGGCCACGATGGGCGTCTTGGGGAAGGCGCGGGCGCGAGGGTCAGGCTTCGTCGTCCGTCAGGTCGCGGCTGGCGCGCCAGCTGGCCAGCCCGAGCCAGGGAAAGACGACGATCAGCGCCAGGAAGCCCGTCGCGGCCGAGACCAGCAGCATCACGGTGATGATCACCGCCCACAGCAGCAGGGGGAAGAAGTTGGCGTTGACCGCCCGCACGCTGGTGGCCACCGCCGCGAAGACGCTGGCCTTCGGGTTGAGGAGCATCGGCGCCGAGACCACCACAAGGGCATAGGTCACAAAGGCCAGGGCGCCGCCGGTCAGGGTCCCGACCAGCAGCATGTTGTGCCCCTCGGCGGTGTTCAGCGCGAAGGCCAACAGCTCCGCCGAGCCCTTGTGGCTGCGGAACGTCGACAGGCCGTAGACGATCTGGGCGGCCCGGCCCCACAGGAAGAAGATCAGCACCAGGAGCAGGCTGAGGAAGGCGACGTCCTGCCGGAAGGCCGCGCGCACGACCAGGATCTGACCCAGCGTCGGCCGCTGGCCGAGGTCGAGCCTGCGACCGGCCTCGTAGGGGCCCATGGCCAGCACCGGGGCGACGAAGACGAAACCCGCCGTCAGGGCCAGCACCCAGAAGGCGCCGTTGGTGGCGTAGACGCCGTAGCACAGCGCGAAGCTCGCCGCCGCCACGGCCAGGCCGTACAGCAGCAGCGGCGCCGGCGCCGTCATCAAATCGCGCCAGCCGTCGGCCAGCCAGCGGAACGGCGTTCCCAGCCCGATCGTGCGGATGGAGGGCAGTCCGAGCGTCGCGTCCATCAGTCCTCCCCGGTCGCGTCTTCGCGCGTTCAGAGGCGAACCATGTCGGGGCCGTCCGGGGCTGGCAAGCGATCGGCGCGAGAATTGACCGGACCCCGCCACGCCCCCGCCCTAGTTCATCCGACGCATGGCGCCGGGCAGGTGCAGCGAGAACTCCGGGATGTCGACGTCGAAGGTCTCCCCGTCCGTGTTAATCATGTGGAAGGTCCCGCGCATCGCGCCCGAGGCCGTGCCCAGCGGGCAGCCGGACTCGTAGCGGAACGCCTCGCGCGGCCCCAGCGTCGGCTGCTCGCCCACCACGCCCGGCCCCTTCACCTCCTCGACCCGGTTCATCGCGTCGGTGATGACCCAGTGGCGCGAGAGCAGGGTGACGGTCTCGGCGCCGTGGTTCTCGATCTCGATCCGGTAGGACCAGATCCAGCGGCCGGTCTCCGGGCTCGACTCCTCGGCCAGGTAGGTCGGCAGGACGCGCACGAGGATATCCCGCGTGCGGGCCTCGTACACCGGACTGTCCGGCGCGGGGCGACGCGGGATGCGCGACATCAGAGGGCGTCCAGCGCCCGGCCGACGTCGCGCGACAGGTCCTTGAGGTCCTCCAGACCCACGGACATGCGCACGAAGCCCTCGGTCAGCCCGATCTCCAGCCGCTTCGCCTCGGGCATGGCCCGGTGGGTGGTGGTCGACGGGTGGGTGGCCATCGACTTGGCGTCGCCCAGGTTGTTGGAGATGTCGACGATCTCCAGCGCGTCGAGGAAGCGCCAGGCCGCCTCGCGCGAGCCGAGGTCGAAGGCCAGCAGGTTGGAGAAGCCGCTCATCTGCGCGCGCGCCACCGCGGCCTGGGGATGGTCGGCGCGGCCCGGATAGCGCACGCCCAGCACCTTGGCATGGTCGGCGATCTGGTCGGCGAGGGCGGCGGCCGTCTCGGTCTGGCGGCGCACCCGCAGGTCCAGCGTCTCCAGCCCCTTGAGCAGCACCCAGGCGTTGAACGGCGAGATCGCCGGGCCGGTGTGGCGGATGATGTCGCGGTAGGCGTCCTCGAGCAGTTGCTTGTCGCCCAGGATGGCCCCGCCCAGCACCCGGCCCTGGCCGTCGATATGCTTGGTCGCCGAATAGACGACGACATCGGCGCCCAGCCGCAGCGGCTGCTGGAAGATCGGGGTGGCGAAGACGTTGTCGACGACCACCTTGGCGCCGGCCGCGTGCGCGATCTTGGCCACCGCCGCGATGTCGGTGATCTCCAGCAGCGGGTTGGCCGGGCTCTCCAGCAGCACCGCCGCGGTGTTGGGCCGCATCGCCGCCCGCCAGGCGTCCAGGTCCGTGGCGTCGACGAAGGTCGTCTCCACCCCGAAGCGCGGCAGCAGGGTCGAGACGATCCAGTTGCAGGAGCCGAACAGCGCCCGGCCGGCCACCAGATGGTCGCCCGCCTTCAACAGGCCGGTCAGCGCCACATGCACCGCCGCCATGCCGCTGGCCAGGGCGCGGCAATACTCGGCCCCCTCCAGCAGGGCCAGCCGCTCCTCGAACATCTGGGTCGTGGGGTTGGCGTAGCGCGAATAGACGAAGCCCGGGTCCTCGCCCGAGAAGCGGCGATCGGCGGCGCCGGCGCTCTCGTAGGCGAAGCTTTGGGTCAGATAGAGGGCCTCGGCCGTCTCGCCGTGGTTGCTGCGCATCAGCCCGCCGCGGATCAGGCGGGTCGCGGGTTCCCAGCGGTTCGGATCTTCGGCCATGGCTACGGCTTTCGTTGGAGGGAGGACGGCGGCATCAACCTGAAACGGGGGCGCCGGGTCAAGGCGGCACGCCCGGGGAAATGCTGAAAGGGCGGCGAGAGGGGACTGCTTCCGTCGATGCCGGTCGCTGTCCCCGACGCTTGCGATCCGGCCGACACTCAAGCGGGTGCTGAACCATCGCGCGCGAGGGCAGGGTGTCTCGCTCACCCGCTCGCCGCCCATCGGCGCCGCGCGATACGGGGACGGATCGGCCCACGACGCCGGCCGAACCGGCCCGCGAGCCGCCGCCCTGGCCGTCATTTCCGCTTGCGGGGCAAGCAATCCCTGGTCCGGATCGTGGCTCATCCGGAGAGTCTAACCCTGCCCCGGAGCACGGGCATCGATCCGCCGCCGATCCGGCGCGGAAAGGGGCCGATTGGGGCGCGATGTCCCGCTTTGTCTCGCGAGTATGTGTCCCGGGAGTCTCGCCTTTTTGGGGGCGTCAGGCCGCGCGGACTTCCAGTCGTCCGACCTGCTGTTCGAACTCCGCGCAGACCGCAGCGCGTTCTTCCGGCGGCAGCCAGTTCGACATCTGCGGCGTGACCACCTTCCAGTACGCGAGCTCGCGCGGGGTCAGGGGCATGTCATCGGCGTCGCGAAGCGACCGCAGCAATACCGCCAAGCGTTCACGGATCGACTCGACCGTCGGCACGGTCGACTCTACGACGACAGGTTGTGTGAACAGCTCAAGCTGGGCCATGACTGCATAATCAGACGATTCGAACGTCCGTCCAGCCGCCGGGGCGATTGCCAGGGCCTTCCGCGCGGGTGATGGATGCGTTCGGGGGGAACAGTCGTTGAGCACTTTGGACGAAGCGATCTCCGCCTTCGGGGCCTCGGCCAAGGCGACGCTCGACAATCCGGCGATCACGGGTGAGCCGGAAGACCAGCTGCGGACCCCGCTGGTGGCGCTGGTCAAGGCCATCGCGGGCCTGACGGGGCTGGCCGCGCACAATACCGAGCTGGTCGGCGAGACGAAGCTGTCGGACCTGATGATCCGGCCCGACTTCGCCGTGACCCGCAAGGGCGCCCTGATCGGCTTTATCGAGGTCAAGGCGCCGGGCAAGGGCGCCGACCCCACCCGATTCAGCGCCAAATCCCATGACCGCACCCAATGGGAGAAGCTCAAGGCGCTTCCCAACCTGATCTACACGGACGGCAACGCCTTCAGTCTGTGGCGCGACGGCAAACGGATCGGCGAGATCGTCCGGCTGGACGGCGACGTCGAAACGTCGGGCAAGGTCCTGAAGGCGCCGCCCGAACTGCTGACCCTGTTCGAGACCTTCTACCAGTGGGACCCGATCCCGCCACGCTCGCCGAGGCAGCTGGCCGAGATCACCGCCCGCCTCTGTCGCCTGCTGCGCGACGAGGTGGTCGAGCAACTGGCCCGCAAGGCGCCCGATCTGACCAGACTGAAGGACGACTGGCGCAACCTGCTGTTCCCGCACGCCAACGACGCGGAGTTCGCCGACGGCTACGCCCAGGCGGTGACCTTCGGCCTGCTGATGGCCAAGGCGCGCAAGATTTCGCTGAAGGACGGCATCGACGACGCGGCCAAGGAACTGCGCAAGTCCAACACCCTGATCGGCTCGGCCCTGCGGCTGCTGACCGAGGAGATGGACGAACAGCACACGCTGGACACCTCGCTCAAGACGCTGACGGCCGTGCTCGACGTGGTCGACTGGGACAAGCTCAGCAAGGGCGACCCGGAGGCCTGGCTGTACTTCTACGAGCTGTTCCTGCAGCAGTACGACTGCCGGCCTACGCAAGAAGACCGGCTCCTACTACACTCCGCCGGAGATCGTCACGGCGATGGTCCGGCTGGTCGACGAGGCGCTGCGGGCGCCGGCCCGCTTCAACCTGCCCCGGGGTCTGGCTTCGTCCGACGTGACGCTGGCCGATCCGGCGGTCGGCACCGGGACCTTCCTGCTGGGCGTGCTGCGCAGGATCGCCGAGACGGTCGAGGCGGACGAGGGCGCCGGCTCGGTGCCTGCCGCGATCACCGACGCGCTGAACCGGCTGATCGGGTTCGAGCTGCAGTTCGGTCCATTCGCAGTGGCCCAGCTTCGCCTGCTGGCCGAGCTGATCGACCTGGTCACCATCGGCAAGGCGGACGAGGCGGACGAGGAGCTGCACAAGGTGCTGGGCGCCACCCTTCGCCTCTACATCACCGACACCCTGGCCGATCCGGACGAGGAGACCTCCTGGATTCCCAGCAGCATGACGGGCATCGCCGAATCCCGGCGCGAGGCCAACCGCATCAAGCGGCACGAGGCCATCACCGTGGTGCTGGGCAACCCGCCCTACAAGGAGAAGGCCAAGGGTCTGGGCGGCTGGGTCGAGGACCGGGGCAAGGCCCTGCGCGCGCCGCTGGACGACTGGCAGCCGCCGGTCAGCTGGGGTGTGGGCGCCCACGCCAAGCACCTGCGCAACCTCTACATCTACTTCTGGCGCTGGGCGGCGTGGAAGGTGTTCGGCGGCGATCCCTACCGCGGCGGCACCGACAAGACTGAACTCGAGGACTGGACCAGGCGCAAGGGCGTCGTCTGCTTCATCACCGTGGCCGGGTTCCTGAACGGCCCGGGCTTCCAGAAGATGCGCGCCGACCTGCGGCGCGACGCCGACGAAATCTGGGTCATCGACTGCTCGCCCGAGGGTCACCAGCCGCCGCAGGCCAGCCGGGTGTTCGGCGGGGTGCAGCAGACGGTCTGTATCGTCATGGCCTCGCGCCGCGCCGACGTCGAACACACCACCCCGGCGCGGGTGCGCTTCCGCGCTTTGCCGGAGGGGCCGCGCGAGGACAAGTTTAAAGCCATCGCCGGCATCGGGCTTGACGACGACGGCTGGGTCGAGGCGCCGAACGACTGGCGCGCGCCGTTCCTGCCGGCGGGGGCGGCGGAGTGGGTCGGCTATCCCGCCATGGACGATCTGTTCCTCTACAACGGGTCGGGCGTGATGACCGGGCGGACCTGGGTCATCGCCCCGGACGCCCAGTCACTGAAGGATCGCTGGGCGCGGCTGGTGAAGGAGACTGATGCGGTCGCGAAGGAGAGGCTGTTTCATCCGCACATGAACGGGGATCGCACGGTCACCAAGGTGGTCCGGGAAGCGCTTGCAGGGCATCCGCATCCGGCGACTCCGGTGAGCGCCGCCAAAGCGTTGGCGCGCCCCCGATCCGCTACGCCTTCAGGTCGTTCGACCGGCAGTGGCTGCTTCCCGACAATCGGTTGATCAACCGGGGAAACCCGGCGCTGTGGGCGGGCGCATCGGAGGTGCAGGTCTATCTGACCGCTCCACACGACCGGACTCCGACCGACGGGCCTTCACTGACGATCAGTGGGATCATTCCCGACCTCCACCACTACAATGGCCGAGGCGGCCGCGTCTTCCCCCTCTGGTCCGACGCCGAGGCCACCCGCCCCAACATCGCCCCGCGCCTGCTCGCCGAGCTGGGCGCCGCCTACGGGCGCGAGGTCACGGCGCCGGAGGTGATGGCCTGGATCGCCGCCGTTGCCGCCCACCCCGGCTATATCGCCCGCTTCGGCAAGCATCTGAAACAGCCTGGCCTGCGCATCCCCCTGACCGCCGACGCCGCCCTGTTCGACGAGGCCGTGGCGGTCGGCCGCGAGGTGATCTGGCTGCACACCTTCGGCGAACGCTTCGCCGATGGCCGCCCTGCCGGCGCCCCGCGTGTGACCGATGGGCCGGAGCCGACCATCCCCGCCGATGGCGTGCTGCCGACCACGCTCGACGCCATGCCGCACGAGTTGGAGTACGACGCCGCCAACCAGCGCCTGAAGATCGGAACCGGCCACATCGCCAACGTCTCGCCTGAGGTCTGGGCCTACGAGGTGTCCGGCAAGCGGGTGCTGACCCAGTGGTGGAGCTATCGCCGCAAGGATCGCTCCAAGCCGCCGATGGGCGACAAGCGTCTGCCCTCCGAATTGAGCAACATCCAGCCGACCGCCTGGCTGCCGGAATACACCACCGAGCTGCTGGCCGTGCTGCGCGTGCTGACCCGGCTGGTGGCGCTGGAGCCGAAGCAGCGCGACCTGTTCGACCGCGTCATCGCCGGCCCGCTCATCGACGCCGATGCATTGCGCGCCACCGGGGCGCTGTCGGATGGGTCGGCGGAGGCGGAGAGCTCGGCGACCGAGGAGGAAGGCGAGACCGAAGAAGAGTGAGGTTTTTCCCCCAGGTTCCCACGTCGGGAACCCGACCCATGTTCCGCGAGTTGGTGCTATGGTTAAGCACCACGCCAACGGGGAGGCCGTCATGCCGCTTGCGCTCGTGTTCCGCGTATTCGCCGCGATCCTGGGGATTCTGGGGGCGCTCAATGTGCTCATTCTCGTGCTCGCCGATCCGATCGCGCGGTATTCGCCGCTCGAGGTCCATGCCGTCGGCAACCTGACCGAGGCGCTGATCCTGTTCGGGGTCGGGGCGGGGATCTACCTGCTGGGCCTGGGCGCGGGGGCGCAGAAGCACGGGCACTGAGGCTTCCCTCCCTTCCTCCTCGATGGAGGAAGGGTCGGGGATGGTGGTGTGGCCGCGGCGACGCGGGGAGGGCGCGTTTCGGCGCCGGCGCCTTGCCGAGCCCTTCCTTGAACACAACCGACACACCACCACCCAACCCTCCTCCATCGAGGAGGAGGGCTTTGGCGGGAGAGCTTCCTCCATCCGTCGCTTGCAAATTGACCCAAGGGCCGTGAGTAATGGCCCGACGATGAATGACGCACATTCCGCGGGGATTCTCCCCTGCCAGGCCATCGAGGATCTGATCGCCCAGGAGGCCATCGGATCGCTCACGCCCTTCGATCCGGACCAGGTCCAGCCGGCCAGCCTCGACCTGAGGCTGGGGGAGCGCGCCTGGCGCGTGCGGGCGTCCTTCCTGCCGCGCAACCGCCGGGTCGCCGAACGGCTGCCCGACGTGGCCATGCACCAGCTCGACCTGAGCAAGGGCGCGGTGCTGGAGCGCGGCTGCGTCTATATCGCCGAGGTGCAGGAGTGGCTGGCCCTGCCGGCCGGCGTCGCGGCGCGCGGCAATCCCAAGAGCTCGACTGGGCGGGTCGACGTCTTCGTCCGGCTGCTGACCGACTACGGCGCGGCCTATGACGACGTGGCCGAGGGCTACGCCGGCAAGCTCTATGTCGAGATCGCGCCCCAGACCTTTTCCGTGCTGGTCCGGCCGGGCACCCGCCTGAACCAGCTGCGCCTCAAGCGCGGGCATCCGGCCATCCTGCAGACCCGCAGCGTCGGCGTCGACCTGTCGACCGGGCTGGTCGGGTTCCGCGGGCGCCGTCACGCCGGGGTCGTCGATCTCGATCACGAGGACGGCCACGACCCGCGCGACTACTGGGAGCTGCTGGAGGCGCCGCGCGGCGAGCTGCTGCTGGATCCCAACGAGTTCTACATCCTGGTGTCCAAGGACGACATCGAGATCCCGGCCATGGAAGCGGCCGAGATGACGCCGATCGACCCAGCGGTGGGCGAGTTCCGCGTCCACTACGCGGGCTTCTTCGACCCCGGTTTCGGCACCGACGAGGCGCACGGCAAGGGCTCCAAGGGCGTGCTCGAGGTCCGCAGCCACGAGACCCCGTTCATCCTGGAGGATGGCCAGACCGTGGCCCGGCTCGTCTACGAGCCCCTGACCGAGCGGCCGACGCGGCTCTACGGCGAGAGCGGCTCGCACTACCAGCGCCAGGGCCTGAAGCTCTCCAAGCATTTCCGCATCTGGGGCGAATAGGCCCGGAAGGGCGGGAGGGCAGGGCGGGG
>CALALX010000127.1 GCA_937925635.1 uncultured Caulobacter sp.
TCAACACGGTCGCCGCCTCGCTGTTCAAGATCGCCAACGACATCCGCTTCCTGGGCTCGGGCCCGCGTTCGGGCCTGGGCGAGCTGAGCCTGCCGGAGAACGAGCCGGGCAGCTCCATCATGCCGGGCAAGGTCAACCCGACCCAGTGCGAGGCCCTGACCATGGTCTGCGCCCAGGTGTTCGGCAATCACGCCGCCCTGACCTTCTCCGGCGCCAGCGGCCATTTCGAGCTGAACGTCTTCAACCCGGTGATGGCCTACAATTTCCTGCAGTCGGTCCGGCTGCTGGCCGACGCGGCGATCAGCTTCACCGACAACTGCGTGGTCGGCATCGAGCCGCGCGAGGACAACATCAAGCGCGGCCTGGACAACAGCCTGATGCTGGTCACCGCCCTGAACGGCAAGCTCGGCTACGACGCCTGCGCCAAGATCGCCAAGACGGCCCACAAGAACGGCACAACCCTGCGCGAGGAAGCAGTCGGCGGCGGCTATCTGACCGACGCCGAGTTCGACGAGGCGGTGCGCCCGGAGAAGATGATTTCGCCGGGATGAGCGAAGTGACGCATTGCGCGAACCGCCCATGCGGACGCGACCTGATGCCATGACGGCCAGCTCTGCTCTGGCGGCGACTTGGACTTTCCTCCCCCACTTGGCGGAGGGGGACCGCCGGGAGGGCGGTGGAGAGGGATGCGCTGCGGCCCGGGCCGGGAACGCCGACGATCCAACCGCCCGCCGTCCGCGCCTCCCGCTCCACCATGCTCCGCATGGTCCCCCTCTCCCAAGTGGGCGAGGTAAGGTTTGGCGTCTTTGACCAAGGCGCAACAGGCGATGGCCGCCGCGCTCGTCGAAGGCTTGAACAGATCGGGAACGCGCGTCATGGTCGCACCATGACCGGCCTCATCGACCCCTACTGGATCGCCGCCGAGTTCGTCCGCGGCGAAGGCTGGGACGACGACGCCTATCCGTTCAACCTGCCCGTGGTGCGGTGCACGGACGCGATCCGCTTCCATCCCCGCGTGACCTTCATCGTCGGCGAGAACGGCTCCGGAAAGTCGACGCTGATCGAGGCGCTGGCCATCGCCTGGGGCTTCAACCCGGAAGGCGGCTCGCGCGACCATCGCTTCTCGACCCACGACAGTCACTCGAGCCTGCATCGTCACATCCGGCCGATCCGGGACGCGAAACAGCCGAGGCCGCACGACGGCTTCTTCCTACGGGCGGAGAGCTTCTTCAACGTCGCCACCTATCTGGAGCAGACGCGGGGCAACCGCTACGGCAAGCGGCCGCTACACGAGCAGTCGCACGGCGAGGCATTCTTCTCGCTGTTCGAGAACCGGCTGATGGGCGACGGGCTCTACATCATGGACGAGCCGGAGGCCGCGCTGTCGCCCAGCCGGCAGCTGTCGTTCCTGGCCAAACTGCACGACCTGGTGCTGGCGCGCTCGCAGTTGATCATCGCCACCCACTCGCCGATCATCCTCGGCTACCCCGACGCCTGGATCTACCAGGCCTCCGAGCACGGGCTGGAGCGGGTCGAGTACGAAGACACCGAGCACTACCAGGTCACGCGCGGCTTCCTGAACCGGCGCGAGACCTACCTGAAGGTGCTGCTGGAAGAGCGCGACGACCTGCCGCCGCCACGATGAATCTCAGTACCGCTCATCCCGGCGAATGCCGGGATGAGCGGAGGTTGGAGAACCTAGTCCTTCACCACCACGGTCTTGCCGATCGGCGCCAGGGCGACGCCGGCCAGCTGCAGGTCCTTGATCGCGAACGGGATGCCGATGATCGTGATGGCCTCGAAGAAGGCCGCGACCAGGTGCGACAGGGCGATGTACCAGCCGCCCAGCAGGAACCAGACGATGTTGAGCAGGAAGCCCAGCGGGCCGGTGCCCAGGTCGCTCTGGCCGGTGACGATCTCCCGTGAGACGATCTCCTTGCCGAACGGCCAGAAGGCGAAGCCGGCGATGCGCCAAGCGGCGCCGGTATAGGGCAAGCCGACGATGGTGATCGCCAGGACGAGGCCGCCCAGCAGCCACAGCAGGCCGCTGATCCAGCCGCCGAGGATGAACCAGAGGATGTTGAGGATCAGCCTGATCACGTCGCTCTCCCAAGCCCCGGGGCCGCGCCCCACATGAGCCAAGACGTGGTCGTGATCACGCGGGTTGTCGAGACCCTGCCGGATGGATTCGACGTAATCCTGCAGGCGGCCGCTTCCGAGGGCGTGCGCAACATGGCGATGCTGGAGGCGCAATGGGAGAGCGGCGCGCAGCGCTTCGACGAGCCCGGCGCCCTGTTCGCGGCCCTGGTCGACGGCGAACTGGCCGGCCTCGGCGGGGTCACGGCGGAGGCCGACGCCGGCGGGCCGGCCATGCGCATGAGGCGGCTCTACGTCCTGCCCGCCTTCCGCCGTTTCGGCGTCGGGAGAAGGTTGGCGGCGGCGATGATGCAGCAGGGCTTCCAGGCCGCGCCGCTGCTGACGGTCAACGCGGCGGCGTCCGAGGCCGCGCCGGCCTTCTGGGAGACGCTCGGCTTCGAACGCGTCGTCGCCGCCGGCTATTCCCACACGCTGCGGCTCTAGTTGGCCCGGCCCATCCAGGGGTTGAACAGCCCGTCTGGATCATAGGCGGCGCGGACCCTGTCCAGCCGCGCCATATTGGCGTCGGACAGGAAGCGGGCCGGCCGGTCGCCGAGGTTCTCGTCCGCCAGCTGTATGCCCTTCGCGTAGGGCTCCAGGGCCCTCATGTGCCGGCCCGCCCAGTCGCCGTGGGCCGCCTCGTCGGCGTCGGTCCGGACACCGCCGTAGAGGGCCAGATAGGTGCGGCCCTCGACGGAGAAGGCCATGTCCGGCCGGCTCGGCGGCGGATTCCAGTTCAACCACAGCACATGGCTCGGCGACGGCGGCTGGGTCGCCGCGATCTCGCGGATGTGCGGCAGCAGGGGCTCGATCGGGCCGTCCATCCACATATTGTCCGCCCGCCAGCGGACGCCCGGCATGAACAGCGATTTCTCGCCGGTCTTCATGACGAAGCCGAGCGGCGCCGGCAGCAGCGGCAGGTTCACGCTGGCCTTCTTGACCACCGGATTGCGGCGCAGGAAGGCCGTCGCCTCGCGCGCTTCCCGCCAGCTGTCGGCGAGCACTGGCGCGACGACCTCGATGCCCGGCGCGCCGATGACCATCGCCTTGCGGTTCAGTACCATCTGGAACTCGACGGATCGGGCCACCGACGGTCCCGCCTCGTCCGCCCAACGCAGCACCTCTTCCAGATGCTCGATGCGGAACACCTGGAGCTTGAGGCCAATCACCTTCGGCCGTCGATGCAGGCGCAGATGAAAGCGGACCACGACGCCGAAGAAGCCCGGTCCGCTGCCCCGCGCCGCCCAGTAGAGGTCCGGGTTCTCGCGTTCGCTGGCGTGGACCAGCGAGCCGTCGGCCAACACCACGTCGAGGCCGAGCACGTTTTCGCAGCCCAGTCCCATCTTGCGCGTTTCCCAGCCGAAGCCCCCCTGCAGCAGGAAGCCGCCGATGCCGACCGTCCAGGCGTGGGCGACCGGGAAGAACAGCCCCCGCTTCGCCAGCATGGCGTCGATGTCGCCGCAGTGGCGTCCGGGCTCCACCGTCGCCGTCATCGCGTCGACGTCGACAGTCATGGCGGTCATGCGCCCAAGATCGATCAGCAGACTATCGTCGCGGATGTGGTTCTGCGGCCAGCTATGGCCGCCAGAACAGACACTGAGCGTCAGCCCCTCCGCCCGCGCCCGCTTCACGGCGGCGATCACGTCGTCGACGTCGTTGGCCTGGACCACGACCGCCGGCCGGCGGCCGGGATCCCGGGCATTGAAGCTGGTGCCCAGCACCGCCGCGTCGAACCCGGCCTGTCCGCGTTCGAAGGTGGAGCCCCTTCCGATCGCCTTGCCCATCAGCGGGTCTCCCGGTTCGAGGGCCCGAAGGCGGCGTACAGATCGGGCAGGATGGCGGCCAGGTGGGCCATCTCCTGCGCGCAGTGAACCAGCAGGTCGGCCGCCGCGACGGCCTTCATCGGCGCCAGTCGCGCGGCGAGCCCGCCCAATGCCCGGCCGAAGCCGCTCTCCATGCCCTTCGGGCGGACGTTGCCGCCGCCGACCCAGAAGCGGGACCGCATCTCCGCCCCCTCGGCCGTCGGCCGCACATGGTGGACCAGCCAACCGGTCTCGACCGGGGCGCCGGCGAGGCTGCCGCGCGCGCAGATCGCCGTTTCCCCGGCCGCGCGCAGCCGCGCCTCATCGAACCCCAGGCTGGACGGCGGGACGAAGCGGATCGTCAGCCGAATCCGGTCCGCGCCGACGAACTCGACGACATTGGACGTGCGGCCGACGTAGTGGGTCAGATCGGAGCGCTCGTCTGACCAGCCGACATGCACGTGGGCGCGCGGATGCCACAGCTTGTAGCGCGGGGCCTCGCTGCCGTGCCAGGCGAACCACCAGTCCCACATGGTCGGACTGACGCCCGGCATGGGGGTCAGGATGGCGACGCGGGCCGATCCATCCGGACAGGTCGTGTAGCCGGTCTCGACCGGCTCGTAGCCGGACGCCTGGAGATTTCCGGCGCGGTCCACGCCCGGCATCAGCGCCCAGGCCACGGGCCCCGTGGCGAGCGCCTCTCGGACATGGCCCGAAAGCGGCGCGAGATCGGGACGGAAGAACCGCGCGTATGGGCTCTCGGCGAGGTCGCGCGCCGAATAGCCCAGGTAGAGTTCGGACTCGGCCGGTTGGCCCATGGTTTCCTCCCGCCACGTCGATTTATTGGGATATCTCTCATTTTTGGGACATCTGTCAAATCAGCTGGCGCGCCGGCGTGCTCCAACCTACAAGGCGTCCATGAGCACCGGACTGTTCGGCGGCGGCGCGGCCCATCTCGGAAAGAGCGCCCGCACACGCGCTCGGCTGATGGACGCGGCTGTGGAGCTGTTCGCCCGCGACGGCTTCGAGGCGGCCTCCGTCAACGAAATCGCGCGCCGCGCCGACGTGGCCAACGGCACCTTCTACGTCCACTTCCGCGACAAGGAGGCGATCGCCTCCGAAGTCGCGCTCGCCATCGCCGGCGGCGTAACCCGCCAACTGGACGAGGCGATGGCCGGGATCGACGACGCCGTGGAGCGGACCAGCATGGCCACCCGGCGGTTCATCGAGCTGGCGAGCAGTGTTCCTGACTGGGGCCGGGCCCTGCTGCGGGCGTTGTGGACGTTTCAGGGGCTCCGGGACTCGGTGGCGGGCTACCTGAAGGCGGACCTTGAACGCGGAGTCGAACAGGGCGCGTTCAGCGTGCGGGTCGACACCGTGCTGATCGACGTATTCGTCTCCATGGCCATGAGCGGTCTCTTCGAGCGGCTGAGCGGCTCGGCGCCAGACGATGTAGCGTCCCGGGTGGCTGAGCTGCAGCTGCGCATGCTCGGCGTTTCGCCGGAGCGGGCGAGCGTCGTGTCCCAACGCGCCTTGCCGCCGGTCGCATTGACCTTGTCGCCCGCGTCAGGCTGACCGCAAGCCGGCCACGGCGGCGGACACGCGGTCAACGGCCATATCGGCCAGATCCGCCTCGCGCAGGATGGTCACCGGCTGATCGCCGCGGATCGGCCTCGGCGCGCTGAGATCGGGATTGCTGTCGCGGGAAAACAGCACGACAGCCGGAACACCGGCCGCCACGGCGATGTGCATCGGACCGGTATCGTTGCCGACGGCCAGCGCGGCGCCCCGGGCCAGGTCCGCGATGTCGCCGAAGCTTGTGCGTCCGACCAGGCTGACCGCGCCGGGCGCGCGCGCGAGGATCACGTCCGCAAGCGCCGCTTCCTCATCGCCGTGACCGAGGACGGCGGGGGTGATCCCCTGCTCCAGCAACCCGGCGGCCAGCGCGCCGAAGCGCTCCGCCGGCCAACGCTTGGCCGGCCGGTGCGCCGCGCCGCCCGGCGCCAGCAGCGCGTAGGGAGGGGCAAGTCCGAACTTGCCCGCGTCGCCCGTCATCCAGGCGATATCCGGCGGTCCGACCTTGGCTATGCCCGCGATCCTGAGCTGCTCGCGCTGGCTGTCCTGGATGTGCAGCCGGTCGCGGGCCTCGCCGCTGTAGTGGAAGGCCGCCCCGGGCGCGTTGCCGGACCAGGCCGGCCGTTTCGGCCAGAGCAGCTGGAAATAGCGGACGGTACGGCTCTGGGTCTGCAGGTCGTAGACCCGATCGAACCGCCCGACCCGCAACCGCCCGATCAGCCGCGCCACGGCCGGCAGGTCGATCCAGTCGGGGCGGCCGTCGCTCCAGACCTCGTCGAACCAGCCCGTGTCGCGGGCCATGCCGACATAGGGCCTGGTGGTGAGCAGCGTGATACGGGCCGACGGGTGCGCGGCGCGGATGGCCTTCATCGGGCCCGTCGCCTGGATGAAGTCGCCCAGGGCCGACAGCTTGATCACCAGAACCCGTTCGCTCATGCGGCGGCGATGCGCTCGTTCAGCGGCGCGTTCAAGACATATCGCAGGCCATCGGGCTCAAACTCGAGCCTGCCCTCGCCGCTGACGTCGCGCGGCAGGCCCCGCTCGATCAGACGCGCGCCGAACCCCCGGCGAGTCGGCGGCCTGACGTCCGGCCCGCCCCGCTCCAGCCAGACCAGGTCGAAGCGATCGCCGTCCACCCGCCAGTCGACGCTGACCCTGCCGTTCGGCGCGCCCAAGGCGCCATGACGCCGCGCGTTGTCGGCCAGTTCGTGGAAGACGACCATGAAGCTGACAGCCGTCTCCGGGCCTAGTCGGACCGCGGGTCCACCCAGCGACACCCTGTCGACCTCGGGCGCCTGGAACACGCTGGCGATGACCTCACGCAGGTCGCCGCCGCGCCAATCCTCACGCTGCATCAGCTCGTGCGCGCGGGACAGGGCCATCAGCCGGCCGTTGAAGGCCTCGGTGAAGGCGGACGGCGAGCTGGACGAGCCCAGCGTCTGGTTGGCGATCGAAAGCACCGCGGCCAGCGTGTTCTTCACCCGGTGGTCGAGTTCGCGGATGATGCGGTCCCGCGCCTCCAACGCCGCGTTGAGGGACGAGACGAGCCGCACATTCTGCAGGGCGGTGGCTGTCGCACGCGCGATGGCTTCGAGCGAAGCCACCTCGGTCGGCGAGGGGGTGCGCTGCCGCGCCCAGTAGGCGCCAATCGCGGCGATCGGATCCTCACGACGCACCGGCGTCATCACCAGGCTCTTCACGAATGTCGGTCGATAGGCGTCGTGCGGGATTCGATCGTCGACGTAGATGTCGGGGATCACGGCGACCTGGCCGTTCAACATCGTCCAACCGGAAATGCAGCTTTCAAGCGGAAAGCGTCTGCCCTTCCAGAGTGGGCCGATCGCATCCTCGTCCAGGTAGTGACACCAGGCCCCGTCCCGCAGGACGAAGGTCACGCCCTCGGCGCCGGAAATCTCACGGGCCCTGGTGCGGATCACCGCGGCGACGTCCTCCACCGTTCGGGTGGAGGAGAGCTGCTCGATCGTTTCGACGAGCGTGAAGAGCGGGGAGTCTGTTCCGGTTGGGGTCACGTCCGGCGGCTGACTGCGAAGTCCGCCAAATCCTCCAGCGCCACGCGCCAGCTGTTGGCGGTCATCAAGGAAAGAGCCTTCTTGGCTTTCGACGCGAAGTCTGCCGCTAAATCCAGCGTTGAGTCCAGCGCCCCAGTGTCGCGGATGAGCTCGATGGCGCGATCGAAGTCGGCGTCGGTCTGCTCACGGCGGCCGATCGTGCGCTCCCAGAAGGCCGTTTCGGCGGCGCCGGTGCGGGCGATGGCCAGCAGCAGCGGCAGGGTCGCCTTGCCTTCCCGGAAGTCGTCGCCGGCGTTCTTGCCCAGGGTCTCGGTCGCGCCGCCGTAGTCGAGCGCGTCGTCAGCCAGCTGGAAGGCCAGGCCCAGGTTCATGGCGTAGTCGCGCATCGCCTGGATCTGCTCGTCCGGCGCGCCGGCGCTGACCGCGCCCGCCTCCGCGGCGGCCGCGAACAGCTCGGCGGTCTTGGCCCCGATGATCCGCAGATAGACGTCCTGGCTGAGGTTCAGGTCGTGGGCGCGCGTCAGCTGCAGCACCTCGCCTTCGGCGATCACGCCCGCCGCCTTGGCGAGGATGCCCAGCGCCTGCATCGAGCCGGCCTCAACCATTAGCTCGAAGGCCTTGGCGAACAGGAAGTCGCCGACCAGCACGCTGGAGGGCGCACCCCAGATCAGGTGCGCCGCGACCTTGCCGCGCCGCAGCTGCGAGGAGTCCACGACGTCATCATGCAGCAGGGTGGCGGTGTGGATGAACTCGACCGCGGCGGCGAGCTTCAGGCAGGCGTCGTCGCGAGCCCCGGCCAGCCGTGCGCTGGCCACTGTCAGCAGTGGCCGCAGACGTTTGCCGCCGGCGTTGATCAGATGGTCGGCCAGCAGCGGGATCACCGCCACGGGACTTTGCATGCGCGCCAGGATGATGGCGTTGACCTCGGCGATGTCCTCCGTCGCGAGATGCGTCAGCACCTCGACTGAGCCCGCTGGCCGGGCGACGGAGGCGCTCACTGCGTCCACGGTCATGCGCTCCTCGAATCCGCGAACGGCCCTGCGCCGTTGCGGGAGTCCTCATGGGCGGGATAGGTCACGGCGGGAACAAGCACAAGGCCGAGTTGGCGCAAGACATGCCGGGCGGGCAGGAGATCACTGAGGACACGGTGCTGGGCGGGCGCGTGCGACTGCGCCAGGCGGCCCGTGGCTATCGCGCCGGGGTCGACGCCGCGTTGCTCGCCGCCGCCTGCGACGCCAGGGCGGGCGAGCGGGTGCTGGAAGCCGGGTGCGGCGCCGCCGGCGCGCTGCTGGCGGCGGCCGTGCGACGTTCGGACGCGCGGTTCACGGGGCTGGAGCGCGATCCCGACGCGGCGGCGCTCGCCCGCGAAAGCGTCGCGCTGAACGGCCTCGGCGGCCGGGTGACGATCGTCGAGGGCGACGTCCAGGCGGGCTTCCGAGCGACCGCCCTGCCCGTCTTCGACGCGGCGATGGCCAATCCGCCCTTCTTCGACAACCCGACCGCGCTGCGCGGACCGGCGCCCGAGAAGACCGGCGCCTGGATGGCCGATGGCGGCCTGGAAGCCTGGACGCGGTTCCTCATAAAGGCCGTGCGCGAGGGCGGGACCATCACGATCATCCATCGCGCCGATCGCCTCGCCGACCTGCTGGCTCTGCTGGCTCCGAAGGCGGGCTCCTTCCGGGTTCGGCCCATCCACCCCTTCGCCGACGAGCCGGCCAAGCGCGTGCTGCTGCGCGCGACCAAGACCGGCAAGGCGCCGCTGGTTCTGCTGCCGCCGCTGGTCCTGCACGAACGGGGCCGCGGAAAGCACACCGACGAGGCGGAGGCCATCCTGAGGGGCGAAGCGGCGCTGGGCTGGTGAGGGCGCGCGGCGGACCGGACTCAGGGCGGCGCTTCGCCGCCTTCGGCTGGTCCGAGCGTGGGCGACGCGATCAACTCGTCCAGGAACAGGCTCGCCAGGGCGGATCGAGAACTGACGCCCGCCTTCTGGTAGACGCGCGCAAGCTGGGCGCGGACGGTTCCGGGCGCCGTCTTTCGCAGGCTGGCGATCTCCGCGATGTCCAGACCCTTCAGGGCGAAGATCGAGACATCGGTCTCGCCGGGCGTCAGGCCCCACTCCCTGGCCCGGGCGGCGATGACTTCGGTCAGCGCGCCGGCCGCCACCGCCAAGGCCGCGCGCTGCCGTCGTCCTTCGGCGAGCAGCCGGCGCAGCTGCAGTAGCCCGACAGCGATGCCGGCCAACAGGCCCAACGCCGCCAGGGCCTCGACCGCCACGTGGGGCGTGACGCCCTCGGCGGCCACGTCGGCGGCGGCGTCGGCGACGAAGAAGGCGGCGGCCAGGGCCTGGAGTCCGACCACCCCTGTCACGGTCGCCGCGCCGGGTTCAGGGAGGGGCGACCGCAAGGGCCTCAGTCCTCCCGCGACCGCGAGCCGCCTGGCAGCATCGCCCTGACGATCTGACCGCCGCTGCGGCGCGTTTCGAAGACCACGCCGAGAAGATGCAGCGCGGCCAGCACGAAAACGAGGTTGGCGGCGACTTCGTGAATCTCTTCCATCAGTTCATCCTCTCCGCCCGCGTCGCCATCCTCGCCGCCCTGCTCGCCCGTTTCGCCGTCCTCATCCGCTTCATGCGCCTCGCGGGCGGAGGTTTCCATCCCGGATGACGCCCCGGCAGTCGCGACAGGCATGGGCGTTCCGTTGGGCAATCCGGTCATGGCGACGCCTGTCGCGATGACGACCGCCAGCGACGCCCAAAGCGCATAGACCATCAGCGCGCCGAGCGGATTGTGAGACCGATGCGCGGCCACCTTGCCCGCCAGGATGTCGCGGACATGAGCCACCGCTCGTCCGGGGCTGGGAGGAAAGGCCGAGAATCGCGCCTCCGGAGACCCGAAGACGCCCCAGGCCCAACGCAACAGCAGCAGGGCGCCGACGCCGTAGCCTACCCATTGATGAAGCCCAGAGCCCTCTTCGGAGACGAGGCCGTTCACGACCACGCCGGCCGCGACGCCCCAATGGGTCAGTTTGACGAGTGGGTCCCAGTTTCTGCGCGATTGGACGGGCACGGTCGCCTCCTTGGGGGTTGAACGGCCACCCTTTCGCCGGTCGGGCCGGCAAGCGCCATTGCCCGCGCGCTTATCGCGGGGCGCATAAGCAGGTGCGTATGCGCCAGCCTCATCCAACGGCGACGTCCAGAGGTCGCCACTTCGCTGCCGGCCCTATTCGGCCGGCATCACCGCCATCGACCGCTCCAGCGCCCGCTTGTAGGCGTCACGGTCCATCGCGCGGTCGAGGTAGGCCTGTTCGAGGTCGCCAAGGTCGAAGGAGGCGTGCTTGCGGCCCAGCTCCAATCCGTAGGCCACGGAGATGTCGGCGGCTGTAAAGACCTCCCCGGCCATCCAGGGCGCCTGTTCAAGCTGGCGGCGCACCAGCTTCAGCCGCTTCTCCACCCAGAGCATCGCCTGTCGCGCGCCCCAGTTGTCGCGCTCGGCCTCGGGCGCGAGGAAGCGGCTGACCAGCGGCACCATGGTCAGGGTCGCGATGCCCGCCTCGCCCAGATGCAGGAACTGCTGATAGGCGGGAAAGGCCGGATCGTCGGCCGCCGGCGCCAGCGGCGTGGGTCCGTAGCGGCCCATCAGATACTCCATGATCGCGATCGACTCGACCATGGTCACGTCGCCGTCCTGAAGCACGGGGATGTATTCGGCCGGATTGGCCGCCAGGAATTCGGCGTCCGGCTGGCCCGACAGCATGTCGACCCAGCGGACGCGATAGTCGAGGCCCATCTCCTCCAGCAGCCAGACGACCCGGAGCGACCGCGACGTGGCGCCGCCGAACACGGTGATCATGGTCATTCTCCTGCTGGCCGGCCAACCGGCTGTGGACGAACGGCACTACAGGACGGAAAGTGCGGATCGTCTACCGCCACGGCTTCCCGAGCAGGATGAGATCGTGACCCACCGCGTCTTCAAGATGAGCGTCGCCAGCGTCTATCCGCACTACATCGCCAAGGCGGAGAAGAAGGGCCGCACCAGAGCGGAGGTTGACGAGGTCATCCGCTGGCTGACCGGATTCAGCCAGGCTCAGTTCGAGACGCACCTGGCCGAGAAGACGACCTTCAAGGACTTTTTCGCCCAGGCGCCGAGGCTCAACCCCGCCAGGAGCGAGATCAAGGGCGTGATCTGCGGCGTTCGCGTCGAGGAGATCGAGGACCCCCTGATGCGGGAGCTCCGCTACATGGACAAGCTTGTCGACGAACTGGCCAAGGGCCGGCCGATGGCCAAGATCCTGCGAACCGCGCCCGCCTAAGCGCCGGAGGCCTCGAACACCGCCAGCTGGGCCGCGAAGGCGCGCTGGTAGGCCGGGCGCCCTTCGGCGCGGGCGACGTAGGCCTGGAGGTTGCCGTAGGCGTCCAGGGCGCCGAAGCCGCCCGCCCGGCGCAGCACCGTCACCATCAGGATATCCGCCGCGCTGAAATCGCCGTCGAGCCAGTCGGCATCGCCGAGGTGGCGGGAAAGGTCCGCCAACCGCGTGCGGACCTGAGCGTCGAGCGCCGCCGCGCGCGCCTCGAACCAGGGCTTGTCCCGTTCCAGGATCGAGACGAGCGAGCGGTCGAAGATCGGCGGCTCGACGGTGTTGAGCGCGGCGAACATCCACATGATCGCGCGGGTCCGACCGTCGGCGTCGGCGGGGAGCAGGCCGGGGCCCCGTTCGGCGATGTGCAGCACGATGGCGCCCGACTCGAAGAGGGTCAGATCGCCCTCCTCCCAGGTGGGGATCTGTCCGAAGGGATTTCGCGCCCGGTGCGGACCGTCCTTCATGGACGCGAACGAGACCAGTCTCACATCGTACGGCTGGCCCACTTCCTCCAGGGCCCAGCGCACGCGCATGTCGCGCGCCAGCCCCTTGCCGCGGTCGGGCGAGGTCTCGAAGGCGGTGATGGTCGGGATCATGGCGCGGCTCCGGTGTGTGCGTACGCCGAGGACGCGCGAGGCCCCGGTGTTCCGACAGGTCACGGACCGTCCGCCAACTACTCGTCGACGTACTGCCTTACCGCTTCTAGGCACAGCTCGAGCCCCGTCACATCGCCCATGACGTCCGGGGTGACGATCACGAAAAGACGGCGAGCCTCGGCCCAGAGCATGGCCGTCTCGGGCAGGCCGAAGTCCTCGATCACCGCGCCCTGGCCGTCGCGCCAGACGCCGTCTTCGTCGAGCTGAGCGCCGACGTAGGCGTCGATGCGCTCGCGATATTCGGCGTCCTGCTCGGAAGAGAGATTCATCCAGGCGAAGACCGGCTTGCCCAGACCGGACAGGAAGCCGGCCTCGAACGCCGTTCCGGGATCGGCCGTCGGCCCGCGCCACGGCGTCAGGTTGACGATGGCCGCGTCGGCCCGGCGCATGCGCGCCACGCGTTCGGCATAGATTTCCCGGGCCATGATCTCGCCGGGATCGAGCTCGCGCAGCGACTCAGCGTCCGGCAGCAGCATGGTGAATCCGGCCTCGGCGCAGAGGTGCTGGCGCAGCCCGAAGTGCGCGCCGACGTTCGGGTACCAGACCTCGGGACCGGCCAGGTAAAGGGTTTCAACGCGACGCACGACCACTACTTCGGCGGCTGGACGACAGCCAGGGCCTCGATGCGGATGCCGACCTTGTTGCCGATCATCCCCGAAGCGACCGTGATGCCGAAATCGGTGCGATCGACCTCGCCGGTGATGGTGAAGCCGGCCGATGGCTTGCCCGAGCCCGGCGCCGCGCCGATCTTGTTGAGCTTGACCTTGAACACCACCGGCTTGGTGACGCCATTCAGGGTGAAGTCGCCGGCCACGTCGGCGGTGTCCTTGCCGGTGGGCGTGACCTTCGTCGACTTGAAGGAGATGACCGGATTGGCTTCCGCGTTGAGCCAGCGGGCGCCCTTGAGATGGTCCTCGCGGGTCGGATCGCCGGCCATCAGGCTGGCGGTCCGGACGGACGCCTCGACGCGGGAGTTGGCCGGATTGGCTTCGTCGATCCAGATGACGCCCTCCGACACGGTGAAGGCGCCGAAGATCGTCGTGAAGCCGAAGCGGTCGACCTGGAAGGTCGTCTGGGTGTGGCTGGGGTCGATCGCATAGGCGACCGGCTCGGCCAGCGCCGGCGTGGCGGCCAGGGCCAGGGCGGCGGCGAGGAACAGGCGCTTCATGGAAACCTCCGGGGGACAGTGCTCGAATGTCGGGCGCGGCGGCCCGCGCCGCAAGACCCCGTCGCGATCAGCGTGTGTGTCGCGTGAACACCGCGGCCACCACGGCCTCCTGCTTCGGCGTCAACAGGCAGGCGGGTCCGCCGGCCACCGGCTCGCAGCCGCTCCAGGTCACGGTCCAATCCTGGCCGTAGGCCCCGCGTCCCTGGGCGGTCAACATCACCGGCTGGTTGCGTCGAACCCAAAGCCAGCACTGCCGATTCTCGCTGGTGTCGTACTGATACTCGGCGCCGCCGCAACGGAGCCCCACCGGCGCGCTGGTGACATACTGATCCGGCGCCATCTGGCCGCCCACGGCCAGCGTCAGCCGCACGTCGGTCGGCGCGAACACCGTGACGCTGTCGACCTCTGTGCCGCCCTGGGCGGCCGACGCCGCCCCGGCGAACAGGAACAGCGCCGCGCCGCAGCCGGCGGCGAACATCGAACGTCGAAGCACGAGAAACCTCACCCCTGAATCCAGGGGATGGATTTGGCTCAGTTCTTCGCCTTGTCCACCAGTTTATTCTTCGTAATCCAGGGCATCATGCCGCGGAGGCGGGCGCCGACCTCCTCGATGGGATGCTCGGCGGCGCGGCGACGGATGGCCTTGAAGCTCGGCTGGCCGACGGCGTTCTCGGCCATGAAGTCGCGCACGAAGCGGCCTTCCTGGATGTCGGTCAGCACACGCTTCATCTGGGCCTTGGTGTCCGGCGTCACGATGCGCGGGCCGGTCACATAGGCGCCGTACTCGGCGGTGTTGCTGATCGAGTAGCTCATGTTGGCGATGCCGCCTTCGTAGATCAGGTCCACGATCAGCTTCACCTCGTGCAGGCACTCGAAATAGGCCATCTCCGGCGCGTAGCCGGCCTCGACCAGGGTCTCGAAGCCGGCGCGGATCAGCTCGACGAGGCCGCCGCATAGCACGGCCTGCTCGCCGAACAGGTCGGTTTCGCATTCCTCGCGGAAGTTGGTCTCGATGACGCCCGAGCGGCCGCCGCCGATGGCGCTGGCGTAGGCCAGGCCGAGGTCCATGGCGTTGCCGGTCGCGTTCTGGTGGATGGCGATCAGGCAGGGCACGCCGCCGCCCTTCAGGTACTCGCCGCGCACGGTGTGGCCGGGGCCCTTGGGCGCGACCATCAGCACGTCGACGCTGGCTTTGGGCTCGATCAGGCCGAAGTGGACGTTCAGGCCGTGCGCGAACAGCAGGGCCGCGCCGTCACGGATGTTCGGCGCGATCTCGTTCTCGTAGATGCCACGCTGCAGCTCGTCGGGGGCCAGGATCATGATCATGTCGGCCCAGGCCGCGGCCTCGGCGACCGTCATCACCTTGATGCCCTCGGCCTCGGCCTTCTTGGCGGAGGCCGAACCCGGACGCAGGGCGACGGCGATGTTCTTCACGCCGGAGTCGCGAAGGTTCAGTACGTGCGCGTGACCCTGGCTGCCGTAGCCAACAACGGCGATCTTGCGGTCCAGGATACGGGCCAGATCAGCGTCGCGGTCGTAGTAGACGCGCATGATTTTTTCTCCGGTAGCTCGATTGCGCCGCGGGCGCGCAACGGCGCCGCAGCAAAGGCCGGGCTATCGAGCGGAATTTTGCGCGCAGGTCAAGGGAAAGCGCCATGCAAGAAGCCCCGGAGTCGCCTCCGGGGCCCATGCGTTCGGGCGAAGCGCCCTACCAGAACAGGTCGTAGTAGACGGCCAGGACGCGGCCGGTCCAGATGTCGACCAGCACGGCGTCGTCGCCGACCCGCACCCATTCCGTGCCGATCGGCGGGAACGGCAGGCCGTAATAGCCCGAGTTCAGGTAGTAGCTCGCGCCGAACCAGCCCCAGGGCAGATAGTCGCCGAACGACCAGCTGCGAACGTACCAGCCGCTCGGGTAGCGGTAATGCGGCGCGCGATAGCGTCGCGGCGCGTGGTAGCTGTGGCGCCAGTGGCGCTCGTCGTACCAGCGCCGGCCGCGGTCGCGGTCGCGCAGGCCACGGCCTTCGCCGGGTCGCCGGCCGTCCCAGCGGCGGTCGCCGTCGCGTCGTCCGTCACGATCATAGCCGCCCCGGCCGTCACGACCATCACGTCCGTCACGTCCGTCACGTCCGTCTCGACCGCCGCGGTCGCCGCGGTCCCAGCCGCCTTGTCCGCCTGGCCCGTCGCGACCACCTCGACCATCCCGGCCGTCGCGATCCCATTGGCCGCCGGGTTGACCCGGCTGCGGCGGCCGCCCGGGTTGCCCCGGCCGTCCACGATCGTCGCGACCATCACGGTCGTCCCAGCGTCCGCGGGGCGTGCCCGGAATGCCGGGCTGCCCAGGTTGCCCGGGCTGTCCAGGTCCACGCTGCCAGCCGCCCTGGCCGCCCGGACGCCCCCGGTCGCCACGCTCACCTTGACCGGCGCCCGGAGCGGGGGGACGCGGCCCGCCGGCCTGCGGCGGCGGTTGCTGTCCTTGTCCCTGCCCCTGGGCTCCCTGGCCTTGACCTCGGCCGTCTCCCCGACGCTGTCCGCCGCCCTGTCCGCCCCGTTCCGGGCGCGGCGCGCTGCTCTGCGGCTCGTCGGACTGCGTACGCCCCCGTCCGCCGCCTTGGTACGGCTGGGCGACGGCGGCGGAACTCGCCAGCAACGTCAACACCATCGCCGTGGTGATCGTCTTCTTCATCCCTGCTTCTCCGTGGACCTTTTCGAGGTCCTTGCTGGTCCCTTGCATCGAGGGATGCGCCGCTCAACCTGAACCGTGCTTGAACGAGTTAACGCTCTGGTCCAGCCTTCGTCCATGAGTGCGACACCCATGGACATCATCGGCTTCTGGCAGGCCGCCGGCCCGACGAAGTGGTTCAGTAAGGACAGCCGCTTCGATGACGCCATCCGGCTGAAGTTCGAGCCCGTGCACCACCGCGCCGCCCGGGGCGAATACGACGCCTGGCTGGCCACGGCCGAGGGATGCCTCGCCCTGCTGATCCTGCTCGACCAGTTTCCGCGCAATCTGTTTCGAGGATCGCCGCACGCCTTCGCGACCGACGCCCTGGCGCGCAGGATCGCCCGGCGGGCGGTGCAGGCCGACTTCGACCAGGAGGTCGATCCCGCCCTGCGCCCCTTCTTCTACCTGCCGTTCGAGCACTCGGAGGACCCGGCCGACCAGGACCTGTCGGTCACGCTGACCCAGGCGCACCGGGACGCCACTGGCGACGAGGAGACGTTGAAGTGGGCGATCGTCCACCGCGACATCATCGCGCGGTTCGGGCGCTTCCCGCACCGCAATCGCGCACTCGGCCGCGAGACCACGCCGGAGGAGCAGGCGTTTCTCGACGACGGCGGGTTCGCGGGCTGAGCGCCGCGCTCAGCTGCCCTTTTCGAGCGACACCATCGGGCGCTGCTGAATGTCGGCCAGGCCCTGACGCGCGGTTTCCGTGCGCTTTTCCCACTCGGCGGCGGTCTTGCAGATCTTGGTGGTGAAACGCGAGTTGGCTTTCGACTCGCGACGGCAGATCAGGCGATCGGGATCGGCCTTGACCTTCTCGGCGGTGGTCGTCGGCTCGGATGTCGCCGGCGCCTCGGTGGCGGGCTGATCGGCCGTGACGGCCAGGAACAGGGCGAGGGTGAACGCAAGCATCGTCGAGCTTCCTGAATTGGGGAACGCCTAGTCGCAACCAGCGGTCGGCGAGCAGATCTTGACCATCGGGCGGCCGCGCACGTCCTCGAAGGCCTCCTGCGCGGTCTTGGACCGCGCCTCCCACTCCGCGACGGTCTTGCAGACCTTCGAGGTGAAGCGGGTGTTGGGCCGGCTCTCGCGACGGCAGACCAGGCGGTCCTTGTCGGAACCGGTCGCTGCGGGGGTCGCCTCCTCCGCGACCGCCGAGGCGGGCGGCGTGGTTTCGGAGGCCGTGGAAGCGGCTGGTTCGGCCATGACCAGCACCAGGCTGGCGAAGAGGAGTGGAAACACCGAAAGACCTCGAACGTTCGCACGGTAGCCGATCGGATAGTCGCCTCGCGGTGGCCGGAGATCAAGAGGTGGGGATAACCTCGCCTCCGCGACGATTTACGGCGTGCGAATCACCGCCGGCGCGCGCAGGATTCCGACGTTTCAGGAGCAGACGTTGAACGCCATCGCGCCCGTCATCGCCCAGCCGGGCAGCGCCGCCGCCGATCACCCAGAGCGGCAGTACCTGGCCCTGCTCGCCGACATCCTTGAGAACGGCGTCCAGCGCGGCGACCGCACCGGCACCGGCACGCTCGGCGTGTTCGGCCGCCAGATCCGGTTCGACCTGTCGCAGGGGTTTCCGCTGCTGACGACTAAGAAGCTGCACCTGAAGTCGATCGTGCTGGAGCTGCTGTGGTTCCTGCGCGGCGACACCAACGTGCGCTGGTTGCAGGAGCGCGGCGTCAAGATCTGGAATGAGTGGGCAGACGAGGACGGCGAACTGGGTCCTGTCTATGGTCGGCAGTGGCGGTCCTGGACCGCGCCCGACGGCCGGGTGATCGACCAGATCGCTGCCGTGGTCGAGAGCCTGAAGACCAACCCCAACAGTCGCCGTCACATCGTCAGCGCCTGGAACCCGGCCGACGTCGACGACATGGCCCTGCCGCCCTGCCACTGCCTGTTCCAGTTCTTCGTCGCGGACGGCAAGCTGAGCTGCCAGCTCTACCAGCGCAGCGCCGACGTCTTCCTGGGCGTGCCGTTCAACATCGCCAGCTACGCCCTGCTGACGCTGATGATGGCCCAGGTCACCGGCCTGAAGCCGGGCGAGTTCGTGCACAGCTTCGGCGACGCGCACCTCTACCTGAACCACCTCGACCAGGCCCGGCTGCAGCTGAGCCGCGAGCCGCTGGACTTCCCGACCATGCACATTGCGCCCAAGCGCGACCTGTTCGGCTTCGACTACGAGGACTTCCGGCTGGAGGGTTACGTGGCTCACCCGAGCATCAAGGCGCCCATAGCGGTCTGAGCCCGACCTACGGAACCAGCACGATTTTCCCAGCCACCGCCGCCCGCTCCAGCGTCTCGTGCGCTTCGGCCGCCTGCGACAGCGGCAGGGTGGCGCCGATCAGCGGGGTGATGGAACCGTCCGCGACCGCGCCTAGTACGGCGGCCAGGTCCTGGCGGTAGACCTCCCGCCAATAGGACACGTTGTAGCCGACCACGCCCTGGCTCTGGCCGAACAGCCCCATCGCCGACAGGCTGTTGTTCAGCACCATCTGCATCAAGGCGCCGGGATTGACCTTGCCGCCCTTGGTCGCGTCGTAGCCGCCGTAGAGGATCGCCGTCCCGCCCATGCGCAGGGCGGCGATCGAGACCGCCTTCAGGTGCTTGCCGCCGATATGGTCGTAGGCCGCGACCACGCCGCCGCCGGAGATCTCGCGGACCTTCGCGGCCACGTCGCCGGCGGCGTAGTCGACATGGACCCCGCCCCGCGCCTCGACGACCGCCTTCTTGCCGGCCGAGGCCGTGCCGATGGCCCGCACGCCGACGTTGCGCGCCATCTCCAGCAGCAGGTTGCCGACGCCGCCGGCGGCGCCGTGGATCAGCACCCACTCGCCGGTGCCGGCCAGCGCCACGCGATGGAACATCTGCCAGGCCGTCAGGCCGTTGAGCACCGCGGCGACCAGCGCCCGCGCGTCCGCACCCTCCGGAGCCGCCACCAGCCACTTCGCGTCGATATTGCGGCGGTCGGCGTAGGAGCCGGTCACGGTCAGGGCCGCCACGCGCTGGCCGACCGCGAAGCCCACGACGCCCGCGCCGAGCGCCTCAATGCGGCCGATGAAGTCGTAGCCCGGCGTCACCGGGGTCTTCACGCCCGGGTACAGTCCCTGGCGCATGACGATGTCGGCGTAGGCGACGCCCGCCGCCTCGATCTTCACCCGCGCCTCGCCCGGTCCCGGCGGCGGCAGGACGACCTCGCGCGCTGTCAGCACCGACGCCTTGCCGGTCTTGCGCATGTGCATCTCGAAGGCGGTGTCGGTGGTCATCGCGGCTCTCCCTCACGCGAAGCTAGACGTCATTCCGCCAGGTAAGAGAAGCGGCGACTGACAATCCGGCCCTGCCTCGCTAGACAGGACCCATGCCCCTGATCCCCATCGCCCTTGGTCCCGTCGCCGTCGCCCGAAACGGCGTCATCGGTCGGGACAACGCCCTGCCCTGGCGGCTGAAATCCGACCTCGCGAGCTTCAAGCGGATCACCATGGGCAAGCCGGTGATCATGGGCCGCAAGACCTGGGACAGCCTGCCGCTCAAGCCGCTGCCCGGCCGGCTGAACATCGTGTTGTCGCGCGACGGCTCCTTCCAGCCCCCCAAGGCCGTGGTTTGCGAGCGCTTCAACGAGGCGATCGAACTGGCCCGCGAACAGGCCGAGGACGACGGCGCCGAGGAGGTCTGCGTCATCGGCGGCGTGGCGCTGTTCGAACTGGCCCTGCCCAAGGCGAAACGACTCTACCTGACCGAGGTCGACGCCGAGCCGGAGGGCGACGTGCATTTTCCCGCCTTCTCCGAGGCGGACTGGCGCGAAGTGTCGCGTGAAGCTCACCCGGCCGGTGAAGGCGACGACCACGCCTTCGTCCTACGGGTGCTGGAGCGGCGCTGACGCCCTTGCGCTGACGCCGCGTCAGAGGCTCACTCTCCCGCCAACAAGACAATGGGAGCGCGCCGCATGGACATCGAACTCGTCGCCGAGGGACTGAAGTTCCCCGAAGGCCCCGTCGCCATGGCGGACGGCTCGGTGATCTTCACCGAGATCGCCGGCCAGCGGCTGACCCGCGTCACGCCGGATGGCACGGTCGAGACCTGGGCCGAGACCGGCGGCGGGCCCAACGGCGCGGCCATCGGTCCCGACGGCGCGATGTGGGTGACCAACAACGGCGGCAGCTTCGATTTCCAGGAGGTCGGCGGCCTGCTGATCCCGGGCCCGACCCCGCCCAGCCATGTCGGCGGCTACATCCAGCGCATCGATCCGGCCACCCGCAAGGCCGAGACCATCTACGACAGCTGCGACTGCAAGAGGCTCAACGGACCCAACGACCTGGTCTTCGACAAGCAGGGCGGCATGTGGTTCACCGACCATGGCTGCTCGACGCCGGAGGGCCGCAAGCACGGCGCGCTCTACTACGCCAGGACCGACGGCTCGAAGATCACCCGGGTGCGCGAGCATATGATCTCGCCCAATGGCGTCGGTCTCTCACCCGACGAGAAGACTGTCTATGTCGCCGACACCATGCTCGGCCGCCTATGGGCCTTCGACGTCGCCGCGCCGGGCGAGCTTGCCGAGCCGCCGCCGTTCCAGCCGGGCCGGGTGCTGTGCAACCTGCCGGGCTACCAGCTGCTCGACAGCCTGGCGGTCGAGGCCGACGGCAAGGTCTGCGTGGCCACCATCATCAACGGCGGCATCACGGCCTTCGACCCGGATGGCTCGACCGAGCACTACCCGTTCCCGGATCTGCTGGTCACCAACATCTGCTTCGGCGGCCCGGACATGACCACCGCCTGGGTCACCGCGTCCGGCACCGGCAAGCTGTACAAGGCCAAATGGCCGCGCCCCGGTCTGAAGCTCAACTACAACGCCTGACGGAACGCGGATATGGTGTTTTCCGACCCGGCGAGTAGGCCGGCCTGGAGGCGTTCGCGTGCTCAACCGCGTCGAAGTATCGGTTGCTGAGGAACTGCGTGCGCGTCTGAGCGAGGGCCGCCCTTCGCAGGCCCTGCTGGATAGCTTCCACGCCATCGAGGCCTCCGCCATCCGAGAGCCCGAGGCCCTGGCCGCCGTGCTTGAGGATGCGGCGCGGCTGGACCTGGCGACGTCTCTGGCGACCCTGATACCAGCCCGCGCCCTCGGCGTTGCGGTGACCACCAGCGACGGCGTGCTGGCCTGGCGCGATCCGACGTTCGCGGCCTGGTTCGGCGAGGCGGCGGACAGCGCCGCCTTCCGGCGCCTGCTGCGGTTGGCGGCGCGGGAGGGGGCGGCCTCGGGCCTGGTCGAGGCGATTGACGGCGCGGTGCTGGCCGCCTGCGCCGGTGGGGCGGAGGCGGCGCGGCGTTGGCCCCTGCACGCCGACGCGCTGACGGCCCTGGAGCGAGGTTCGGGGCGATTCGCCTTGCTCGGGTTCGCACCATCGCGGATCAGCGCGCTGGCCGCGCGCGCCACCGAGGCCTTCGGCCTGACCCCGCTGGAATCGCGCCTCGCCGAGGCCCTGCTGGACGCCCCGTCGATCGAGGTCGCCGCCGATCGGGTCGGGGTCGGCCGCGAGACGGCGCGCGACGCCGTCCGGTCGGCGCAGCGAAAGGCCGGGGCCCGGCGGTCCTCGGATCTGGTGCGGCTGATGCTGGACATGATGTGCGGCGACCAGCCGGATTTGGACGATCTGTCGCCCGTCTTCGTGCGGACCTTCGGCGCCACGCCGGGCGAAGCCCGCACCGCCGCGGCTCTGGCCAGGGGGCTCACGGCGCGGGAGGTCGCCGCCGAGCTCGGCGTCACCGAGCACACCATTCGCGGCCAGCTGAAGGCGCTGTACGCCAAGTCGGGCGTCGGCAAGGCCCGCGACCTGATCCGGCTGGCCGCCGAGGCGGCGACCCTGGACGCCATGACCCGCGCCAGCGAGACGGCCGCCCAACTGGACGACGTCGCCGGGCGGCTGCGGGTCGTCGCGCGCCCAGGCGGCCGCCGCGTCGCCGCCTGGGACTATGGGCCGCTGAGCGGAACCCCCGTCCTTGTCGGCCACGGCACGATCACCGGACGGACCTTGCCGCCGGCCTTCGTCGCCGCCCTGCACCAGCGCGGCTTCCGGCCGATCGTCCCGCAGCGGCCAGGCTTCGGCCTCACCGACCCGGCGAGCGGGGATTATCAGGAGACCGCCGCCGACGATCTCGCCGCGCTGCTCGACGGCCTGAGACTGAAGTCGGCCCACCTGCTGATGCGCGACGACGGCGCGGCCGCGGCGCTGGCCTTCGCCGCCCGTCATCCCGAACGGGTGCGGACGGGCATGCTGGCCAACCCGCGCTGGCCGGGGCACGGCGTGCGCAGCCCGGACACCGTGATGGGCTCGATCACCAAGGCCTTCCTGGTCCGGCCCGAGCTCATCGCCCTCGTCGGCGAGATGCTGCGTCGCCAGACCCGTTCCGACTTGCTGGCCGACATGGTGCGCCGCTCCGCCGACCATGTCGCCGCCGACCGCGCGGCCCTGGAGCGGCCTGGCGTCCTCGCCAGCATGGTGCGCGACATCCAGGCCATGGCCGCCCGATCCAGTGACGGCTTCGCGCGCGAGCAGAGCCTCTACGCCCGGGGCTGGACGCCGCCGAGGATCGGGGGGCGCGCGCCCTGGCTGGTGGTGGAATGCCGGCCGCTGACTCTCCCCGGAGTCGAGGCCGCCTTCGGCCTGCTCCCGAAGGTGCGGTTCACCGACCTCGCCGACGCCGGCCTGCTGGTCTACCATTCACATCCGACCGAGGTGGTCGACCTGTTCGCCGCCCACGCCCGTCAGGAGGCCCCATGATCAAAGCCGCCCGGCTCGCCCTCGCCGTCTCGATGCTGCTGCTCGTCGCGGCCTGCGCCCATCCGCGCCCGATCCCCTGCGGCTGCCTGCCGCCGCCCGAGGACACGCCGAAGCAGGGCTAAACGCGAGACTCTGGAGACATATACTCTGGAGACAGGGCGAGACATTCGCCGACAAGTGGCGACAATCCGCCATGGCGCCGGGCCCAATCTGTCCCCCCCTCCCGCTGTGGTCGCATACTCGCCGGATGACGGTGCGCGGACATCGCGAGGAGCGCCAGGTTCCCCTTGGCGGACAAGGCCTGGCGGCCAACACCTCCCGGTCGCCCGTCCCGGCCGCGCCTAGAGCACGATGGCATCAGACGGAATCGTCTGATGGCTGAATCGTGCTCTAGAATCAAAGGTGTAGAGCCTGATTCAGGCATTTGAACCCATCAGGCTCTAGGGCGCGCGAGGCGCCGGAGGACGGCGCCACATACAGTTCTGTCGTCGCGCCGTCCGCGCATCGTCGAGGCGAACGGGTCAGCGAGACAGTGGAGACACTTCAGCAACCGCTTCATCATCGTGGCGCGATGGTTCAGCGGTCGCTTGAGTGTCCGATCCGGCTAATACAGCACGCTCAGCGCGGACCGATCGTAGCTCTTCAGCTCGTCGTTGCGGCCATCGCGGACCTTCACCGCCCACTCCGGATCCTGCAGCAGGGCTCGGCCGACGGCGACCATGTCGAACTCACCGCGGTCGAGGCGCTCCAGCAGATTGTCCAGCGACGCAGGCTGGCTCGCTTCGCCGCCCCAGGCGGCGATGAACTCGCCCGTCAACCCGACCGAACCGACGGTGATGGTCGGCTTTCCGGTCAGCTTCTTGGCCCAGCCGGCGAAGTTCAGGTCATTGCCCCCACCGTCTTCCGGAAACTCCGGCTCCCAGAATCGACGTTGGCTGCAATGGAAGACGTCGGCGCCGGCGTCGGCCAGCGGCTGCAGCCAGGCCTCCATCTCGGCCGGCGTTGCGGCCAGTCGCGCGTTGAAGTCCTGCTGCTTCCACTGCGACAGGCGGATGATGACCGGATAGTCCTCGCCGACGGCCTTGCGGACCGCCGTGAGGATCTCGGCGGCGAAGCGGGCTCGCTCCGGCAGCGTCGGGCCGCCCCAGCGGTCGGTGCGCAGGTTCACGCCGTCCCAGAAGAACTGGTCGATCAGATAGCCGTGGGCTCCGTGCAGTTCGACCGAGTCGAAGCCCAGCGCCTTGGCGGCGCCGGCGGCGCGGCCGAACGCGTCGATCGCGTCCTGCACGTCCTCGTCGCTCATCGCCTCGCCGAGTTGCTTGCCCGGGCTCGAGAAGCCGGACGGGCTGTCGTAGGCGCCCGGCGGAGTCCACTCCGGGTCTCGGGTGCGCACCGCGCCCACATGCCACAGCTGGGGCGCCATGACCCCTCCCGCGGCATGGACGGCGTCGATGACCTTCTTCCAGGCGTCCAGTTCGGTCTGGCCGTGGAAGCGCGGGACGTTCCGGTCGTTCAGCGAGGCGGGTCGGGCGACGCCCGTGCCCTCCGAGACGATCAGGCCCACGGCGCTGGCCGCACGGCGCTCGTAATAGGCCGCCACCTCGTCCGTCGGCACGCCGTCCGGCGAGAACGATCGCGTCATCGGCGCCATGACGATGCGATTCTTCATCGTCATCGACTTGATCTTCAACGGGGAGAACAGGACGTCGTGCGGCACGGCGAGCTCCAAGGGGATAAGATCCGCCCAAGAATTAAACAGTTGTTCGAGATGGCGCCTGTCAGAAATTCTCCAAGACGATCAATGACTCCCCAGTTCGGTGAATACTGGTTTCGCACCTGCGAAAGTGGGTAGTATCGTGACTGACCGGTCGAGGGACCCGGGGGAGTCTGGTGACGACGTGCTTGCGCAAGGGACGCAGTCCTTTCCAAAGGTCTTGAGGGAACGGCTGGCCGAAGGGCGGCCGGCCCAGGCGATCATCGACGCCTGGCCATCGATCGAGCGCGCCCTGATCCGCGAGCCGGACGCCCTGCGCGCGGCCCTTGAGGAAGCCTCCCGCTTCGCGACGGCCGAGGGGTCGGCCACCGTCGCCCCGCGGTCGGCCATCGGCATCGCGGTCGTCGATGGCGAGAACCGTATTCTCCACGCCGATCCGACCTTTCTCCGGTGGTTTGGATCGGAGTCGGACCAGTTGGCGATCCGTCGCCTGGTGCGCGACGCGGTGAAGGCCGGCCAGGCGACGGGTCTGGTCGAGGCCCTCGACGGCGCCTCCATTCCAGCCTGCGCCGCCGCTCGCGACGAAGCGCAGGGCTGGCCGCTGCCCGACGACTTCCGCGCCCTGCTGGAGGCCGCCCCCCGGCGCATCGTCGTCCTGTGCTTCGCGCCGTCGCGCGCCAGCGACCTGGCCTCACGGGCCACGGACGCTTTCGGATTCACGCCGCTTGAGGCGCGGCTGGCGGAAGCCATGCTCGACGCGGCCAATTTGGACGACGCCGCCGCGCGCATTGGCGTCGGACGCGAGACGGCCCGTGAGGCGCTCAAGAAGGCCATGCGCAAGGCCGGGGCGCGGCGCTCGCCCGACCTGGTCCGGCGCATGATGGACCTGATGTGCGGCGATCACGCCGATCCGCCGGACATCGAGGAGGTGCTGGCGACCAGTTTCGGCGCCACGGCCGCCGAGGCCAAAGCGGCTGCGCGCTTCGCCAAGGGCCTGACCGCCCGCGAGGTCGCCGCGGGACTGGGCGTCAAGGAAGCCACCGTGCGCGGCCAGCTGAAGGCGGTGTTCGCCAAGACCGGCGTCAACAAGGCCAAGGACCTGGTACGGCTGGCGGCCGAGGCGAGCACCCTGGCCGCCCTGACCGGCACGGCCGAGACCGTGCTGGAGCCGCTCGACCCCAATGGACGCCTGCGGGTGGTGGCCTCCGGCGATCGCCGCATCGCCCTGACGGACTACGGTCCTCGCAGCGGCAAGCCCGTGATCATCATGCACGGCGCCGCCACCGGCCGCCGTCTTCCTCCGGCCCTGGTTCGCGCCCTGCACGGCCACGGTTACCGGCCGATCGTGCCGCAGCGACCGGGCTTCGGCCTGACCGATCTAGCCCAGGGGGACTGCCTGGCGCAGGGCTCGGACGACATGGCCCGGGTCATGGACGCCCTGAAGATCGACCGGGCCAAGCTGATGATCCGCGACGCCAGCACCCCCACCGGCCTGCGCTTCGCCTGCGACCATCCCGATCGGGTCATCGCCGGCGTCGCGGTCAACCCGAAATGGCCGGCGCAGACGACCGAGCACCAGGTGCGTCTACGGCAGTCGATCATGGGCGCCATCACCCACTCGTTCAAACGCAACCCCCACCTGATCGCTCTGGTCGCCGAGACCCTGCGCCGTCAAACCCGCACGGACCTGCTTGAGAACACCATGCGGCGCGCGCTCGAGGCCGTGCCCTCGGACGCCGCCACGCTCAAGGCGCCGGGGGTGCTGGATGCGCTGGTGCGCGACGCCCAGGGCATGTTCGCCCGCACGAGCGTCGGATTCGCGGCCGAACACCGTGCGCTCGTCGACGGTTGGCGCGTTCCCGAAGGGATCGGGGGCGAGCGCTGGATTCTCGCCGAGTGCGCGGCCACGGCCCTGCCCGACGTCGAGACCGTCTGGGCCAGCCTGCCCAACGTCCGCTTCCGGCTGATCGAAGAAGCCGGCCTGCTCGTCTATTTCTCCCATCCGCAGGTGATCGCCGACCTCGTCGCCGAGGTCTGAAGTCATCCCCCCATTGTGGGGATGAGCCGCCGCGCCGCGGCGCCGATGCTTCCTCCGATGGTGAGGATCCCATGAGCATCGCCCGTAAGGCCGCCTATATGCTGGTTTGCCTGAGCGCCCTGACCGCCGCGCTGGTCATGGCCTCGACCGCGCGCGCGCAAAGCGATCCGTTCGGCGCCCTCTACGCGCCCCCGGCCGGCAGCGCTCCGGCGCCCTCGGCGAAGACTGGCGTGACCAGCGTCTCCGGCGCCGTCGGACGCAGCTATTCGGCCAGCGACACCGACGGCTTCGCCAGCTTGGCGCAGATTTCGATGTTGCCCAGAGTCGTGCCGGCGATCCCTCTCCAGCTCAAGCCCTGGAACCCGAAGGTCAGCGCCAAACGCCCCCGTATCCTGGTGCCTACTTACGCCCTCGCGCTCGTTCGCACTGGCAAGGTCAGCGCCTTCGCGGGCGGCGCAGGATCGGAGATGGCCCCCCGCCGCGCCAGCCTGACCACCGCTTTGATCGGCGTATCCGACGAATTGGCGGAACAGCTCGCGCAGGAAGCCTACGATGACCTTGTCCGGCGGCTGAAGGCCGCCGGCTTCGACGTGGTCAGCCCCGAAGAGATCGCCGCCACGCCCGAGGCGTCCCGGCTGGAGGTGGTCGGAACCCGCGCGCGGGGGATCAACGGCATGAGCGTGTACGGTCCGCGCGCCGCGCCGCTGCGCGCCGGCCATCCCTATGCCTCCGCGGTGCTGGCCGGCTCGAAGTCAGCCATTGTCCTCACCGATATGAGCATCGAGCTCGACGCTCTGGTCATCACCCCGCAGATGGCGCTCGACTACCAGCAGCTGGAGGGCACCGGCCGCCGAACCTACGTCGGCTCGGCCCAGGTCGGAGCCAAGGTCTGGTTCGACGTGCTCAACGGCTCGGGCGCCTACTTCCTGCACGGCGGCTCGCGCAAGGGCCTGGGGTCCGGCCCCTATGGCGGCTTTCTGATGCAGGGCAACCATGGCTCGGCCGAGCCCTTCGCCATCATGTACGAAGTCGACGATCGCTCCGACAGCGTCGCCATCCACAACGCCTTCGCCCAGGCGGGCCTGGGCTCGCTCTATCGCCAGAGCAAGGTCTACGCCGTCGAGGCCTCGCCGGAGCGCTACGCCGCGCTCGCGCGCGCCGCCTTCCAGGGCCTGAACATGTCCATCGTCGCCGAGCTTAGGAAGGCTCGCGGCCAGTAACCCGCTGTTACCTGGAGGGAAGATCCATGAAACGTATCACCGCACTGCTCGCCGCCGCCGCCATGGCCGCCTCGCCGGCCCTCGCGCAGCCGGTGTCGAACGAGGCTCCGCCCGAGGACGCCGCGCCGCCGCCCGCCGCCGCGCTGGTGCAGCCGGCCACGCCCGCCGCAGAGGCGGCTCCGGCGGCCCAAGCGACCCCGCCCGCCGCCGTCGCGCCCGGGCCGGCGATCGATCCCAGCGTCTACCAGGTGCTGCGCACCGGCGACCGGCAGATGACCTGCGAGGCCCTGGCCGGCGAAACCAACACGCTCAACGCCGAACTGATGGCGGAGCAGCAGGCGGCCGCCAAGAAGGCCAAGAAGGCCAAGGCCGGAAAGGGCATTATGGGCGGCGCGGCGGGCGGTCTGATGGCCGGGGCGGCTCGCTACGGCTTGGCGCGAGGCATGGTCGGCGGCGCGTTCAGCCCGCTGGTGGCGCAGGCGGCCGTGGCGGCCACCGACGCCACAGCCGCGGCCGCCGGCAACGCGATCGCCAATAGCGGCGACGATGGCGCAGCGCCCACCGTCTCGCCCAAGCAGCAGCGGATGAACCACCTGCTGAGCCTCTATCGCGAGAAGCAATGCTGAAACCGGGCGGGGGAGGCGCGATCGCGGCTCCCCCGACCAATCAGAGGCCCAGCACCAGCTTGGCCATGATGTTGCGCTGGATCTCATTGGAGCCGGCGTAGATCGAGGCCTTGCGGTAGTTGAAATAGCTCGGCGCGGCCGGGGCGGCGTAGTCCGGGCCCGGCCGCGGTTCGTTGGTGACCGCCCAGGTGTCCTGGATGAACGGCGCCGCATAGCCGCCGACCGCCTCGAGCGCCAGTTCGGTGATCGCCTGCTGGGCCTCCGAACCCGCGCACTTGAGCATCGATGACGCCGGTCCGACCGGCTGCCCAGAACCCATGGCCGAGAAGATGCGCAGCTCGGTGGCGTTCAGGGCCTCGATGCGGATCTCCATGTCCGCCAGCTTGCGCTGGAAGTCGGCGTCCCGGATCAGCGGCTCTCCGCCGTCGCCGAGTTCGGCCGAGGCGATCTTCCGCACCTTCTGAAGCTGGTTCATCAGGCCTGGCGCATAGGCGTTGCCGCGTTCGAACTCGAGCAGGTACTTGGCGTAGGTCCAGCCCTTGCCTTCCTCGCCGATGCGGTTGGACACCGGCACGCGGACGTTGTCGAAGAAGACCTGGTTGATCTCCTGCTCGTTGGCCGCGGGACCATCGAGCGTCGGCAGGGCCTTCACAGTGATGCCGGGCGAGTCCATGCGCAGCAGCAGGAAGCTGATCCCTTCCTGCGGCTTGCCGCTGTTATCCGTGCGGACCAGGCAGAACATCCAGTCGGCCCACTGGGCGTGGGTCGTCCAGATCTTCGAGCCGTTCAGGACGTAATCGTCGCCGTCCCGCTCGGCCTTCATCTGCAGACTGGCCAGGTCGGAACCGGAGCCGGGTTCGGAATAGCCCTGACACCACCAGATGTCGGAGTTGATGATCGGCGGCAGGTGCTGCGCCTTCTGCTCCGGGGAGCCAAAGGCCATGATCACCGGCGCGACCATTTTCAGCCCCATGGGCGAGGAGGTCGGCACCCCGGCCAGGCTCATCTCCATGTTGAAGATATAGGCCTGACTGGGCGTGAAGCCGGCGCCGCCGTATTCGACCGGCCAGTTGGTGGCGGCCCAGCCGCGCGCGGCCAGTTTCTTCTGCCACTTCACCTGGCCGGCCTTGTCGAGATAGCCGTTCTTGGACTGGGACATCTGCCGGCGCAGGTCCTCGTCGTAGTTTTCGGCGATCCAGTCGCGGACCTCGCGCTGGAAGGCCTTGTCCTCTTCCGAGAATGCGAGATCCACGGCGCCTACTCCACGCCGTCGAGGTATTCGATCTCCGGACGGCCGGCCATCGTCGGGCCCATAGCCGCGCCGGCGGCCTTGAAGTAGTCGGTGCCGCCGTGCGCCTTCAGGGCGTCTTCAGACGCATAGAGCTCCAGGACCTTGTAGACGCCGGCCTCGGTCCGGCTCTTGGTCAGCTGGTAAGCCAGGCAGCCCGGCTCATTGGCCTTCACCTTGGCCGCCAGGTCCAGGAAGACCTTCTCGAACTCGGAGGCCTTCTCCGGTTGCACCTTCAGGGTCGCCACGACGCCGATCATTCGCTGTTCCTTCCCGAACGCTTGTTTGAACCGCAGCATGCTGCGGCGGGCCGGTCGGTGCAAGCGTGACGTCGGGGGAAGGACCGCGGCCGGACCGTCGATCAAATATCAGGATCGCCCCAGGGCCCTAGCGGCGCTCGTTCCAGCCGTAAGCCACCCAGGAGTGGCCGCCGACGTTGCGCGCCTCAATGATGTCGGCATCCGTCGCCGCCTTACTGCGCACCGAGCGACGGGCGCGGCTGGCGAGGACGGCCAGTCCGAGCAGCGCGCTCGACATCAGGGCGATGACCACGACCGTCAGGGTGGCGAAGACCGCCAGCACCGCGCCGACCGCGAGGGCCGCGCAGGTCGCGAGCAGGCCGGCGAGCCAGGCCAGGCCCTTGAACGCCGATCGAGAGCCGCCCCGCCCTGTCGTGAAAATGTCCATGTCGTCCTCGTGGGACCGCGATGGGAGGCGGTCCAGAACCCAATAATTTGTTCGAACAGGCTGAACGTCAACTGAACTCCCGTGCGAAACGCACAAGAAAGCTCAATCGCCCAATCAGGCGGCGCCGACGAGCGCCATGTCCTTCCGCTCGCGGATCACCGTGTCGTAGGCGGCGTTGATGGCCGCGGTCTTGGTTTCGGCGACCTCGATGAACTCGCTGGGCAGCCCGCGCGAGCGCGCCCGGTCGGGGTGCGCCTCGGAGACCCGGCTCCGCCAGGCCGCGCGGACTTCCTCGTCCGTGGCGTCCGGCAGCACGCCCAGGATCACGTAGGGGTCGTTCGGACCGGCGCCCAGGTGGGTGGCCTTCAATCGCCGGAAGGTCAACGGTGAGAAGCCGAACAGGCCGGCCACCTGCTCCAGGTAGTCGAGCTCGTCCTGGGTCACCACGCCGTCGGACGCGGCGATGTGAAAGAGACCGTCCAGGACGTCTTCCAGGATTTGCGGGCAAGCGCGGTACCGATTGGCCAGCCGGCGAGCGTAGCTCTCGTAGCCGTGGGTGGTCTGGCGGGCCAGATCATAGAGCCGGTGGATGTTGCGTTCCGAGCCCGCGTCCGGCTGGAAGACCATGGCGAAGGTGTCGAACTCGCCCTGCGTCGCCCGGCCATCAGCCTTGGCGAGCTTGGCGCCGAGCGCCGTGACGGCGGTCGTGAAGGCGGGGTCTTCCCCGGGCAGGCCGGCGGGACAGTCCGCGCACTGGGCGTCGTCGACGCCCCTCGCGGCGAGGCTTGCAATGTTTCGCCAGAAGCTCATGGGATACGCAGAGCTTAGGATTCTGGCGGGCGCATGGCAATCGGTAGCGACGTTACGGAAACGACAGACTCCGGCTGGACCTTCTGGATCGATCGCGGCGGCACCTTCACGGACGTCATCGGCAGGGCCCCGGACGGCGCGGAACGGACGCTGAAACTGCTGTCGGCCGCGCCCGGATACGAGGACGCGGCCGTGGAGGCGATGCGCCGCCTCCTGGATGTCGCCCCCGGCGCGCGCTTCCCGGCCGAGCGGGTCTCGGCGATCAAGATGGGCACCACGGTGGCCACCAACGCCCTGCTCGAACGCAAAGGCGCCAGGACGCTGCTGGTCGTGACCCGAGGGTTCGCGGACGCCATTGTCATTGGCGACCAGTCCCGGCCCGAGCTCTTCGCACTCGACATCATCCGCCCTATGCCGCTGTACGCGGGCGTCGTCGAAGCCGAGGAGCGACTGGCGGCCGACGGCTCGGTGGTCACGCCCCTGCACGGCGAAGCGCTGGCCAACGCCCTGGCGAAGGCGCGGGCGGAGGGTGTCACCAGCGTCGCCGTCGCCTTCCTTCACAGCGATCTCAACCCGGCGCACGAGCAGGCGGCCGGCGAACTCGCGCGGGCCGCGGGCTTCGACTATGTGGCGCTCAGCCACGAGGCCAGCCCCCTGCCCCGCTTCATCCCGCGCGCCGAGACAGCCGTCGCCGACGCCTATCTGACGCCCGTCCTTCGGGCCTATGTCGAGCGCGTCGCCGAGGCCGTCGAGGGGGCGCCGCTGTGGTTCATGACCTCGGCCGGCCAGCTGGTCCGGGCCGGCGCCTTCCGCGGCAAGGATGCGGTGGTGTCCGGTCCAGCCGGCGGCGTGGTCGGCGTGGCGGAAACGGCGCGGACGGCCGGTTCGACCGCCGCGCTCGGCTTCGACATGGGCGGCACCTCGACCGACGTCTGTCGCTTCGCGGGCAGCCTGGAGCGGCGCGACACGGCCCGCGTGGCCGGCGCCCGGCTGCGCAGTCCGATGCTGGATGTCGAGACGGTGGCGGCGGGCGGCGGCTCAATTCTGTCCTACGACGGCTTTCGCGCGCGGGCCGGACCGGCCAGCGCCGGGGCCGACCCGGGACCGGCCTGCTATGGCCGGGGCGGCCCGGCGACCGTGACCGACGCCAACCTGGTGCTCGGCCGGCTCGATCCGGCCTGGTTTCCGCCTGTGTTCGGGCCGAACGGCGACGCCCCGCTTGACCCCGCGGCGGCGCATGCCAGGCTTGCGGTGCTGGCCGAGGCGATGGGCTTGACCGTCGAGGCGGCGGCCGAGGGCTTCGTCGCCGTCGCTGTCGAACAGATGGCCCAGGCCGTGCGGCGTATTTCCACCGAGCGCGGCTTCGATCCACGCGACCACGCCCTGGTCAGTTTCGGCGGCGCGGCGGGCCAGGTCTGCTGCCAGGTGGCCGACGCCCTTGGGGTGACCGAGGTGCTGAGCCCCCGATACGCCTCGCTGCTGAGCGCCTGGGGGATCGGGCAGGCGCGGATCGGCGCCCTGCGGCAGTCGGGACTGGAGGCGCCGCTCGGTGAGGACGGTTTTGCGGCGGCCGGCGAGGCGCTCGAGCGGCTGGCTGGAGAGGCCCTGCAAGCGCTGGCGTCGCAAGGCTCGGCAGGCGGGTCGGTCGAGCGGCGGATGCTGTTGCGCTACGACGGCGCCGATGCGGCCCTGCCGGTGCCGCTCGGCCCGCTCGCCGAGGCCAAGGCCGCCTTCGAAGCTGCCCATCAGCGCCTGTTCGGCTTCATCGAGCCCGACCGTACAATCCTGATCGGCAGCGTGGAGGCGGAGGCCAGCGCTTCTCCCTTCCTCCTCGATGGAGGAAGGGAGGGGGATGGTGGTGTGCCCGCTGAGCCAATCCGGAAGACTCACGAGGCGCAGAGCCTCACGCGCCCTTCCTCTGACACATCGCCTTCACCACCATCCCAACCCTTCCTCCATCGAGGAGGAAGGGCTTTGGTCCATGCCGATCACCTCACTACCCTCGACGGCCCCGCCCTGATCATCCGCTCCGACACCCAGATCGCCGTCGCCGAGGGCTGGCGGGCCACGGCCGAGGCCGACGGGCTCATCCGCCTCGTCCGTCACACCCCGCTGACCGCCGCGCAGATCGCCGCCGACAAACCCGACCCGGTCACGCTGGAGCTGTTCAACCGCCGCTTCATGGGCGTGGCGGAAGCGATGGGGGCGGCGCTGGAGCGGACCGCGCATTCGGTGAACATCAAGGAGCGGCTCGACTTCTCCTGCGCCCTCTTCGACGCCGACGGCGGGCTGGTCGCCAACGCGCCGCACATGCCGGTGCATCTGGGCAGCATGGGCGCCAGCGTGCGGGCCGTGAAGGCGCGGCATCCGGTGCTGAACCCGGGCGAGGCCTTCGCGCTGAACAATCCCTACTTCGGCGGCACCCACCTGCCCGACATCACCGTGGTCATGCCGGTCTTCATGGACAGCGGCGAGGCGCCCGCCTTCTACGTCGCCGCCCGGGGTCACCACGCCGACGTCGGCGGTATCCAGCCCGGCTCCATGCCGCCGTTCTCGAAGACGCTGGACGAGGAAGGCGTGTTGCTCGACGCCGTGCCGATCATGCGCGAGGGCCGGTTCCTGGAGGCCGACACCCGAGCCGCCCTCGCCTCCGGCCACTGGCCGGCCCGGGCGCCGGACCGCAACATCGCCGACCTGAAGGCGCAGATCGCCGCCTGCCAGGCGGGCGCCGCAGCGGTGGCGGACATGATCGAGGCGCACGGATCCCAGACCGTGGCCCGCTACATGGCCTTCGTGCAGCGGAACGCCGAGCAGGCCGTCCGTCGCGCGGTCGGCAAGCTCTCCGATGGCGAGGCGCGCGTGCCGATGGACGGCGGCGGCGAGGTGGCGGTCACCGTCAAGGTCGACGCCGCGGCCGGCGAGGCCGTGCTGGACTTCACACAATCCGCCGACCAGCTGGGCAACAACTTCAACGCCCCCTCGGCCATCGTCGACGCCGCCGCCCTGTACGTGTTCCGCAGTCTGGTCGACGATGACATTCCGCTGAACGCCGGTTGCCTGACACCGCTGAAGATCCTGACGCGGCGTGGCTCGATGCTCGACCCGCTGCCGCCGGCCGCCGTGGTCGCCGGCAATGTCGAGACCAGCCAGCACGTCGTCGACGCCCTCTACGCCGCCATCGGCGCCATGGCCAACAGCCAGGGCAGCATGAACAACTTCACCTTCGGGGACGATCAGAAGCAGTACTACGAGACCATCTGCGGCGGGGCCGGGGCGACGGCGACGAAGGCCGGGACCAGCGCCGTCCACACCCACATGACCAACTCGCGCCTCACCGATCCGGAGATCCTGGAGCGTCGCTTTCCGGTTCGGGTCGAGCATTTCGGCGTCCGCCACGGCTCGGGCGGCGACGGCGCCCATCCGGGCGGAGACGGCGCGATCCGGCGGCTCCGTTTCCTGGCGCCTATGGAAGCCGCCCTGCTTTCGACGCGCAGAAGCCACAGTCCGCAGGGAATCTGCGGTGGCGGAGCCGCGCTGGCGGGGCGTCAGCGTTTGATCGCGGCGAGCGGCGGGGTAAAGGAATTGCCCGGCTGCTTCTCGATCACGGTGCGGCCCGGCGACGTCGTCGAGATCGAGACCCCCGGGGGCGGCGGTTTTGGTACCAGCGACCGCGGCGCCTGACGGCACAGTACAGGACTTTCGATGGCCCCGATTCTCTACGCACTCGCCCTTCTCGCCCAGGACCCCGCGCCGGCCGTCGCCGATGGCCCCGTCGCGACCCAGGTTCCGCGAAAGCAGGACGTCGCGCCGCTGCCGATCCAGGGCGGGCCGGTCACGCCGCCCTCTGACGACTACGGCTATGTCGCCTGGTGCTTCGGCGCGGTGAGCGGCTATGTCGACCTCTATGACAAGGCCATGCCCGAGGTGATCCGCATCGAGCGCGCCTGGCCGACCCCGGGCACGGAAGAGAACATCAGCGTCGTCTATCCGCAGCAGAAGAAGGACGCGCTCAAGAGCATGGAGCTCTTCAAGCGCGCCATCGTGGCGACCGAGAAGGCCAGCCCGACCCCGATCTCGCAGCAGGGCGCCGCCGCCATCAAGAAGGGCCGCGCGGTGTGGACCGGGGCCACCAGCGTGCCCCGCGCTCAGCTGGCTCAGTTCTGGATGAGCTGGGCTCCGCCGGCGAAGTGCGATGAGACCGCCAAGGCGCTCGAGGCCCGCTCGATCCTGTTCGGCCAGGCCCTGACCTACAACGCCGCGCCGGGCGCCGCGCCCGCTCCCGCCGCGCCGACCGCCGCACCCGAGCAGACGGCGGCTGAAGCTGCCCCCGGTGAGACGATGGACGAGGGCGCCACGACCGCCGACGGCGCGACTGGCGCGCCGCCCGTCGCTCCAGCCCCGTCCGAACCGGCGGAAGCCGAGGCCGGCGACTCGCCCCCTGTCGACAGCGCCATCGACTCCCTACTGCCGGATGGCGCACCGGCGGCGGAGACGACGCCGGATCCGGCGGCGGAAGCCTTGGCGTCTCCTGCGGAGGCCGAGCCCACGCCGAAGGAGTCTGAGCCCGAGTCCGCGGAGGAGCCGACCCCGGACGAAGGCATCACGGATATCCGGGGCCCTCTGTAACGGTCTGCCGCGGCGCGCCCCAGACGCCCGCTCGACACCCTACCCCGTCGCGATCCAGTGACGCTCGACGCGGTCGTTGGCGTCGAAGTGGATAATCAGCCATTCGAAGTCGACCGGCATGTAGGTCCGCTCCAGGCCGAGGCGATAGGCGAAGTCGCCAGCCTTGAACCGGCCCGTTTCGTTTGGCTGGCCCAGCAGCTTGAGCACGCGGCCGCGGCTAAGGCCCTCCAGGCGTCCCCGGGCGATCAGGTCGTCGGCCATCTCCAGGCGATCGTCGTCGTCAACACCGACGAGCTTCCACAGCCGACCGTCGAACCGACCGGGACGGCGACGGCGGCTGTCCAGGATGATGGCTCCAACTACGAGCCCGGCGGCCACCACCGCCGCCGCCCCGATCACACGATCCCTCGAACTCATCCTCACTACGCCGCCGCTCCTCGCGCCTCACTGGACGGATCATAGCTCAAGATGGGCGCGAGCCAGCGTTCCGCCAGGGCGATGTCCCAGCCTTTGCGGCGCGCATAGTCCTCGACCTGGTCTCGATCGATGCGGCCCACGCCGAAGTAGTGGCTGGCCGGGTGGCTGAAGTAGAGGCCGCTGACCGAGGCCGGCGGCGTCATGGCGAAGCTCTCGGTCAGTTCGATCCCGGTCTGAGATGTCGCATCGAGAAGTTTGAAAAGTGTCGCTTTCTCCGTGTGGTCCGGCTGAGCTGGATAGCCCGGGGCCGGACGGATCCCGCGATAGTTTTCGGCAATCAGCGTGTCGATGTCGAAACCCTCCTGCGGGGCGTACCCCCACAGTTCGGTCCGCACCCGGTGGTGTAACGCCTCAGCGAAGGCTTCGGCCAGGCGGTCGGCGATCGCGGTGGCGAGAATGGCCGAATAGTCGTCGCCGGCCGCCTTGAAGCGCTTCGCGATCTCCAGTTCGCCATGGCCGGCGGTGACCGCGAAGCCGCCGATCCAGTCGGCCGGGCCGCCGATCGGGGCGACGAAGTCCGCCAGGGCGAGGTTGGCCTTGTCGGTGCTCTTGGCCATCTGCTGGCGAAGGGTGTGCAGCCGGGCAATCTCCCCGCCGCGGCCTTCGTCGGCGTAGACCACGATGTCGTCGCCGTCGGCCTGGGCCGGCCAGAAGCCGACCACGCCACGGGCCTCGAACCAGCGCTCGTCGATGATGCGCCTCAGCATCGCCTGGGCGTCCCGCCAGAGGTCCCGCGCCGCCTCGCCGACGACCTCGTCCTCAAGGATGGCGGGATAGCGCCCGACCAGCTCCCAAGTCGCGAAGAAGGGCGTCCAGTCGATGAATTTCGCGAGGTCTTCCAGGTCATAAGGCCCGAAAGTTCGGGTTCCGATGAAGGTCGGGCGCGGCGGTGCGTCGGCGTTCCAGTCGATGGCGAAGCGATTGGCGCGCGCGGCGGCGATCGGCGTGCGAGTCTTCTGCTCCTGCCCCCGGGCGAACTGCTCGCGGACCCGCGCATACTCATCGCGCGTCGCGGCTTCGAACTTCGGCTTCTCCTCCGGCGACAGCAGGCTGGAGACCACCCCGACGGCGCGGCTGGCGTCCAGGACGTAGGTCGTCGAGCCCTTTAGGTAGGCAGGGGCGATCTTCACCGCCGTATGGGTCTTGCTGGTCGTCGCGCCGCCGATCAGCAGCGGGATGTTGAAGCCCTGGCGCCCCATCTCGGCGGCGAGGAAGGCCATCTCGTCCAGCGACGGCGTGATCAGGCCCGACAGGCCGATGATGTCGACCCCCTGCGCCTTCGCCTCGGACAGGATGCGGTCGGCCGGGACCATGACGCCCAGGTCGATGACCTCGTAGTTGTTAC
>CALALX010000128.1 GCA_937925635.1 uncultured Caulobacter sp.
ACCTCGCAGGACGAGATCGACTGGATCACCCGCACCACAGCCGCGGGCCAGCGGCTGGGCGCCTATCTGCAGCTTCAGGTCTCCAAGCCCCAGTCGATCGCCTGGATGGCGGCCGGCAATCCGGTCGGCCAGGCGGCCTGGATCCTTGAGCGGTTCTATGACTGGTCGGATCTGAGAGCGAAGCCGCTGATCGGCGTCTACACGCGCGACCAGCTTCTGACCAACGTCATGATCTATGTGATGACCGGCAGCTTCACGACCGGCGCCTGGTATTACCGCGGCCTGATCGAGGAAGGCGGCGTGGTGCTGCCCGAGGGGACCCGCTGCGAGACCCCGACCGCCTTCGCCAACTTCCCGGGCGAGGCGCTCTACGCCGCCCCGCCGCGCAGCTGGGCCGGCCGCGCCTACAACATCACCCGCTGGATCGACATGGACAGGGGCGGCCACTTCGCGGCGATGGAGGAGCCTGACCTCTTCGTCGGAGAGGTCCGCGACTGGGCGAAGGGGCTCTGATCCAGGGCCCGGGCCAGAGCCGGTCTCAGGCCTTCACGTGCCCCAGCTTGTCGGGGTTGCGCATGATGTAGATGGCGGCGATCAGGCCGTCCTCGCCCGGCTCGAAGGCCATGGTCTGGACGCCGTCGAAGACCTCCATGACCACGCCCGGCGCGCCGTTGATCAACACCGGCCGCATGGCGCTGGGGTTGTCGAAGCCCTTGCGGGCGGCGATGCCCCGAAGCAACAGCATGACGTCGTCGCGGCCGACCATCGGACGCAAGGCGGCCGGGCGTTTGCCGCCGCCGTCGGAGATCAGGATGGCGTCCTCGGCCAGCAGATCTGACAGCGCCTCCGGATCATTGCGCGCGGCGGCGTCCAGAAAGGCCGCGGCAAGCTTCATCGAGGCCTCTGGCGAGACCGCGAAGCGTGGCCGGCCCTCCCTGACGTGCGCGCGGGCGCGCGAGGCCAGCTGGCGCACTGCCGCCTCGCCCCGGTCGAGCTGGCGAGCGACCTCGCCGTAGTCCTGGTCGAAGACGTCGTGCAGCAGGAAGACCGCCCGTTCCAGCGGCGACAGCCGCTCCAGGGCCAGTAGGAAGGCGACCGAGACATCCTCCGCCCGTTCCGCCGGATCGTCGGCGATTTCCTCGACCAGCGGCTCGGGCAGCCAAGGACCGACGTAGGTCTCACGCCGCGCCCGCGCCGACTTCAGCCGGTCGAGGCACAGGCGGGTCACCGTCTGCATCAGCCAGGCCTGGGGATTGGTCGCCGCCGCGCCGGCCCGGTCCCAGCGGAGCCAGGCGTCCTGGACCACGTCCTCCGCCTCGGCGACCGAGCCGAGCATGCGGTAGGCGAGGCGCTGCAGGCGGCGACGCTCGGCCTCGAAGGCCTGGAGGGGGGTCTGGACGGCGGGATTCATACCGACACCGGCTCCGGCAGGCTGAAGGGGGCCGAGACGCCGGCGACCACCACCCGCGTGCAGGCGCGGCCGTGGCCCAGCGCATACTTCACGGTGGGATACATCTGGGCCGTCGTCAGCGCGAGCGCGATGTCGATCACCGCCGCATCGCCCCAGCGCCGGGCGATCTCGTCACGGCATTCGTCGGCATCGGCGAGATTCCGGTCGAGAACGGCGCGGGCCAAGTCCCACGCCAGACCCGCGGCGTCTCCCATGGCCAGACGATCGCCCGCCAGCACGGCGCGCAGCACCTCGGGCCGGACTCCTCCCGCCGTCGCCATGTCGACGCTGATCTGGGTGCAGGGTCCGCAATCGCCCGACAGGGTTCCCACGATGCCGGCCGCGGCGATGGCTTCGCGCGGGGCGGTCTTGCCGTGACCGAGCGATGCGACCAGGCCGAAGCGCAACAAGGTCCAGGCGCCGCCCTTGTCGAGCAGCTCGCGCATGTAGCCGGCGTTGTAGGTCCAGGCCTTTTCGAACGCCGCGATCCGTCGGCGGAGCAGGGCTTTGAGCATGTCAGGCCTCCTTGGGCGCTGCGTTGAGGGGACGATGGACGAAGGCGATCCCGGCGGTGATCAGGGCCGGCAGGAAGACGCCCGGGAAGTCGCGGGCCAGATCGCGCCAGGCGCTGCCGCCGCAGCTGGCGTCGCCGATGTGGATCGCCGCGTGCAGGCTCAGGAACGCCGCGGCGCAGACCAGCGCCGGCCAGCCTTGCCGCGGCCTCCAGGCGAACCAGGCCAGGCCCAGCACCACGACCAGGTAGGCCATGCCGATGTCGCGCACGAAGTGCGGGTTGAACGCCCCGGTCAGCGGCGCCCCCGGCACGGCGTCGTACCAGGCCAGCGGCCGGGCCAGCTGGAACACGGCGTTGGCGAACAGTCCGGCCCCCAGCAGCCCGGCGATCCAGCGATAGATCATGGGTGGTCTCCTTCTTTCACGGGGAAGACGAGGGACGGGGGGCCCATGTGACATCCCCCTTCCGCCTGGAGCGGCGAAGGGCTCTACTCCGCTCATGCAACGCACCCTTCCCGCCGTCGCCTACCGCGATCCCGCCGTGTTCGGGCGCGAGCGGACCGCCGTGTTCGCCGCCTCCTGGCAGTTCCTCGGCCACGAGAGCGAAATGCCGGCCGCGGGCGACTATCTGGCGGGTGATGTCGCCGGCTGGCCGGTGCTGGCGGTGCGCGGCGGGGACGGCGTCCTGCGGGGCTTCCACAACGTCTGCCGCCATCGCGCCGGGCCGCTGGTGTCGGACGCGAAGGGCAATTGCGGCGGCGAGCTGACCTGCCGCTACCACGGCTGGCGCTACGCGCTGGACGGCCGGTTGCGCAGCGCCGTGGCGTTCGGGGCGAGCGAGGGCTTCGACCCGCGTGACTTCGGCCTGCATCCGGTGCGGCTGGAGACGTGGCGCGGCTTTGTATTCATCAACATCGACGGCGAGGCTGGGCCGCTCTGCGAGTTGGTCGCGCCGCTCGACCGGCTGATGGACGAACGCGGCGTCACGCTCGGTCCCGCAACCCTGCGCCGAAGCCACGACCTCGCCTGCAACTGGAAGGCCTATGTCGAGAACTACCTCGAGGGCTACCATATCGATGTCGTACATCCGGCCCTGGCGGCGGAAGTCGATACGGCTTCGTATGTTGTGCGCATGGACGGCGCCGTCGCTGTGCACGAAGTTCCCACCCACAGCGGCGTCAACGACGGCCTGTGGGCCTGGCTGTGGCCGAACCTGGCGTTCAACGTCTACCGCTACGGCCTGATGGTCGAGCACATGCAGCCGATCGGCCACGACCGCACACGGCTGGACTACCTCTACTTCTACGACCCGGCGACGGCCGACATGGACGCCGTGCTGGCCGCCTCCGACGCCCTGACTCACGAGGACAAGGTGATCTGTGAGGCCGTGCAGAGGAACCTCGACGCCGGCGTCTACGACTGGGGCGTGCTGTCGCCGCGGCATGAGATCGCCGTGGGTTGGTTCCAGCAGCGGGTGAGCGAGGCGGCGGGGTAGCGACACTCCAGTTTGCGCTCCCCTGTTCCGCCATCCTCGCGCCTGTCGCGAGGCGGCGACGGGGGACACGCACGGAAGGGCATGTCCCCGTCAGTGCGTTGACTCCGCCCTCAACTCGCCGCCCACTGCTCGCCGAGACGCGGGGGCGGGCGGTTGGTCAATGAACGGGGCGTAGGCCCGCTGGCGGCGACCGTGCTGGTGGCGGGCAACATGATCGGGTCGGGGGTGTTCATGCTGCCGGCCTCGCTGGCGGCGACGGGCTCCTTGACCCTCATCTCCTGGCTGATCACGGCGTCTGGCGCGATGGCGCTGGCCGGCGTGTTCGCCGCCCTGGCGACGATCCGGCCGACGCAGGACGCCATCGTCGACTATCCGGCCACGGGGCTGCATCCCTTCTTCGGCTTCGCCAACTGGTGGCTGTACCTGCTCAGCTGCTGGATCGGCGTGCCGGCGGTGGCGCTGGCGGCGACCGGCTACCTGGCCTACTTCCTCCCGGCCCTGGCGCAGCCGCTGAACGGCGCATGGACCACGATCGCCATCGTCTGGCTGCTGACGGTCGCCAACATCTTCGGCGCGAAGCTGGTGACCCGACTGGGCGGCCTGACCCTGCTGGTCGGGCTGGCGCCGATCGTGGTGGCCACGGGGCTGGGGCTGTTGGCCTTCGACGGCGACGTCTTCACGGCAGGCTGGAACGTCAGCGGCAAGCCGCTGAATGTCGCCATCGGTCAGTCGCTGGCGCCCGTCTTCTGGGCCTTCCTCGGCGTCGAGAGCGCCAGCTTCGCGGCCGCTGTGGTGCGCCATCCGGAACGCAACGTCGCCCGCGCCTCGCTTGGCGGCGTGGCCCTGGCGGCGGCGGTCTACATCATCGCGTCCGTGGCGTTGCTGGGCTCGATCCCCAACGAGACGCTCGCCAAGTCGACCGCGCCCTTCGCCGACGCGATCCGCATCCTCTGGGGACCGGCCGCGGCGGGGGTGATCGCCGTCTGCGCCCTGCTCAAGACGCTGGGCACCGTCGGCGGCTGGATGTTGGTCACGGCCGAAGGCTCGCGCAGCGGTGCGTCGGCCGGCTATCTGCCGCGCTTCCTGTCGCACGGCGACGCCGCGCGCGCGCCCGTGCGCGACCTGCTGCTGGCCGCGATCCTGATGTCCGGCGTGCTGCTGGCCAGCGTCTCCCCGACGCTGGGCAAGCAGTTCGGCGTGCTGATCAACGTGACCGTCAACTTCTCGATGGTGACCTACGCCCTGTGTTCGCTGGCGCTGATCCGCATCGCCGGCGCGGTCGACGACGCCGGCAGGCGGCTGCTGCTAAGGCTGCTGGGGCTCGGTGGCGCGACCTTCTCCATCGCCGTGCTTCTGCTCTCCGACCCCGCCATGCTGCCCCCGACCCTGTGGGTCATCGCCGCGACGGTTCCGCTCTACGGGCTGGTGCTGCTGGCGCGGCGGGGGAGGCGGTGACGTTCTGCGTGGTTCGTGACGCTCGCTTGAGGCTCGCTCCTCACCATGACGAAGTCTGTTGAAGCGTCTCTGAGTTCGTCATCCTGAGGAGCGATCCCTCGGGATCGCGTCGCGAAGGACGCACGACCTACCAGCTCCACTCCTTCGCCGACGCCCGGCAGCCGCCGTCGGGCCAACCCTTCCAGGCGCGGCCGCGCACCACCCGTCCGGTCGGAACCTGCGTCGGCTCGCCGTTGCGCAGGGCGACGCCGCCGTTGACCAGGACCCAGCTCATGCCGGTCGCGAACTGGCGCGGGTTCTCGTAGGTGGCCGGGTCGCGCACAGTCGCGGGATCGAAGATCACCACGTCGGCGTAATTCCCCACCTTCAGCGCGCCCCGGTCCCGCAGGCCGAGGTTGTGCGCCGGCTGGCTGGTCAGCCTGCGGATCGCCTCCGGCAGGGTGATGACCTTCTCGTCGCGCACATACTTTCCGAGCAGCCGGGCGACGTTGCCGTACGCGCGGGGGTGCGTGCTCGACTGCAGGAACAGGCCCTCCGGCGACTGGGCGCCGGCGTCGGACCCGAAGCTCATCCACGGCAGGCTCAGCTGCCTGCGGACATTGTCCTCGCTCATCAGGAAATAGACCACCTGAACGCGGCTGCCGTCCTCGATGACGAGGTCGATGGCGGCGTCCTCGGGGCTGACCTTCCGCTCGGCCGCCACCTGGGCGAGGGTCTTGCCGGTCAGCGGCTTGAGCTTCGGATTGCGGAAGCCGACCAGCAGCGTGCCCTCGGCGCCGGCGAACCGGTACAGGTTCTCGAACACCGGGCTGTCGCTGCGCATCTCGGCGATCACCTCGCGGCGGATGGCCGGGTCCTTCAGCCGCTTGATCCAGGCCTCGCGCCCGCCCGCCTGCACCCAGGGCGGCATGGCGGCGTCCAGGCCGGTCGAGCCGGCGGTGTAGGTGTACATGTTGGCGGTGATGCGCAGGCCGCCGGCGCGCGCCGCCTCGATCTTCGCGATGGCGGCGTCCAGCTTGCCCCAATTCGGCTTGCCGGCCGCCTTGAGGTGCCAGATTTCGGCCGGGGCGCCCGACGTGCGGGAAATCTCGACCAGCTCGTCGATGGCCTCCAGCAGTCGGTTTCCCTCGCTGCGCATATGGCTGATGTAGAGGCCGCCGCAGCGGCCGGCCTCGGTCGCCAGGGCGGTCAGCTCGCGCGTTCCGGCATAGCTGCCCGGCGCATAGATCAGCGAGGAGCCGACGCCGAGCGCGCCCTCCTCCATCGCCTCCACGACCAGCGCCCGCATGCGCGACAGCTGGGCCTCGTCGGGCTGCTCATCGCCCTCGCCCAGCACGTGGGTGCGGACCGTTTCGGCCCCGACGAACGAGGCGACGTTGGGGTTGACGCCGCGCTTCTCCAGCGCCTCGAGATATTCGCCGAGCGTGGTCCAGGTGATCGGGTACTTGATGTCGCCCTGGCGGTCGCGCTCGCGCCGCTTCATCTCCTCGTTCCAGGGCCCCATCGAGGACCCCTCGCCCATCACCTCGAGCGTCACGCCCTGCTTGAGGTCCGACAGCGCCCGACCGTCGAGGATCAGGCTGTCGGTGGCCCAGCTCAGCATGTTGATGAAGCCGGGCGCCACGGCCTGGCCCCTGGCGTCGATCTCGGTGAGCCGCGGGCCCTTCACCTTCCCGCCCATGGCGACGATGCGGTCGCCGCGGATGGCCACCTCGCCCCGGTACGGCGCCCCGCCCGAGCCGTCGTAGATCAGGCCGTTGCGGATGACGATGTCATAGGGCGCGCCCTTGCCGGACTGGCCGGGCAGCGCGGGCAGCTCCGGCATGGCGGTGCAGGAGAGGAGGAACAGCGAGGCCGCGAGGGCGAGAAGCGGACGAAGATTCAAGCGGAGGCTCCCTGCGTGGTTCGCGACGCTTACCGCTCACCATGACGAACCTTAGTGCAGGCGGCAGGCCCGCGTCACACCCCAACGTGCGTCATCCTCGCGCTCGTCGCGAGGACCCATGAACACCGACATCGAAGGCTGGATTGTGACGCCGCAAGAGCCTCGCGACCTCACCCGGCTCACCATGCATGGGTCCTCGCGACGAGCGCGAGGATGACGGAGAGAGAGGGAGAGCTATAGGCTATCCACCCATCCCGGCAGCTCGGCGATGCTCGGCAGTTCCACGTACCGCTCATGCCCCGTCGGCGCCTCGGCGGCCTCGTGGGCCCAGACCAGCGGATAGGGGATCAGCGCGCCCCAGGCGCCGGCTTCCAGCGCCGGCAAGATGTCCGACCGCATCGAGTTGCCGGCCATCACCGCCTGCGCCGCGCCGCTGCCGTGGCGGTCGAACACCCGGCGATAGGTGTCGGCGTCCTTCTCGCTGACGATCTCGACGGCGGCGAACAGGTCGCCCAGCCCGCTGGCCGCCAGCTTGGTCTCCTGGTGCAGCAGGTCGCCCTTGGTGATCAGCACCAGGCGGTAGCGCTCCGACAGCTCGGCCAGCGCCTTCTCCACGCCGGGCAGCGGCTCGACAGGCTCGTTCAGCATCTCGCGGCCGGCGGCGAGGATCTGCTTGATGACGCCGATCGAGACCCTGTCCTGCGTCAGCTCCATCGCCGTCTCGATCATCGACAGGGTGAAGCCCTTCACCCCGTAGCCGTACAGCCGCAGGTTCCGCTTCTCGACCTCGGCGAGGGTGGCCTCCATCCGCGCGTCGTCGTCGCAGTAGGGCGCGAGCAACTCCACGAACCGCTGGTGGGTCAGGCGGAAGATGGTCTCGTTGTGCCAGAGCGTGTCGTCGGCATCGAGGCCGACCGTGGTGATGGTCATGAGGGCGGCTTAACGAGGCGCGGAGCCGAAGCCAAGACTCACGCCGCCCGTCCCATTGCCTGCTTCGCCGCGCGCGCCAGAAAGCCGGAGCGGGTGAAGCCTGACGCCTCCGCATAGGCGTCGATCTCGCGAAGCGTGTCTTCCGGCAGGGTGATGTTCACGCGGACCGACTTCACCGACTGAGCGGGGGCCGGCACGAGAATCGCCACGGCGTCGCGGTTCTCGCGGTCGGCCATGACCTCTTCCATCGAGGACGGCTCGGGGATCGCCTCGCCGTCCTCGATCATGCCTTCCAGATGCAGCGCCAAAGCTTCCTCGGCCATCGCGCGGGCCTCGTCGAGGGTCAGGCCGGCCGAAATGCAACCCGGCAGATCAGGGAAGCTGACCCCGTAGTCGCTGTCCGGCTCCTTGTGGATCAGGGCGATGTACGCACGCATGTCGACTACCTCAGGCTGACGCCGGACTGGCGCTCGATGCTGCGAAGCGTGCCGATCGGGATGTCGCGGCTCGGATGCGGAACCGTGACCCGGCCGGGCTTCTCCGGATGCCGGTACTGTTTGTGCGAGCCGCGTTGAGCGACCTCGCGCCAGCCGTCTTCCTCCAGCTTCCGGATGACCTCGCGACTATTCATCGTGTATATCAGTACACACGGAGGCGCAAGTCAGAGTGTGTATCTATGCGCACACCGTATGCCCCTTCAGCACCCGTTCCGTGCTGCCCGGAAACTTCGCAAGCAGGCTCGTCGGCCTCGCTGGACGCGCGACCAGACCGCCGCCGCAGTTGGGGCAGGTCTCGCCGAATCTGTCCGACGCGCAGGCCGCGCAGAAGGTGCATTCAAAGGTGCAGATCATCGCGCCGGGCGCGTCCGGAGCCAGGTCCACATCGCAGCATTCGCAGTTCGGGCGCAGTTGAAGCATGGCGAGCTTTCCTATTGGTCGACGGGGGCCGCGGGCGCAACGAGCGGGACGAGCGTCTTGGCCACGAGCATCACGACCTTGTCCGCGCCCATGCCCTCGCCGGCGTTGGCGACCGCCAGAACGCCGCCAAGAGCATTGGGGTAGAGGACGACGACGGCGTACCAGTTGCCATCCGAACCGGCGTGCGACAGCGCCGGACCAGCCCGGCCCATCGCCTTGGGGCCGACGCCCCAACCGAGGCCGCTGCGGGTGTCGCCCTGGGGCGTGTGCAGCACCTTGTAGGTCTCGGCCTTCAGCAACACGCCCTGGCCATGTTCGCCCTTCATCTGGTCGAGGCAGAATTTCGCCCAGTCCCCGAGGCTGATGCGGACGCCGCCGGCCGGCATCATCATCTGCGGGTTGGCGTCCGATCGGACGGCCACGCGGCCATCGACGTGGCCGGCGGGCTCGTCGTCGCCGACCGCCTGGTCATAGGTGGCGGTGGTGATGCCGAGTGGCGCGAAGACCTCCTCCTGCATCAGGGTCTCGAACGACTTGCCGGTCGCGCGCTCGGCTGCGGCGGCGGCGAGCAGAAGGCCTGTGTTGGAATAGCTGGGCTCGCCGCGCGCCGGCCCGGCCGGCGCCTCGGCGACCGCGCGCTTCAGATAGGCCAGCCGCTGCAGCGGCAGCGGACGGCGGTCCTCGTAGAAGGTCGCGAAGAAGGTCATGTCGCTGATGTTCTCGGGCAGACCCGCGCGGTGCGACAGCAGCTCCAGCAGCGTCACGTCGCGATACTCCGGCCGCATGTCGGCGGCGAGTTCGGGTAGCAGCTGCTCAAGCGGCGTGGTCCAGGACAGCGCGCCCCGGTCGACCAGCCGGGCGACCATCGTGGCGGTCATCGCCTTGGCGTCGGAGCCGATGTTCCAGCGATCGCCCGTCTGGATCGGCGCGCCGCCCAGGCGGCGGACGCCCCGCACCGAAACGGGATCGATCCGGCCGTCGCGGATGACGACGACTCCCAGCGCCGGCGCCTGCGTGTCCCGCAGGGCATCGGCGACCACGGCCGACGGCGTGGGCGCGGGCGTCTGGGCGAGCGCGATTGTCCCGACGACGAGCGCGAATCCCAAGGCTGCCGCGGCGAGTTTCATGTGAAGCCTTCTCCCTATTCGGCCCACGGCGATAGCGAACCGGAACCGGGCCCGGAAGTGAAGCCTTTGTCAGGAACGAGCGACAAATCGACGAGCAAGGCGTCTTCGAGTTTGACCCGGGGACCACGACTCACTACCAACGCGCCCGTTTGTCCAGCAGCGAGGAGCATATCATGGCGAGCAAGGTTCTTCCTGGCGCCACGGGCGTTCTCGCGCTCGCCGACGGGACCGTGCTGCAGGGCATCGGCGTCGGCGCGACCGGCGAAGCAGTCGGCGAGGTGTGCTTCAACACCGCCATGACCGGCTATCAGGAGATCCTGACGGATCCGTCCTACATGGCCCAGATCGTGGCCTTCACCTTTCCGCACATCGGCAACGTCGGCGCCAACGTCGAGGACCTGGAACAGATCAGCGGCGGCTCCGAGACCTCCGCGCGCGGCGCGATCTTCCGCGACGCCCCGACCGACCCGGCCAACTATCGCTCCGACAGCGCGCTGAACGCCTGGATGGAGCGCCGCGGCGTCATCGGCCTGGCCGGCGTCGACACCCGCGCCCTGACCCGCCTGATCCGCGAGAAGGGCATGCCGCACGCGGTGATCGCCCACAGCCCGACCGGCACGTTCGACCTCGACGCCCTGGTGGCGAAGGCGAAGGGCTGGGCGGGCCTGGTCGGCCTGGACCTGGCCAAGGACGCCACCACCCGCCAGGCCTTCACCTGGGACGAACAGCTCTGGGCCTGGAACGAGGGCTACGGAAAGCTGGAAGCGCCGAAGTACGAGGTCGTGGTCGTCGACTACGGCGTCAAGCGCAACATCCTGCGCTCGCTGGCCTCGATCGGCGCCAAGGTCACCGTGGTGCCGGCGGATACCAAGGCCGAGGACATCCTGGCCCGCAACCCGGACGGCGTGCTGCTGTCCAACGGCCCGGGCGACCCGGCCGCGACGGGCCAATACGCGGTGCCCGAGATCAGGAAGCTGGTCGACAGCGGCAAGCCGGTGTTCGGGATCTGCCTGGGCCATCAGATGCTCGCCCTCGCGCTGGGCGCCAGGACCGTGAAGATGGACCAGGGCCACCACGGCGCGAACCATCCGGTGAAGGACCTCGACACCGGCAAGGTTGAGATCGTGTCGATGAACCACGGCTTCACCGTCGACCGTGAGACCCTGCCCGAGGCGGTCCGCGAGACGCACGTCAGCCTGTTCGACGGCACCAACGCCGGCATCGAGCTGGCCGGCCGCCCGGTGTTCAGCGTCCAGCACCACCCGGAAGCCTCCCCCGGCCCGACCGACAGCCTCTACGTCTTCGACCGCTTCGCCGGCCTGATGGACAAGGCGAAGTAGGCTCGGTCGGGGACTGGATAAGCGGTCCGCAGGGCCGCGTTTCCTGTCCCCCCAAGAGCGTCCGACGGCGTTGAGGGGACAGCTAGGGGCTACGCCCCAAGCTGTCCCCTGCTCCAAGCAGCCCCGCTACTGCCGGCCTTCCAGCAGCTGGACCGTGAACGGCCCGCTGGTCCAGCTGTCGCCGACATTGTGGGCCGACACCGGCGTGCAGATCGTCGCCGGATAGCCCGGCGGCGGGGCGCTGGAGAAGGTCAGGCAGACCTGCGAGCCCTTCAGCTCCCAGGTTCCCGCCAGCTCCTGGTCATTGGCCATGCCGGTGAAGGTGTGGTCCGCCTCGTAGTAGATCTTCGAGCTCATGCCGCTGGCGTCGGTGGTCACCGTGGTGTTGCCGATGCGGGAGGCCATGACCTCCTCGCCGGCCATCGCCGCCGTCGCCGAGAGCAGAAGCGCCGCCGCGGCGGCCAGAATGATACGCATGACATCCTCCCCTGTGGTTTGGGGAGGTTAGGTCGGCTTCCTTCAACTGTCATCCCGGCCGTAGCCCAGCGGAGAGCCGGGACCCAGCCACAGCGTCTGAATCGCTGGGTCCCGGATCGCCCGCGGCGTCCGGGATGACATTGGGAGGAGGCTACTGGTTCCAGGTCTCGTAGTGGTCGCGCCAGTCCGGCTTCATCCCCTCGATCAGCGCCAGCTTCCAGGCTCGCCGCCAACGCTTGAGTCGCTTCTCCCGGGCGATGGCGTCGAGGACCTGCTCGTAGCGCTCGTAGTAGACCAGCAGGAAGACGCCGTACTTGCGGGTGAAACTCGCGGCTGTTCCCTCCCGATGCTGGAAGACGCGGCGCGAGAGGTCATTGGTGACGCCGACATAGAGGGTGCCGTTTCGCCGGCTCGCGAGGATGTAGACGTGGTAGATTCTCTCCATGATGCAATTTTAGATTGTATCAATTCAACTGTCATCCCGGAAGTCGCGAAGCGACTGTCCGGGATGACAGGGGTGGGGGGCCTACCCGCCGCTCCGCCACTGGAACACCTCGTCCAGCGGCTTGCCGAAGACCTCGGCGATCCGGAACGCGGCCTCCAGGGTCGGCGAGTATTTGCCGGCCTCGATGGCGGCGATGGTCTGGCGGGTGACGCCGATCTTCTGGCCGAGCTCCGCCTGGGACATCTCGCCCGCCATGAACCGCAGCGTGCGGATCTGGTTGGTGATCGTCCCGCCGCTCATGCCGCGCTCCGGCGATAGTTCCAGACCGCCAGGCCATTGTTGGTGATCTCGGCGAGCACGATGGCCGCCAGGCCGGCGTTGACGATCGTCCAGCCGCTGGTCGTGAACGGCATGGCCAGGCCGACCACCGTCAGGCCGGCCATCATCACGTAGTAGGCCACCAGGATGGAGCGGCGCTCGATGTCATGGTCGCGCTCGTCGGCCGGCGCACGGGCGTCTTCGGGCGACGCGATCCACAGGCCGATGCGCCCCAGGATGTGCAGCACTCCGTTGCCGCCCAGCGCCAGCGCCAGCAGCCACAGCTGGGGCAGGTTCGGCATCAGGCCGGGCTCCGGCGGCGACATCACGACGTGGGCGAAATAGGGCCCGTAGGTCACCGCGATCCACAGCAGCGTCATCCAGGCGATCTTCTCTTTGTGCGGCATGGCCAACCCCCTTCATGTTCATCAGGCTCGACGCGATGTAAAATCAACATAACATTGCGTCAAGTGTGTTGAACTCGATGGTGCACGAAGCAGACAGTCGCGGGCTTGGCCCGACGCCGGTCGAAACTCATTCGCCCCTTGGCCGGGATAGGGGTTGCCCCCGCCCGACTCCGTCTCTAAACGGGCGCCTTAACCTGATGTTTGTCCGACAGTCGGCGCGCAGCGATGCGCGGCGGCCCTTGCGCGCGAAAAGACCATGCCCAAACGCACCGATATCGCCTCGATCCTGATCATCGGCGCCGGTCCCATCGTCATCGGACAGGCCTGCGAGTTCGACTATTCCGGCGTCCAGGCCTGCAAGGCGCTGCGGGCAGAGGGTTACCGGATCATCCTGGTCAACTCGAACCCCGCCACGATCATGACCGATCCGGATGTGGCGGACGCGACCTACATCGAACCGATCACGCCGGAGATGGTCGCCAAGATCATCGAGAAGGAGCGCCCCGACGCCCTTCTGCCGACCATGGGCGGCCAGACGGCGCTGAACACCGCCCTGTCGCTCGAAAGCATGGGCGTGCTCGAGAAGTTCGGCGTCGAGATGATCGGCGCCAAGGCCGAGGTCATCGACAAGGCCGAGGACCGCCAGAAATTCCGCGACGCCATGGACAAGCTGGGCCTCGAAAGCCCACGCTCGAAGGCCGCCCACACGATGGAAGAGGCCCTCGAAGGCCTGGAGTTCGTCGGCCTGCCGGCCATTATCCGGCCGAGCTTCACCCTCGCCGGAACCGGCGGCGGCATCGCCTACAACCGCGAGGAATTCGACGAGATCGTCGCCCGCGGCCTCGATCTCTCGCCGACGACCGAGGTGCTGATCGAGGAAAGCGTCCTGGGCTGGAAGGAGTACGAGATGGAGGTCGTCCGCGACAAGGCGGACAACTGCATCA
>CALALX010000129.1 GCA_937925635.1 uncultured Caulobacter sp.
GCACCCAGGCCATGCTGGCGATCAGCCTGCACGCCACCAACGACGCCCTGCGCGATGTGCTGGTGCCGATCAACAAGAAGTACGACATCGCCACGCTGATGGACGCCATCCGCGCCTATCCGGGCATCAGCAACGCCCGCCGCGTGACGTTCGAATATGTGATGCTGAAGGACGTCAACGACAGTCCCGAGGAGGCGCGGGCCCTTGTCCAGCTGCTGAAGGGCATCCCGGCCAAGATCAACCTGATCCCGTTCAATCCCTGGCCCGGCACGCAGTACGAATGCTCGGACTGGGCGACGATCGAGCGCTTCGCGGCGATCCTGAACCGCGCCGGCTACTCCAGCCCGATCCGCACCCCGCGCGGCCGCGACATCCTCGCCGCCTGCGGACAGCTGAAGAGCGAGAGCGAGAAGGTCCGGGCCTCCACCCGACGCAAGGCCGAGGCGCAATTCGCTTCCGGCTAGAAGCTTGCGCGGCGGGGGGCGGACCGTGCTAACCGTGGCCAGCGTCCTCAAGTCGGAACACCTCCATGCCGCCGCAGCTGCAGTCCCCTGAAATTCAGGCCTTCGCCACCGGCATCCCGCGCGCGCTCGGCGACGCCGGTGTCACCCTTCTGATCCTCATCCTCGGCGCGGCGCTCTACGCCCTGCTGACCCCGCACCGCGAGATCCAGCTGATCCGCGACGGCAACTCGGCCGCTGGCCTGTCGCTGGCCGGCGTGCTTGTCGGCCTGGCCGTTCCGTTGTCGGCCTCGCTCGGCGCCTCCAACTCGACCCTGGAGATCGCGATCTGGGGCGTGATGATCATCGCCGTCCAGCTGCTCGCCTTCCGGGTCATCGATCTGCTGCTTCACGGACTGCCACAGCGCATTCAGGATGGGGAGATTTCCGCCGCCACCCTGCTGGTGGGGGCCAAGCTCGGCAGCGCCCTGATCCTCGCCGCCGCCATGCGGTAGCCGCCTCGCCGTGCATTTCCCCCGCCTTCCCGACTGGCTGGTCTATATCGCCATCATCGCGGCGCTGCTGATCGCCTCGGTCAGCCGCCGTGAGCGGGCCGACGCGCCGCCGCCGCCGCCGCCGGTGCCGGGCGAGGAAGGCGTGCCGCTCGGACCCTCGTCGCCGTTCGACCCGTCGGTCGTGGTCGAGGTGCCCGGCAAGAAGGCGCCGGGGTCGGGCACGGCCTTTTCCGTGTCCGACAGCGGCATATGGCTGACCGCCCGCCACGTCGTCGACGGCTGTCGCCAGACGGCCCTGGTCGTGGCCGAGGGCCGTGGCGTCGAAGCCCAGGTCCACATCGATCCGTCCGGCGAGGCGGCTGTGCTGACCACAGACGGCGGCGCCCCGGCCCTGCCGCTGATGACGGACGACACGCGCTTGAAGCGCGGCGATCTCGGCTATCATCCCGGCTTCCCGCAGGGCCGTCCGGGCGAGGCCGTCTCGCGACTTCTGGGTCGGGAGAAGCTGATCGTTCGCGGTCGCGGCGCGCGCGAGGAAAGCGTGCTGGTCTGGGCCGAGGTCGGCCGGACCGACACCCTGAAGGGCACGCTGGCCGGCCTCTCCGGCGCCCCGGCCCTGGACTCGGCAGGGCGGGTGATCGGCGTCACGGTGGCCGAGGCGCCGCGCCGTGGTCGCATCTACACCACCTCGTCGGCGACCATGGTCAGCGCCCTGCGATCCTCGCGCCGTCGCCCCGCGAGCTTCGCCACCGGCGAGCCGGTGAACATCGAGAACTACGGCCGCGTCGCCGACGGCCTGCGCCGCGACCTGCGCGTCGCCCAGGTGGTCTGCCTAGGGACCTAGGCGGGTTCGGGATGGGCTTCCTCCGCCTTGGCGTCCATGACCCGGGGCTGCCGGATCGAGACCCAGAATGAGAGGGCGATCGCGAGGATCCCGATCACGGCGGAGTAGATGAAGAAGGCCATGTAGCCCGCGCCCATGGACTGGGCGCTGACCCCGAGCTTGGCCCCCGCTCCGGTCAGGCTTTCGGGCGGCAGGTTGTTGAACAGGCCCTTCAGCGCGGCGAGCGGCCCCCCGGCCTCGGCCGACTTCGCCGATCCCTCGATGATGCGACCCGTCTGGGACGCGATCAGCTTACCGGGCAGGGCATACAGCGATGAGAACAGCGCGTACTGGGTCGCCGTGAAGCCGGCGGTCGTCAGGCTGGACATGTAGGAGATTAGCGCCGTGCCGGCGATGCCGCTGGCGACGTTGTCGACTCCGATCGCGATGAACAGCGCCGGCATGTCGTGGCCGGTGACCGCGAGCCAGGCGAAGACCAGGTTGCTCAGCGGCTGCGCGAAGGCGCCGATGATGAGCGCCCTCATCAGGCCGAAACGGATGACGATGACGCCGCCGAGGAAGACGCCGGCCATCGAGGCGACCACGCCGAACAGCTTCCGGACCTCCGCGATCTCGAGCTTGCTGAAGCCGAGGTCCATATAGAAGGGGTTCATCAGGTTCAGGACGAAGTCCGAGACCCGGTAGAGGCAGATGGTCGCCAGGATGAGGCCCGCTACGCCGGAGAACCGCTTGGTGAACTGGAAGAGGGGTTCGCCGAGGGCCGTCGACAGGTAGACGCCGGGCTTCGTCCGGACCCCGGGGATGGGCCACGCGGCCAGAACCACGACGACCAGACCGGCGGCGACGCCGGCGAGTTGCAGCCACAGTCCGTTGGGCTTGGCCTTCCAGGCCTCCGCCAGCGCCTCGCCGCCGAAGAGCTTCGACAGCAGGCCGGCGTCACCGCTTAGACCGGACCCGAGCAGAAGCGCCCCGAAGGCGATGATAGCCAGCCGGACGAGCCACTCGCCCAACTCGAACGGTCGCGACTGGCGAACGTCCTCGGTGTGGATAGGCCGGATCGTATGCTCGCGCTCTCGCGGCGCGAGCAGGGTCGCCGAGAGGCCGATGACCATCGCCGCCGCCATGGCCGCGTAGGCCATGTTCCAGCCGAACTGGGTCGCCAGGATCAGGGGGCCGGCGCCGGCCAGGATCATGGCCAGGCGATAGCCCCACTGGATCGTCACGACCAGGGCGCCCTGCCCCTCCTCGTCGATGATCTCGATCCGCCAGGCGTCGATCACGATGTCCTGCGTCGCCGCCGTGAACCCCACAGCCACCGCGAGCAGCGCCATGAGGCCGAGGTTCGCCGCCGGGTTGACCGCGGCGATTCCCAGGAGGCCCAGAATGATGACCAGCTGGCAGACCAGGATCCACGCCCGCCGATGGCCCAACAGTCCGTTGAGGCCCGGGACCTTCACGCGGTCGATCAGGGGCGCCCACAGGAATTTGAACGAGAACGACAGCGTCGCCAGGCTGAACAGGCCGATGACAGACAGCGACAGGCCGGCCTCGCGCAGCCAGGCCGACAAGGTGTCGAAGATCAGCATGTAGGGCAGGCCCGAGCTGAACCCCAGACCCATCATCACCAGGGCGCGTCGATCGCCGAAGAGCGCCAGGGTCTGCAGAAACGTCCGCTTCGGCGCGGCTTTGACGTCCGTGGTCATGAGGCGCTTCCCCCGAAGCGGGACGGCGCCCCGCAAATCAGGCGCCGACCTTGGCCTCTCGCGCGCCGTCCGTCCAGCCGACCCAGCGGGCCAGGACGGCCCGCAGGGCGGACTCCGTCAGCGGCTTGGTGAGGAAGTCATCCATGCCCGCCGCCAGGCATGCGCGGCGGTCGTCCTCGAAGGCGTCGGCGGTCAGGGCGACGATCGGCGTTGCGACGCCCTTGGCGCGGATGACGCGGGCGGCTTCGACTCCGCCCATGCCGGGCATGCGCACGTCCATCAGCACCAGGTCGTAGCGGGCCGAGGCCAGGGCGGCCACGGCCTCCTCGCCGCTGCCCGCCCGGTCGACCTGGGCGCCCTCGCGCTGCAGCAGCGTGCGCGCCAACAGGGCATTGATCGGATTGTCCTCCGCCAGCAGCACCCGGGCCCCGGGCGCGGACGCCTCGGCGACGCGCTCGTCGTCCTGCGGCCTGACGCCGGCTTGGTCCACACCGAGCGCCGCGAGCACGCGGGCGGCGACCGAGGCGGGCCGGAGCGGTTTGATCAGATAACCCGCGAAACCCGCGGCGCGGCTGCGGGCGATGCGGTCCCGCTGGTCCGGGCGCAGAAGGATCAGGCTCGTCCTGCCGGCCGGCGCCTTGATCAGCCTGCGGCCGTCGGCCAGGGCCTGGTCGATCAAGAGCACCGCCTCGGGCGGCGCGATGATCATGAGATCGTCAAGACTGGCCGCCGCGGCCGCACGACCGCCCAGCCCCTCGATCTGGCGGGTCGCCGCGTCGCGCACCACGGCGCTCGGGGACGCGACGCCGACCAGCTGGCCGGTCAGAGGTTGCTCGGCGATCCGCGGTGCGACGGCGGGCAAGGCGGCCTCAAGCCAGAACTCGGCGCCGCCGCCGGCCGCGTCTTGGACGCCGACCGCGCCGTCCATGGCCCCGGCCAGGCGGCGCACGATCGCCAGGCCCAGGCCCGCGCCGTTCAGGCCCGCCCCGCCATGCGCCGGATCGGCATGCACGAAGGGCTCGAAGATCTTGTCACGCAAGGCGACCGGCACGCCTGGGCCGGTGTCGCGCACCGCTAGACGGACGAGCCCGGCTCGCGTGACGCCCGCGGACAGCAGAACGCCGCCGGACTCGGTGAACTTGACCGCGTTGCCCGCGAAGTTGAGCAGCACCTGCCGCAGCCGCCCTTCGTCGGCGGAGACCGCCGGCAGGTTCGGTTCGGCCGTCCAGGCGATTTCGAGGCCCTTTTCGTGCGCGCGAGGGCTCATCAACTCGGTGACCTGACGCAGAAGATCCGCCAGGTCACAACGGGCCGGATGCAGCTCGATCTTGCCCTCGCCAAGCCGGGCCAGGTCGAGCACGTCGTTGACCAGCGTCAGCAGATGATCCCCGCTCTCGCGAAGCGCCGCGACATAGTCCTTCTGCTCGGCGGTCAGCTTCGTGCCCTCGAGCAGGCGCGCCATGCCCAGCACGCCGTTCAGAGGCGTGCGGAACTCGTGGCTCAGCGTGGCCAGCTGTTCGGGCGTGATCGGACGGGCCTTGGACATCCAGCCATCCTCGCAGACGCGGCTTAACGGGCGGTCAAGCCGCGTCAAACGGCGCCCGGCGCCAGGGGGTCGCCGGAGTAGGCGAGACAGGGATCAGGCGACAGGCCGTAGAGCCGGCCCATGAACTCGACCGTCGCGCGTTCGATCAGGCTGCGGACTCCCAACTGAAGCGGCTCAAGCTCGCCTTGGCCGGCCGAGATGTCGATCACTCGTGAGCCCATGAAGGCGAAGCCGCCGCCACCCACCTCGCGGCCATAGATCTGCTTCTGGTAGGACACGACATCGACGACGCGCATGGTGCGTGTGTCGACGAGGCGAAGGTCGACGCCGACGTTCATCACATAGGATCGGCCGCCCAGGACGGCCCGCGCCGAGTCCTTGCCGCCGCCGCCGAGGCCGGCCTCCAAAGAGCTGGAGCGGATGTTGTAGTTCAGCTCCGTGATGCCGCCCGTGATGACGTAGTCCGACCCCAGGTACTGGCCGGGCCGCACCGGCCGGTAGGCGCCGGGCGCGGTCGCATCGGCGTCGCCGATCAGCTTGTTGTTGGCGTAGCGGAGCTCCATCTCGGGGACCTGGACGTCGACCCGCTCGACGATATCGGCGCCGGCCTTGGCGAGAGCGGAGATCGCCATCAGCGAACCGCCCTGGGTCAGCTTGGGCCCGCCCATGTTGTCTTCCTGCTTGCCCGTGTAGTCGGCGATGCGGCCCACAGCGATGACGGGCGAGGCGCGGCGCGAGGCGCGCGCCTGCTCGCCGATGCAGAACAGCGCGCGCGAATAGGGCGTCGTGTTGCTCGTGGCGGGCGCCGAGCCGGCCGGGCGGGCATAGAGGCCGCTGGCGTCGACCTTGGGCGCGGGCGCGGAGGCGCAGGCCGCCAGGGCGAGGGCGGCGCCGGCCAGCACGGTCATGAAGGCGAGTCTGGTCATGGGGGACCTCCTGGGTCTTCCGGGTCAGTCGTTCGTGGGCGCGCTGGCGCCGGTGCGGGCGGTGATATCGCCCGTGTTGGTCTGCACCGCGTCGATGATGATGGTGTTCCAGGATCCGCTGGCGTCGACCGTGATCTGGTTGCCGATCGCGACGGCTGTCTGGCCCGGCGCGCTCCAGCCCGGGAAGCTCGAACCGCCGGGAAGCGGGTCACGTCCGCCATTCACGATCACCAGGTTTCCCGAGGCGTCGCGCTGGCTGTAGTCGACCGCTGTCGCCCCGGCGGGAGCGCGATCGCCATAGCCGCGCGTCATGCCGGCGGCGGTCGGCAGGGCGACGGGGGCCGCTTGTCCCAGGGCGGAGCCGGGCGAGGCGGACGCCGTAAGGACGGCCAGGGCGGCGAGCAGGGGGGCCTTCAACATGGTCGTTGTCCTCTTGGGGGGGAGCCCCGGCGCGCTTGGCGCCGGGGCGCGCCGGATCAGAAGCCGGTGATCGACAGGCTGTTGCCGATCGCGGCCGACGTGGCGGTGACCGAGGCGTTGACCTCGCGGACCGTGACGTTGGCGGTGCTGCCAACAAAGGCGCCGTTGGCCTGGTACGAGTTCGCGTACCCGAAATCGCCCGAGATCGAGGCAGAGTTCGAGATCGCCGCGGCGGTCGCCGAGACGTCGCCGGCCACGTCGCTGATGGTGCCGTTCAGGGTGGCCGAAGGGTCGTAGTTGGCCATCTGCGTGTTGCTGATCGAGCCGGCGCCGTCGACATTGATGGTCGCGCTGTTGGCGATGGCGGCGGCGGTGGCCGTGACGTCGCCGTTGACGTCGCGGATCGTGCCGTTCAGCTCGGCCGTGGCGTCGCCCCAGAAGCGCTGGGTGTTGGTGACGTAGCTGCCGCTGGTCCCCTCGACGGTGAGGCTGTTGCCAATGGCGGCCGAGGTCAGGCTGACGTCCTTCTGAACGTCTTCAACAGTCGCGTTGAGCTTCGACTTGACCGTCGACGAGTTGGTCTGGGTGGTCGACACGCTCTGCGCTTCAGCGGCGCCCGCGAAGGCGGTCAGGGCGAGGCCCAGGATGACGAATTTTTTCATGACTTAGATCTCCATTCAGCCGGTTGTTCGGCAATTGGAGATCAAGCAGTCGTCGTGCCACCTAATACTTGAATATACAATATTAACTACGAGGCTGACAATTTAATGTCTTGTAAAACATGCTTTCGGGGTGACGCTCCCAGGCGGGCGAAACCGCCGAATCCGACTCGCCTCACAAGGGAGCGGCGATTAACCCAGCGCCCCGCCGGGACCATCCGGATGGGCGCCGTAGATTTCAATTCGGCACGGCCACGGCGCCCAGAATGGCACAGTTCGGTTCAGGGTCGGGAAATCTCCTTCCGCCACATTCAGCCCATGGAAGCTCTGAACGCCGCGTCGCCGACCCGCCTCCCTGAACGCCGCCGGCAACGTCGCCAGCGTGTCTGGCTCGCGGGCGAACTGCACGCCGGCGGCCGGACGCTGGCGACCTGTCAGGTGCAGAACCTTGACGCCGCTGGCGCGCAGGTGCGGCTGGACGGCCCCTGCCTCCTGCCGGTGAAATTCGACCTCGCGCTGCCGGCCGCGGAAACCCAACGCCAGGCGACCATCCTGTGGCGGCGGGGCCTGCTGGTCGGCCTGCGTTTCGCGCAGGACCCGGCTTGCTGAAACGCCTCAGGTCCGGCGACTGCGCAGCAGATAGGTCAGGAACAGCGCCGCGAACGCCAGGTCGCCGAGTGACAGCAGGAAGGCCGTGGATTGCAGGGCCGTCGCGCCGCCGCTCAGCCAGACCAGCAGTGGAATCGGGGCCTTGCCGATGACGCCCAGCCAGAGGATCGGTCGGTTGGCGACCGGGTCGCGGGCGACCATGGCGTAGCCTATCCCGAGCACGACGATCAGCAGCGAGGCCATTCGCGTGGTCAGCAGGTCCTCGGGGATGGGCTGGCCGACTCCCGCCAGCATGGCTTCCGGCGCCAGCAGCATCGGCAGGCCGACCGCGAAATTGAACAGCGCCGCCAGGGCGAAGATCGCGGTCCAAACTCGCATGATGGTTCAGCCCCCGCTGAGTGCTCCGAAGAGCAAGACCTCCTCATCCTCGCTGAGGGTCCGGCCGATGTCGAGGACACGGTCCTGACCGACGTAGATCCGCATGTGCCGGCGGATACGGCCCTGCTCGTCAATGACCCGGAAGCGAATGCCCGGCCAGCGCGCGTCCAGAGCATCGAGAACGGCCGCCACGGTGTCGCCCGGCACCTCGGTGCGAGACAGGCCGCCGGAGTAGGACTGCAGCTGGGAGGGCAGGGAAACGCGGGGCATCAGAGCGGCGCCGCGACCACCGAATAGATCTCCGGCAGGTGGCGGGCGAGGCAGCGCCAGCTCGCGCCCTCGTCATCGCTCATCCACAGCTCGCCGCCGGTTGTGCCCAGATACAAGCCGACCGGCTTCCCCCCGTCGGCGCAGAAGGCCTGCCGCTTGACGGTGAACCAGCCCTGCTCGCGCGGAAATCCAGCGTCCTGCCGCTCCCAGGAGGCGCCGGCGTCGCGCGTGCGGTAGACGGCGGGCCGTCCGCCGGGACTGACGCGGGGCCAGACCTCCGTACCGTCCATCGGAAACACCCAGGCCGTGTCGGCGTCGCGCGGGTGCGGCACGATGGTGAAGCCGATGTCGCCGATCTCAGGCGGCATCTGCTTGCCGATCCGCTCCCAGGCGTCGGAGGGCCGGTCGAGACGATAGATGCCGCAGTGGTTCTGCTGCCAGAGCCGGTCGAGGTTGGTCGGAGCCAGGGCGATGTAGTGGGCGTCCTGGCCGTACTCAGGATAGGGATCGGGGAGGAAGCTGGCTTCCACATTCTTGTTCAGCGGCGACCAGCTGCCCCCACTGTCAAGGCTCTCGAATACGCCTCCGGTCGAGGTGGCGATGTACATATGGGCCGGATCGCGCGGGTCGATGACGATCTGGTTCAACAGGGCGCCGTCGGGCGTGCCGCCATCGGCCGGACACCAGTCCCAGTATTTCGGATGGTCGTTGAAACCGGCCACCCCGTCCCAGGTCTCGCCGCCGTCGCGGCTGACGAACAGGCCCGGCGGCGAGGTTCCCGCCCACCAGACGCCGGGCTCGCCGACGTGGCCGGGCTCCAGCCAGAAGCTGTGGTCGACCGATCGGGCGTTGTCGCCTTCCGCCTTCGGGAAGGCCGGCGGTCGCGCCGCCTCGGCCCAGGTCGCGCCGCCGTCCGTCGAGCGGAAGACGGTGGGCCCGAGATGGCCGGTGCTGGCCGCCATCAGCATCGTGCGGCCGTCGCGCGGGTCGAGGACCAGGTGGTTGACGATACAGCCCAGGAAGTGCGGGCCGTCGACCGTCCACGCCTGTCGCGCGGCGTCGCTGCGATAGATCCAGGCGCCCTTGCGGGTCCCGATGAGAAGCTGGATGGCGTGAGACACTTGGGCATTCTCCGTGACGGACCGGCTCACGGCGGCGAGCCTACACCCCAAGGACGTCCCGTCGAGTCTGGTCCCGACATCCGCCGGCGATCGTCAGCCCGTCTGCGCGTCGAAGAAGGCGTCCGGGCCTTCGACCTCGATGAGGCGGCCCTTTCGGATCTCCAGGAACCGCGTCGCCGCCGTGCGGGTGAAGTAGCGGTCGTGCGAGACGAACAGGCAGGACACCTCCGCCTGCTCCAGCTCGGCCTCCAGGGCTTCCTGACCCTCGATGTCGAGGTGGTTGGTCGGTTCGTCGAGCAGATAGAGGTTCGGCCGCTCCAGCTTCAGGCGCAGGAACATCAGCCGCGAGCGCTCGCCGTAGCTGAGCAGCCGGATCGGTTGCTGGATTCGGACGAAGGGGAAGCCCGCCTGAGCCAGCAGGCGGGCGGCGTCGCGATCGTTGGCCTCGGGCGCCGCAGCGACATAGTCCAGCAACGTCGATCCGAGCGGCAAGCCGCGCATGGACTGATCGAACACGGCCAGCCGCGTGGCGGGATTGAACCTCACGGCGGCCTGTCCGTCGTAGTGCGTCCGCGCCGGGTCGAAGGCCGCCGCCAGCGCGGACAGCAGCGTCGACTTGCCGGCCCCGTTGACGCCCAGGATCGCCACCCGATCGCCCGCGGCGATGGTCAGGCGGTCGATCCTCATCAGGGTCCGGGCGCCGTCCGGCGTGGTGATGGTCACGTCGTTCAGGCGAAGGGCGACCTTGGCGTCGATGTCAGCGTCAGACAGTTCCAGTTTCCGCTCGCGGGCGACGTAGCTGTCGGTGCGATCGGCCTCGATGCGGGCGATGCGGGTCTCGATGGCGGCCTTGCGCTTGTTGAGCTCCGGGTTCCTGACCGCCCAGATCTTGTAGCGGGCGGCGGCGGCCTCCAGCCGCTTGATTTCCTTGTCCTCAAGCTTGCGCTGGGCGGCGGCGACGGCGTCGCGGCGCAGAAGTTCCTCCCGGGCCTGGGAGAAGGACGTCCGGAACGCATGGACGCCGTCCGAACGCAGGAACAGGGTGCGGTCGGTCACCCGGTTCAGGAACTCGCGGTCGTGGCTGACGATCAGCATCGGGACGTCGAAAGCGCCGGTCAGCCACAGCTCCAGCGTCGCGATGTTCGACAGGTCCAGGTGATTGGTCGGTTCGTCGAGGATCAGGATGTCGGGCTCTTCCAGCACCGCCGCGCCGGCGATCAGCAGCAGCCTCTGCCAGCCCCCCGACAGGCTGCCGAAGGCCTGGTCCGCCATCCCCGGCGCGACGCCGATTTCATCCAGCAGCACGTCGATGCGCCAGTCGTCATCGCCGTTGCCGACCTTTTCCAGCGATCGGCGCAAAACCTCGCGCACGGTCAGGTCGGCAAGGCCCTCGGGCGTATCCTGCGGCAGGGTCCGGATGCTCAGGCCCCGCGAACGCACCACCTGTCCCTTGTCGAGCTCCAACTCGCCGGTCAGGCATTTGAGCAGCGTCGACTTGCCAGCCCCGTTCTGGCCGACGAGGGCGGTGCGCGCGTCGTCGAGCAGGAAGGACACGTCCTCGAACACCGGCGTCGCGCCGTGGCCGAAGCTCGCGCTCTCCAGTCCTAGCACTGCCTGGCGCGCCACCTGTCCCCCCCGTTCCGACCGGAAGGGCTAGACCATATCCGGGCGCCGTCCAACCGGCGCGGGCGGCGTCGCCCCGACGCGGCGATAGATCAGCGCCTCCGCGACATGCACGCGCTTGACGGCGTCCGCGCCGTCGAGGTCGGCGATCGTTCGGGCCAGGCGCAGGGCGCGGGTCCAGCCCCTCGCCGTCAGATGACCCGCATCGGCGGCGCGGGCCATCAGCGATCGGGCGGCGTCGTCCAGGCCGGCCGCCTTGTCGAGGAAGTCGCCGTCGGCCTGGGCGTTCAGGGCGGGCGCAGGGCCGTCCCAGCGCGTGGCGCGCTCGACCTGGGCTGCGCGGGCGGCGGCGACCCGGGCGGCGACCTCCGCCGAACCCTCGGCGGGCGGGGGCAGCGCCAGGTCGGCGGCGCTGACCGGCGGCACGTCGATCTGCAGGTCGATGCGGTCGATCAGCGGCCCCGACACCCGCCCCTGATAGTCACGCTGGCAGCGTGGCGCCTTGCCGCAATAGCCCTTCCCGGCGCCGCCGTGGCCGCAGCGGCAGGGATTCTGCGCGGCGACCAGCTGAACGCGGGCCGGATAGCGGATGTGGGCGTTGGCCCGCGCCACCATCACCTCGCCCGTCTCCAGCGGCGCGCGCAGGCTGTCGAGCGACTGGGGACTGAATTCCGGCAGTTCGTCGAGGAACAACACCCCGTTGTGCGCCAGCGACACCTCGCCAGGCTTGGCCTTGATCCCGCCGCCGGTCAGGGCGGCCATGCTGGCGGAGTGATGGGGCGCCCGGAATGGCCGGGCGCGGGTCAGCTCGCCGCGCGCGATCAGCCCGGCCACCGAATGGACCATCGAGGTCTCCAGCAGCTCGGCGGCCGACAGCGGCGGCAGGATGCCGGGCAGGCGCTGGGCCATCATCGACTTGCCCGACCCTGGCGGACCGGAAAACAGCAGGTTGTGACCGCCGGCGGCGGCGATCTCCAGCGCCCGCTTGGCCTGCTCCTGGCCCTTCACCTCGCGCAGGTCCGGGATCCGGCCGCCCTCGATCATCCGACCGGGCTTCGGCTCAGACAGGAGCTGACTGCCCCGGAAGTGGTTGATCAAGCCGATCAGCGAGCGCGGCGCCAGCACCCGCGTGCCGCCGGCCCAGGCCGCCTCGGGGCCGCACGCCTCGGGGCAGATCAAACCCAGGTCCATGGCCCCGGCCGCCACCGCCGCCGGCAACACGCCCGCCACCGGCGACACCGTCCCGTCCAGCGACAGTTCTCCCACCGCGGCCCAGCCGTTCAGGGCGTCGGGCGGGATCACGCCCATGGACGCCAGGATCGCCAGCCCGATCGGCAGGTCGTAGTGGCTGCCCTCCTTGGGCAGGTCGGCCGGGGCCAGATTGACGATGACCCGCTTGGCCGGCACCGCCAGCCCCAGGCCGGTGAAGGCGCCCCGCACGCGCTCGCGACTCTCGGCCACCGCCTTGTCGCCGAGGCCGACCACCACCAGGGCGCTCTCGCCGCCGGTGAGCTGAACCTCGACATCGACCCGGCGCGCCTCCACGCCCTGAAAGGCCACCGTCACCACGCGCGCGACCATGCCCGCCCCCGCTACAGAAGCTGTGACTTATCCACAGACTCAACCATAGCGAGCGGATTAGATCAAGAACGAATAGAGAACTAAAAAAGAAAATGAAACGATTCAGTCATGTAGCCGACATAGTTCAGGCGGCGTGTCGGATCGCCTCGATACGGTCCCATAACGCGGCCGCCGCGTCCGCGCCGCCGAACCGCTTCAACTGCTGAGCGCCGGTCGGCGAGGTGACGTTGATCTCGGTCAGATAGTCGCCAATCACATCGATGCCGACAAAAAGCAGGCCGCGCCGCTTCAGCTCCGGCCCGATGATGGCGCAGAGTTCGTGATCGCGCGCAGTCAGCTCGACTGCCTCGGCCCGGCCGCCCCTGGCGAGGTTCGATCGCACCTGGCCCTCGGCCGGGATGCGGTTGATGGCCCCCACCGGCTCGCCGTCGACCAGCAGCACGCGCTTGTCGCCCTTGCTGACGGCGGGGATGAACTTCTGGGCGATGACCTGCTCGCGGCCGATCATGGCGTGCAGCTCGAGCAGGGCGTCGAGGTTGGGATCGTCGGCCTTCAGACGCACCACGCCCGAGCCGCCGCCGCCGTAGAGGGGCTTGAGCACCATGTCGCCGTGGCGGGCGCGGAAGTCATAGATCGCCTCGATATCGCTGGTGATCAGGGTCGGCGGCTGCACGCCTGGAAAGTCGGTGACGAACAGCTTCTCCGGCGCGTTGCGCACCTCGGCCGGGTTGTTCACCACCAACGTCTTCGGGTGGATCTTCTCGAGGAAGTGGGTGGCCGTGATGTAGGCCATGTCGAACGGCGGATCCTGGCGCATGAGGACCACGTCGAACTCCGACATGTCCCGCACTTCGTACTCGCCGACCCTGTGGTGGTCGCCCTTCACCGCCTGGACGTTGATCGCTCGCCCGCGACCAAGGACCCGACCCTCCTCCAGCGACAGCTTGTCAGGCGTGTAGACCCACAGAGCATGGCCACGCAGCTGGGCCTCGAGCATCATGAAGAAGGTGGAGTCGGTCTCGATATTGATCCCCTCGACGGGATCCATCTGCACGGCGACCTTCAGCGACATGGGAGCTCTTCCTTCGGAGGCCGACGACCGGCGGCTTTCGACTTAGACACTCGCTTGGACATTCGCCAGAGGCCGACGGAGTTCGGTGACAGGGTTCGGTGACAGTTTGCGAATTGCGAACAGCGGCTTCCTCGTGCGTCAATTCGCAAACTGTCACCGAACTCTCGAACTTTCGGGCCACCTCCCCGCGAGCGGCGAGGATCAGAAGTGCTAGTTCAACCTCAACCGCACCCGCTCCCGCGCGGCCCGCGCCGCGATGGCCGCGCCGCCGTCGAGCTGCTGGGCCATGCCGAGCGCCTGCAGCGCGCCGGCCAGGGCGCCCTGGCCCTCGCGCGCCCGGGCGACGTCGAGCCAGGGGCGGTGGTCGGTCGGGTCCAGCAGGGCGCGGCGCAGGGACGAGCGCTCGGCGCGGGGCCAGTCGCCGGCCGCCTGGGCGCGGGCGAAGATGTTATTCTGCAGCCGGATCAGCACCTGCCGGTCGGTGGTCGGCGTCATCAGCAGGTCCAGCCGCCCGGCGACGTCCGGCGTCAGGCCGGTGCGCAGCGCGCGGCGCGACAACTCGGACGGCAGCACGACACGTCCTTCGCTGAACGGATCCAGGGCCAGGGGCCCCTCGGCCGTCTCGATGCGCAGCAGGAAGTGGCCGGGGAAGTCGACGCCGCGCACGTCCAGGCCCGTCTGTCGCGCGGCATGTAGATAGAAGACTCCCAGCGACACCGGGATGCCCTTGCGGCGCTCCGCAACCTCGATGACGTCGGCGTTGGCCTGATCCTCGAAGGTCATCAGGTCGCCCTGCAGCCGCAGGTCGCCGGCCATGGCCTCGGCGATCGCCTCCTCGGGCGACTCGTTTTCGAGCCGGCGGGCCAGGTGATCGACGCCCTCGGCGGCGAGCGCGCGGGTCCCCTCCTCATCGCGGCCGTCGTCGTCATGCACGGCGCAGGCGAGGGCGGCCTCGAACAGCGGAAAGCCGTCGTCCGAACTCTTGCCGACCTCGGCCAGGAAGCCTTCCGCCTCGTCGCGGGTCATCTCGTCAGCCGCCTTTCCACGCGTCGGGAATATGACGCGGCAGGCGGCCGGGCGCGAGGGCGATCAGGTCGAGTCTTATAGTCGACCCCTTCAGCGCCGGCCGGCCGGCGGCGATGGCCGCGGCGGCCCGTCGCAGGCGGTCGCGCTGGTCGGCGTGGACGGCCTCAAGCGCCGCCTCGATCGTCGTCCGACGCTTGACCTCGACGACGGCCAGCACGCCGCGGCGCAGGGCGAGGATATCGATCTCGCCCTGCTTGGCGGCCAGCCGGAAGCCGAGGATGCGATAGCCCTTCGCCATCAGCAGCAGCGCCGACAGCACCTCGCCGCGCCGACCGGATCGGCGGGCGGCGAGGCCCCTGGCGCTGCGGGCGGCGGTCATCCGCCGTCCTTCAGCGCCAGGGCCCGGCGATAGAGGTCGCGGCGATTGAGGCCGAGCGACTTCGCGACCTCCGACGCGGCTTCGCCCAGCGGCAGGCGGCTCATGGCCTCGGCCAGGGCGCGGTCGGCGTCGTCCTCGCTAGCCGCCTGTTCGACGCCGGGGCCCACCAGGACGACGATCTCGCCCTTGGGCTCATCAAGCGCAGAATCGGTCGCCAGTTGGTCCAGCGTGCCCCGGACAGCGGTCTCGTAGAGCTTGGTCAGCTCGCGGGCGACGGCCGCCTCGCGCGGGCCGAACACGGCCAGCATGTCCTTGAGGCTGGCGCGCAGACGCGGCCCGGTCTCGTAGAAGATCAGCGTCGCCTTCACCGACGCGAACTCGGCCAGGAAGGTCCGGCGCGCCGCGCTCCTGGTCGGGGGGAAGCCCGCGAACAGGAACCGATCGGTCGGCAGGCCAGCCAGCGTCAAGGCCGCCAGCGCCGCCGAGGCTCCCGGGATCGGGAACACGCGATGACCGGCCGCGACCACCTCGTTCACCAGCCGATAGCCGGGGTCGGAGACCAGCGGCGTCCCGGCGTCGGAGACCAGGGCCACGCTCTGCCCCGCCTCCAGCGCCGCCATGATCCTCGGACGCGCTCGCTCGGCGGCGTGCTCGTCGTAGCGGGCCATGGTCTTGGAGAGGCCGTAGGCGCTGAGCAGCTTGCCCGTCACCCGCGTGTCCTCGGCCAGCAGCAGGTCGCAGCCGTTCAGCACGTCCAGCGCCCGCAGCGTGATGTCGCGCAGGTTCCCGATCGGCGTCGCCACGACATACAGCCCCGGCTCAAGCGGGACGTCGGACAGCGGCGGCGGCGGCGGATGACGGGACACGGCGGAATCCTACAGCGGCGCGAACTTGGCCGTGAAGTGGCGCATGGCGGCGGGCTGCCAGGTGATGCGGAAGCCCTTCATCGCGTCCTTCTTCGCGACGATCTGCTCGAACACCTCGATGATGTAGTCGGCATGGCTCTGGGTATAGACACGACGCGGGAAGGCCATGCGGACCAGGTCCATCGGGGCCTCGACCTCGGTCCCGTCCGGGCGCAGGCCGAACATGACGGTGCCAATCTCGCAGGATCGGATGCCGCCCTCTTCATAGAGCGCCACGGCCAGGGCTTGGCCGGGGTAGTCCTTCGGCGGGATGTGCGGCAACAGCCGGCGAGCGTCGATGAACACCGCGTGGCCGCCGGTCGGGCGAACGATCGGCACGCCCAACGCTTCGAGCCGCTCGCCAATGTAGGCCATCGTGCGCAGGCGGTAGCGCAGGTAATCCTCGTCGACGATCTCGGTCAGACCCTGGGCGATGGCGTCCAGGTCGCGACCGGCGAGGCCGCCGTAGGTCGGAAAGCCCTCGGTCAGGATCAGTCGATTGCGCGCGGCCTGAGCTAGGTCGTCGTCGTTCAGGGCCAGCCAGCCGCCGATGTTGGCGAAGGCGTCCTTCTTGGCCGACATGGTCATGCCGTCGGCGTCGGCGAACATGTCGCGGACGATGTCCTTCACCGACCGGTCGCCCTGGCCGGGCTCGCGCATCTTGATGAAGTAGGCGTTCTCGGCGAAGCGGCAGCCGTCGATGATGAATGGCTTGCGGTGTTTCTTCGCGATCTTCGCCGTCGCCCGGATGTTCTCCAGGCTGACGGGCTGGCCGCCGCCGGCGTTGTTGGTGACGGTGATCATCACGCAGGGCACGGCCGCGCCGTGGGCGGTCAGGAAGGCCTCCAGCCGCTCCAGGTCCATGTTGCCCTTGAACGGGTGCTCGCTGGTCGGGTCCAGGCCCTCGGCGACGACCAGGTCGGAAGCCTCCGCGCCCGTCGCCTCGATGTTGCCGCGGGTGGTGTCGAAGTGGGTGTTCGAGGGAATGAACTTCCCTTGCCCGCCCAGGATCGAGAACAGGATCGCCTCGGCCGCCCGGCCCTGGTGGGTCGGGATGACGTACTTGAACGGCATCAGATCCTTCACCGCCGCCTCGAAGCGGAAGAAGGACGGGCTGCCGGCGTAGCTCTCGTCGCCGGCCAGCAGGGCGGCCTGCTGTTTGGCGCTCATCGCCGAGGTGCCGCTGTCGGTCAGCAGGTCGATCAGGACGTCGTCGGAATGCAGCGCGAAGAGATTGTAGTCCGCCTTCCTGATCAGCGCTTCGCGTTCCTCGCGGGTCGTCATGCGGATGGGCTCGACCGCCTTGATGCGGAACGGTTCGATGATGGTTCTCATGTGATCTGTGTCCATTGAAGCGCGACGCGGCGCGCGCTACCCGGTTTGGCGATGCCTTTATCCGTCCGCGCCGCCTACCGCGAGCGCCTTTCCGCAGGGGACATCCGACCCGACGCCGCCCAGGAGGCGGCGCTGGGCGCCCTGTCGCGGCTCGAGGGCGACCTCAACGCGTTGTCCGAGCCGGGCTTCTCGTTCTTCCGCAAACCCAAGGGCGCGAAGGGGGTCTATCTCTGGGGCCCGGTCGGGCGCGGCAAGTCCATGCTGATGGACCTGTTCTTCGATTCCGCCCCGCTGGCCAAGAAGCGGCGGGTGCACTTCCACGTCTTCATGGCCGAGGTGCACGCCCACATCGACGCCTGGCGCAAGGGTGACACGGCGGCCCGCAAGGCGCGCTTCGGCCAGGCCAAGGGTGACGATCCGATCGCGCCGACCGCCGAACTGATCGCCGAGGAGGCCCGGCTGCTCTGCTTCGACGAGCTGCAGGTCACCGACATCGCCGACGCCATGATCCTGGGCCGGCTGTTCGAGGCGCTGTTCGCGCTGGGGGTGACGCTGGTGGCGACCTCCAATCGGCCGCCGGACGACCTCTACAAGGACGGCATCAACCGCCAGCTGTTCCTGCCCTTCATCGCCATGCTCAAGGAAAGGCTGGAGATCGTCTCGGTGCGCGGTCCGGTCGACTTCCGCCTCGACCGCCTGCGCGGCGCGCGGACCTGGCTGGCGCCGGAGACGAAGGACAACGAGGCCGCGTTCGATCGCCTGTGGAGCGACATGCTCGACGGCGCCGCCGAGACCGGCGCGACGTTGGAGGTGCTGGGCCGCAAGCTGCACCTGCCCCGCGCCAGCGGCGGCCTGCTCCGTGTCGGCTTCGCCAGCCTCTGTGACAACGCGCTGGGGCCGCAGGACTATCTGGCGGTGGCCGCCCGTTTCCACACGGTGTTCCTTGAGGACATCCCCCGGCTGGTTCCGGCCAAACGCGACGCCGCGAAGCGGTTCAACACCCTGGTCGACGCCCTCTACGAGGCCGAGGTCAAACTGGTCGCCCTGGCCGAGGTCGAGCCCGAGGCGCTTTACCCAACGGGAGACGGCGCCTTCGAATTCGAGCGCACCGTTTCGCGTCTGCAGGAGATGCGTTCAGCCGACTGGCTCGAACGCATTCGCGACTAGTTCGCAAAAAGCCCGCAACTGGCCCGGTTTCGTTGACACCCCCCGTCCGGGGCTTAAAAGCGGCTCCAATCCTTGCCGCGCAACAGCCGAGTCCGAAATGACAGAAGCGACGCCGGGGGTCCGCGAACGGCCCCTGTCCCCCCACCTCCAGGTCTGGCGCTGGCACGCGACCATGGCGGGATCGATCCTGCATCGCGGCTCGCTGGTCGGCCTCTATGTCGGCGCTCTGATTCTGGTCGGCTGGCTTCTTTCTCTGGCCGCCGGCCCCGACGCCTACGCGACCTACAAGGGGCTGCTTGGCTCGCCGCTCGGCAAGCTGGTTCTCTTCGGCCTCACCTACGCGCTGTTTTTCAACATGGCGAGCATGGTCCGGCACATGATCTGGGACGTGGGCAGGGGCTTCCAGCCGAAGGTCGCCGACACCCTGACCATCGCCAGCTTTGTCTTCGCCGCCGTGGCCACGGTCGCGGTCTGGCTGATCGCCGCCAGCACGGGAGCCCTGTGATGGCTGGAACGCCGAACGATTTCCGCACCCCGATGGCGCGTGCCCGGGGCCTGGGCGCCGCCAAGCACGGCGTCGGCCACTTCATCGCCGAGCGCGTCAGCGGCATTGCCCTGATCCCGCTGGCCCTGTGGGCCGCCTTCTCCGGTCCGATGCTGGCCAAGGGCGACTTCGCCACCGCCGCCGTCTGGCTGTCCCAGCCGCTGAACGCCGTGCTGGCCGCCGCCTTCGTGGTGGTCGGCTTCTTTCATCTTCGCCTGACCATGCAGGTGGTGATCGAGGACTATGTCGAGGGCTTCGTCGGCAAGTCCGCGCTTCTCATGCTGAACCTCTTTGTCTGTGTCCTGGGCGCCGGCCTGGGCGTGTTCGCCATCCTCAAGGTGGCCCTGCTCGGGGGAGCCCTCTGATGGCCGCCTACAAGTTCGTCGACCATCGCTTCGACATCGTGGTCGTGGGCGCCGGCGGCTCGGGCCTGCGCGCGGCGCTCGGCTGCGCCCAGGCGGGTCTGAAGACGGCCTGCGTGACCAAGGTCTTCCCGACTCGGTCGCACACCGTCGCCGCCCAGGGCGGCATCTCCGCCAGCCTCGGCAACATGGGCGAGGACGACTGGCGCTGGCACATGTACGACACCGTCAAGGGGTCGGACTGGCTGGGCGACCAGGACGCCATCGAGTACCTGACGCGCAACGCCCCGGCGGCGGTGTATGAACTCGAGCACTGGGGCGTGCCCTTCTCGCGCACCAGCGAGGGCAAGATCTACCAGCGCGCCTTCGGCGGCATGACCCGCAACTACGGCGAGGCTCCGATCCAGCGCACCTGCGCGGCGGCCGACCGCACCGGCCACGCCATGCTGCACACCATGTACGGCAAGTCGCTGAGCCATTCGGTCGAGTTCTTCATCGAGTACTTCGCGCTGGACCTGATCATGGACGACGGCGTCTGCCGCGGCGTGACCGCGTGGAAGCTGGACGACGGCACCCTGCACCGCTTTCAGGCGCAACGGGTCATCCTGGCCACCGGCGGCTACGGCCGCGCCTATCTGTCGGCGACCTCGGCCCACACCTGCACGGGCGATGGCGGCGGCATGGCCCTGCGCGCCGGCCTGCCGCTGCAGGACATGGAGTTCGTGCAGTTCCACCCGACCGGCATCTTCCCGGCCGGATGCCTGATCACCGAGGGCGCCCGCGGCGAAGGCGGCTATCTGACCAATTCGGAGGGCGAGCGCTTCATGGAGCGCTACGCCCCCAGCGTGAAAGACCTGGCGCCGCGCGACATGGTCAGCCGCGCCATGACCATCGAGATCCGCGAGGGCCGCGGGGTGGGTCCCAACAAGGACCACATCAACCTGCACCTCGACCATCTGGACCCGAAGATCCTGCACGAGCGCCTGCCCGGCATCTCCGAGACCGCCAAGGTCTTCGCCGGCGTCGACGTGACCAAGGGGCCGATCCCCGTCCTGCCGACCGTTCACTACAACATGGGCGGTCTGCAGACGAACTATCACGGCGAGGTCGTCACCAAGCGTGGCAAGGAGAACGACGCCATCGTCCCGGGCCTGATGGCCGTGGGCGAGGCCGCCTGCGTGTCGGTGCACGGCGCCAATCGCCTCGGCTCCAACAGCCTGATCGACCTGGTGGTGTTCGGCCGCGCGGTCGGACTGCGTTGCGCCGAGACGGTGGTGGCCGGGGCGACCCAGCCGGAGCTCAAGGACTCCATGACCGACGGCCACCTGGCCCGCCTGGACCGCCTGCGCCACGCCAACGGCGGGCGCTCGACGGCCGACCTGCGGCTTGAGATGCAGCGCGCCATGCAGGAGGACGCCGCCGTGTTCCGCACCGGGGACTCGCTGAAGAGCGGCGTCGAGCGGATCCAGGCCGTCCACGCCGCCCGCGGCGACATCAAGGTCTCCGACCGCGGCATGATCTGGAACAGCGATCTGATGGAGACGCTGGAGTTCGAGAACCTGATCGGCCAGGCGGCCGTGACGGTGAACGGCGCCCTGAACCGCACCGAAAGCCGCGGCGCCCATGCCCGCGAGGACTTCGCCGACCGCGACGACAAGAACTGGATGAAGCACACGCTGGCCTGGTTCGACGACGCCACCGGCAAGGTGAAGATCGACTACCGGCCGGTGCACAGCTACACGATGAGCAACGACATCGAGTACATTCCGCCCAAGGCGCGGGTTTACTGAGCCTTACGCAGCAAGGCTTTCCAGACGGCGCGTCGCCCACCCGGGCGGCGCGCCGTCTTCGTTTCAGGATGGGGGCGGCAACGCCGCTGGACCACCTCTGCATTCGTGCTGCACAGGCCACGCTCTTCCTTCCATCGACATTGAAGGAGGGCCTGATGTCCGATTCCGATCCGAGCGTTTCGATCCGCCTGCCCAGGCCAAGGCAGGCCGGCTGGGGCGGCAAGGCGATTCTCGTCTGCCTGCTGGCGGTGATGATGGCCATCCCGTTGCTGTTCGTCTGGCTGCTGGTCGCCGATCGCACGCGGCGATCCGAGGCGGTCACCGCCGAGATCTCCGGCGTGCAGGGCGGTCCGCAGCGCGTGGTTGGTCCCCTGCTGGTCGCGCCCTACATGATTCCCGCCGCCTCCAGGGACGAGGAGTCGACCTGGGGCTGGTACGTCCTCTCGCCCGAAACCGGCGCGGCCAAGGTGGCGACAAAGGCCAGCCTCCTCAAGCGGGGCATCTTCAGCGCGCCGGTCTACGAGGCCACGGTCGACCTTGAGGCCCGATTCGCGCCGCCCGCCGCCACCCCAAATCTGCCCCTCGGCGCCACAGTCCACTGGGACCGCGCCCAGGTCGTGGTCGGCTTTTCAGACCTGCGGGGCGGTCGCCAGGATCCAGTGGCGTCCATTGCGACGGCGGGCGGCGAGTCCCGCGCCACCTTCGCCCCGGCGCCCGGCGTCGACCTCGGCCGCAGCGGCGAGGGAAGCGGCGAATTCGGCCTGATGTCGGCGCCGGCCGCTGCGCTGGGACAGGGCGGGATGTTCCGCACCCGGCTGGTGTTCACGGGAGCCGAGCGAATCTCAGTCGCGCCGTTCGCCAAATCGACCCGCGTTTCGCTCAGCGGCGACTGGCCCGACCCCGGCTTCGACGGCGGCTTCCTTCCGGCGACGCGCCGCGTGACCGAGCAAGGCTTCAGCGCCGAGCGGACGGTTCCGTTCATGGCGCGGGGCCTGGTGGCGGAGGGCCCGGCCCGGGAGCTGGCTCTCGTTGAACTGGCCCGAAAGGACATCGGCGTCACCTTCACCCGCAGCGACAACCCCTACCAGTTCGTGTCGCGGTCGATGAAGTACGGGGTCATGTTCGTCGGTCTGGTGTTCCTGACCTTCTTCGTATTCGAGGCGCTGTCCGGAAGCCGCCTGCACGCCGCGCAGTACATCCTGATCGGCCTGGCCCAGATGGTCTTCTACCTGCTGCTGCTGAGCCTGTCGGAGTATGTCGGCTTCGACAGGGGCTTCCTGGCGGCGGCGAGCGCGACGGTGCTGCTGATCGGTCTCTACGCGGGGGCGGCGTTCCGGGGGCGCGGCTATCGGATCAAGGCGCTCGCTGTCTTCTCGGCGGTCTACGGCCTGATCTACCTGCTGATGCGGCTTGAGGATTTCGCACTGCTGGCGGGCTCCGTCGCGGCCTTCGCCGGGCTCAGTATGGCCATGTGGCTGACGCGGAATCTCGACTGGTACGGCGGCAAGGCCGCGCTTGTTGCCAGCGGCTCGCAACAACCCCCGCCGGGGCGGGGATAACGTCGCGGAACGGCCCCTGTCCGGCGTGGACAGGGGCCCTTTCCGGCACTAGACGATACCGCGTACGGAAACCTCGGAACGAAGCGGCGTCATGGTTCAACTCGCGCTCCCCAAGAACTCCCGCATCGGCAAGGGCAAGCACTTCCCGGCGCCGACCGGCGCCAAGCGCGTGAAGACCTTCAAGATCTACCGTTATGATCCGGAAGGGACCGAAAACCCGCGCTGGGACACCTACGACGTCGATGTCGACCGCTGCGGTCCGATGCTTCTGGACGTTCTGATCCACATCAAGAACGACATCGACCCGACCCTGACGTTCCGGCGCTCCTGCCGCGAGGGCGTCTGCGGGTCCTGCGCCATGAACATCGGCGGCCGCAACACCCTGGCCTGCACGCACGGCTGGGAAGAGGTTCCGGGCAAGGAGATCACCATCGCCCCGCTGCCGAGCCAGCCGGTGGTGAAGGACCTGGTCCCCGACCTGACCCTTTTCTACGCCCAGTACGCTTCGATCGAACCCTGGCTGCATACCGACACGCCCGAGCCGCGGGCCGAATGGAAGCAGTCCCCGGAAGACCGCTCGAAGCTGGACGGCCTCTATGAGTGCATCCTCTGCGCCTGCTGTTCGACCTCCTGCCCCAGCTACTGGTGGAACGGCGAGAAGTACCTCGGCCCGGCCACCCTCCTCCACGCCTACCGCTGGCTGATCGACAGCCGCGACGAGGCCACCGGCGAACGGCTCGACGCGCTCGAGGATCCGTTCAAGCTCTACCGCTGCCACACGATCATGAACTGCGCCCAGGTCTGCCCCAAGGGTCTGAACCCGGCCAAGGCCATCGCCGAGATCAAGAAGATGATGGTGGAGCGCGTCGCCTGATGCGCGGGCCCGCCCTCGCCGTCGGCCTGATGATGGCCGTCGCGGCGAGCGCGCGGGCGCAGGAGGTTCCGATCGGTCCCAAGGCCAACGCGGCCTGGTCGGTCCTCAAATCCGGCGATCGCCGCGGCGCGACCGAACTTGAGCGACTGGCCGCCGAAGGCGACGCGGACGCCCAGTTCCTGATCGGCTCCATGGCCTTCTCGGGAGAGGAGGGCTATCCCCGCGACAAGGCCAGGGCCTGCCGGTTGTGGGGCGCGGCCTCCGGCAAGCGCGCCGATGCGGCGCACCTGACCGCCGAATGCGTACAACACGGCCACGACGGCGTCCGACCGGATCCGGTTCGCGCCCGGGGCCTGTTCGAGGCGGCGGCGGCCATGGGCTTCGCCAAGTCGAAATGCGCGCTCGGCAACATGCTGGTGACCGGCGAGGGCGGACCGGCCGATCCGCCGCGCGGCGTCGCCCTGTGCCGACAGGCGGCCGAGGCCGGTGATCCAGACGCCCAGACCGACGTCGCCAACTACTATCTGATGGGCCAGGGCGTCGCCCGGGACCCGGCCTTGGCCGCGCGGTTCTACCAGCAGGCGGCCGACAAGGGTCAGGCCGTGGCCGCCCTCACCCTTGGCCAGATGTACTGGAACGGCGACGGGGTGCCGAAGGACCGGGCCCGCTCGGCGGAGTACTGGCGCATGGCCTATCGCGCAGGCCGCAAGGAGGCGGCGGCGCTGCTCGGCGACGAGGCCTTCCTGCGCGCCGTGCCGCCCGGCCCGGCCGGGACGCCGAAGGTCAATCCCGCCGCGCTCGACGAGGGCATTGGCTGGTATGAACGCGCCCTTCGAGAGGACCCGGATTCGGCGGCAAGGGTCGGCGAACGCCTGAGGACGCTGCGCGACCTGCGGGCGCGACTGCCCTGAACCGGCCAGCGATCAGCCGCGCGGAAGGCGGGCTGGCCCTGCTCTGGGGCCTGGCCGAGGCGTCGCTGTTCTTCGTGGTTCCGGACGTGATCATCGGCTGGATCGCGCTGCGCAAGGGAATGAGCGCCGGCGCCGGCGCCGCCTTGCTGGCGGCGGTCGGAGCGATGATCGGCGGATCAGCCCTATACTTGGTCGCGGCGTGGAACCCCGCCGGCGCCCTGGCCGCCGTGGAGGCGGTCCCCGCCGTTTCCACAGCCATGGTCGAGGCCGCGCGCGCCGACATGAACGACAGCGGCTGGCTCGCCGCCGCGCTGAAGGGACCGCTGACCAGCACGCCCTACAAGGTCTACTCGGTCCTTGCCGCCGCGCGCGATGTCGGCCCGCTGTCCTGGGCGGCGGCCGCGATCCCGGTTCGGTTGCCGCGATTCCTGCTTGTGGCTGTCGGCTTCGCCCTGATCGGACGATTGACGGAACGCCACCTTGCGTCCCGCGCGCGGCTCGGCGGCTTCACGCTGGGATGGGTCCTGTTCTATGGCTGGTTCTGGATCAGCCATCCGGGTTGAAAGCCCGCTTGCAAAAAAGTGACGCGGTCGTCATTTTCGGCGAACGGTACGGGAGGACGTCTTGTCGGATCTTAACGCGAAGGTCGTGATCGTCGGCGCTGGCCATGGCGGCGGCGCGATGGCGGCGTTCCTGCGCCAGGCGGGTCACACCGGTCCGATCGTGCTCATCGGCGAGGAGCCGATCCCGCCCTACCAGCGCCCGCCGCTGAGCAAGGCCTGGCTGAAGGGCGAGGCCGACGCCGACAGTCTCGCGCTGAAGGAGCCGTCCTGGTACGCCGAGAACGGCTGCGACCTGCGCCTGGGCGTGACGGCCACGGGCCTTAACCGCGGCGCGAAGACTGTCACCCTGTCGACCGGGGAGACGATCGGCTACGACTGGCTGGTCATCGCCACCGGCGCGCGCGCGCGCAAACTGCCCATTCCGGGCGCGGACCTCGACGGCGTGCTTGAGCTGCGCACCGCGGCTGACGCCGAACGCCTGAAGGCGGCGCTGGGCGAGGGCAAGCGGCTGGCCATCGTCGGCGGCGGCTATGTCGGCCTGGAGGCGGCCGCGTCGGCCCGGGCGCTGGGCGCCCACGCCCTGGTCCTGGAGCGCGAAAGCCGCATCCTGGCCCGGGTGGCTTGTGAACAGCTGTCCGACTTCTTCACGCGCTATCATCAGGACAAGGGCGTCGCCTTCGAGCTCGGCGTCGAGATCACCGCCTTCGAGGGCGAGGGCGGGAAGATCGCGCGGGTGCGCCTGGCCGACGGCCGGGCGGTGGCGTGTGACGCGGCCCTGGTCGGCATCGGGGCCATTCCCAATGACGACATCGCGCGGGACGCGGGCCTCGACTGCGTCAATGGCGTCGTCGTCGACCTCGACGCCCGGACCAGCGATCCCGACATCTTCGCCATCGGCGACGTCACCCACCGGCCACTGCCGCTCTACGACCGCCAGTTTCGGCTGGAGAGCGTGCCCAACGCCCTCGAGCAGGCCAAGGTCGCCGCCGGCGTCATCGCCGGCAAGCCGCCGCTTACGCCAGAGGTGCCGTGGTTCTGGTCGGACCAGTACGATCTCAAGCTGCAGATCGCCGGCATGCCGTTCGACGCCGACACCATCCTGGTCCGGGGCGATCCCGCGGCGGCGAAGTTCGCGGTCTTTCACCTCAAGGGCGACCAGATCCAGGCCGTCGAGGCTGTCAACAGCCCGCCCGAGTTCATGATGGGCAAGCAGCTCATCGGCAATCGCAAGGCCATCTCGCGCGAGAAGCTTGCGGATTCCACGATTTCCATGAAAGAGGTCGTCGCCTGAACGGCGATAATGAAGAAGAGGCGTCAGGGGAGCGTATGGCCAAGATCACCTACATCGAGCACGACGGCACGGAGCACACGGTCGACGTCAAGACCGGCCTGTCCGTCATGGAAGGGGCGATCAAACACAATGTGCCGGGCATCGACGCCGACTGCGGCGGCGCCTGCGCCTGCGCGACCTGCCACGTCTATGTGGACAGCGCCTGGGAAGACAAGACCGGCGAGAAGTCGGCCATGGAGGAGTCGATGCTCGACTTCGCCGAGAACGTCGAGCCCAACAGCCGACTGTCCTGCCAGATCAAGGTCACCGACGACCTCGACGGCCTGGTCGTGCGGCTGCCTGAAAGCCAGCACTAGGCATCGCGTTTCCTCCCCGCTCGCGGGGAGGGGAACCGTGCGGCGCGCGGTGGCGGGGTAGCGCCGCCGACTGACGTCGGCCCGCTTCTCGCGCCCAGTTCTGAGAGCCCTGCGCCACCCCCTCCGACCCGGCTACGTCGGGCCACCTCCCCCTCGCTGCGCTCCGGGGAGGATGAGGGGTCTAGAACCCCATCTCGCGCTGGGCGCTCTCGACCACCGCCGCCTCAGGCAGGTGGCAGGTGAAGGTCGCGCCCTGGTTCGGCTCGCTTTCCAGCGCCACCCAGCCGCCGTGCAGCTCGACCAAGGCCTTGACCAACGCCAGGCCAAGGCCGGGACCGCCGCGCTCGCGACCGACGAAGCGATCGAAGATGTGGGCCTGGACGTGGAAGGGCACGCCGCGGCCGGTGTTGGCTACCGACAGCCGCACCTCGCCCGCCGCCCGGACGGCGGACAGGCTCACCTGTCCCTCCGGCGGCGTCTGGCGAAGGGCGTTCTCGACCAGGTGGTCGAGCGTCTGGCCGAGACGGCGGCTGTCGCCGCGGATCAAGCCGATGTCCCCGTCCATGTCCAGCGACAGGGCGACCTTCTGGGCCTCCGCCTGCTGGCTCCAGCGCTCCACGGCGCCGGCCATAAGCTCATCGACGCGCACGTCTCCCATCTCAAGCGCCATCTCGCCGGCGTCGATGGCCGCGATGTCGAGCACATCGTCGATTGAACGGCCCAGCTGAATCGCCGCCTGCCGCACGGCGGCGAGGTGGCCGCGGCCACGGTCGGGGATCGCCTCGCCCATGCGGTCGAGCAGCTCGGAGTAGCCGATGATCGTCGTCAGCGGCGTGCGCAGCTCGTAGGACACGTTGCCGACGAACTCGCGCTTGAGCCGCTCGGCGCTGTCGAGCGCAGCCTCGCGGTCGGCGAGCGCGCCCTCCAGGCGCCGGGCGTCGGTGATGTCGGCGAAGGCGATCAAGGTCGCCCCATCGGGCAGCGGTCGCGACTGCCAGGAGACGATGCGGCCGTCCGAAGTGCGATTCTCGCCGCTGGTTGGGGCGCGGGCCTCGGGATCGGGGTCGGCCACCCGGCCCTTCAGCTCGCGCCAGAAGGCCATGTCGTGCAGGCGCGGCACGCAGATCTCGACGACCCGCTCGAAGTCGCCGGCCGCCTCCATGTCGGCGGCCGACACGTTCCAGAACCGCTCGAAGGCCTCGTTGTGCAGCCGTAGCCGGCCGTCGGAGCCGAACACCACGACGGCGTCGTTCAGCTTGTCGAGCGTCGCCTGCTGGACCTTGAGCTGGGCGTTGTACTGGGCCTTCAGCTTCAGATCGTCGGTGATGTCCGAGAACAGCAGCAGCAGGCCGCCCATCGGGTGCGGCTGGCGCACCAGCCGCAGGGTGCGTCCGTCGGGCAGCAGCCACAGATCGTCCGGCTGCGGACCCAGGGTCTCATAGCGGGCCAGTTCGGCGGCCTTCCACTTCCCGTACTCGGGCGTCTCGGGCAGCCGCTGGCGCTGACGCAGTCGGTCGAGGATCTCGCCGTGGGTCGGCCGCTCCGACAGCCAGGCCGGCTCCAGGCCCCACAGCGAGGCGAAGGCGGCGTTGTGGAACACCAGCCGGCGACTGGCGCCGAAAATGGCGACCGCCTCGGCGATATGGTTGAGGGTCTCGTCATGAGCCTCGACGTGCCGCTTGAAAGCGTCCTGGGTCTCCTCGGCCTGGGTGATGTCGATGGTTCGCACCCCGACGCCGCCGCCTTCCAGCGGCTGGGCGATGACGCGCATGGCCCGGCGGCGACCGCCGAGCGACAGCCAGCGCATGGCCTCGCGGCGTTCGCCGAGGTTGGCGGCCTCAGCCGCCAGGGCGTCAGCGGCCTTGTCGAGCGACAGGCCCCGGGCGGCCGCGTCGAGCGCGCTGGTCGCGCCCACGGCCTCCAGCCAGGCGCCGTTGGCCCACTGCACCGCGCCGTCGGCGCCGGCGATCCAGGCCGGATCGCCTCCAGCGTCGAGGAAGGCCGCCAGCCGCGCGGCGCTCGGCAGGGCGGTCTCCTCCGCCGTCGAGGCCGTCAGGCGCAGCCAAGCCAGCACGCCGGCCGCGCGCCCTTCGACCGAGACCACGCCCTTCGGGCCGCGAGCCTCGAAGGCGCAGGGCTCGCCGCGCTCGAACAGGGCGCGAAGGCGGGCGGCGTGATCGGGGTCGGCGCGCATCAGGGCGTTGACGACGGCCTGCGGATCGGCCGCTTCCAGCCCGAAGGCGGCGGCGCAGGCGGCGAGACTTTCTTCCCCGGAGGCCAGATGGGCGCGGCCGTCGTCCATGACCAGCAGGGCGCTGTCAAAAGCCTCGGCCGAGGCCTGCGCCGCTTCCGCGCTCAACTGAACCGCTTCGAGGCGATCCTGCATGCGGCGCAGGCGACGGTCCATCGCGCGCTTCTGGGCGAGACTCCAAAGCGCCGCGCAGAGGGCCAGGCAGACCGCCCCGGCCGCCGCCGCGGCGATCAGGTCCATCTGTGTCATTGGCGTCCAGCCCGAATCATCCTTCGGGCAAGATAGACCAAGGCGAGTCCGCCCGGCGACTGACTATCCGCGCTATGGCGAAGCCGGCGACGGGGCGCCATCTTCGGCTGATGACCAGAGCGTTCGACCTCGCCCCCTCTCTCGATGACATCGCGGCCCTGGCCGAACGGTCCTTCGGCGACCTGCCCGAGCCGTTCAGGAGTCTGGCGTCGGAAGCGCAGATCCGCGTTTCGGACTTCGCCGACGACGACATCCTCGACGAGATGGGCATCCAGGACGCCTTCGAGCTCACCGGACTCTATCAGGGCGTCGACCTGGCCCGCCGGTCGGTGTTCGATATCGCGCCGGCCGCGCCCATGATCTTTCTCTACCGGCGGCCGATCCTCGACGAGTGGGCCGAGCGCGGGGACGTCACCCTGGAGGAACTGGTCGCCCACGTGCTGGTGCACGAGATCGGCCACCATTTCGGCCTCTCCGACGACGACATCGACCGCATCGAAGACAAAGCGTGAACGAATCTGGTAGCCCACGCCCGCAAGCCTGAAGAGTCGACCATGCACGCTCCCGCCTTCGACTATGACGCCATCACCCGCGACATGCCCGAGGCGCGGGTGAAGCGCGGCGAGAACTACGCCGACAAGGGCTGGGTCAGTCTGGTGGAGTGCTCCACGGCCGGGGTCCTGGCCCATGTGCTGGGCGAGCAGGGCATCGCCTATGTCGTCGAGGTCAGCGCGCCCGACGCCGCCGACGCCCGCTGCACCTGCAAGGACTTCGCCGACACCGGCCTGCGCTGCAAGCACGTGGTCGCCACGGTCCGAACCGTGCTCGACGCCGATCCCGAGACTTTGGACGACGTCGCCGACCGCCTGCGGCGCCTGCTCGATCAGCTGGAGATGGAGGAGCGGGACGACGCCGACCTTCTGGTCGAACGCGCCCGCCGCGATCCGGCCCTGCTGCGCGAACTCGAGGGCGAGGCCGCTGCGGACAGCTGACGGGGACATGGACCGTCTTCGGTACGTGGCCCCAGCCGCTTGGCGGACAGCATTGGGGGACACGCACTGAAGTGCATGTCACCGGCCAGGGTTAATCCGCTGTTAGAAAGTGACGCCCCCGTCACTTTCTCGTTGACCTCCGGTCACGCAAAGTGGACAGTGTTTACATTGTGCGAGGTCCGACCAACGGATCCGCTTGCCATCAGGCCGGAGGAGTTCGCTGTGAGCGACAAGAACATCACCAAGGACGCCATGTACGACGCGGTGGCGCCGGACGATTTCGAGTCCATGCTCGAACTCGACCGCTACAACGCCCGTTCGACGGCTTTCGACAAGATCATCTCGGCGACCCACGACCACTTCTGGGATCCGCTGGACAAGGACTACATCGACTTCGATGAGCCCTTCGACATGGAGAACACCCCCATCGTCCCCGAGGACATGGTCGTGGCCCTGTCGACCGACTACGTGTCCAACCACCTGTCGGACCCGAAGACGCGCATCCGCTTCATCAACGAGTCCACGCTGCGCAGCTTCTCCTCGATCCTGCACGGCGAGCAGGGCGCGCTGAACCTGTCGGCCAGCCTCTGCCACGTGCTGAAGGACCAGGGCGCGCAGGAGTACGCGGCCAACCAGACCCGTGAGGAAGCTCGCCACGTCACCGCCTTCGCCAAGTACGTCAAGGCCCGCTGGGGCCGTCCGGTCGAGTGCGGCCCGACGCTGAAGGCCCTGCTGGTCGAGATCATCGGCGCGCCGGAAGTCTACAAGAAGATCATCGGCATGCAGATGCTGGTCGAAGGCCTGGCCATGGGCGCCTTCGCCACCTTCTACAACAAGCTCAATGACCCGGTCGGCAAGAAGCTGATGCAGCTGGTCATGACCGACGAGGCCTTCCACCACAAGTTCGGGAAGATCTGGGCCGACCGCACCATCCCGAAGCTGTCGCCGGAAGAGCACGCGATCATCGAGGACTGGGCCGCCCACTGCTTCCAGGCGGTGCTGTTCAACCTCGTCGGTCCGAACCAGCAGCGCGACCTTTATGAGTCGTTCGGCCTCGACCCCGACAAGGTGGTCGCCGAGTTCGCCAAGATCATGACGGACGAGCAGCGTCGCGAGGGCATGAAGGAGCAGACCAACATCTTCCGCGTGCTGGTCAAGACGCTGCTGAACGCCGGCATCATCACCGACCGCACCCGCGCCTTCTACGCCATGTACGTCGACCTCGACGAACTGAAGTCGGAAGGCGACCGCATGGTCGGCGATGACATCGCCGAGGACGGCATCCGCTATCTGCAGGCCATCAACTTCAAGGACCGCGAGCACAAGCCGGTCTCGATCGCCGCCGAATAGGGCTCTTTCCGCGTCAGCGGAGCTGGAACGCCCCGCCGCAACCGCGGCGGGGCGTTTCGCGTTTCCGGAGGTTCGCGTAAAAGGCCGCGTGATGAGATCGCTGTCCGCTATCGCCCTTTCGGCCGCGCTCGCCGTCGCCACGAGCGCTTCCGCCGGCGCCCCGCCGCCGGCCCGCGCCGTGTCCGCGACCTTCTACAGCGGCCGCTGGTACGAAATCGCTCGCGTGCCGAACTTCGGCCAGCGCGACTGCCAGGCCCCGGTGACCCAATTCACGCCGCTCGGCGGCAAGGGCGACGTCGCCTTCATCAGCTCGACCGGCGAATTCGCGGTCAGCCAGGTCTGCCGCAAAGGCTCGCCGAAGGGTCCGCCCAAGACCTTTTCGACAAAGGGTCGGATCCTGCCCGGCGGCCGCAACGCCCGCTTCGAGATGACCTTCCTGGGCGGCATGAAGACGCAGGAATACTGGGTCCTCGACACCGCCCCCGACGGCGGCTGGGCGATCATGGCCACCCCTGGCGGCAACTATGTCTGGCTGCTGTCGCGCAAGGCCGTGATGAGCGAGGCGGCCAAGGCCGCGGCCGTGGCGCGGATCCGGGCGCTGGGCTATGCCCAGAAGCTGGAGTTCCCGACGCAGGGGTAGGTCAGCGCTTCAGCGGCCTCAGCGACATGCTGACAGCGATCGTGTCGCCGGCGGTGACGGAGGTCGCGCGTCGGACTTCGTCTTTCAGCGGCAGCAGATAACCTTCGGGTTTGGGAAACAGCGAGGTGGTGAACCCCGTTTCGCCGATCCGCGCTTCGACCGGGATTGCACCCCAGCCGTAGGACACGATCTTCGCCATTCGCCTCACCTCAGCGGAAACCCCCGCGGGCACGATCGCGAAGAAGTAGGGCGAGGGTCCGCGCCAGTGGATGACGTCGGCTTCGAAGACGTATCGGGCGAGCGGTTCCGCGTCCGGCGACATGCCCCGAGACTAGAGGATGCGGGACCGGGGCAGAAGGGCGCAGCTTGACCCCGAACGAAACCGGAACATAGAGTGCGGCTGTGGACACCGTCGCCCTCTCCATCGTCACCATCACCCGGCCCGAGACGACGCTCGCGGTGACGCGCGGCGCCTATCGGCTGCTGAGCGAGATGAGCTATGCGCCGCTGGCCGAGGTCGGCCTGCCGAACGGGCGGCGGGCGGACCTGATGGCGCTGGGGCCGCGCGGCGAGATCGTCATCGTCGAGGTGAAGTCCTCGGCCGAGGACTATCTGACCGACCGCAAGTGGGGCGAGTACGCGCCGTATTGCGACGCCTTCTTCTTCGCCGTGGCGCCGGAGTTTCCGATGACCCTGCTGCCTGAGGAGCCGGGCCTGATCGTCGCCGACGGCTTCGGCGGCGCCGTGGTGCGGGACGCGCCGCGCACGCTGCTGGTCGCCGCGCGGCGCAAGGCGCTGACCCTGGCGTTCGCGCGGCTGGCCGCGTTTCGCTCGTAGCATTCGCCACGGCCCGCGCCGGACATGCCGTGGCGGGGCGGACCTACGCCTCGACCACCGGACCCACCCCCGCGCCCGCGAGCGGCGCGACGGTGTAGGTCTTCAGGGTCGAGGTCGTGTAGGCGGTGTCATGGATCGTCGACACGGCGCGCATTTCAGCCTTGGCCGCCTCGCGGCTGAGGGTCAGCAGGACAAAGCCCTTAGCGGCGGACTCCGCGTACTTCACCTCCGGATTGCGGTCGGAGAAGGCCTGGCTCAGCGGCGCCCCCTTGAGGATGTCGCCAAAGCCCGGGCTGGTGATCCCGGTCGTGCCGAACTCGGCGGCCACGCGACCGCGGCGGCCGTCGTCCCACAGTTCGTTGGCCCAGAAGCTGTGGCTGTCGCCGGACAGCACGACCGGATTGGCCTGGGCGCTCTTGAACATGTCGTAGAGCCGCTCGCGCGCGGCGGGGTAGCCGTCCCAGGCGTCGAGGTTGGAGGGAATGTCCAGCGCCGACATGGCGGTCAGCTTCTCGACCCGGCCTTTGGCGTAGTCCGGCAGCTGGACGAGCATGGCGTTGAAGCCCTCGTCGCCCATCGTGGCCCGAAGATTGGGCGTGCAGACGCGGGCCATCACGATCTGGTTGCCGATGACCTGCCAGGTCTCCCCCGCTTTCACCGAGCGGTCCAGCTCGCCGGCGAGCCACTGCTCCTGGCGCGGTCCTAGCAACTGGCGGGACGTGTCTCGCCAGCGCTTGACGAAGGCGGCGACGTCGGGCTTGCCGTCGACGATCGGCAGCAGCGTCGGGTCGTCGTAGTCGAGGGGCTCGACCCGGCCGGCGAGCCGTGTCTCGACCATCATCAGGCTGGCGAGATCGCCGAAGCGGAAGCTGCGCCAGGACGACTCCAGCAGCGCGCCCGGCGCCGGATCCCGAATGGGCATCCACTCATAGTAGGCCTTCAGCGCCGCCGCCTTGCGCGCCGGCCAATCACCCTCCGTGGACGGAGAATGGTTCTCGGCGCCGCCCTGCCAGCTGTCGTTGGCGGTCTCATGGTCGTCCCAGACGACGATCCACGGCGCGCGGGCGTGCGCGGCCTGCAGCTGCGGGTCCGACTTGTATTGCGCGTGACGCGTCCGATAGTCGGAGAGGCTGACGATCTCGTGCGGCGGGTTGTGCGGCCTCTGGGCGGCGACCGGCGAGTTCATGCCGTAGTCCTTCGGACCGGCGCCGTATTCGTAGATGTAGTCGCCCAGGTGCAGCACCGCGTCGACCCGCTCCAGCGCGGCGATGGCGCCGTAGGCGTTGAAGTAGCCGTTGGGATAGAGCGAGCAGGAGGCGACGGCGAGGACCACGTCCTTCACCGAACCCTCGGGCAGGGTGCGGGTCCGGCCGACGGGGGAACGGAGTCCGCCGAAATCGAAGACGTACCAGTAGTCAGTTCCCGGCTTAAGGCCACCTACATCGACCTTCACAGTCCAGTCGCGGTCGGCCGAACCGACGACTTCGACCAGACGTGCATCGCTCAGATCTTCCCGTTCACTGATCAGGAGATCACCCGGGTAGTTAAGCGGCCAGGGTCCGGGCTTCGGCGTGATGCGGGTCCAGAAGACGATGCGGTCCTGCAGCGGATCTCCGGTGGCCACGCCATGCAGGTAGTCGGGCGGCCCGATGCGGGTCGCCTGCGCCGATGTCGCCGCCGCGCTCGCCCCGCCGAGGCCGAGGAGGCCCAGAGCCCCACGTCTGTTGATCCGCATGCCCTGATCCTCCCCGATCACTGTCTGGTTGGCCGGAACAGTGCGACGCCTGCTCCGGCCCGTCCAGTGCGCGCTAGTAGCTCCAGCCCACGCTCACGCCCCACATCCGGGGGCGGCCGCCGATGAAGGTCGGCAGGCCGAGCGAGTCGCCGGTGTTGCCCGCGTCGATCATGTAGCTTTCATCCGTCAGGTTCGTGACAAAGGCCCCGACCGACCACGTCCCGGCGTCAGGCTTGTAGCCGACCCGCAGGTCGACCAGGCCGTAGGCGTCCTGGACCTCGTCCTGCTCATTGTCCGGCAGCAGGGCGGCCGGCGGCTGCTGGAACACCGGGCGGTCGTTGTTGTCATCGAAGAAGACCTTCGACTGCCAGCTGTAGCTGGGCCGGATCGAGACTTCGCCGCCCAACGCGTCGAAGCGCCAGTTGGCCCCGATCGACAGCGTATGATCCGGCGACAGGCGGAAGTGGTTGCCGTCGTAGGCTCCGCCGTCGAAACGGGCCTGGTTCCAGGCGTAGGTCGCGTAGAGGTCGACGCCGGGCGCCGCCCGCCACTCGGCCTGGCCTTCGAAGCCCCAGGCCTTGGCCTTGCCGGCGTTGGTGATCACGAACAGCGTGCCCTGCTGCTCGACCGTCTGGAAGTTGTCGTAGTCGTAGTAGTAGACCGCCGTGTCGAGGCGCAGGCTGCGGTCGAGCACCGCCGCCTTGAGGCCGACCTCGAAGCTGTCGACCGTCTCCGCGTCGACCAGATCGAAGCGCGGCGCTCCGTAGGGAACCGCCGGTCCGCCCACCGCCAGCACCGCCGGACGACGCCCACGGGCATAGCTGGCGTAGAGGTTGGCGTCGTCGTTCAGTTCGTATCGCCCGACCAGACGCCAGGTGAAGGCGCTGTCGTCGTTGGAGGCGCTGCTGACGTCGCCATTGTTGGCGGTCGGCTGGAAGGTGATCCCGAAGTTGGGCAGCAGGGTCGCGGGGATTGCCTGCACCGACGGGCTTTGAAGGGCGCCGAGGATGGCGTTGGCCTGGCCGATGCCCAGCGGCGTGCCGGTTGCGCCCAGCTGGGTCGCGGCGACGAGCCCACCGAGCACGCTGCGTCCGCCGACCGTGCGCGAACCGAATTCCGTCGTGCGGTCGTCGACCGTGTAGCGGACGCCGGCCGAGACCTCGAAGCGCTCGGTGACCTCGAAGCTGAGATCGGCGAACAGGTCGAACGCGCTCAGCTCGCTGGCGGTGTCGGCCTCCTCGACATGGTTGCCGCGCAGGTTGGCGGCGATCGCCTGGGCCTGCGGCCCCGTCAGGAACAGGTTGCCGCCGCTGCCCGAGAAGACCAGACCCTGGACCAGGGCGCCGGTGAAGGCCGTGTTGCCGAAGTAGGCCATCGGCGCGGGCTGGTTGGCGGGCAGGCCCGAACCGGCGGCCGAGGCGTTGAGCTGACCGGTGATCAGCGCCAGACCGACCCGCTCGTCGAGCTGGATCGGGATACGGTTGTCGGAGGTTTCTCGGAAATAGCTGGCGCCGAAGAAGCCCTTGGCGCGGCCGCCGCCGTCCCAGTTGATCCGGACCTCCTGGCTGAACTGCTCGTTCGCGGCCTCGTTGAGACCGGTCAGGATCGGCAGGGAAATGCCATCGGCGTCGAACACTTCCGCCGACTCGAACTCACGCCAGGCGGTGATCGAGGACAAGGTGGTGGACTCGCCGAGATCGGCCGAGACCAGCCCGGTCAGGCCCCAGACGGTGCGGTCGACGCCAAGGTCGCGCCCGCCCTCGAAGGCCGGACCAGCGACCAGCGCCGCCGGATCCTGAGCGCCGAGCCCGCCAAGGACCTGTCCCGTCGTCGGGTTGGTCGGCAGGTACTTGATCGACTTGAAGGCCGTGCCCCCGGTTTCATCCTCCTGATAGTTGAAGATCAGATCGGCGCGGAGGCCGTCATCGGGTTCGAAGGCCAACGCCAGGCGTGCGGCGCGGCTGTCGAGCGACTGCAGATCGTCTCCACCGATGGCGTTATCGACATAGCCGTCACGCTGGCGAATCGAGCCGGCCAGCCGCACGGCGAACACGTCGTTGACCGGCAGGTTCACGGCGCCCTGGCCGAGGCGGTAGCCGTGGTCGCCGGCTTCGATCGTGATCGCGCCCTCGACGCCGGCCGGGTCGGCCTTGGCCTGGATGATGTTGACGGCGCCGATCAGGGCGCCGCGGCCGAACAGGGTCGACTGCGGCCCCTTGGCCACCTCGATCCGCTCGATGTCGAACAGTTCGACGTAGGAGCCTTGGGCCTTGGAGATCGATACGCCGTCCTGGAACACCGAGACGCGCGGTTCGGAGAAGGCGTCCGTCGAATCCGAGGTGATGCCGCGCACGACATAGCCCGGGTTGTTCGGCGACTGGTCCTGGACCTCGAAGCCGGGCGTGACCTTCGACAGGTCGGCGAAGTCCTTGACGCCCATCGCTTCGAGCCGCTCGCCGCTGTAGGCGGTCAGCGACATCGGCACGTCGACCGCGGCCTGTTCCCGCTTCTGGGCGGTGACGACGATCTCCTGCACCTCGGTGTCGGAAACGTCCTGGGCCCAGGCGACCCCGGTGATAGTCAGCATGGCGGAGGAGCCCGCTGCGGCGAGCAGCAGGCGGCGGCAGGTCGGTGTCATGTTCGTATCCCCTCGAACGTGAACGGTGATCACCCCGGCTACCGAGGCGCCATGACAAGGGGAAGACGGCCAGGCGACGCTGAGACGACGTCGATGCCGGAAATGGGGACAAAAAGGGACGCCCCGACCGGGAGGCGACCGGTCGGGGCGATAGGGGCGGCCGGTCTTGGAGGAAACCGGCCGCTAGCCGCGCCTCACCTTCGGGGGCGGGGGCGTGGCTGTCCGAATCAGCGCTGGGCGGCGACCGTTAGGGTCGCGGCGTGCGCCGGCGCGGTCACCACCATGGCCACGACGGCGGCGCAGGCGGCGATCGCGAAAAGCAGGGGCGTGATCTTCATCGTCCGGGTCCTGACGGCTGAGTCCCTCGCCGCTGATCTCGATGTACAGGGTCGCCCCTGGCGCGCGCAGAGGCGCCGGCGTTCGCCGAATTGCGTTGGCTTGCGCATCGGCATGCATCAAGATGCACAGGACGATGCATATCGATGCAGTGGCCGGGGGCCCTATGACGCGAACGGGCAACTTCGCCGCCAGGCTTGAGGTTGTGATGAAGGCTCTGTCGCTCAGCCGCGGACGGCTGGCGGCGGATCTCGGCGTGGACAAGTCGGTGGTCGCGCGCTGGGCCACGGGGGCGGTGACCCCGTCCGAATACAACCTCGCCGCGCTGACCGCCTTGATCGCCTTGCGGCGGCCCGGCTTCTCGATGCTCGACTGGGACCGCTCACCCGAGTCGCTGGTGGCGCTGTTCGGCGGCCAGACCGCCGGGCCCGAGGCGGAGGCGGCCGATCCGCTTGGCTATCCGCCGGCCATGATCGAACAGGCGCGGGCGGCCACCCAACGGCGCGGCGCGGCCTACGAGGGCTTCTGGCAGACGACCCGCCCGTCGATGCTGATGAAGCACCGCTTCTTCCACGACCGCGGCATGATCCGCCGCGAGGCGAACGGCCTGCTGAGCATCCAGTTCGGCGGCGCCGGGCTGCTGTTCACGGGCTGGATGCTGCCGGCCGAGGGCCAGCTGTTCGTCACCGTCTACGACACGGTCGGCTACACGCCGATCTTCCTCATCCTCAACGGCGTGCCGCTGCCCAAGGCCTCGATGCTGGACGGGCTGGTGATGGGCGCCGCTCTGAACGCGGCGCGCAGCCCCTCGGCCTATCCGATCATCATGGAGCGGGTCGGCGACCTGACCGGCGAGCGGGAGGCCGACGACGCCCGCTGCGCCGACCTGCTGAAGCAGGATCCGCTCGCCCCCGAGGGAGCGGTGCCCGAGCACATCGAGCGCTACCTGATCCGCGACCTGGGCCCCGAGGCCGAGAAGAAGGGCGGCGATCTGTTTCTGATGGCGCCGGTGGCGACCAGCCTGTCGCGCGGCGAGACCACCGGCGGACGGCTGACCGGCTGAACGCGGCCATGTCGCCGCCGCGCGCTTTCGGCTAAGCCAAAGGCATGACCGACGCGCCCGGGCCCGAGGCCCCCATCGACGACGAGGAGGACGGCCTTGAGCCCGACCAGCCGGGCGTGCGGGTCATCGAGATCGCGCCGGACGACGCCGGCGGCCGGCTGGACAAGGCGCTGGCCGAGCGCGCCGTCGAACTCTCGCGGGGACGCATCCAGGCGCTGATGGCCGACGGCCTGATCAGCTTCGAGGGCTCGGTGGTCACCGACGCCTCATCCAAGGCGAAGGCCGGCGTCTACACCATCCTGATCCCGCCGCCGGCGCCCGCCGATCCGCAGCCCGAGGCCATCCCGCTGAACGTCCTGTTCGAGGACGAGCATCTGATCGTCATCGACAAGCCGGCCGGCATGGCCGCCCATCCTGGGCCGGGCACGGAGAGCGGCACCCTGGTCAACGCCCTGCTGCACCACTGCGGCGATAGCCTGTCGGGCATCGGCGGCGTGGCGCGGCCGGGAATCGTCCACCGGCTCGACAAGGACACCAGCGGCGTCATGGTCGCGGCCAAGACCGACGCCGCCCACCAGGGCCTGTCGGCCCTCTTCAGCGCGCACGACATCGATCGCGTCTACATCGCCCTCACCCGCGGCGCGCCCCATCCGGCCAAGGGAACGATCGAGAACCGGCTGGGCCGCAGCCAGAGCGACCGCAAGAAGATCGCCGTGCTCAAGACCGGCGGCCGCGAGGCGATTACCCACTACCGGGTGGAACGCACCTTCGGTCCTGCCGACAAGCCGACGGCGGCCCGGGTCGCCTGCACCCTGGAGACCGGCCGCACCCACCAGATCCGCGTCCACATGGCCAGCAAGGGCTCGCCCTGCCTGGGCGATCCCGCCTACGGCTCCGGCCCGCCCGCCCAGCCGGTGCGCGAGGCCATGGCCGCCGCCGGCCTGGCCCGCCAGGCCCTGCACGCCGCCGTGCTCGGCTTCGTCCACCCGATCACCGGCGAGACGATGCGCTTCGAGACCCCGCCCCCGGCCGACATGCGGGCGCTGGAGGGGTTGTTGACGGCCCTGTAGCTGCATCAAGACCTTAAGGTTCGCCTAAGACGTATTACGTCTTTGCGCTCTGTTAAGATTTGTCGGCTTACTGTTCGGCATGGCCAAGGCTGTGATTTCCATTCGCTTGGAAAAGAGCGTCATCGAAGCGCTAGACAATGTCGGGTTTGCCGGACCGACTCTGCAGAGTCACGCCAATCGCTCACAGCTCATCGAAGCGATCCTGAAGCTCTTTTTGGAGCAGGACTTCGCCGTGCAACGGGCGACGCTGGCCCAAGCCCTTGGATCACCCCGGAACAGGAGGCGCGAAGATGATCGTTCCGGCTAAGCCCTGGCGGTGCGCCGCGATTGAATCCGCACTCAAAAGCGCACATATTCGGGCGCATGACCGCTTCGGCTCAATCTCGCTCGAAAGCGCCTGCAAAGGCAAAGCTCGTCTATCGTGGCGTCAAGCTGCAGCGGCCATCGGGCCAGCCGCACTTCACGATCTCACAGATCAAGAAGGCGGTTGAAGATGCCGTCGAAAAAAACGCCGGCGCACTCGCCAATCAAAAATAGACCGATCAGAGCAAAATCGGTCTTCATCAACTGCCCTTTTGATTCAGAATATCGTCCAATCTTTAGGGCGGTTTGTTTCGCGATCATGGCATGCGGGCACATTCCACGTTGTGCATTGGATGTAAGCGACAGCGGCGCTGTTCGCTTTCATGAGATCGTGAAACTCATCACCGAATGCGGCTTTTCGCTGCACGACATTTCACGCGTAGAACTCGACCGCGAGTCTCAACTCCCCCGCTTCAACATGCCGTTGGAACTCGGCGCAGACCTCGGCCTTCGCCTCGCCGGCCCAAAGCGTCAGCAGGATCGGCGGATCTTGGTTCTTGACGCCGAGAAGCATCGTTACGACGTCAGCCTGTCCGATATATCGGGCATGGACATCGAAGCGCACAACAACGATGCCAACAAGGCGATCAAGCATGTTCGCGACTGGCTCAATGCCAACCGGGGCGATGGCCTAGTGCTTCCAGGCGCCGCCGCCATTGTCTCCGACTACGCCGCCTATCTGACCATCGCACCCGACATCATCTCAGCGCTCAGATTAGACTCTCACGACGATCTTCCCCACCGCGACTATCTGCACGTCGTCGAGGAGGCGCTGCCTAAACTCGAAGCCGCCCGCCGTTCCTGAGCCGTCAGGCCATAGGGTGCATCTTTTCTGACAACGCACAGACACATTCTCGATATCCGAGCGCCACAGTCAGGGATTACAAATCGGTCACCGGCCTTTGAAAGGCTGGCTCGGCTTCCTATCTGGAACTCGAAGGGGGCGGGCGATGGTTCATTGAGACTGTCCGCTCGCTTGTACGAAAGGGGATGATCTCGATGGCTGCAACCTCTCTTGCCGTGATGACGCCGGATGGCGGTCTGTCGCGCTACCTGACCGAGATCCGCAAATTCCCGATGCTGGCCAAGGACGAGGAGTTCATGCTCGCCCAGCGCTGGAAAGAGCATCAGGACGCCGAGGCCGCCCACAAGATGGTCACCAGCCACCTGCGCCTCGTGGCCAAGATCGCCATGGGCTATCGCGGCTACGGCCTGCCGATCGGCGAAGTGATCTCCGAGGGCAACGTGGGCCTGATGCAGGCCGTCAAGAAATTCGATCCCGACAAGGGCTTCCGCCTGGCGACCTACGCCATGTGGTGGATCCGCGCCTCGATCCAGGAATACATCCTGCGCAGCTGGTCGCTCGTGAAGATGGGCACCACGGCGGCGCAGAAGAAGCTGTTCTTCAACCTGCGCAAGGCCAAGAGTCAGATCAGCGCCTTCGAGGAAGGCGATCTGCTGCCCGAGCACGTGACCAGCATCGCCACAAAGCTGGGCGTTCAGGAGGAAGAGGTCATCTCCATGAACCGCCGGCTGTCCGGCGGCGACGCTTCGCTGAACGCGCCGATGCGCGCCGACGGCGAGAGCGAGTGGCAGGATTGGTTGGCCGACGACAACGCCGTCAGCCAGGAGACCCAGGTCGCCGAGGAGGAAGAGAAGTCCCTCCGCATGGACCTGCTGCAGGAAGCCATGGCCGAACTGACCGACCGCGAGAAGCACATTCTCACCGAGCGTCGCCTCAAGGACAGCCCGACCACCCTGGAAGACCTCGCCGCCGAATATGGCGTCAGCCGCGAACGAGTCCGCCAGATCGAGGTCAGGGCGTTCGAAAAGCTGCAGAAGACGATGCGGGCCGCCGCCCTTGAGCGGAACCTCGTCGAAGCCTGATCTCGATCCAGACTATTCGCCAGCCTGCACGGGCGCGGTCCTCAGTGACCGCGCCTTCTTCTTTGCTGGAAGAGCATCGCGCCGACGATACAGGCGCCGAACAAGGCGCCCTCAGCGCAGCTCGCGACAATCTGGGCGACCGGGCCGAAGCGGCCCTCGCCGGTCAGCAGGCCGATCGGGTCGAGGTTCAGTCGTGATCCCGGAAACTGGCGGGTGAGCAGATCCAGACTCCCGCCCATCAGCCGCCCGCCAAGCAGGGGCGCCAGCGCTCCGGCCAGACCGCCCGCGAGGGCCGCCAGGGCCACGCCAAGCCGGGGCGAGCGAACGCGCCCCGCCAGCCAGGCGCCGAACCCGACCGCTCCGCCAAGAAGCAGGCCTTCCCCAGCCCCGGTCATCTCGGTCGGCGCCTGGCCGAACAGCAGATTGAAGGCGTCGACGCCGAACAACTTGACGACGGCGCCCACGACGAGCCCGCCCGCGGCCCCGCCGAGGATGCGCCAGGCGCGTCCCGGCGCGAAGGCGGACGCCGCGATTCCGAAGGCCACGCCCGCGCCGCCGATCAGCGCCATGGCGAGCGTCAGGCCCAGCAGCACCAGCAGAACGGAGGCCGCGCCGGCCCCGGCCTGCCCCGGTTGCGCGGCGCCCACGAAGCCGTAGACCAGACCGCCGACGACGCCGGCCAGTCCGGCCCCCGCAGTGCCGGCGGCGGTCTGCCGGAGGACCTCTTCCCAGGCCCGGCTCCGGACCTTCGGCGCCGCCGCCTCCATCACCGCGCCGGGGGCGATCGCCACGACGCGCGCGATGAAGCGGTAGCCATGCTTGGGAACGGTCTCGATGAAGCGCGGACGAGCGGCGTCATCGCCGAGTTGCCGGCGCAGGGTGCGGATACACTGGGTCAGCGCCTCGTCGGTGACCGGGACGCCACGCCAGACTTCCTGGTGGAAGCGCTCCTTCGACACCAGTCTGCCCTGCTCCCTGACCATCAACGCCAGGGCGTCGAGGTAGCGCGCGTTCAGGTCGACCGTCGCCCCGTCCAGCAACAGGCGCCGATCGCCGGGATCGAGCTGGAAGCGGTCAAAGCGGAAACTGCCTGGCTCCACGGATCCGTCATTCCTTTGCCAAAGCCCGGTCAAACGGGCGACAGATCGCCGCGAAGCTTCCTCCATGAGGAGGAACATGGCAATGGCGGCCAGGTCCATACGACCTCAGCCGACATCGACGCCGCCGCGGTCAGGTTCTTGCTGCGATCCGCCGCCGAGGGCCATACGATCACCGCCGCATGGAAGAACTGGCCCGCGCCCGGATCGTGATGTGGCAAGGCGGCAGCCTCTGGCTGATGAACGCCGCGGCTCGGACCGGGGACCTCGAGCCCAGGACCGGAGCCCACGCCCACCACGCGATTCAGATCGTCCTCGGCCTCGGCGGCCGGTTCCGCCTCTGGCTCGCTGATCAAACCCTGCCCGGGCCCTACGTCGCCGTGGCGCCGGACGCCCGACACGCCTTCGACGCCGACGGCGCCTACGCCATCCTGTTCATCGAGCCCGAGAGCCCCGCCGGAAGGGCTGTGATGGCGGCGTTCTTTCCGGCCGGCCCGCTCCATCCGTTGTCGGAGCCCCTGGCCGGCCGTCTCGAACGTCAGCTGTCCGCCCTGGCGGGGACACCGGCGCCCACGACGACGGAGCTCGCATCCCTCGGGCAGGCGATGGTCGACCAACTGGCCGGCGCAGCCCGCCCCGATCAGATCGACCCACGAGTAGCGAAGGTTCTCGCTAGGGTCGCCGGCGACCAGGACATCGCGCTCAATCTCGCCGGCGCGGCGCGCATCGCAGGCCTGTCGCCGAGCCGCATGAGCCACCTGTTCGTCGAACAGACGGGCCTCGCGTTCAAGACCTACCTGCTGTGGATCCGACTGACCCGAGCGGTGGGTCTGATGGCGCGGTGGGACAATTTGACCGATGTCGCCCACAGCGCCGGCTTCTCCGACTCGGCCCACTTCAGTCGCACTTTCCGTCGGATGTTCGGCATCGCTCCCGCGGGCCTGAGGCTGTTCTAGCTGTTGCGTTCAAGTCGGGCCGGGCCGCGACGGCTACACGGAGCTTCCTCAACCAAGGAAGGAAGACCCATGGACGATCAGATTCAGACGGCCGTCGAGGCCTCGCGCGAGACCAGGCCCCAGAGCGGATGCTCAAGTCCGACTTGCCGCTGCGGCCCCGACTGCCGCTGCGGCGACGCCTGCGTCTGCACCCCGGCGTCCAACTGCGTCCGCTAGATGCTGGACCGTCGACCGGGCCAGCGCCCGCGCCGACGGTCCACTCCCCTTCGATGGAGCCAGATCGATGGAGATGATGATCGGAGTCGCGCTCGCCCTCGGCGTGGGCGGGTTCGCCATGCTGAGCGGCTTCGACAAGGATCGCGCATTCTACCCGACGGTCGCGATCGTCGTGGCCGCCTACTACCTGCTGTTCGCCGCGATGACGGGCCGCGGCGCCATTGTCCTGGCGGAGACGCTCGTCATGGCTGGCTTCGCCGCGATCGCGGTTATTGGCTTCAGGGGAGATCCCTGGTTCACGGTATTGGCGCTCGGCGGGCACGGCGTGCTTGATCTGGCTCATCCTCGCCTGATCGCCAATCCAGCGGCGCCGGACTGGTGGCCCGCTTTCTGCCTGGCCTTCGACGTGACAATCGCGGGATGGCTGGCGGCGCGGCTGCTGCGCGAGGGACGCGCCTAGAGCACGATGGCATCAGACGGAATCGTCTGATGGCTGAATCGTGCTCTAGAATCAAAGGTGTAGAGCCTGATTCAGGGTTCAGATTGTTCCATCTGAACCCATCAGGCTCTAGGCGGCCTTGGGCGCCGAGTCCTTGGGCATGAACTCCAGGACGGCCACGATCGCCGCCTCCAGGCCGCGCCAGTCAGGCTGGCCCTCTGCGGGGAGCTGGGCGGCCAGACCCGCAGCCGCCTTCATAAGGCCGGCCTCGCCCATGGACTGGCCGAGTTTCTGCAGGTCGATGGCCTGGGCCATCAGGGCGCGGCGCGCCTGCGCCCAGTCCGACTTCAGCGAGCCGGCGGCGGCGCGCACGATCTTCAGGGCCTGCAGCATGCGCTGCTGATCGGGCGTGGCGGTGGAGTCGCTCTTGCGCTTGCGCGGACCGGTGTACTCCGCCGAGTTGAAGCGGCGGCGATCGGGTCCGACATAGTGCACCGCCTCGACCCAGTCGCGCGGCTTGAGCGCCACGGCTTCGAGGCGACGCAGCAGGTCCTTCATGGTGTACGGCTTCCGCAGGAACTCGTGCACCCCGGCGTCGCGCGCGCCGAGGATGGCGGCGGCGGTCGCCTCGGCCGTCACCATGATCACCGGCGCCTGGCGGCAGGAAAGATCACTGCGACGGATCATCTTGGTCAGGCGCAGGCCATCGAGGCCCGGGCCCGAGTGTTCGACGAAGATCAGCTGGGGATCGACCATCTGCGCCAGCTGCATGCCCTTGCCGTCGTTCGGCGCTGACCAGACCTGGGCGCTGCCGCCAGAGATGGTCCGCAAAAGGTCGGTGAGCAGCCTCGTGGAAGCAGGCGCGGGATCGACGACCATCACCTTGCCGAGATGAGGCGTCAGTCTGCTGAAAAGTTTCGCTTCGTCGAGCAATGGAAGGATCCGGTAGGTTCTGGGAGCAATCCTGCCCCTTCTTAGTTAACAGCGACTGTCTCTTCAGATCGCCAGGGTCTCACCGAGGCTGGCTTCGAAGTCCTGGAAGATGTCAGCGACCTCGTCGGCGGGCGCAGACGGAAAGCGCCCGCTCGGAAAGCGGTATCGCCAGAATGAGGCCACGTGCGAAGCCGCGCCGACCTTTTCCCCAAGCATGAGGAACATTTCCGGAGCCTCCAGCAGAAACTTGCGAAATGCCAAGGGGTTGCCGTTGCGGGTGAGGCTGACGAAGGCCGTGTCGTAGACCTTGAGAGTCCGATCCAGCTCGTTCCTGCATTGGGTGATCGCGCCTTTCAGCCGGCGCCTCGCCCCGTCGATGTAGTTGGCGACGTCCGGCTCGCGGGGCCCCGAGACCATCAGTTCACCGATCTCGCCGGCGACAGTCTGAAGCTGGGGCCGCAGGCTGGTCAGCATCCATTTGTAGTAGAGGAAGCCCTTCCAGCTGAAGACGCCTTCGCGGAAGTCCTCTCCCTCCAGCATGAGCGTGTCCCTCAACGGCTCCAGCCGCTCGTCGACTTCGGTCGAAAGAAGGGCCTGAACCAGCCGGGCGGTATATGCGCCGGCTCCAGCCGACGTTCTTTGGTAGGCGAGGCGGATGAGGACCTCGATCTGTGCCGCGACATACGATTGCATGGCATCCAGGTCGGCCGGAGAGATCGCGAAGTAGCAGGGCGCCACCAGATGGCCGTGGCGCCGGAGATGTTCGCGCAACAGGAACGGGTCCAGCGAAGGCAACCGGTCCATCAGCCTCAGAATGCCAATGTCGAATTCCGGCGAGCGGTTGTCCGAGCAGGCCTCGTACATGAGGTCCAGCCAGCCGCGCTGTCCGACGAAGAACGACTGGCCGCCTAGGCCGAGGTCACTTCGTTCAAAGGGTATGATGACCTTTGTCGCCGTCGTCCTGTAGTCGTCGAAAAGATAGGCCTCGTCAGCCCTGAGCCGATGCTTGAGAATGAGCGATGCGTTCAGCTGGCGGCTCTTGAAGAGAGGAAGCTCGGCCCAGTCGGGACGCGATCCGTGCCGTTCAGCCACATTCAGCAGATTCAGCACGCGGCTGGTTGACGCCGTTCGGTTGAGCGCCTTCAGGCTGCGGGACGTGCGGTCACTCGCCGCCAAGCCAATTTTGCGCCGAGCCCGCACGGTTGCTCCCTGGTTAGCCTCAGTCTGCCGAGACTAGGCGCCCGGAGATAAACAATGGCTAACCCGAAACGGGGCCAGGCGAGCATCTAGCCCCGAAACGGGTCCCACATCAGGATCGTGTCGTCGCGCTCAGGGCTGGTCGACAGCAAGGCGACCGGAGCGCCGATCAGCTCCTCAATCCGCCTTACGTACTTGATGGCGTTGGCGTTCAGGTCCCGAAACGAGCGAGCCCCGGCCGTGCTTTCCTCCCACCCCGGCATCTCCTCGTAGATCGGCCTGGCCGCCGCCTGCTCGCGCATGCCGGCGGGAAGGTAATCGTAGGCGACGCCGTTGATGTCGTAGCCGACGCAGATTTTCAGGGTCTTCAGACCATCGAGCACGTCGAGCTTGGTCAAGGCGATGCCGGCGATGCCGTTGATGGCCACCGACTGTCGCACCAGCACCGCGTCGAACCAGCCGCATCGGCGCCCGCGGCCGGTGTTGGTGCCGACCTCGCGGCCGACCGTCGCCAGGTGCTGGCCGACCTCGTCGTTCAGCTCCGCCGCGAAGGGTCCCTCGCCGACGCGAGTGGTGTAGGCCTTGACGATGCCCAGAACATAGCCCGGCCCTCGCGGCCCCATGCCGGAGCCGGCGGCGGCCTGGCCGGCGACGGTGTTGGACGATGTGACGAACGGATAGGTGCCGTGGTCGACGTCGAGCAGCGCCCCCTGGGCTCCCTCGAACAGGATCCGGCGGCCGGCCTTGTGGGCCTGATCGAGCAGTCGCCAGGCCGGCTGGGCATAGGGCAGCAGCTTCGGGGCGAGGTCCAGCAGCTGTCGCAGCAGTTCGCCGGCGTCGGCGACGGGCAGGCCCAGGCCCTTGCGCAGGGCGGCATGGTGCGACAGCAGGCGGTCGATCTTGGCTTCCAGGGCTTCCGGATCGGCCAGGTCGGCGACGCGGATCGCCCGACGGCCGACCTTGTCTTCGTAGGCCGGGCCGATGCCGCGTCCTGTGGTGCCGATCTTCTGGGTGGACGCGGCCTCGCGGGCCTGGTCGAGATCCTTGTGCACGGGGAGGATCAGACAGGCGTTGTCGGCCAGCACCAGCAGGTCTGGGCCGATGACGACGCCCTGCTCGCCGATCTTCGCGATTTCGTCCAGCAGGTGCCAGGGATCGACGACCACGCCGTTGCCGATCACTGACAGCTTGCCCTGAACCACGCCCGAGGGCAGCAGCGCGAGCTTGTAGACCTTGCCCTCGACGACCAGCGTGTGGCCGGCGTTGTGACCGCCCTGGAACCGCACGACCACGTCGGCGCGGTTGCTCAGCCAGTCGACGATCTTGCCCTTGCCTTCGTCGCCCCACTGGGCGCCGACAACGGTCACATTGGCCATGGATACGATCCTTCCGCCTGCCGGAACGATCCAGCGCGCCCTTCGACAGGCTCCTCGGCGCGTGGACTTGGGATCGATTGTGGGCGGCTCTTCAGCAGCCGGGGCGGCGTATAGCGGGGCTGGCGAGTGGCGTCCAGCCCCACTCACGCCCGCGGTCATCCCGGCGTTCGCCGCAAGGCGCGGATCCGGAGCGGGTTACCGCCCTCCGGTGACCGCCTCCCAGGAACGGCCTTGCCCGGTGGGCGCGCGCTCGGTGGCGGCCTTCAACCAGGCGACGTTGTTGGCGACCTGGTCCGGCGGGAGGTCCTGGCGCGCCAGAGCCTCGGCCTCGGCGATCCGTCCCTGCAGGCCCAGCACCAGGGACAGGTTCTGGCGCACGCGGGCGTCGGCGCGCGTGGAGGCGGCCGCAATGCGCAGCATCTGCTCGGCCCGCCCCATGTCGCCATGGGTGGCGTGATACATGGCCAGGTTCGAGATCGGTCCCGGCTCGTTGGGCGCCAGGGCCAGGGCCTGCTGATGGTAGCCCAGCGCCTCGGCGTCGCGGTCGGTCTGCTCCATGGCGACGGCCAGGAGGGCTAAGGGGCGCCAGTCGCGCGGCGCCAGGGCCTGCGCCTTCCGGGCCGGCTCGATCGCGTAGAATCCCTGTCCGCGGGCGACGGCGGCGCGGGCCGATTCCATCAGCAGCTCGACATTGTCAGGTGCGACGACAAGGCCGCGGCCGGCGACATCGGCGGCCTCGTCGTTGCGGTCGAGCTGACGCAGCGCCTGCGACAGGCCGATGGCGGCCTCCGTGTCACGGCCGTCGATCTCCATCTCCCGTCCCCAGAAGGCGGCGCGCGCCAGGGGATCCATGCGGCGGGCTTCGGCGCGCTGCTGCGGCGCGGCCTTGGCGCGAGCGGGCGGCGCGGCCGCCGGTGTCGGAGCCGCGGATTGCGCCTTGCCGGGCTCGGCGGCCAGGGCGGGCAGGGCGAAGAGAGCCAGGACTGTTGCGGCGAGAGCCGGCGTGCGACACATGGAGGCGAGCCTTTCGCAGGATGCGACGCGAAGCTTCGGCGACCGGGCTCAAGGAATCGTTAAGCATAAATCGAGCCCCCAGCCAGACCATGACCGAAGTCCTGCTGACCGCCCCCGAGGGCGAGACCATTCCCGTCGTCGTCGTCGCCGAGGGCGTGCTCGAGGGCCTGTCGGACTTCGAGCTCGGACTGGCGGCCGCCGCCGACTTCAAGGGCAGGAACGGTCAGGTGCTAGTCGTCCCCGCGCCGGACGGCGCGACGGCGAAGGTGCTGTTCGGCGTCGGCGACCCGGCGAAGGCCGACGCCATGGCCTTCCGCGCCCTGCCCGCGAAGCTGGCCGTCGGCGACTATCGCATCGAGGGCGTTCTCGCCGGCCTCGATCCCGCGCGGATCGCGCTGGCCTTCGCGCTCGGCAGCTATGGATTCGACCGCTACAGGAAGAAGCGGGAGCGCCACGCTAGGCTGATCGCGGCGGACGGCGTGGATGTCGTCGAGCTGCGCGAGATCGCGCTTGCCTGCGCCCTGGCCCGTGACATGGTCAATACGCCGGCCAACGACATGGGCCCGCTGCAGATCGAGACGATCGCCCGCGAGATCGCCGAGCGCCACGGCGCGAGCATCAGCGTCATCACCGGCGACGCCCTGCTGGCCGAGAACTATCCCTCCATCCACGCCGTGGGCCGCGCCGCCGACCCGACCCGCGCCCCGCGGATGATCGAGCTGCGTTGGGGCGAGGCGGACTGGCCGCTGGTCGCCATCGTCGGCAAGGGCGTGGTGTTCGACACCGGCGGCCTGGACATCAAGCCGTCGGCCGGCATGCGGCTGATGAAGAAGGACATGGGCGGCGCCGCCCACGCGCTGGCGCTGGGCCGGATGCTGATGGCGGCGAAGCTGCCGATCCGCGTGGCGGTGCTCGTGCCGACGGTCGAGAACGCCATCAGCGGCGACGCCATGCGACCGGGCGACGTGCTCGACACCCGCAAGGGCCTGACCGTCGAGGTTGGCAACACCGACGCGGAGGGCCGGCTGATCCTGTCGGACGCGCTGACTCGCGCCGGCGAGCTGGATCCCATCCTGACCATCGACCTGGCCACCCTGACCGGCGCGGCGCGGATCGCGCTGGGGCCGCAGGTGATCCCCTTCTACACCGACGACGACGTCCTGGCGGCCGACATCGCGGCAGCATCGAAGGCGGTCGGTGATCCGCTCTGGCGCATGCCGCTGTGGCCCGGCTACGAGGAAGCTCTCGACTGCGATATCGCGGACCTCAAGAACGACCCCGACGGCTGGGCCCAGGCCGGCTCGGTGACGGCGGCCCTGTTCCTCAAGCGTTTCGCCCCGGCGTCGGGAAGCTGGGTCCACCTGGACATCTTCGCCTGGAACCCGAAAGGCGCCCCCGGCCGGCCGGTGGGGGGCGAAGCCCAGGCGATCCGGGCGCTCTATGCGATGCTGAAGTCGCGCTTCGCCTGACCGACTTGGAAAGCGCGGATGCACGAAGGCCGCGCCGGGGCGCCCCGACGCGGCCTTCGGTAGGTTCGGTCTCGCTGTCGGCTAGTGGCCGGCCGGCGCCGCGGCGGGGGCCTGCGTTCCGGTCGACGGCGGAGCCGGCGTCGTGGTCGTGCCCGGCGCCGGAGCGGCTTCAGCGGTCGGGGCCGCGGCGTCGGCCGGAGCCGCGGCGGCCTCGGCCGGCTTGGGCGCCGGAACCGCCAGGGTCGAGCCCAGCGTATGCAGGTAGGCGATCATCGCCACGCGGTCGGCCTGCTTCTTGAGGCCGACAAAGGTCATCTTGGTGCCGGCGACGTGCTTCTGCGGCGCTTTCAGGAAAGCGTCCATCTCGTCGTAGGTCCAGGTCTTGCCCGCGCCGAATCCGGTCATGGCCGCCGAATAGGCGAAGCCCGGGTGCGTGCCCGGCGTCTTGCCCAGCGTGCCGAACAGGTTCGGGCCAGTGCCGTTGGCGCCGCCCGAGGTGAAGGTGTGGCAGGAGGCGCACTTGGCGCTGACCGCCTGGCCGGCGGCGATGTTGGCGGGATCGGGGATAACCGTGCCCCAATCCGGCGCGACTTCCACGGCCGCACCGCCGCCTTCGCCACCTTCTTCCGCCACGGTGATGGCGTAGCCCGGCTTTTCAACCGGCTCTTTCTCGAAGGCGATCGTGGTCACCTCACGGAGACCGAAAATGACGAGCCCGGCCGCCAGCACGCCGCCGGCGATCTTGTTGAACGTCAGATCGCTCATGTCCGCTGTCTTCGTCCTCTAGAAGCCCCGGGCGGCGGGCGAATGCCTACGCCGCGGGAATCCCGCGACGCGCCCTATGTTGCGCCGGGCTCTCTTACACGCTACCGCCCCTCGCGCAAGCCGGGCCCGGGGGCCCGAGCGCCTGAATTGACCCATGTCACGGCCCATGAACCCGATCGTGCTCATTCCGGCCCGCATGGCCGCGACCCGACTGCCGAACAAGCCCCTGGCCGACATTGGCGGACTGCCGATGATCGTCCGGGTGCTGCGGCAGGCCGAAAGCGCCGCCGTCGGGCCCGTCGCGGTCGCCGCCGGCGACCCCGAGATCGTCGAGGCGGTGACGGCCGCGGGCGGCCTCGCCGTGTTGACCGACCCCGACCTGCCCTCGGGGTCCGACCGCATCCAGGCCGCGCTTGAGGCGCTCGATCCCGACGGCCGGCACGACGCGGTGATCAATCTGCAGGGCGACATGCCCTTCGTGCCCGCCTCGATCGTCGCCGACTGCGCCGCCCTGCTGGCGCGCGAGCCGACCTGCGACGTCGCCACCGTCGTGGCCGCCGAGGCCTCGGCCGCCGACCGTTCCAATCCGGACGTGGTCAAGGCCGTGCTGGCCCTGGCCGAAGGCGCGACATCCGGCCGCGCCCTCTACTTCACCCGCTCGACGCTGTACGGGGACGCTCCCGTCTGGCGACACATCGGGATCTACGGCTATCGGCGCGAGGCGCTGGCGCGATTTATCACCGCTCCGCCCTCGCCCCTCGAACGGCGCGAGAAGCTGGAGCAGCTGCGGGGCCTGGAAATGGGCCTTTCGTATTGGGCCGCCGTCGCCGACGAGGCCCCGATATCCGTCGACAACCCGGCCGACCTCGAGGCGGCGCGGGCCTACGCAAGAGATCACGACGCATGAGCGTTCTTCCCCAAGCTCCCCTTCCCAAGATCGCCTTCCAGGGCGAACCCGGCGCCAACAGTCATGAGGCCTGTCGGACCTATTTCCCCAACCACGAGGCCGCTCCCTTCCCGACGTTCGAGGAGGCCTTCGAGGCCGTGAAGACCGGCGTCTGCGAGCTGGGCCTGATTCCGGTCGAGAACTCGATCGCCGGTCGCGTTGCGGACGTGCATCATCTGTTGCCCAGTTCCGGCCTGAAGATCATCGGCGAGCGGTTCAAGCCGATCCGTTTCCAGCTGATGGCCAACAAGGGCGTGAAGCTGGAGCAGGTGAAGACCGTGTCGAGCATGGCCATCGCCCTGCACCAATGCCGCAACTCGCTGAAAAAGCTCGGCGTCAGGACCGAGGCCGTCGGCGACACGGCCGGCGCCGCGCGCATGCTGGCCCAGCATCCCGACCCGACTCGCGGCGCCATCTCGCCGGCGCTGGCGGCGGAGATCTACGGTCTCGACATCCTCATGCGCGACATCGAGGACGAGCGCCACAACACCACGCGGTTCCTCGTGATGACAGCCGACGCCAATCCGGCGCCGCCGCCGTTCACCACCAAGTGCATCACCAGCTTCTGCTTCCGGGTGAAGAACCTGCCGGCGGCCCTCTACAAGGCCATGGGCGGGTTCGCGACCAACGGCGTGAACATGACCAAGCTGGAGAGCTACATGGAGGGCGGCGCCTTCACGGCGACCTTCTTCTACGCCGAGGTCGACGGCCGTCCGGAGGACCGGGGCCTGGCCCTGGCGCTCGAAGAACTGGCCTTCTTCAGCGAGAAGATCGAGATCCTCGGGGTGTTCCCGGCCGACCCGTTCCGGGAGCGAGTGTAGCGCCAGCCGGGGACATGCACTTCAGTGCGTGTCCCCCGCCGCTTCGAGCGCTTCAAGCTGCTAGGGACACGTACCGAAGACGGTACATGTCCCCGACCTAGTAGTAGCTGCCGGTCTTCAGGCAGGTCTGCCACTTGCGGTACTCGCGCATCTTGCAGGTCGTGTCGCCGCACAGCGACGAGGACGAGTAGTGGCGCGCGTTGCACATCTTGCGGCGCGCGTCCTCGACCGGCGCCGGCGCGGCGGGCTTCGCCGCTGGCGTGGCGGTCGCCGGTTTCGCGGCTGGCTTGGCGGGCGCGGCGGCGGCTGGGTTCACGCCGCTGTGTCCCCCGGCCTTGGCGATCTCCGCTTTGACCATCGGGGTGATCGCCATGTCCCACGGCGTAGACCCACGCGCGCTGCGCAGGTTCACGTCGGCGCCCCGGCGGATCAGTTCGCGCACCATCTCGAGATTGCCATTGTCCGCCGCGTAGTGGAGCAGCGAGTAGCCCTCGTCGGTCTGCATGTTGATGTCGAACTGGCCGCTGTCGATCAGCCTGATGGCTTCGGCGTTGTTCTTGACGCCCATGTAGTAGCGGGCGTCTTCGAACGGGTCCCCCGCCATCGCCATGCCCGCCACACCCAGGGCGACCAGGCAGGCCAGCACACTCAACACCTTACGCAACGCCACGCACCCCTCATCCGACAGCCACTGCGTCCGGCGTATCGCCTGCCGCGACGCCCGTCGGTCGGATGGCCGACACCCGCCTCTTCGCATGACGCCGATACGGGTCTAGCTTCCTGCCCGCAACAACGCCAGGGGAGGCGACACGATGTTCTCAGGTTTGCCCTATCTGCAATCGACGCTGGCGGCGGCGCTGGCCCTGGTGGCCTGGTCGCTGCTGATCTGGATCTGGATGTACGCCAAGCGCCTGCCGGCCATGGGCAAGGCGAAGATCAACCCGCAGGACGCGCGTTTCCCGGGCTCGCTGGACGTGCTGCCCGACGACGTCCGCCAGGCGGCCGACAACTACAACCACCTGATGGAACAGCCGACGATCTTCTACGCCGTGGCGATCATCGCCTACCTGGCGGGGCAGTCGAACGCGCTGGTGGGCGGACTGGCCTGGGGTTACGTGACCCTGCGGGTGCTGCACAGCCTTTTGCAGGTCACGGTCAACATCGTGCCGGTCCGCTTCCTGCTCTTCTCGCTGTCGACGATCGTTCTGATGGCGATGACGGTGATCACCGCCTGCGGGGCGCTCGGCTGACACTGTGCGTCCTTCGACGCGCCCGCTGCGCGGCCTGCTCAGGATGACGTGGTCAGAATGCTAATCTGACACGTCATGGTGAGCAGGCCCGCAGGGCCGTGCGAACCACGCAAGGCCTAGACACCTTCCTCCGCCCAGCTCTTGAGCAGCTGGTGGGCGATGGCCATCGCCGGCGGGGCGAAGCAGCCGTCGAAGCCGCCGGCGATCAGCTGGCGGGCTTCCTCACGCGTGAACCAGCGCACCGACTCCAGCTCGGTCTGGTCGGGCCGGGCGTCCTCGCTGTCGACCTCGGCGATCAGGCCGATCATCAGAGAGTTGGGATAGGGCCAGGGCTGGGTGGAATGGTAGCGGACCGAGGTCGCGGTCAGCCCGGCCTCCTCCATCACCTCGCGGGCGCAGGCCTCCTCGATGCTCTCGCCAGGCTCCAGGAAGCCGGCCAGGGCCGAATGCATGCCCTTGGGCCAGATCGCCTGGCGGCCGAGCAGGCATTTGTCGCCCTTGACCGGCAACATGATCACCACCGGGTCGGTGCGCGGGAAGTGCTCGACGCGGCAGGCCGGACAGACGCGCTTCCAGCCGCCGTCCGACACCTGGCTCGGCTCACCGCAGGCGGCGCAGTAGCGGTGCTTGCGGCGCCACTCGAACATGCCCTTGGCCGTGGCCGCGATCGCCGCCTCGGTCGAGGGCAGCAGCAGTGCGACCTGGCGCAGGTCGGCGAACTTGCCCAGGCCGTTCAGCGGCCCGTCGGTCGGGTCCGGCGCGCCCTCCATGTCGACGGCGAAGACGGCGGTGTCCTTCCAAAGGCCCATGAACAGCATGCGCTCATTGCCGCCGGCCAGCTCGTGGGTCATGCCGCCGGGTACATAGGCCAGCTGGGTCTTGCCGTCGGCGGTCCTCTCAGTGAGCGGCTGGCCGTTCCACAGCGGGATGCAGAGCGTGGTCGGCTCCTTCATCAGCCCCTCGAGCCAGGCGGCGTCGCCGCGCCGTTCGCTGGCCCGGTTCAGGGGGTTGCCGGAAAAGGTGTTGGTGACGGTCGAGAGAGCCATGGCAGGCTTCGTGGCGCAAACGAGGGAACTCGGCAAGCGCCCTGCTATACCTCTCCCTCGTGTTCGTCATGGCCCGACTTGTTCGGGCCACCCACGCGTGGGGACGCAGTGGACGAAGCGCGGCTGATGTGCAGCGGTCTTGCTGGATCAGCCGAGTTCATGGGTGGCCCGAACAAGTCGGGCCATGACGTGGAGTTGGGACTTCCTGGACTGGCCAGCCTTGCATCCGCCCCCCCGATCCACGATATAGGCCTCGGAGCCGGCGCGGGCGGACGCCTCGCCAACCTGGTCAGGGCCGGAAGGCAGCAGCCACAACGAGTTTCGCTCCGGGTCGCGCCGGTTCCACCTCATCACATCGCCGAAATGCATTGCGTCCTTCGACACGCCTGCTCCGCAGGCTGCTCAGGATGACGTGCTCCGGATACGTCATGGTGAGCAGCGCCGCAGGCGCGTGTCGAACCACGCAACGAGGTGGCGGGCGCGCCCGTCGATGACGTAGGATGCGGCCTCCGGGGATTCCCCGTGTCGAAGGACGCACTGACCCGAATGGCCGACACCGACGCCCCGATGGAACCGCCGCCCTGGGAGGAGGAAGACGCCCTCCCCGAGCGCGATCCCGACACGGCGGACATCTTCGGCGAGCTTGCCCCCGCCCCGGCTCCGCCGCCCGCGCCCGTCGAGGCCCCGCCCGCTGACGGCGCCGCCTACCAGGTGCTGGCGCGCAAGTACCGGCCGCGCACCTTCGAGGACCTGATCGGCCAGGAGGCCATGGTCCGGACCCTGACCAACGCCTTCGCCACCGGCCGCATCGCCCACGCCTTCATGCTCACCGGCGTCCGCGGCGTCGGCAAGACCACCACCGCCCGCCTGCTGGCGCGGGCCCTGAACTTCGAGAGCGACACGGTCCACCAGCCGACCGTCGACCTCAGCCAGGAAGGCCGCCACTGCCGCGCCATCGTCGAGGGCCGGCACATGGACGTGCTGGAGCTCGACGCCGCCAGCCGCACCAAGGTCGACGAGATGCGCGAGCTGCTCGACGGGGTGCGCTACGCCCCGACCGAGGCGCGCTACAAGGTCTATGTCATCGACGAGGTGCACATGCTGTCGACGGCGGCGTTCAACGCGCTGCTGAAGACGCTGGAAGAACCGCCGCCGCACGCCAAGTTCATCTTCGCCACCACCGAGATCCGCAAGGTGCCGGTGACGATCCTGAGCCGCTGCCAGCGCTTCGACCTGCGCCGCGTCGAGCCGGAGGTGCTGGTCAAGCACCTGGGCGGCATCGCCGAGAAGGAGGGCGCCCGCGTCGACGCCGAGGGCCTGGCCCTGATCGCCCGCGCGGCGGAGGGCTCGGTGCGCGACGGCCTCTCCCTGCTCGACCAGGCCATCGTCCAGGCCGAGCGCGGCGAGACCGTCGGCGCCGCCGTCGTGCGCGACATGCTGGGCCTCGCCGACCGCGCCCAGACCATCGAGCTCTTCGAAAACGTCATGAAGGGCCAGAGCGGCCCGGCCATCCTCGGCTTCCGCACCCTTTGGGGCTTCGGCGCCGACCCGGCGCAGGTGATGCTGGACCTGCTTGAGCACTGCCACGGCGCCTCGGTCGCCAAGGCTCTGGGACCGGACGCCCTGCACCTGCCCAAGGACCAGGCCTCGCGGCTCGCCGCCATCGGGGCCACGGCCTCGGCCGGGACCCTGTCTCGGGTCTGGCAGATGCTGATGAAGGCCTACGAGGAGGTGCGCCGCGCGCCCGATCCGTCGGCGGCGGTCGAGATGGCGCTCATCCGGCTGTGCTACGCCGCAGACCTGCCCGGACCGGAGGAGGCGCTGAAGGCGCTGCGCGACGGCGAACCGATCCCGGGCGGCGCTGGCGGCGGGATGGCCCCACAGGGCGGCGGCGGCGCCTCGGCGAGCGGCGGCGGCATGTTCAGCGCGGCCCAGCCGGTGATGATGACGCCCGCTCCGTCCGTTCAGCCGACCACCGCCCTGGCCAGCTTCGACGACGTCCTGCGGCTGATTCAGACCAAGCGCGACATCAGCCTGTACATGGACGTCCAGCGCTTCGTGCGGCCGATCAGCTTCCGAGCCGGCGCCATTGAGTTCGAACCGGCGCCGCGCGCGCCCGCGGACCTGACCAAGCGCCTCGCCCAGCGCCTGAAGGAATGGACCGGCCAGACCTGGCTGGTGGCCACGGCCGGCGGCGGCGGCGCTGAAAGCGCCTGGGAGCGCGAGAAGCGCGAGCAGAAGGAAGCCAACGAGGCCATCCTGTCCGACCCGTTCGTGAAGTCGGTCATGGACGCCTTCCCGGGGACCGAGCTGCTGGGCGTGAAGCAGCTTGCGATGCCGCAGGGTGAAGCCGCTAGCGTCGATCCCGAAGACAATGAGGAAGAGGACTAGCCTCCTCTTTCCCGCTCATCCTCGCGGAAGCGAGGACCCAGGTTTACGGCCGGTGCACTCAGGGTTGCCGCTGTTTGCGACAGCTCCAACGATGAGCAACTGCATCAGAAGACCTGGGTCCTCGCTTCCGCGAGGATGAGCGGATCATAAAAGAATCGGTGGGAGCGAAACACATGTCCAAGGCCAACGGCCGCAAGGCGATCTTCATCACGGGCGCGGCGAGCGGCATGGGCCTCGAGACCGCCCGGCTGTTCGCGTCCAACGGCTGGTACGTCGGCGGCGTCGACGTCAACGCCGATGGCCTCCGGGCGCTGGAGCAGGAGCTCGGCTGGGACAACTGCATGATCCGCGAGCTGGACGTCACCAACCGCGACGCCTACCGCCAGACCCTGGCCGACTTCGCCGCCGCGACCGACGGCAAGCTGGACGTGCTGTTCAACAACGCCGGCATCGGCCGGGGCGGTCCGTTCGAGGACATGTCCTGGGAAGACGCCATGGCGGTCATCAACATCAACCTGGTGGCGGTGCTCAGCGGCATCCACCTGGCCATTCCGCTGCTGAAGGCGACGCCCGGCTCGCTGTGCTTCTCGACCTCGTCGAGCAGCGCGATCTTCGGCATCGCCAACATCGCCGTCTATTCGGCCACCAAACACGCGGTGAAGGGTTTCACCGAGGCGCTCTCGGTCGAGCTGAAGGCGGCCGGGGTGCGGGTGGCTGACACCCTGCCCGGCCTGATCGACACCCCGATCCTGCCCGACGAGGCCAAGGTGAACGCCCCGACCGAGGGCATGTGGCGCCTCACCCCGCCGCGCGAAGTGGCCGAAGCGGTCTGGGGGGCCTACCACACCGACAAGATCCACTGGTATGTCCCGTCCGAACTGGAGGCCTACGACCTCGTCGTCACCCAGCACCCCGAGATGATCCGGGATCAGATGGCGCAAGCCGGCCTCTTCAACGGACCCCAGGAGTGAGTTGAGCGATGAAGGATCTCGGCGGACTGATGAAGCAGGCCCAGGCCATGCAGCAGAAGCTGGCCGAGGCCCAGGATCGCCTGAAGGCGCTGGAGATCGAGGGCACGTCCGGCGGCGGCATGGTCAAGGTGACCCTGACCGGCGCCGGCGCGCTCAAGGGCGTGACGCTGGACGAGAGCCTGCTGGTCCCCGGCGAGGGCGAAGTGATCTCCGACCTGCTGGTGGCGGCCCACGCCGACGCCAAGCGCAAGCTTGACGTCCAACAGGCCGAGCTGATGCGCGAGGCGGCCGGACCGCTGGCCGGGATGAACATTCCCGGGCTGAAGTTCTGAGGCGCGTCCTCGGCGCGCGAGCCCCCGCCGGACCCGACCGAACTCCGGAGCAATCGACGCGTTTCATGCCCCTGAGGCCGGAAAAACCGCCACTTCCGCGCAAGGTCTTGCCCTTGCGCCGGTTCGCCCTGTAAGGCCGACGGCTCATGTCGACCCAAGGCCTCATCCTCACCCTGTCCTGTCCCGACCGCCGCGGCATCGTCGCGGCCGTGTCCGCCTTCCTGGCGCAGCGGGACTGCAACATCCTCGACGCTCAGCAGTATGACGACGCCGAGACCGGCGCCTTCTTCATGCGGGTGGTGTTCGCGCCGGATGGCCACACGGCCGACCAGCTGCGGGCCGAATTCGAGGCGGTGGCGGCGACCTACGCCATGCGCTGGAGTCTGCGCGACCCCGCGGTGCGCAAAAGGGTGATGATCCTCGCCAGCCTGTCGGACCACTGTCTGGCCGACCTGCTGTACCGCTGGCGCATCGGCGAGCTGGACATGGACATCGCGGGCATCGTGTCGAACCATCCGGCCTCGACCTACCGTCACGTCGACCTCACCGGCCTGCCGTTTCACCACCTGCCGGTGTCCAAGGACACCAAGCTCGAGCAGGAAGCGGAAATCTGGAAGCTGGTCCGCGAGACCGGCGCCGATTTGATCGTGCTCGCCCGCTACATGCAGGTGTTGTCCGACGGGCTGGCGGCCAAGCTGGAAGGCCGCTGCATCAACATCCACCACTCGTTCCTGCCGGGCTTCAAGGGCGCCAAGCCCTATCACCAGGCGCATGCGCGCGGGGTGAAGGTGATCGGGGCCAGCGCCCACTACGTCACCGCCGATCTCGACGAGGGGCCGATCATCGAACAGGACGTCGAGCGCATCAGCCACCGCGACACGCCCGAGGACCTGATCCGCAAGGGCCGTGACATCGAGCGCCGCGTTCTGGCCCGCGCCCTGCGCTGGGCGCTGGAAGACCGCGTGCTGCTGAACGGCCGCAAGACGGTGGTGTTCACGGACTGATCCCGCTGACGGGACATGTACCGTCTTCGGTACGTGTCCCCAGCCTGCGGCTTCTACCCCAGGACCGGCGCGCCGCTGGACAGGCTGTCGATCAGCTCGATCTTGAAGATCAGCACGCTGTTGGGCGGGATCGGGCCGGCGCCGTCCTCGCCGTAGCCGAGCTCGGGCGGGACGTAGAGGATCCAGCTGTCGCCGGGCTTCATCTTCACCAGCGCCTCCTGCCAGGCGGGGATCAGGCCGCCGAGGTTCATCACCGCCGGCGAGCCGCGCTCGTAGGAGCTGTCGAAGACCTCGCCGGAAACCAGCTTGCCCTCGTAGTGGACCTTCACGTCGTCACGCGGGCCGGGCGAGCGACCGCCGGCGGGACCAGCCCGCTCGACCTTGTACAGCACGCCCGAAGGCAGCTTCAGGACGCCCGGCTCCTTGGCCGTCTTGTCCATGAAGGCCTTGGCGTTGGCGGCGCTGGCGTTCAGCAGTGCCGGATCGGCCTTCTTCTGGCAGGCGGCCAGGGCCAGGCCGGCGAGGCCGATTAGGAGAGTTCGTCGGAGCATGGGCTTCCCGCTGATTCCAGGCCTACGGCCTACTGTCAGACCGCGCGCGGCGGATACCCGCAGCGGCGCAGTTCGTCCATGATGTCCTGAGTGTGCTGGGCGTCGCGGGTCTCGATCATGATATCGAACTCCGCGCCTTTGGCCGGCACGTCGAGGGCGAGGCGGTTGTGGGCCACCTCGATGATATTGCCGCCCATCTCGCCGATCACGCGGCTGACCGTGGCCAGCAGGCCGGGCCGGTCGTCGCCGATGATCCGCAGGGAGACCAGCCGCTGGGCGCGGACCAGCTCGCGGGTCAGCACGCTGGCCAGCAGCCGGGTGTCGATGTTGCCGCCGCACAGGATCAGGCCGCACTTCTTGCCGCGGAACCGCTCCGGATAGGCCAGCAGGGCGGCGAGCGAGGCCGCGCCGGCGCCCTCGGCGATCGTCTTCTCGACATTGCAGTAGAGGGCGATGGCGCGTTCGAAGAATGGCTCCTCAAGCAGCAGCACGTCCTCGATCAGGGGACGGGCGATGGCGTAGGTGTTGGTTCCCACCACCTTGACCGCGATGCCCTCGGCGATGGTCTGGCCGCCAGCCTCGGCGTTCATGCCGCGCATCTTGGCGGTGAAGGACGGAAACATGGCCGGTTCGCAGCCGATGATGCGGATGTTCGGATTGATCGCCTTGGCCGCGGTGGCGACGCCGCTGATCAGACCGCCGCCGCCGATCGGCACGGGCAGCACCTCGAGGTCGGGCATATCCTCGAGCATCTCCAGCGCGATCGTGCCCTGCCCGGCCATGACGTCGAGGTCGTCGAACGGATGGACGAAGGTCAGTCCGCGTTCCTCGCGCAGCTTCTGGGCGTGGGCCGCCGCGTCGTCGTAGGTCTCGCCGTGGATGACGACGTTGGCGCCATGGGCCTGGGTGTGCTGGACCTTCACGAAGGGCGTGCCCTTGGGCATCACGATGGTGACCGGCACGCCGAGCCGGGCGCCGTGATAGGCTAGCCCCTGGGCGTGGTTGCCGGCGCTGGCGGCGATGACGCCGCGCTCGCGCTCCGCCTCGCCCATGAGGAGCAGCTTGTTGAGCGCGCCGCGCTCCTTGTAGGCGGCGGTGAACTGCAGGTTCTCGAACTTGACCCACACCTCCGCGCCGGTGATCTCCGACAAGGTGCGTGAGTGACGCAGCGGCGTGCGTTCGATGTGGCCGGCCAGCCGGCCGGCGGCCGCCTTGATGTCGTCTAGGGTCAGGGTCATCGCCGCAGACGCTTAAGGGGCGCGGAGCCTCAGCGCAAACCCCTAAGCAGATCCATCCGGCGCATGGCCTTGGCCGGCAGCTCGGAAACCGGCCCCAGCGGCAGGGACTCGGCGACCCGACGAAGGCCGTAGGCGGCCTCGCGCATCATCGCAGCCGCCGACAGGCCGCCGACGAAGCCGTGGCTGACCTCGACCTGCGCATTGGCCAGCTCGCGTTTGAAACGATAGTCGCCGGACCCGAGGTCCAGGCGGCTGTAGGGAACGGTGTCCATCCAGCGCAGGATGTCCTGGAACAGCATCATGCCGGGGGAATAGCGATCGAAGGCCGAGTCGTGGCCGATGATCCAGCTGTGCACCGTGGCCCCGCCCCGGATGTCGAGCTGGGCGGCGGCGAGCGTCTCGCCGATGTGCAGCGTGAACAGCACCCCGCCGAAGTCGGGATCGCGACTAGCGAACAGCTGACGCAAGAGGCGTAGCGGCCAGCCGGCGGAGAACAGGTCGGTCTGACCGGTCTCCCGCCAGGCCTTTCGCTTCCATTCGACGAGCTGGTCGAAGTCGGTCTTGCTGCGCGAGAAGGCTGTGAAGGTCACCGGCCCGAGCTCGCGCTCGACCTTGCGGCGCTTCTTGTCGATGTCCTTGAGGGCCGAGACCCCGGCGGCGCGGCGCTCGGTCTCGTAGGCGGCGTAGCCCCCGGAGACGTCGATGATACGGGACGGCTCCGCGCCCTTCGCGTGCGGCGCAAAGGCCGTCTGGCCTTCCAGCATATGGCAGAAGTCGAGGCGGCCGACGCCCAGGGCGGCGACGATCTCGCGGGGATCGATTTCCAGGCCCGGTTCGGCGACGAGGCCCTGGTAATCGCACATCGGCGCGCCGGCCGGCATGGCGGTGAACGGGCCGACCTGGGCCGCGAGGAAGCCCTTGGGATCCTCCACGCCGCCAAGCACGGCGACGCGAAGCCCGCGGTCGCCGGTCGACGGCCCCTTGGCCCGGGCGACCGCACGCGCCCAGTGCGGCGAGAGGAAGGGACTCTCCAGGGCCGGGTCGGCCGTCTGCAGCGCCGCCCACCGCTCCACGGCGAAGGCGGTCAGCTCCCACGGCCTGACGACATCGATCTTCACGGCTTGCCTGCTCCCCGGGCGCCCAGTGAGCGGAGACCTTAAGCCTCAACCGTTGCGGGAGGGTTTAGAGCGCGCCGGGGAGTTGCGCCGTCGATAGACGGTGGCCGTCCCCGACGGCGGCGCTATGCTCCTCGCCTACTCAGGGGGAATCCATGCGCTTCACCGCCGCCATCGCGTTCGCCGCCTCGCTCGTCGCCGGGGCCGCCGACGCCAAGACCGTCGCCGTTTCCGCCGATCGGCTGCTTGATGTCGCCACCGGCCGTTACATCGAACGGCCCGTCGTGGTCATCACCGATGGCCGCATCACCAGCGTCGGCCCGCTCGCGGCGACGACGATTCCCGCCGACGCCGAGCATCTCGACCTGCCGGGCCAGACCCTGCTTCCCGGCCTGATCGACATGCATGTGCACCTGACCGCTAGTCCGCTCTACGGCGGCTATTCGGGACTGCGCTTCACCGACAGCTTCTGGACGGCCGTCGGCGTGGCCAACGCGAAGATCACCCTCGAGGCCGGCTTCACCACGGTGCGGAACGTCGGCTCCGACGACTACGGCGATGTGGGGCTGATGCAGGCGATCGAGGAGGGCTTCATCCCCGGTCCGCGCATCGTGCCGGCCACCTACGCCATCGGCGCCACGGGCGGCCATTGCGACAGCACCTACCTGCCGCCCTCGGCCAACAGCGTGTCTCCGGCCGTCGCCGACGGTCCGCAAGAGGGCCGTCGCATGGTCCGCAAGCTGCACAAGTACGGCGCCAAGGTGATCAAGATCTGCGCCACGGGCGGGGTCTTTTCGAACGACGGCGTCGGGGTGCAGCAACTGAGCGTCGAGGAGATCAAGGCGATCGTCGACGAGGCCCACATGATCGGCCTGAAGGTCGCCGCCCACGCCCATGGACCGGAGGGCATCCGCGCGGCGATCCTCGGCGGGGTCGACACCATCGAACATGCCAGCCTGGTCGACGACGAAGGCATCCGCCTGGCCCTCAAGGCAGGGACCTTCTTCGGCATGGACATCTACAACACCGACTACACGCAGTCCGAAGGCCGCAAGAACGGAGTGCGCGAGAGCGAGATCGCAAAGGACGCCGCCATCGGCGAGGCCCAGCGCGCCAACTTCTGCAAGGCGGTGAAAGCCGGCGTGAAGCAGGTCTACTCGTCCGACGCCGGCGTCTATCCGCACGGATGGAACGCCCGCCAGTTCGCGGTGATGGTCCGCTATTGCGCCACGCCGCTGCAGGCGATCCAGACGGCGACGATCAACGCCGCCGCCGCGCTCGGGCAGTCCGACGACGTGGGCCAGGTGACGCCGGGCCGCTGGGGCGACCTGATCGCGGTCAAGGGCGACCCGCTCACGGACATTTCGGTGCTGGAGAAGGTCACCTTCGTGATGAAGGGCGGCGAGGTCGTGCGACGGTAGGAGTCTGGGCCTCAAGGCCTCATCGTCCTCGGATGACGGCCAAGATTGAGCGGCCCGGGGAGGTGACTAGACCTCGCACGCCGCCTTGGCCTCGGCGCGCAGTTCCGGGATGCCAAGGCCCTTCTCGGACGAGGTGGCCAGCACGCGCGGGAACGAGGCCGGGCGCTTGCGGATCTGCTCCAGCGTCCTTGCCGTCACCGCCGCGACCTCGGCGGGCTTCAGCTTGTCGGCCTTGGTCAGGACGATCTGGTAGCTGACCGCCGCCAGGTCGAGGGCGTCGAGCGCCTCCTTGTCGACGTCCTTCAGGCCGTGACGCGCGTCGATCAACAGGTAGACGCGTTTGAGGTTCGGCCGCCCGCGCAAATAGGCGCGGCCCAGGTCCTGGAACTTGTTGGCGACGCCGCGCGAGACCCGCGCGAAGCCGTAGCCCGGCAGGTCGACGAGCCGCAGCCGGTCGTCGAGGTTGAAGAAGTTGATCTCTCGCGTCCGCCCCGGCTCGTTGGAGGCGCGGGCCAGGTACTTCTGGCCGACCAGGGCGTTGATCAGGCTCGACTTGCCGACGTTGGAGCGACCGGCGAAGGCCACCTCCGGCAGGTCCGGCGCGGGGAGACCGTCCATCTTCACCGCCCCCATCATGAAGGCGACCGGGTGGGCGAAGAGGACGCGCGCGGCCTCGATCTCCTCTTCGTCGAAGACCGGCGTGACGGCCTCGCCGGTCACCCGACGGCCTTCGCCTCACCGCGGATGCGCGCGATGAAGTCGTCGATCGGGTTCTCGACCCCGAACTTCCGCATGTTCACGTACTGCTGGAAGATCGAGAACACGTTCGAGAAGGTCCAGTAGATCAGCAGACCCGCCGGGAAGCCGGCCATGATGAAGGTGAACATGATCGGCATCAGCTGGAAGATCCGCTGCTGCATGGGATCGGGCGCCGGCGGGTTCATCGCCGTCGTCAGCCACATGGTGAAGCCGTAGAGCAGGGGCAGGAAGCCCAGGTGCACCAGGGCCGCGACGCCGCCGATCAACGGCGTCGAAGCCACGTCCCAGGGGATCAGGCCGAACAGGTTGAGGATGGTGTGCGGCTCGGGCGCCGACAGGTCCTTGATGTAGCCGAAGAAGGGCGCGTGACGCATTTCGATCGTCACCGACAACACCTTGTAGAAGGCCAGGAAGATCGGGATCTGCAGCAGGATGGGCAGGCAGCCGGCGACCGGATTGACCTTCTCCCTCTGGTAGAGGGCCATGGTCTCCTGCTGCATCTTGGTCGGGTCGTCCTTGTACCGGGCGCGCAGCTCCTCCATCGGTTTCTGGAGCTTCTTCATCCGGGTCATGGACTCGTAGCTCTTCTGGGCCAGCGGGAAGAGCAGCAGGCGCACGATCAGCGTCACCGCCAGGATGGCCAGACCAAAGTTGCCGACCAGACCGAAGATGAACTCCAGGCCCGCGAAGAACGGCCGCGTCAGGAACCAGAGCACGCCCCAGTCGACCGCCTTGTCGAGATCGGGGATCGGCTCGCCGCCCTTGCCCTTCTCGTAGGCCTGCAGGTCCTGGACGACCTTGGCGCCGGCGTAGACGCGGGTGGTCTCGGTGATGCGCGCGCCCGGCGCGATGGTGCGGGCTTCGCCGAAGAACTCGGCGTAGTAGGCGTCGACGCCGCCGACCTGCGGGGCCGAGAACTTGGCGATGACCTTCTCCGACTGGTTCGGCACGATCGCGGCCAGCCAGTACATGTCGGTGATGCCGAGCCAGCCTCCGTTGGAGCTGTAGCTGGCCGCGACGCGCTCGCCGCCCGCCTCCTGGCCCTTCTTGAGCCAGGCCTTGAACTTGAGCAGGCGCAGCTCGCGGCCCTTACCGTCGTCGGACAGCACGCCCACGCCGCCTTCGTGCACATTCTGGCCGCGGCCGTGGTGCGGCTGCAGGCCGTGGCGCAGGATCGAGGCGTGCGGCGTGATGGTGACCGGCGCGCCCGACGTGTTCGCCACGCTGTCGGTGACCGTGATCATGAAACGGTCGTCGACCGCGATGATGCGGGAGAAGGTCAGGCCGTTGGGCGAAACATAGGTCAGCTCGACCGGCTTGCCGGGGGCCAGTACGTCACCCTTGGTCAGGGTCCAGGCGGTCTCGCTGGACGGCAGGCCGGCGAGATTGGTCCCGGTCCAGCCGATGTCGGTGAAGAAGGCGTGCTGAGCGCCGGCCGGCCGGAACAGCTCGACCATCGGCGCGTCCTTCGCCAGCGTCTCGCGATAGCCCTTCAGGTACAGGTCATCGATGCGGGCCCCCTGAAGCCGGATCGAGCCCTTCAACGTCGGGGTGTCGATGCGGACGCGCGGGCTGGCGGAGGCGGCGACATCGCGAGACACGATTCGGGGTCCCGTCGGCGCTTGCGGCGCCGTCGTCGTCTGCTCGGCGACCGCCTTGGCCTTCAGCTCGGCTTGCCGCTTCCGGTTCGCCGGCTCCAGCACGAAGAACTGGTACGCCGCGAGCAGGATCACGGCGATAACGACGAACAGCAACGTATTGCGGGTTTCGTTCTGCGGCATGGAAGCGGACTAACCGGAGCGGGAGGGATCGGAGGCCGCGCCTGTGGGCGCCGGCGCGGGGTCTGGATCGGCCGCGAGCCTTATCAGCGCGCTTTTCACATCGTCAAGGAGACGGTCCCACGGACGCGTCGCCGTGCCGCCTCTGGCGATGAACACATAGTCGGATCCGGCGATGCCGTACTGGGGCAGCAAGGCGCGTGCGGCCTCGCGCAGGCGACGCTTGCAGCGGTTGCGCTGGACCGCCCCGCCGACCTTCTTTGTAGCGGTGAATCCGGAACGGATGAGGGGATCGCCGTCGGCGCGGTCGCGACGCTGAACGACCACCGCCCCCTGGGACCGGAAACGCGCTTGAGCGGCCAGGAGAAACTCCGGCCGCTTTCGCATGCGTTCGATTGTCGGCTGTTGGTTCAAACCCGTCCCGGCCCCGTCGTCAGAAGGAGATGGGGACGCGCCCGTCCGATACTAGGCGGTCAGGCGCTTGCGGCCCTTGGCGCGACGACGGGCGACGATCTTGGCGCCGTTCTTGGTCGACATCCGCAGCCGGAAGCCGTGACGGCGCTTGCGCACGAGACGCGAGGGCTGAAAGGTCCGCTTGCTCACGGGGTAGCTCCGAATTCTAAAGGTCTAGGCGCGCCAGGCGGGGCCCGTCGCGATGAGCGGGGGGAGATACGGGAAGGGCGGGGGTGAGTCAAGCGAAGGCCTCACAGGTCCGGCCGGATGATCGCCTTGCCGACCACCTTACGGTCCGCGAGCAGGTCGAAGGCCTCGCGCCAGCGGTCCAGCGGCAGCTCGGCGTGCACGCGCGGGCGGATCACGCCCTCGTCGGCCAGCGTCCAGACCGCCTCCTGGTTCTCGCGGCCGCGCTCGGGGAACTGTCGGCCGTATTCGCCAGCCCGCACGCCCATCACCGAGAACCCCTTGATCAGCGGCATGTTGACCGAGACGGTCGGGATGCGGCCCGAGGTGAAGCCGATGACCAGCAGCCGGCCGTCGAAGGCGATGCAGCGGGTGCTCTCGTCGAACACGTCCCCGCCGACCGGGTCATAGATGACATCCGCCCCTCGTCCGCCGGTGATCGCCTTGACCGTCTCGCGGAAGCTGCCGGTGACGTTGACGACAGCGTCCGGCGCGTACTCGGCCGCGACGATAGCCAGCTTCCCGTCCGAGGCCGAGGCGGCGATGACCTTGCAGCCGAGCGCCTTGGCCAGATCGACGCAGGCCAGGCCGACGCCGCCGGCCGCGCCGTGGACCAGCACCCATTCGCCCGGCTCGACCCGCGCGCGACGCACCAACGCCACATAGGCCGTCAGATAGGCGGCGCCGTAGGCGGCGGCCTGGGCGAAGCTGAGCCGCTCGGGCTTGGGTTTCAGCGCGCGGGGATCCATCACCGCGTATTCCGCGAAGCCGCCGGTCTTGGCCCCGCCGACCACCGCGTCGCCGATCTTCCAGCCGGTCACGCCCTCGCCGAACGCCGCGATCTCGCCCGCCAGGTCGAGGCCCGGGGTGAATGGCAGCGGCGGCTTGAACTGATACTCGCCCTTCGTCATCAGCAGGTCGGGGAAGTTGACGCTGGCGGCCCGCACGCGAACCAGCACCTGGCCGGGCCCGGCGGTCGGGGTCGGGACCTCGCGGACCCGCGTTCCGGCGAAGTTCTCGCCCAATGCCTCGACGACCAGCGCGCGCATCACCGTTCTCCTGTCCCGACGCCAGTCGACCCTGCTTCCGCTCCGGAAGTCATCCGGCATGAGCCGATCATGTCCCCAAAGTCTCGCGACCGCGCTTTTCGAGGCTCGTTCCAAGCGACATGCGCGGACAGAGGCCGGCTGTCAGCGACCGTTTCGGCGACCTGCCCGGCCATCGAAGGCCAGAGCGCGGTGAGGATACGGTCAGATCGACGGTTCATGCGGAGAGTCTAACGGGAGTTCCGGGGAGGGGAACAGATTCTGCCGGTCACGGTCCGCAGATGTCTCGCAATGGGGGCGAATGTCCCGTGTTGTCCCGACAGCATATGTCTCAGGAGTCTCGCCTTCAGCGGACGCTACCCCAGCATCCCCTCGTGGACCTGTCGCACGAAGCCGGCGATCTCCCGGCAGGCGGTGTCGGCGGTGGGGATGGCGCCGGTGAAGGCGGTGAAGCCGTGGGCCAGACTGTCGTAGCAGCGGTAGATCACCGGCACGCCCGCGTCCTTCAGCCGCTTGGCGTAGCATTCGCCCTGGTCGACCAACGGGTCGAAGCCGGCGGTCACGATCACGGCGGGAGCCAGGCCCGTCAGGTCCTGCGACTTGATCGGCGACAGTCGCGGATCGGCCGGATCGGCGTCTGGGGCCATGTAATGGGCCATGAACCAGTTCATGGTGTCGCGCGACAGCGGATAGGCCTCGGCGTAGGTGGTCATCGACTGGGTTTCGCTGGCCACGTCGACGGCCGGATAGATCAGCAGCTGAACGGCGGGCTGCGGCTCGCCTGTTCGCTTCATCTCCTGGGCGACGATGGCGGCGAAATTGCCGCCCATGGAATCGCCGCCGATCGAGGCCACGCCTTCCGGCGCGCCGAAGCGTGTGGCGTGCTCGCGCGCCCAGCGGTAGGCGGCGAGCACGTCCTCGAGCCCGCCCGGAAAGCGGGTTTCCGGCGCCAGCCGGTAGTCCACCGACAGCACCGCGCAGCGCGCGATGCGGGCCAGGATCTGGCAGAAGACGTCGCTGGTCTCCAGGTCGCCGATCACGCCGCCGCCGAAGTGGGCGAAGACCATGAGCGGCGTCGTCGGATCCTGTTCCGCCGGGCGATAGGCGCGCAGTCGCAGCGCGCCGCCCGGACCGTCGACGGTCAGGCTCTCGACGCGCACGCCGGCCTCCGGCTTGCCGGCCATCGCGGCCAGGCCCGCCGCGCTGGCCGCGCGGGCCTCGTCCGGCGTCAGGGACGACATGGCCGGCATGCGACGCGCGCCGGCGGCGAGGAACTGGAAGCGAGGATCGAGCGTGCGGCCGCCCTGGTACACCACCCCGCCGCCGGACAGGGCGCGCAGGATCGGCGTGGGCAGCGACAGCAGCACCTTCAGGACCGTCTTCTGGACCGCGGGGTCTGCCATCAGGGTCTCCGGTTCAAGGCGCCAGGCGCGGCAGGGCCGGCAATCCGCCCAGGATCAGCTTCACGGCGAAGTCGGTGGCCGCGGCGGTGTCGATCGGTCGGCGCTCGAGCATCTTGTCGCCGACCTCGCGCGCCACGGCGATGCAGGCGCCCGCCAGATAGTCGGCGTCGACGCGCGGCGCGGCGTCGTGCTCCATGGCCTGCAGGAAGGCGTCACGGACCTCGTCGAAGACCGCTTCCATTTCCGGCGTCTGGGCCCTCAGGTACGGATGCTTCTCGCCGGCCGGACGCTGCGCCTGCCAGGACACATGCTCGTCGGCGAGGAAGTCGAAATAGGCCTGGATCGCGGCGCGCAGATAGCCCTCGAAACTGCTTGAGGTCTCCCAGCAGGCGCGAAGGATCGGCCGGAAGCGCGCGGCGCCGTCGTCGGCCAGGGCCTCGAACACCTCCTCGCGCGAGCGGAAGTAGTTGTAGAAGGTGCCGGAGGCGAGGCCGGTACGGCGAATGATGTCGCGCACCGTCGCCGACTCGTAGCCGAGTTCGGCGAACACCTCGCGGGCTGCATCGAGAATGGCGCGGCGGTTGGCGACCTTGGTCTGTTCGCGCTTGCCCGCCGAAAGTAGGACGACCTGACTCATCGCCTACAGGCTAGCAGCCGGGCGGCCCCAGGCAAGCGCGCTGAACGCCTCAGGCGCGCGGTTCCAGCCCGCGTTGTTTCATCCGCCACAGGAGCACGTCGATCCTGTCCTGGCCGAAGAAGGGCTCCCCGTCGAAGACCATGGTCGGAACGCCCCAATGGCCGGCGCTCTCCAGGGCGGCCTGGTTGGCGGCGATCGCGGCGTCGAGGCGGTCAGCCTCAGCGACGGCCTGGGCCTCCAGCGCGGCGCCGTCGAGGCCCGCGCGGGCGGCGGCCTGGGCGAGGTGGTCGCCCTCGTGCCAGTTGTCGGTCGAACCCGACCAGATCAGCGATCCGACCTCGGCGATGTACGCAAGCCCCCGCCCGGCCTCGGCCGCCGCCTGGCCCATACGGGTGACGCGGTGGATGTAGGGCTGATCGGCCGGCACTTCGCCGCTGGCGATGTCCATGACGATGGGGTCGGGGCGCGGCCAGCGAATCGGCGTGCCCTGCATCTGGCCGAGTCGATAGATGTCCCGCGCGAGGTACGGCGGCCACAGCGGGTTCACGCGCTTGAAGAAGCCGTCGATGCGCACCGCGATCGGCAGCACCGGCCGCACGTTGACCTTCAGGTCCCAGGCGGCCTCCAGCGCCACGAGCTGCGGCGCGGCCAGATACGAGTACGGACTCCGGAACGACCAGAAGACATCGACATTCAGGGTCACGGCGTTCCTCCGGATTTTGCTTAGTTACTCGCGAGTATACGGATACGTTGCGGATCGGGCGAGGAAGAATCGATGCCTTCGGCGACGAAACCAGAGTCGAGATCGGCGGGGCCGCGCAGCGAGCGCGCCCGGGCGCGACCGCGCGAGATCCTCGACGCCGCCCGCGCCCTCTTCTCGCAGAAGGGATTCGAAGCGGCCCGCATGGACGAGGTCGCCGCCGCGGTGGGCGTCACCAAGCCGGCCGTCTACCGCTACTTCCCCGGCAAGGAGAAGCTGATCGAGGCCTTGCTGGAAGAGGACCTGGCCATTCCAAGCCGGGCGCTGAACGGCTGGGTCGACTCCCATCCCGGCCCGATCGACGAGATGATCGAGGGCTTTTCCCAACGCATGGCGGCGACCCAGGGCCAGGGTCTGGCGCGCGGCTATCTGCTGCTCGCCCTCGACGAGTCGGGCCGACGGCCGGAGTTGGCCGAGTTCATCCGTCGAGAGATCCTCGAGCCCGGCCTCGTCGCCCTGGCCGGCGCCTTCCGTCGGGCGATGGAACGCGGAGAGCTCGCGCTCGGCCACGACCCGGAGTTCGTCGCCCGCCTGTTTTTCGCGCCCTTCCTGCAGGCGACGCTCGGCACGGTCGGCTACGCCCTGCCGGTCGGTGACGACGACGAGATCGAACGCTACCGCCAGTTCCACGTCGCGGCGTTCCTGAGGGCGTTCGCGAAGTAGCAGGGCGGGACCCAGCCGATGCCGTGCGGCGGACGCGTCGGTCCCGGCTCCTCGCTACGCGCCGGCCGGGATGGCCGGTGAAGAGTCCGCCCGCGCC
>CALALX010000130.1 GCA_937925635.1 uncultured Caulobacter sp.
ACCTGGGGCAACCTGGACGTCATGTTCGCGACCCGATCGGGCAACGTCCGCCGCAACAAGCTGAGCGATTTCGCCCAGATCAATCGCAACGGCAAGATCGCCATGAAGCTGGACGACGGTGACTCGATCATCGGCGTCGGCCTCTGCACCACCGCCAACGACGTGCTGCTGACCACCGCGCTCGGCCGGGCCATCCGGTTCGAGGTGGGGGATGTGCGTGTGTTCGCCGGCCGTGACTCCACCGGCGTTCGCGGCATCCGCCTGGCCGACGGCGACCAGGTGCTGTCGATGGCGATCCTGCACGGTGTCGACGCCACGCCGGCCGAGCGCGCCGCCTACCTGAAGTACGAGCGCGCCAGGCTGCGCGCCGAGAATGCCGACGACGAGGACGTCAGCGCCCCGGCCGAGGACGAGGAGGAGGTCGGCGAGGCCGAGCTGACGCCTGAGCGGATTGTCGAGCTGCAGGCGGCCGAGGAGTTTATTCTGACCCTGTCGTCGGAAGGAATCGGCAAGCGCACCAGCGCCTACGACTTCCGGCGGACCGGCCGCGGCGGCCAGGGCCTGCTGGCCCAGGACCTGACCCGCAAGGGTGGACGGCTGGTGGCCAGCTTCCCGGTCGACCAGGCCGACGAGATTCTGCTCGTCACCGACGCGGGCCAGCTGATCCGCTGCCCGGTGAGCGGAATCCGTATCGCCGCGCGCAACACCCAGGGCGTCATCGTCTTCCGCACTGCACAAGACGAGCACGTTGTGAGCGTGGAAAGGCTTGAAGCCTCGGCCGAAAGCGGCGACGAAGGCGTCGAGGACGACGGGGGCGACGAGACCTCCGCGTAGCCGTAGCGCGCAAAGGGGTTCGGAGTGCAGCGAGTCGGTCTCTATCCGGGCACGTTCGATCCGATGACGAACGGCCACCTCGACATCATCGGTCGGGCCGTGAAGCTGGTCGACAAGCTGGTGATCGGCGTGGCCATCAACGAGGGCAAGGGGCCTCTCTTCTCTCTCGACGAGCGGGTCGCCATCGTCCGGGATGAGACCGCCCACCTGCAGAAGATCGCCGAGATCGAGGTGCGGCCGTTCAAGGGCCTCTTGATGCACTTCGCCCGCGAGGTGAGCGCCGGCATCATCGTCCGCGGCCTGCGGGCCGTCGCCGATTTCGAGTACGAGTTCCAGATGACGGCCATGAACCAGCAGCTCGACCGCGAGATCGAGACCGTGTTCCTGATGGCCGATCCGCGCCACCAGGCCGTGGCTTCGCGCCTGGTCAAGGAGATCGCCATCCTCGGCGGAGACATTACAAAGTTCGTGACGCCCGGCGTCGCTGAACGGTTGCTGGGCAAGGTGGGCCGGGGGTGACGAGCGAAGCCGCGGCGGCTTTCGCTCAGGCGTGGATCGCGGCCTGGAACGCCCATGACCTGGACCGCATCCTGTCGCACTACGCCGACGACATCGTCTTCCGCAGCCCGCTGATCCGCGAGCGCTACGGCAAAGCCTCCGGCGAGGTGACCGGCAAGGTCGAGCTGCGCGACTACTGGTCCGGCGCCTTCCGGCCGGGCGCGGCGTCTCTGCGTTTCGAACTGCTGGACGTGCTCGCCGGCGTCGACGGCGGCGCGATCCGCTATTTCAGCACCACGCGCGGCTGCGAGGTCGTCGAGGTGTTCGCCTTCGACGCGGCGGGGCTTGTGAACCGCGCGGCGGCGTTCTACGCCCGCTGACGGGGCGTACGCAGAGAAGGTCTCCCATGAAGTTCGCGCACGTCGCGCTCGCCGTTCTGTCGCTGGCCGTCGCCGCGACACCCGCCATGGCCCAGACTTCGGCGGCTTCGGAATGGCGCACGCCCGATCCCGAGAACCTGCTGGTCGTCGACACCAGCAAGGGCCGCATCATCGTCGAGATGAACCCTGCCGTGGCTCCGGCCCATGTGGAGCGCTTCCGGACCCTCGCGCGCCGCGGCTTCTATGACGGCCTGACCTTCTTCCGCGTCATCGACGCGTTCATGGCCCAGACGGGGGATCCCAACAACGACGGCACCGGCGGGTCGGACCTTCCCGACCTGAGGGCCGAGTTTCCCTTCCGGCGCGGACCCGCTCCGGCGATGGCCCTTGTCGACCGCCTGCCTGCCGATTTCGAGACGCCGTCCGTGACCGAGGTCGGGTTCATCGGCGTGCAGCCGGTGCGCAGCTTTCCGACCATGCAGATGATGATGACCGCCGACGGGCGGACCCAGGCCTGGGGCCTGTTCTGCGCCGGGGTGATGGGCGCGGCGCGTTCGCAGAACCCCGACAGCGCCAACAGCCAGTTCTTCTTCATGCGCCAGACCTATCCGTCGCTGGATGCGAACTACACCGCCTGGGGTCGGGTCATCGCCGGCCTGGACGTTGTGCGCGCCATCAAGGTCGGCGAGCCGCCGGCTCCGCCGCTGGAAATCATGAAGCGGGTTCGGGTCGCCTCCGACATGCCGGCCGCCGAACGGCCGAAGATCCAGGTGCTCGACACCGCCGGTCCGACCTTCAAGGCCATGATCGCCGCCGAGAAGGCGAAGTCGCCCGGGCGCCCGCTCGACCCCTGCGCCATCGAGATCCCGACCAAGGTCGGCTGACGGAGACAAGCCCATGCGCCGCCAACTGCTGATCCTCGCCTGCGCGGCGGTCTCGATCGCCGCCCCGGCCGTCGCCAAGCCGAAGGCGCCGACCGCCGCCGACTGGCGGGCGCCGGCCGCGGATGACGTGCTGGTCATCGACACCAACAAGGGCCGGATCATCGTCGAGCTGGTCCCGGAGGTCGCGCCCGGCCATGTCGAGCGGCTGAAGGCGCTGGCCCGCAAGGGAACCTATGACGGCAGGACCTTTTTCCGGGTCATCGACCGGTTCATGGCCCAGACGGGGGACCCGACCAACACGGGCGAGGGCGACAGCGACCTGCCCAACCTGAAGGCTGAGTTCACCTTCCGCCGGGCCGCCGACGCGCCGTTCGTGGTCGCCTCGAGCCCCTGGGGTACGGAGGAGGGCTTTGTGAAGTCACTGCCCGTGGTCAGCCAGGCGATGAGCTGGAGCGACATGACCGCCGACAAGAAGGTCGCCGCCTGGGGCAGCTATTGCCCGGGCGTGGTCGGGATGGCCCGGGCCGAGGAGGTCGACAGCGCCAACAGCCAGTTCTTCCTGATGCGCCAACCCTACCTGTCGCTGGACAAGCGCTACACCGCCTTTGGGCGGGTGATCAGCGGCCTGGAGGTCGTCCGCGCGATCAAGACGGGCGAACCGGTCCCGCAACCGCAGGACCGGATGGACCGCGTGCGCGTTCTGGCCGATATACCCGCGTCCGAGCGGCCGACGGTTCGCGTCATCGATCCGGCCGGCCCGTGGTTCAAGAGCGAGATCGCGCGCGTCCGCAAGGAAAAGGGCGCCGACTTCTCGCTCTGTGACGTCAACATTCCGGTGGAAGTGAAATGAGCGACCTTGAGAACACCCTGATCCTGACCACCGAAACCGGCCCGGTCACCATCCAGCTCCGTCCCGACCTGGCTCCGGGCCACGTCGAGCGCATCAAGGAGCTGGCGCGCGAAGGCTTCTACGACGGCGTCGTCTTCCATCGCGTGATCCCCGGCTTCATGGCCCAGGGCGGCGATCCGACCGGCACCGGCTCCGGCGGCAGCAAGAAGCCCGACCTGAAGGCCGAGTTCTCGCGCGAGCCGCACGTGCGTGGCGTCTGCTCGATGGCCCGCACCAGCTACCCGCATTCCGCCAACAGCCAGTTCTTCATCTGCTTCGACGACGCCACCTTCTTGGACGGCCAGTACACCGTCTGGGGCGTGGTCACCGACGGCATGGAGCACATCGACGCCCTGCCCAAGGGCGAACCGCCGCGCCAGCCGGGCAAGATCGTCTCGATGAAGGTCGCCGCGGACGCCTAAAGGCCGCGATCAGGGACATGCCCTTCAGGGCGTGTCCCTCGCAGCTGTTGGGGACACGTACTGAAGCGCATGTCCCCGGAGCTCGGCTACGGCCGCAGGCGGCGGATCGAGGTCACCCGGTCGTTCAGGCCGATGGTCTTCAGGTTCGGGGTGTCGGCGCTGACCGTCTGGCAGTCGCCATTGAAGTCGCGGCCCGCGCAGAGCAGCCAGGTCCCGCGCATCACCCTGACGGAGGTGATCTGGTCCTCCAGGCCCGAACCGGCCAGATCCGTGACGGACTGCGAGATTTCGAGCCGCATGCCCCTGTAGTCGGGGTTCTCGTAGACGATCAGGCCGACCGGTCCGGCGCCGCCGCCGGTCCAGCCGCCGCCGCCGGGGCCGTATCCGCCGCCCGGGCCATACCCGCCGCCGGGGCCATACCCGCCGCCAGAGTCGTAGCCTTCGCACTGCAGCCGGCCGTTCACGTTGGCCACGCCACGAGGGCAGGATCGGTAGGAGAGCTGGGTTTCATAGAAGGCGCCGCCGGGCGCCTGGCAGCGGGCGTAGAGCTGCCCGTTGAAGGCCGAAATGTCCCGGCAGCTCTGTTGGTAGGAGCCCTCGGGCAGGCGGTCGTAGCTGCCGCTCCAGGGGGGCGCTGCGACGGCGACCGCCGCGATGGCGATGCCGAACAAACCCGCGGCGGTCGCGGCGACGCTGGTCCTGACGTTCATCTCAAATCCCCCGGGAAAACGGATAGCGCCGTCATCCAAGAGGATTCAGCGAGGCTCGTCCAGCGCTCAGGGGCGCGCCAGCTCGACCACGACCGGATAGTGGTCCGATCCGAGCCGCGGGCCGCGCTTCACCGACACCGTCTTCCACGCCGTCCCGGCGTAGACCTGGTCGATCGGCAGGAAGGGGAAGGGCGCCGGGACACTGTAGTCGGTGAAATCCGCGGCCGGCCAGCTGAACAGCGCGCGCGTGCGCCGCTCCAGCCCGAACAGGCGGTCCTGTCGCCGCAGGGAGAAGGACCAGGGCGTGGAATTCATGTCGCCAGAGACCACCAGGCTGTCCTTCGGGAAGCGGTCCAGCACCTTCGCCAGACGCAACGTCTGCTGTTGCTGCGGGCCGGCGGGCAGAGGCCAAGTGTAGTGCACGCCGACGACGGTGAACTGGCCGCGCCGGCCCTGGTAGGTGGCCCAGGCGCCGACCAGGTTGGCGTCCGAGACCGAACCGTCGAGCCCACCGCCGGCGACCGGCGCGCGCTTGGACAGGATCAGGGTTGAGCAGGGCCGCGGCTCGGCGCAGGTGATGCTGTGCGGGTAGCGGATGGCCAGCGCCCGAGCCACGCCGCCGGAGCGGGCGAAGCCTTCCTCGAACACGATGACGTCGGGATCCTCTTCGAGGAGCCAGGCGGCGGTGGCCTCCGGGTCGCGATTGCGGCCCCAGAGGTTGAACTGCACGATTTTCAGCGACGGCCCGCCGGCTGGGACTCGCTTCTGGCTGGCGGCGGCCGCCAGTTCCGGTCCTATCAGAAGCGCGGCGGAGGCGATGGCGATGGTCGCGAAGACCGGCGTCGCCCGGTCCCGGCGTCCGAGGGCCAACCAGAACAGGAGGGCGGCCACGGCTCCCGCCAGGAAGACCGGGGCGAAATGGGCCAGAACGTCCAGTCGGTCGCTGAAACGGCCGCCCTGGGCCAGCATCAGGCACAGGGCGCAGCCGAGCGCCAGCAGCAGCGCGCCGGCGCGGACCAGGACGGACAGCAGTTGAAAGAGGCCCTTCACCAGGACCGTCTAGCACGCGATTCGTGCAGCATTCGTGCAGGTCGCGAGCGCTCCCGGCGCCGCGGCTCAATCGCCGAGATAGTAGTTCAACGCCACCTGCCGGGCCGGCGCGTCGCCCACCTTCAGCGCGCCGCGCAGGACGGGCCGGGGGCTGAAGCCCTCGTTGCGGGCCTGGGCCAGGGCGGCGGCGTCGAAGGCGCCGGAGAACAGGATCTCGCCGAGCTTGGGGTCGGCCCCCTTGAAGGTGACCTTCCCGGGCTCGAAGCTGTAGGCCTGAGGCAGGACACGCAGGATGACCGTGTGAGATTCCGCGCCGCCCTCGCTCGTCTGTTTGGGGCTGGACGTGTCCTCGAACTGGAACAGGATCGGGCCGAATACGGCGTCGCGCGAGCCGGCTTCCCAGCCCGCGAAATCGCTCGGGGCGCCGACCCCGACATGGCTGAGCTTCCAGACGCCGGCCTGCACCGGCTGCGCGGCGAGGTAGTAGCCCGACGCGTCGAACTGGGCCTGGTGCGTGAAGCCGGGGGCGACGTCGATGTGCGGTTCCGGCGGGGCGACCGGCGCCTCGGCCGGCGCCGTGGCGACGGGCGCCGGCGCCTCGGCCTTTTCCGCCTTGCGGCTGCAGGCGGCGGCGAGTGCGAGGGCGCCGATGGCCAGCGCGAAGGTCACGGAACGCATGCAATTCCCCGAACGGTTCGCCGGCAATGTGTGTATCGCGAACGGCGTTGTCCATCGCATGCTTGACGTTGCGGCCGCAACGTGGCGCTTCGCCCGCCAATGAAGCTGTCCGATTTCGACTTCGACCTGCCCGACGAGAATATCGCGCTGCGTCCCGCCTCGCCGCGTGAGAGCGCGCGGCTGCTGGTCGTCCGGCCCGGCGAGGGGCTTGAGGACCTGACGGTCGGCGATCTGCCCGGACTGCTGCGGGCCGGCGACGCCCTGGTGTTCAACGATACGCGGGTGATCCCAGCGCGGCTGAACGGCCTGCGCGAGGGGCGGGGCGAAGGCGGCGGCGACGGCTCGCCGGTGGCCGTCGAGGCGACGTTGCACAAGCGGCTGACGCCCAGCCGCTGGAGCGCCTTCATGCGCCCGGGCAAGCGGCTGAGGACCGGCGACCGCATCCGCTTCGGCGAGCACACGGATCGCGGCTGCGACGCGGCGCATCTCGACGCCGCCGTGGTGGAGAAGGGCGAGGGCGGCGAGGTCGTGCTGGCCTTTGATCTCTCGGGGCCCGACCTTGATATCGCCATCAACACGCGCGGCCACATGCCCCTGCCGCCCTACATCGCGGCGAAGCGGGGCGAGGACGAGCAGGATCGCAGCGACTATCAGACCGTCTACGCCCGCGAGGACGGCTCCGTGGCCGCGCCGACGGCGGGCCTGCACTTCACGCCGGACCTGCTGGCTCGGCTGGCGGCGGCGGGCGTGTCGCAGCACTTCGTCACCTTGCACGTCGGCGCCGGCACCTTCCTGCCGGTGAAGGTCGACGACATCTCCGAGCACCGCATGCACGCCGAGTACGGCGAGGTCTCCGCCGAGGTCGCCGAAGCCCTGAACGCGGTGCGCGCCGCCGGGGGGCGCATCGTCTGTGTCGGCACCACCTCGCTGCGGCTGCTGGAGAGCGCGACCGGCGAGGACGGCGTGATCCGGCCCTGGGCCGACGAGACGGCGATCTTCATCACCCCGGGCTACCGATTCCGCGCCGCTGATGGGCTGATGACCAACTTCCACCTGCCGAAATCGACGCTGTTCATGCTGGTCAGCGCCTTCGCCGGTCAGGCGACGATGCGGCAGGCCTACGGGCATGCCATCGCGACCGGCTACCGCTTCTATTCCTACGGCGACTCCAGCCTGCTATTCCGCGCCTGAACCCATACCCTGTCATCCCGGACGCCGCAGGCGATCCGGGACCTAGAAGCCGTCGCGCATTCGCTGGGTCCCGGCTCTCCGCTGCGCTACGGCCGGGATGACAGCGTTGTTGCGACTGGATGACCATTGGCCGCTTTCCCCTTCGAGATCTCCGCCACCGACGGCGCGGCGCGCACGGGCGTCCTGCGTACGCCGCGCGGCGACATTCGCACGCCGGCCTTCATGCCCGTGGGCACGGCCGGCACCGTCAAGGCGCTGACCGTGGACCAGGTGAAGCAGGCCGGTGCAGACATCATCCTGGGCAACACCTATCACCTGATGCTGCGCCCGACGGCGGAGCGGGTGAGGCGGCTTGGCGGGCTCCATGAATTCATGCGCTGGAACGGGCCGATCCTCACCGACAGCGGCGGCTTCCAGGTCATGAGCCTGTCCGGGATCAGCAAGGTGACGGAAGAGGCGGTGACCTTCGCCAGTCACCTGGACGGCTCAAAGCACGTCCTGACGCCGGAACGCTCGATCGAGATCCAGGCCGACCTGCTGGGCAGCGACATCGTCATGCAGCTCGACGAATGCGTCGCCTGGCCGACGGAGGAACGGCGTGCGCGGGAAGGGATGGAGCTGTCTGCCCGCTGGGGCGCGCGATCCAAGGCGGCGTTCGGCGATCGCGAAACCCAGGCCCTGTTCGGCATCCAGCAGGGTTCCACATTCCAGGACCTGCGTCGGGAATCGTCCGAGAGGCTGATCGAGACGGGGTTTGACGGCTACGCGATCGGCGGCCTCGCGGTCGGCGAGGGCCATCAGGGCATGATCGACGTGCTGGACTACGCCCCGGCCATGCTGCCCGCCGACCGGCCGCGCTACCTGATGGGAGTCGGCAAGCCGATTGACCTGGTCGAGGCTGTCGCCCGCGGCGTCGACATGTTCGACTGCGTGCTGCCGACGCGATCAGGACGTCACGGCCAGGCCTGGACGTGGGACGGCGCCATCAACATGAAGAACGCCCGCTTCGCCGAGGACGACAGCCCGCTCGACGAGGACAGCGACTGCCCGGCCAGCCGCGACTATTCGAAGGCCTACCTTCACCACCTGGTGCGGTCCGACGAAATCCTCGGTCAGGTCCTTCTGTCCTGGCACAACATCGCCTTCTTCCAGGCCCTGACCCGCGCCATGCGCGCGGCCATCGCCGCAGGAACCTTCGAGGCCTTCCGGCGCGAGTTCCGCGCGCGGCATCTGAAGTAGGGGACGTTGCCCGGGGGCAGGCACGTCAGTGCGTGTCCCCCAAAGCTACCTGATCGGATACCGCGGACCCTTTCGGGGCGGTTCCTTGGGCAGGGTCGACTTGAGGTGACTCGGCGTGGCCGGCGGATTGCAGCCCTTGGATTCGCCCAGGCCCTTCAGGTAGCCCCGGCGGATGCCGCCGGCCGTGATGGCCGCCCGCACCAGTCGGTCGTGGCGCTCGGCGCCAGATAGCCGCCGCACCCAGCCCCGGAGCGGGATCAGGTCCTGGGCGGCGCCGGCCACGAAGCCGAGCGCGGTGTCGCCCGCTGCGTCACGCCCCTTGTCGATCAGGTCGCGGTCGTCATCGGATGGCGGCTCGTCGATGTCGGCGCCGAGCGCTTCGTTCAGGGGGCGGATCAGGGCCGTGAGTCCGGCGCAGGTCGCGGGACTTGGCCGCTTGTAGGGATCGTCCAGGGCGTCGATCAGCACCTGAGGGATCTTGGTGCGCAGCATGTTGAGGTCGCGGGCGGGCGCCGACACGGCGCCGACGACGCTGCCCTTGTTGACATCGTCGGTCGTCTGGATCCGACCGGGCGGCGGCGCGGGGCTGGCCGTCGCGCAGGCGGCGAGCGACAGGCAGGCGAAGGCGGGAACCAGGAAACGCATAGGGAGAGAATAATCACGCCGCGCGCCCGCCGGAAAGCGGCTCAAGCGGGTTGCCGGGCCGGATCGTCGCCACTATGGTCCGCGCCGCTTCGAACCAGCCCCGCGCTGCTTCGCCAGCGGGCCGGTAGCTCAGTGGTAGAGCATTCGACTTTTAATCGAATGGTCCTGGGTTCGACCCCCAGCCGGCCTACCAAACTTATCGCGAGCGCCGATCCACAGGATCGCCCTCGCGCATTTCCTTCAGTGTCGCGGCGTCGAGAACGACGCCGCTCCGGATAACCAGGACGATCGTCCGCAAGGCGCCGATGTCCGCCGTCGGATCGCCGTCGACCAGGATCAGGTCGGCGTCGTAGCCCGGTGCGACGCGGCCCGAACGCCCGCCGGCGCCCATGAACGTCGCCGCGCCCGAGGTGGCCGCGGCGATCGCTTCGCCCGGCGACATGCCCGCGGCGACCAGCAGCGCCAGCTCCTCGTGCAGGGATCGCCCGGGGTATGAAAACGGCGTTCCGGCGTCGGAGCCCGCGAGGATCCGCGCGCCCTTGTCGATCAGCCGTGAGGCCATCCAGGTTTCGTGGACGAAGTCGGCCTTGCGGCTCGACGTCAGCTCCGGCGCGGCGGCGCGCCTGTTCCGCAGGTCGCCGAGCCAGTAGTCACGGACCGAGGCGGGCAGGCCGACGAGGTCCGGATCGTCCCCCCATTCCGGATGATCGGCTCCGTCGGCCCGCCGCAGGCGCGGCAGCAGGGTCGGCGTCTGGGCGATGTCCGCAGCGATCAATTTGTCGAACACCGGCTCGCAGGCGAGGCGGTCTGTCGACGGACAATAGCCGCCGGTCTCGGCGACCATGTGCTCGATATCGCTCATCCCTGCGGCGATGGCGTCATCGACGGACGCGGTCGACGGCAGGTGGCCGACGAGCTTGAGGCCGCGCCTGCGGGCTTCGTCGCCCGCGGCCAGGAAGGCCTCGCGGGGCAGCAGGGTGTAGACCTTGACGAAGTCCGCCCCGCCCTCCGCCAGCCTTGCGACTGCGGCGCGAGCGTCCTGGGGCGTCGCCACGGCGATGGAGATCGACGGATCGACCGGCGCGGGACCGTCAAGAACGCGGCCTGCCCGATAGATCCTGGGCGAGCGATCGGGATGCGCCGTCGCGAACGCGGCGCCGGCCGCCGCGCCCACGTCATCGCCGCCCATGTCGCGCACCGTGGTCACGCCCCAGCCGACAAACCGCGGGAGGAAGGCCTCCGGGATCTCCTCCGCCCAGAGCGTGTGGACGTGCATGTCCCAAAGGCCCGGAAGCAGGGTGCGACCCCGGCCGTCAATCCGGCGATAGCCCTTCGGCGCGGGGCTCTCCGCGGGGGTCACGGCGACAATCCGTCCATCGGCGATGAGGATCGTTCGGTTCTCCTGCGGCGGGCCGCCCAGGCCATCGACCAGGCGGACGTCGACGACGGCTACGGAGTCGGCCGCCGTCGCCGGCGTGGTCGACGCCAGGGCAAGGGCGGCGGCGGCGATCAGGCGGACGATCCAGACGAGGGAAGGGGGCGACTTCACGAATGCACCTCGGACCACTTTCGGGTGGAAACCTGATCATGGCGGTCGACGACCAGCCGCTGGACCAACGGCATGCCGCCGCACGTCGAAACCCACTGCAGTGCGTACCATTTTGTCGGCTCATCCGCAGCGGCGGCGTTGCCCTGTCGACCCATGGTCGTCACCCTTGTGCTAGTGAGCCTGCTCGACCCCGCGCTGCCCGGCCGTCTGGCCGTCGACTGACCGAGACACCTAGCCCGCCATGACCATCTCGATCCGCTCGGTGCAGAAGACATTCGGCCGCTTCCCGGCGCTCAGCGACGTGAGCCTGGACATCGCCGACGGCGAACTGCTGGCGCTGCTCGGCCCTTCGGGATCGGGCAAGACCACGCTGTTGCGCGCGATCGCCGGGCTGGAATACCCCGACCGGGGCCAGATCCTGATCGACGACGAGGACGTCACCTTCATCGCCGCCGCGCGGCGTCGGGTGGGCCTGGTCTTCCAACAGTACGCCCTGTTCCGCCACATGACGGTGGCGGGGAACGTCGCCTTCGGCCTCGATGTCCGCAAGGGCGGCGACAGACCGTCGAAGGCCGAAATCCAGGCGCGCGTCGACGCGCTGATCCGGCTGGTCGAGTTGGAAGGGCTGGACAGGCGATATCCGGACCAGCTGTCCGGCGGCCAGCGTCAGCGGGTGGCGCTGGCGCGGGCATTGGCGGTCTCTCCCCGCGTGCTGTTGCTGGACGAGCCGTTCGGCGCGCTCGACGCCACGGTTCGCAAGTCGCTGCGCAAGGAGTTGCGCCGCATCCACGACGCCACCGGCGTGACCACCGTGTTCGTGACCCACGACCAGGAAGAAGCGCTCGAACTCGCCGATCGGGTCGCCATCCTCAATGCCGGCGTCGTCGAGCAGGTCGGCGCGCCGGCCGACGTGCGCGACGCGCCGGTCAACGCCTTCGTCTGCGGGTTCGTCGGCGTGGCGAACCGCATCGAGGGCGTGGCGCGGAACGGCCGCTTCGTCGCTGGTTCGATCGACCTGGCGGCGGCGGGTATCGCCGACGGACCGGCCGTGGCCTTTGTGAGGCCCTACGACATCGTGCTGCACGACGAGGGCGTTGACGCGACGGTCCAGCGCGTCGGCGTCGACGGCGCGATCGCGAATGTCGAGTTCACCGTTTCGGATGGCCGCAGGCTCGAGGCGCAGCTCTCGCGGGAGCAGGGCCGCGACCTGAAGGCCGGGGCCGTCGTACGGGCGCTTCCCCGTCACGCACACATATACTCGGTCGTCTGACGGCCTGCCGACGGCTCTATTGCTGCTGCTGCTGTTGCTGCTGCTGCTGTTCCCGACGCGCGAGGTCGCCGCCGGCGCCGCGCCGCCGCCCGCCGGGGAAGGACGGGCGCGGCATGCGCAGGAACTCCGGTTCGGCCAGCGCGGCCCGGGCCCTGGAGACCGAGACGGCGACCGCCAGCTGGCTGTCGGCCTCGCCCTTGTAGACCCCCAGGGACGGCGGCACGTCGGCGTAGTCGCGCCCGACGCCGACGGCGATGTGGCGCTCGCCCGCCAGGCAGTTGTTGGTCGGATCGAAGCCGATCCAGCGCAGGGTGGGCAGGAAGACCTCGATCCAGGCGTGGGTCGCGTCGGGGTCCGAACGGTCGCCATGCTGACGGTCGGTGAAGAGGTAGCCGGAAACATAGCGGGCCGGGATTCCCCACCGTCGACAGATCGCCAGCATGATGTGGGCGAAGTCCTGGCAGACGCCGCGGCCGACTCCGAGCGCCAGGTCGATGGGGCTGTCCGCCGTGGTGACGCCGGGCGAGTAGTCGAAGGCGTCGTAGAGGATCTGGTTCAAGGCCCGCACGGCGGACAAGGGATCTCTCGCCCGTAGACCGTCGAGATTCTTCTCGGCGACGAAGGTCTGCAGCGCCGGCGAGAAGGTGACAAAGCCGTGTGGCTGCAGGAAGTCGAAGCACTCGCCGCGCACGAAGTCGCCGCGCAGGCGATCCCATTCTCCCATGTCGACGCCTTCGGGCAGGGTCTGCTCGGGCTGGGTCTCGACCGCCGATCGGGCTTCGATGCGCAGGGTGTCATGCGGGTGCGGCACGTCGAAGTGATAGACGGCGTTCCCGAAGTTGTCGGCGTAGGAGAAGATCTGGGCCCGGGGCTCAAGGTCGAGGTCGAAGCTGATCAGTCTTTGGCCGGCGCTCTTGCGCGGCTGCATGCGCAGCTCCATCACGCTTTCGCGGACCGCGCGTTCGTAGTGGTACTGGGTGACGTGGCGGACTTCTAACAGCATCAGGCCGGCAGCCTCATCTCGACTGAATAGGCCACGAAGGTGTCATAGATCGCCTCGTGGATTCGACCGCACTCATTGACGACGGTGGCCAGCAGGCCGCTGGCGCCGATCGTCTCCAGCTCCTGAAGGTCGGCGAATTCCAGGCGGGCCTTGAGACGCCCGGCAAGGCGTTCGGGTGTCGCCAGGCCGCCGACCTGGACGTGGCGTGAGACGCCGACCAGGTACTCTTCGATCCGCGCGGTCGCGAAACGGATCGAGCGCGGAAACTCCTCGTCGAAGAGCAGGAATTCGAGAATGAAGGTTGGCTCGATCTCGGCCGTGTAGCGACGAAGGTAGGGTTCCAGGGCGCAGCCCATGCGCAGCAGGTTCATCAGCGCCAGGCGGTCGTTGACGCTGCCGCCGCGGCTGTCGCCGAAGCAGACTTCGAGCAGCCGCGCGATCAGGTGCGCCCGCTCAAGGTAGACGCCTAGCATCAGGAATCGGAAGCCCTCGCCGTGGCTCATGGTCGCGTCGGCCGCGCCCTTGAACAAGTGCAGGTCGGCGATGACGTCGTGCAGGAACGCCGACGAGCCGCTTTCGAAATCGGCGCTCGCGGTCTCCGCCGTGACCTTGAGATAGAGCAGGTTCAGCCGCTCCCAGGTCTCGGTGGTGATCTGATCGCGCACCTGGCGGGCGTTCTCGCGGGCGTGGGCCAGCGACATCACCACGGAATTCGGGTCGTCACGGTCCAGGACCAGGGTTCGCGCCGCCTCGTAGGTCCGCGACGCCCGCGCCATGTCCGGATCGCCGACCGCCGACAACGCGATGTAGGCGGTCTGGGCGGCCGCGTCGGAGCGGTCGAGCGTGGCGTTGAGCATCACGTCGGCCAGACGCGAGAAGTGCTCGGCCCGCTCAACATAGCGGCCGATCCAGTAGAGGCTGTCCGCCACCCGCGCGAGCATCATGGCCGCACCTCCCCGGTCGTCTCGTCGTCGACAAGGACCCAGGTGTCCTTCGAGCCGCCGCCCTGGCTGGAGTTCACCACCAGGGAGCCGCGACGCAGGGCCACGCGGGTCAAGGCGCCGGGCGTGACCACGATCTTCTCGCCGGACAGGATGAAGGGCCGCAGATCGACATGGCGCGCCTCGATGCGGCCGTCGATCAGGCAGGGCGCCGTCGACAGCTGGATGGTCGGCTGGGCGATGTAGTTGGCCGGGTCGGCCTTCAAGGCGTCGGCGAAGGCCTCGCGCTCCTTCCGAGAGGCATGGGGCCCGACCAGCATGCCGTAGCCGCCGGAGGCGCCGACCGCCTTGACCACCAGCTTGTCGAGATTGGCCAGCACGTGGCTCAGCTGCGCGGGCTCTCGGCAGAGATAGGTCTCGATGTTCGGCAGGACGGCGTCCTCGCCCAGATAGTAGCGGATGATGTCGGGAACGAAGGCGTAGACGGCCTTGTCGTCGGCGACGCCCGTGCCCGGGGCGTTGCAGATCACCACATTGCCGGCGCGGTAGGCGTTGAACAGTCCCGCCAGGCCCAGCGAGGAATCGCGGCGGAAGGTCAGGGGGTCGATGAAATCGTCGTCGACCCGACGGTAGATGACGTCCACCCGGCGAAGGCCGGTCGTGGTGCGCATGTAGACCATGTTCTCGTGCACAACGAGGTCGCGCCCCTCGACCAGCGGCGCCCCCATCAGGCGGGCGAGGTAGGCGTGCTCGTAGTAGGCGCTGTTGTAGACGCCGGGCGTCAGGACCACGACCTGGGGGTCGGGCCTCCACTCGACCGCCATGCTCTTCAGCGTGGCGAGCAACAGGTCAGGATAGCGCTCGACCGGCGCGACGTTCGAATGGCGGAAGGTGCCGGGGAAGGTGCGTTTGGCCGCGTCCCGGTTGGCCAGCATGTAGGAGACGCCGGACGGGACCCGCAGGTTGTCTTCCAGCACCGCGAACGCGCCGTCCTGGCCGCGGATCAGGTCGCTGCCGCAGACGTTGGCGTACGCCTTGTGGGGTACGTAGAGGTGCTGCATCTCGCGTCGATAGGACGGTGCGCCCAGAACCAGCTCCCGCGGCACGATCCCGTCCATCAGGATTTGCTGATCGCCGTAGATGTCGGCCAGGAACATGTTCAGCGCCCGCAGGCGCTGGGTCAGGCCCTTTTCGATCGTCCTCCATTCCGTGGCTGGAATGATGCGCGGCACGAGGTCGGTCGGGATGATGCGCTCGGTGGTCGTCTCGGCGCCATAGACCGTGAAGGTGATGCCCTGCAGCAGGAAGGATCGCTCGAGGGTCTTCTGTCGATCCGCCAGCGCCTCCGGCGAGAGGGTGGTGAGGCGCGTGTGGACGGCGCTGTAGTGCGACCGCACATCGCCGCCGGGCGCGTACATTTCGTCAAAGGCGGCGCCCGGCAGGTAGGCGGCGTCGGTCATCGGCAGCGCCGGAGCGAGGTCGAGGGGTTCGGCGGCGGCCAGGCTCACGTCGGGATCCGTTTCGTTCACGGCCGGGAAGGCCTTTTCACGGTTCATTCGTAGCGCTCTTCGCCGGGCGGGCGTCAGGTTTCGGCCGGGCGCCAGGCCCAAGGCGCGCGACTGCACGTCATTTGTGCAACTTTCGTCGCCGCTGCAAAGGCCGGATGGACGTGACAGCCGCTCTCCGCCCGACTACACGGGATTCGGGGGCCAAGAGGAGAATAGACGCTTGGCGCCTTCGCGCATCGCCCTGGCCGCAACGGCCTTTGTCGCGCTCGGATTCGGTGCGTCAGGCGCGGTCGCGCAACAGCTCAAGGCGCAGGTCGAGGGCGTGCAGGACCAAGAACTGCGCGAAGCGATCGAACGGGCGATCGGCGTCAGCAAGACGCCCGCGTCGACGCGATTCGAGGCCCGGCGACGGGCGCGCGAGGCCGCCGATGACGCCGTCGCGGCCCTGAGAACCCAGGGCTACTACGGCTATGCGGTCGAGCCGGACGTGGTCGACCCGGACGACGACGACGGCGGCCAGCCGCCACGCGCCGTGGTCAAGGTCACGCCTGGCCCCCGATTCCGCTTTCTGCGGCCCGGCATTGAGTGGATCGGCGAGGAGCCCGTCCCGGAAGTCGGCATCGCCGCCGAACAGGCCATGGCGCTTCGTCGCGGAGCGCCGGGCAAGGCGGCGGATGTCCTCGCCGCCGAAGGCCGGATCGTGGCGGCGCTGCAGAAGCGCGGCTACGCCGATGCCGGACCCGGCGTTCGGCAGGTGGTGGTTGACCATCAGGACCGCAGCGTCCAACCCACCTTCCGCATCATCGCCGGCGAGCTCGTGCGCGTTGACGGCCTGAGTCTCGGCGAGATCGGACGCACCGACCCCGACTGGATCCGAGGGCTGGCCCCTTGGACGGCGGGCGACGTCTACGACCCTGAGGACTTGGCGGAGCTTGAGCGACGGCTGCTCGACACGGGCGTCTACGACTCCGTCGGCGTGTCGCTGCAGCCCGGCGACAAGGCTGACGCCAATGGCCGTCGCCCGGTGCTCGTGACGGTGGCGGACCGCGCGGCCAGAACGCTCGAAATCTCGGCGGGCTATTCGACCAGCGAGGGCGCCGGCCTGGACGTTCGTCGCACGCGTTACAATCGGTTTCACCGGGCGGACACTCAAACCTACACCCTCCGCCTCGCAGAGCTCGAGCAACGCCTGGAGGGCAAGGTCGTTCTGCCGCACTGGGGCCGACCGCAGCAGACCCTGACCGTGGTAGCCGGAGTCTACAACGAACAGACCGACGCCTATGACGCGATGGGCTTTGGCGTCAGCGGCGACATTACGCGCCGCTTTGGCAAGACTTCCTTCGTCACCGGCGGACTGTCGCTCGATGCGGCCCGCAGCGCCGAGAAGGAGCAGATCGGCAACATCGTCTTCAGGGCGGAGGAGAAGGACGTCTACACCGCTTCGGCCCTGGCCGCCTTCGCGCTCGATCGCTCGGACGACCCGCTGGACCCGACCCGCGGATGGCGGGTTGAGGCGCGCGTCGAGCCGACCGCGACGCTGGGTGACGTGCAGGCGCTGTATCTGCGGGTCCAGGCGCAGGGCTCCTACTACCGGTCGTTCGATGAAGAGGCGAAGACCGTTCTGGCCGCGCGCGCCAAGGCAGGCTCCATCTGGGGCGCGGTGCTCGACGAGGTGGCGGCGCCCCGGCGCTTCTACGCGGGCGGCGGCGGCTCGGTGCGCGGCTATGGCTGGCAAGCCATCGGCCCGCGCCTGTCGGACAATACGCCCCAGGGCGGCGTCTCGCTGGCGGAGGTCAGCTTCGAGGTCCGCCGCAAGTTCACCGAGCGCTGGGGCGCCGTCGGGTTCGTCGATGCGGGGGCCGTGGGCAGCGACACCTTTCCCGGCGGTGAGGACCTCGGCGTCGGCGTCGGCGTCGGCGTGCGCTACGACCTCGGGTTCGGCCCCATCCGCGCCGACATCGCCGTCCCGCTCGACAAACGCGAGGGAGACGCCAACTTCCAGATCTACATCAGCATCGGGCAGGCGTTTTGAGCGAGAGCGAAGCCCCGCGCGCGGCCCCGGCCGCCAAGGCCCGACGTCGCCTCCGGCCGACGACGGCGCCCGGCTGGGTCATGCTCGTTTCGGTCCTGGTCGTAATGCTGGTCGCGGGAATCGGGGTCGTGGCGCGCTACGGCGTCAATACGGCGCCCGGTCTGCTGTTCGTCGAGGCAAGCGCCAGCGGGCTGAAGATCGGCCGCTTCGGCCGGCTGAAGATCGAAGGGCTTAGCGGCGATCTGTGGCGCAGCTTCGCGGTGCGTCGGTTGACCATCGCCGACGAGAAGGGCGTCTGGCTGGACGCCGCCGATGTCCGAATGCGGTGGCGCTATCATGAGCTGTTCGTGCGCCGCTTCCACGCCGATGAGATCACCGCGCGTGAAGTCCGGGTGCTTCGCCGTCCGACCCTGACGCCGAAGACCAAATCGAGGGGCATGCCGGTCTCGGTCGAGATCGAGAGTCTGCGCCTTCCGGTCGAGACCCAGCCGGCCTTCAGCTATCGGCGCGGTCTGTTCAACGTGGCCGGCCGGATCGAGGTAGTGCGACGCGGACCGACGACCGTCGCGCTGGGCGCCGCCAGTCGATTGCACCCGGGCGATCGACTGATCCTGGCGATCGAGGCCGGCAAGGGTCGGCCCTTGAAGATATTCGCCGACGCGCTGGAAGCGCGCGGCGGGGCCATGGCCGGTTCGCTCGGCCTGCCGGCCGATCGGCCCTTCATGCTCAAGGTCAATGTCAACGGCGCCGGCGAACAGGGCCGGTTCGACCTGCTGGCGACCTCTGGCGCGACGCGGCCGTTGGAGGGCTCCGGGACCTGGGACGCCGCCGGCGGCTCCGCCTCGGGCCGGGTGTCGCTCGCCGCCTCGACCCTCACCGCCGGCTACGCGCGACGGTTCGGCGACGAGGTCCGGTTCGCCGGGCGCGGCGGCAAGGCCCGGAGCGGCCTCTACGCCCTCGACGCGTCCGCTTCGAGCGACCTGATGACCGTGGCCGCGAAGGGCGAGGCGGACCTTGGAAAGCGTCTGACCGGCAAGAAGGGTCTGACGCTGACGATCACTTCGCGGTCACTCTCCAGCCTGACCGGCAAGATCGTCGACGGCCAGGCGACGACCCGGGGCGTGATCATCGGCGACGCATCCGACTGGGCCTATGCCGGCGCGCTGTCCGCCACCAACTTCAAGGCGGTCGGCTACACGCTCGCTCGGGCCCAGGGGCCCGTGAAGGTTTCGCGTCGCAAGGGCGAGCTGGTGATCGACGGCCGGCTCAGCGGCGATGGCGGCGGCGGCAAGGGCTATGTCGCGGCGCTGCTGGGCGGCAGGCCGAAAGCTGACGTGGTCATCGCCCGGTTGAAGGACGGTCGTCTGCTGATGCGCAGGATTGTCGCCAAGGGGGCGGGGCTGGACCTCGACGCCACCGGCGAACGCAACCTGCTGGGCGGCCTTTCATTCAAGGGCGACGCGCGCATGGCCAATCTCGAGGCCGCCCGGTTCGGCGCGAGGGGACGGGCCACGGCGTCCTGGTCCGCCTCGCAGGGCGGCCGGGTACGGCCCTGGGTCTTCTCCCTGGACGCCAAGGGCGCATCCTTCGCCACGGGGCTGAGCGAGCTCGACCGCCTGCTCGGCGCGACGCCACGCCTGCGCGGCAAGGCGGAGTATCTGGCGGGCGTGGTCTCGGTCTCGGAGGCGCGGCTTGACGGCGCGCTCGGCGAGGCGCGGACGGCGGGACTGATCGGTCCGGCCGGCGCGCTGAAGCTGAAGCTCGATTGGACCGCCCGCGGACCGTTCCGCGCTGGACCGGTCGAAATCGCCGGCGAGGCCAAGGGCTCCGGCGCGATCACCGGCGCCATCGGCGCGCCGCGGGCCGACCTTGTCGCCGACGTCGCCCAGGTCGACCTGCCGCGCCTTCCGCTGCGGGACGCCCACATCGTGCTGAGTTTCGCCCGCGGTCCCGCCGGAACCGACGGCGCGGTCGCGGTGACGGCCGACAGCGAATATGGCCCGGCCCGCGCCCGCACCGATTTCCGTTTCGCCCAGGGCGGACTGGACCTCAGCGGGTTGGACGCCGATGCCGGCGGGGTGAAGGCGACGGGATCCCTGGCGTTGCGGCGGGGGCGCCCTTCGACCGCGAATCTGATCCTCGCCATCGGTCCGGGCGCCTTGCTGACCTCGGGCCAGATATCCGGCACGGCGGCGCTGTCGGACGCCGGAATCGACGGTCGCGCGACGCTGAACCTCACCGCCAACGAAGCGGTCGTGCGCGGCGCGGGCGGCCTGCGGTTCTGGCGCGGCACGATAACGGCGGACGGGCCGTTGTCGCGGTTGCCGGTCGCCGTCGACCTGCGCGGCGCCTATGGAGCCAACCGATGGCGCTTCAAGGGCGACGGATTCTACGCCAGCGGCGACAAGACCAGCGGCCTAGCGCTCAATGGCGAGGGACGCTTCGGCAGCGCCGATTTCAAGACGCTCGAGACCGCGCGCCTCGGCTTCGGCGACGGTCAGCGTTTCGCCGATCTGAAGCTGGAAATCGAGGGCGGCCGGGCGGACATCTCGCTGAAGACGGATGGCGACCAGGCCGACATCGCCGCGGACCTGGTGAACGTCTCGCTGGGCGCGCTGAACGAGGACCTTGCCGGCACGGTCGACGGCAAGATCACGCTGCAAGGGCGCGGCCAGCGTTTGGCCGGCGCGGTGGACGCCTCGTTGAAGGGCGCCCGGGCGCGGGGCGCCGGCAGGGCGGTTTCGGTTGACGGCCGGGTGCGGGCGGTGCTCGACGACCAGACTCTGAAGATCGACGCAGTCGCCACCAACGCCGGGGGGCTGCGGTCCGTCGCCTCTGTCACCCTGCCGGCCGCGGCCTCGGCCGCGCCCCTGCGTCTGGCCATCGCCACTCGCGAGCCGATGAGCGGCCGCTTCGAGGCCAAGGGCGAGGTCAAGCCGCTGTGGGACCTGCTGGTCGGCGGCGAGCGAACCTTGTCCGGCGTGGTCGACATGAACGGGAGCATCGCCGGCAGCCTGAGCGACCCGAGGCTGACCGGCCACGCGGAGCTTCACAACGGCGTCTTCGAGGACGGCGTCGTCGGTCTCAAGCTCGAGGACATGGCCGTGGTCGCAAATCTCGCCGACAACGCCATCGACGTCAGCCGCTTCTCGGCCACCGACGGGCGTGGCGGTCGGGTGAGCGGCGGGGCGGCGGGGCGGCTCTCGGGCGGCGGCCGCATCAGCCTGCTGCGGGACGGCGTCAGCAGCTTCCGGGTCACGCTGCAGGACTTCCAGCTGATCTCCAACGACGCGGTGACGGCCACGGCCTCCGGCGACGCCACGCTCAATCGCGCCGCCGACGGCAAGGTCCAGGTCTCCGGCGCGCTGACCATCGACCGCGCCACCATCGCCGCCGATCCCCCGACTCCGTCGGGCGTGGTGCCCATGGAGGTCATCGAGCGCAACAAGCCGGGCGCCAGCGACGGCGACGTGCTGCCTGAGCCGCGGCGCGGTCTGGTCGTGGCGCTGGACGTCACCTTGAAGGCCGCGCGCGGCATCTTCATCGAGGGGCGCGGTCTGGACGCGGAAATGTCGCTCGACGCCCGGGTGACCGGCACCACCGCGAAGCCCGTGCTGGACGGCGTCGCCCGCATGGTCCGCGGCGAGTACGATTTCGCCGGCAAGCGGTTCGAGTTCGACCTGCGCAGCGCCGTGTATCTGGCCGCTTCGCCTGACCGCATCCGCCTTGATCTCACCGCCACGCGAGAGGACACGTCCCTGACGGCGGTGATCCGCGTACGCGGCACGGCGGCGCGGCCGGAGATCACCCTGACCTCGACACCCGTCCTGCCGCAGGACGAGGTGCTGTCGCGGGTGCTGTTCGGGACCTCCGCCGCCCAGCTGTCGCCGCTGGAGGCCGCGCAGCTAGCCTCGGCGATCGCGGCCCTGGCGGGCGGCGGCGGATTCGACGTGATCGGCAACCTGAAGAACTTCGCCGGCCTCGACCGACTGGTCTTCGCCGGCGGCGGCGCGGGGACGGAGATGACGGTCGCCGGCGGCAAATACCTGACCGACGACGTCTATCTGGAGATCATCGGCGGCGGCCGCGAAGGTCCGGCGGCCCAGGTCGAATGGCGCGTTCGCCGCAACCTCTCGATCATCTCCAGGCTGGCCGGGGAAGGGAACTCCAAGCTCTCCGTGCGCTGGCGGAAGGACTACTGACGATGACCGGACGGTTCCGCGAAGTGGCGCTCCTCATCGTCAGTCTGCTCGTCGCGGGCCTGGCGGCCTATGCCGCCGGCTCGTACTCGGTCGGCAACGCGATCAACGACACCTATTTCCATCATGTAGGCGTCTGGGATCGGATCAAGGTCTGGGTCACGAGCGCTGGCGCGCTGGCGGGGCTGTGTGCAGCGCTTGTCCTTCTCATTCGGCTGATGCGGGCGCGATCGACTGACTGAAGGCGCTGGGGGTTCACCTTCCGTCACCTGTCGGCTAGGAAGATGCCGTTCGGCGACTCCCGTCTTGCGCCATTCCGGCGGGTCGCTTCGTTCAGACACGTGCGTCGACCCGGTCCGCGCGGCAATGGCGTTGTAGAGCTAGACGGAACCAGCCGATGCGCCTGTCGCCGGAAGAGAAGGCCGTTCTCGATTCCATCGCCGAACAAGGGTCGACCATTGTCGAGCGCGCGGTCGGCTGGAGCGACGTCAACTCCGGCAGCCGCAACCTCGCGGGCCTGCGCGCCACGCTGGACCTGCTGACGCCCGCTTTCGCGGTTCTGCCGACCGAGCCGGTCGAGATTCCGCTGCAGCCGTCGATCGAGATCGGCGCCGATGGCCGCGAGCGGGAGCAGACGCACACCCCGTCGATGAGCTTGATCGTGCGGCCCGAGGCGCCGGTGCAGGTCGTGCTGACCGGCCACTACGACACCGTCTATCCGGCCGACAGCCGCTTTCAGACCGTTGGCACGCGGGCCGACGGCGCGCTGCACGGCCCCGGCATCGCCGACATGAAGGGCGGGATCAGCGTCATCCTGGCGGCGCTCGAGGCGTTCGAGACCTCGCCCGACGCCGCCAAGCTCGGCTACCGCGTGCTGATCTCGCCGGACGAGGAGATCGGCTCCCTGGCGTCGGGTCCGGTCCTCGCCGAGTACGGCCGCCTCGGCCACGTCGGCCTGACCTACGAGCCCTCGATGCTGCCTGACGGCACCCTGGCCAGCGAGCGCAAGGGTTCGGGCAACTTCCACATCCGGGTGATGGGTCGCACGGCTCACGCCGGCCGCGCCTTCCATGAGGGCCGTAACGCCATCACCGCCGCCGCCCGTATCGCCGGCGCGCTGGACGGGCTCAACGGCCGCCGCGACGGGGTGACGGTCAACATCGCGCGGATCGACGGCGGCTCGCCGCTGAACGTAGTCCCCGACATCGCCATCGTCCGCTTCAACGTCCGCTTCCCAGACGCCGAGGCGGCCGCCTGGCTCGAGGCCGGCATCCGCGGCGCCATGAAGGCCGGGGAGGGCGACGGCCTGCTGGTCAGCCAGCACGGCGGCTTCACCCGTGCGGCCAAGCCGTTCAACGCCGCCCAGACCGAGCTGTTCGGCAAGGTGAGAGAGGTCGGCGCCCTGCTGGGCCAGGACATCGCCTGGAAGCCGTCCGGCGGCGTCTGCGAAGGCAACAACCTGTTCGCGGCCGGCCTGCCGAACGTCGACACGCTCGGCGTGCGCGGCGGCGACATCCACAGCGAGAACGAGTTCGCCTGGCCCGACAGCTTCGCCGAGCGCGCCCAGCTGTCCGCCCTGATCCTGATGAAACTGGCCGCCGGCGAAATCGACGCCCGCGGCATCCGCGCCCTGATGGAGTCCCACTGAATGCTCGTCGTTCGACCCGCGCTTCCGGCCGATTACGAGCAGCTGATGGAGCTGGCCGTCCTGTCCGGCCGCGGTTTCACCAGCCTGCCGGAGGACGAGCCGACGCTGCGCGAGCGCCTCGACCTCTCCAAAGCCAGCTTCGCGGGAGAAGTCGCCCCGCCCGAGGCCTGGTACACCCTGATGCTGGAGGACAGCGACACCGGCGCCGTCGACGGCGTCGCGGGCGTCAAGGCCGGGGTCGGCCTGAAGCGGCCGTTCTTCTCGTTCCGCGTCGTGACGCTGGCCCAGTCGTCGCCGACCCTGAACATGCGGTTCGACCACCAGGCGCTGGTGCTGGTCAACGAGTGCGCCGGTTGGTCCGAAGTCGGCTCGCTGTTCCTGCGGCCGGAGAAGCGCAAGGGCGGGGCAGGTCGGCTGCTCGCCCAGTCGCGCTATATGCTGATCGGCATCGAGCCGAGCCGGTTCGCCGAGATGGTGCTGGCCGAGCTGCGGGGCTGGTTCGACGACAACGGCGTCTGCCCCTTCTGGGAGCACGTGGCGCACAAGTTCTTCCGGTTGGAGTTCGACGAGGCGGACCTGATGAGCGCCTCGACCAACGGCCAGTTCATCCTCGATCTGGCGCCCCGCCATCCGATCTACACCGGCCTGCTGCCAACCGCCGCCTGCGAGAGCATCGGCCGGGTCCACCGCGATGGCGAGGCCGCCCGCGCGATGCTCGAACGGGAGGGTTTCCGCTATCAGGGCCTGGTCGATCTGTTCGACGCCGGGCCGACGATGGGCGCGCCGCGCGACGAGATCCGAACCGTCAAGGACGCCCGGCGCCTGACGGTGAAACTGGGCGAGGACGCCTTCGGCGAGGAGGCGCTGGTCTCGACCGCGGACATCGGGCGCTTCCGCGCGGTGCGGACGCCGGTGCTGCTCGATCACGAGAGCGCGGTGCTATCCCGTGAGGCGGCGGAGGTGCTGGGCGTGCGCGAAGGCGAAACGGTGAAGGTGAAGTCATGACGATTTCGCCGTTCCTCTCCCTCTTGGGAGAGGGGGACCACCCGAAGGGTGGTGGAGAGGGACGCCCTCACGACGGCCGGTTGGCCGCCCTGTTTCTCTCCTCAAGATCTGCGGTGGTCCGGCATGACGCCGCGCGCCCCGCTCCACCATGCTCCGCATGGTCCCCCTCTCCCAAGAGGGAGAGGATTTCAGACGGAGTCCGCTCATGAGCCGCAGCCTGTTCATCAACGGTCAATGGCGTCCCGGGCACGGCCCGGCGCTGACCTCGATCGACCCTGCGACGGGCGAGGCGGTCTGGCAGGAGAGCACGGCCGCCGCGGCCGACGTCTCCGCCGCCGTTTCCGCGGCCCGCGACGCCTTCCACGACTGGGCTGACCGTCCGCGCGCCGAGCGGGTCGAGGCGTTGCGCCGCTACAAGGCCGCGCTGGAGGAACGCCGCGTCCCGATGGCCGAGGCGATCTCCCGAGAAACCGGCAAGGCGCTGTGGGAGACGACCGCCGAGCTCGGCTCGATGATCGGCAAGGTGGACGTCTCGATCGCCGCCTACGACGAGCGGACCGGCGTCAAGGAGACCGTCACGCCCTTCGGCCGCGCCGTGTTGCGCCACCGGCCGCACGGGGTCATGGCCGTGCTCGGGCCGTTCAACTTCCCCGGCCACCTGCCCAACGGCCACATCGTGCCGGCGCTGCTGGCCGGCGACACGGTGGTGTTCAAGCCGTCCGAGGAGACGCCGCTGACCGGCCAGCTGATGGTCGAGGCGCTGGAGGCGGCCGACCTGCCGCGCGGCGTCGTCAACCTCGTCCAGGGCGGCAAGGAGACTGGCCAGGCCCTGCTTGAACAGCACATCGACGGCCTGCTGTTCACCGGCTCGGGCGCGGCCGGGGCCCACTTCCGCCGCCAGTTCGCCGATCGCCCGGACGTGATCCTGGCGCTGGAGCTGGGCGGCAACAATCCGCTGGTCGTCTGGGACGCCACCGACGCCGAGGCCGCCGCGGCGCTGGTCGTGCAGTCCAGCTTCATCACCACCGGCCAGCGCTGTTCCTGCGCGCGCCGCCTGATCGTGCCCGAGGGCCATGAGGGCGATGCCGTGATCGAGGCCGTCGTCGCCCTGGTCGACCGTCTGCGCATCAGCGCCTGGAACGCCGCCGACGAGCCGTTCATGGGGCCGCTGATCTCCGCCCGCGCCGCCGACGCCGCCCGCAAGGCCGCCGCCGCCCTCGGCGGGACGGTGATCCGTCAGGCCGGCAAGGTCGAGGGCCTGACGGACGCCTTCATCACGCCCGGCATCCTCGACGTCAGCCACCATGAGACGCCGGACGAGGAGATCTTCGCGCCGATCGTCCAGGTGCGCCGCGCGGCGACCTTCGACGGCGCCATCGCCCTGGCCAACGCCACCCGCTACGGCCTCTCGGCCGGGCTGATCAGCGACGACCGCGCCCGCTGGGAGCGTTTCCAGCAGCGCATCCGGGCCGGCGTCGTGAACTGGAACCGCCCGACCACCGGCGCGGCCGGCACGGCCCCGTTTGGCGGCCTCGGCGCCTCAGGCAACCATCGGCCCAGCGCCTACTACGCCGCTGACTACTGCGCCTACCCGGTCGCCAGCTTCGAGGCCGACGCCGTCGTCCCGACGCTCGGCGACATCAAGGGGCTGCGCGGGTGAGGGCGGTCGAGGCCAACGCCGACGGCCTCGTCGGGCCGACACACAGCTTCGCGGGGCTGGCGCCGGGCAATCTGGCCAGCGAGATCAACAAGGGCGATCCGTCCAATCCGCGCGCGGCCGTTCTCGAAGGCCTGAAGAAGATGCGGCTGCTGGCCGATCTCGGCCTGCCGCAGTTCGTGCTGCCGCCGCACGAGCGGCCGGACGTCGGCTTCCTGCGCTCGCTGGGCTTCGGCGGGTCGGACGCCACGGTGATCGAGACCGCCGCCCGCCAGGCGCCGGAGCTGCTCAACACCGCCTGCAGCGCCTCGCCGATGTGGGCCGCCAACGCCGCCACGGTGACGCCGAGCGCCGACGCCGCCGACGGCCGGGTGCACTTCACGCCGGCCAACCTGCTGACCAACCTGCACCGCAGCCTCGAGGGCGCGCAGACGACACGGTCGCTGAAAGCGCTGTTCCCGGATCCGGACCGGTTCGCGGTCCACGATCCGCTGCCGGCCCAGCCGCACTTCGCCGACGAGGGCGCGGCCAACCATGTCCGCCTCTGCGCCGACCACGGCGAGGCGGGGGTGAACCTGTTCGTCTGGGGCCGCGACGCCTATGAACCCTGGACTGGCCGCTTTCCCGCCCGCCAGACGAAGCAGGCGTTCGAGGCCGTCGCGCGCCGGCACGGCGCCGGCGGCGCGGTCTTTGCCCGTCAGGCCCGCGCGGCCATCGAAGCGGGGGTGTTCCACAACGACGTCGTCTGCGTCGGCGCCAAGGCCTGCCTGTTCTTCCACGAGGCGGCCTTCGAGGACACGGCCACGATGATGGCCGACGTCCGCGCCGCAGCGACCGGGTTCGAGCCGCAGTTCGTGCAGGTCGACGAGGCTGACCTGCCGCTCGCCGAGGCGGTGAAGTCCTATCTTTTCAATTCGATGCTGGCCGCTCTTCCCGGCGACGACAGGCTCACGCTGATCGCGCCGACGGAGACGGCCGAGACACCGCGGGCCAAGGCGGCCGTGGACCGCGCCATCGCCTCGAACGCTCCGATCGGTCGCGTCGAGTACGTCGACGTGCGCCAGAGCATGCGCAACGGCGGCGGGCCCGCCTGCCTGCGCCTGCGCGTGGTGCTGACCGACGCCGAACTGGCCGCGACCAATCCGGCCCAGCGGTTCGACGCCGATCTCCATGGGCGACTGACGGCCTGGGCCGAGCGCCACTACCGCGACCGCCTGTTGCCCGCCGACCTGGCCGATCCGCAGCTGCTGGTCGAAAGCCGGGAGGCGCTGGACGCGTTGACCGCGATCCTGGCGCTCGGCGGCGGCTTCTATCCGTTCCAGCGCTGATCGGGGACATGCTCCGCGGAGCGGTGCGTGTCCCCCGGCCTCTTGGCGGACAATCGCGGGGGACACGCACCCCGCGGGAGCATGTCCCCGGCTTCAGCCGCCGCGCAGCTTCATCAGGGCTGCGGGAAAGCGCCGCGACAGCGGAACCTCCAACGCGCCGAGCTGCACCATGTAGTCGCCGGAGCCCGCAGGCGTCAGGCCGCTGACGCGCGCGGCGCTGACCAGCCAGGAGCGGTGCGTGCGCACGAAGCCGAACGGCGACAGCTGGCCTTCGACGGCGGCGAGGGAGGCGCGCATCAGCGGCTTGCGGCCGTCGGCGAGATGGAACTCGACGTAGTTGCCGGCCGAGGACACCGCCAGGATGTCGACGACCGGCGCACGGACCAGCCTGGCCCCATCGCGGATGTCGAACGTCGCGGGACGGTCGGGCGCGGTCGCCGTGGATTGCAGGGCCAGCCGCCGCGCGACCCAGTAGGCGACCACGGTCAAGCTGTAGCTCAGCACGTCCTTGCGCAGCTCGTACGGAAACTCCTCGCGCAGGTCGCCGTAGCGGTAGGACTCGCCCGCCAGCGCATAGGCGCCGTGGCGCAGGGCCAGGAAGCCGGCGACATGCAGCGCCGACCAGGCCAGGACGCCGGCGGCATGGATCAGCCAGAACCGCGGGCTGCGCCATTCGTCGAGCGGCGCGACGCGCTGGGCCAACCATGGCAGCCACAGGATGGCGTAGACGGCCAACGCGCTGCTGCCCTCCCAGACCCAGGGCGCGCGCCAGTCGAGGTGCGGCATGTCGTGCCGGATCGTGGCGACATTGACCAGGGTGACGCCGAGGATGATCGCCGCCGTCGCGGACGCGCCCCAGGTGAAGGCCTTCAGCTCGGTTCCGTTCGTCCCCGATGTCGCGCCGTTCGTCACAGGCGGCCCCCGTTCGTCCCGCCGGATCGGCCGCACACGGCAGGGCCGTAGCGACGCGGTGGCGTCGCCCGGCATGGAGAGCCGTCTTCCCTCCGCGAGCTCACGCCATGTCTCCGACCACCCCCGATCGCCGCCATGACCTCGACTGGATCCGCGTCGGCGCCTTCTTCCTGCTGATCCTGTACCACGTCGGCATGTTCTACGTGCCCTGGGACTGGCACGTGAAGAGCCCGCGGCCGGTCGAGGCGCTAGAGCCGGTGATGCATCTGACCAGTCCCTGGCGGCTGACGCTGCTGTTCCTGGTCTCGGGCGCGGCGACGCGGTTCATGGCCGACAAGATCAGCGCCGGCGAGCTGGCGGGCCAGCGCGCCTGGCGGCTGCTGCCGCCGCTGGTCTTCGCCATCCTCGTGGTCGTGCCGCCGCAGAGCTACTACGAGGTCGTCGAGGCCGGCGTCTTCGACGGCTCGGTCGCCGAGTTCTACGGCAAGTACGTCACCGCATCCGGCCATTGGTGCGACGGCGACGGCTGCCTGATCACCCCGACCTACAATCACATGTGGTTCGTGGCCTATCTCTTTGTCTACACGATGTTTCTGGCGATCCTGTGGGGTCTGGCCCGCGGGCCGCTGACGCGGCTTGGCGAAGGGCTTGGCGAGGCGATGCGGGGCTGGGTGCTGTTGCTGGCGCCGATCGCCTTCCTCGCCGCATGCCGCCTGGTGGTGGCCCCGCTGTTCGAGGTCACCCACGCCCTGATCGATGACTGGTACACCCATTCGATCAGCCTCGCCGCCTTCCTGCTCGGCTTCCTGATCGCCAAGTCGGAGACCTTCCGCGCGGCGACGATCCGGCTGCGCTGGCCGGCGCTGGTCCTGGCGTTCACGGCCTGGGCGGTGATCGCGGGCTATGACTGGCGGCATCGGGGCGACGCCATTGCCGCGCCTCAGTGGCTGCAGGTGCTGGGCGGCTTCATCTACGCCGCCAATCAATGGTGCGCGATCCTGGCCATCCTCGGTTTCGGCGCGAAGCACCTGACGCGAGGCGGGCCGCGCCTGACCTACCTGACCCTGGCGGTGTTCCCGTTCTACATCGTCCACCAGACGGTGATCGTCGTGGCGGCCTACCACCTGTCGAAGCTGGGGCTGAACCAGGGCCTGGAGGCGGCCATCCTCGTCGCCGTCACGTTCGCCGCCTGCTTCGCGACCTACGAGATCGTGCGCCGGGTCCAGGCCCTGCGGCTATTGTTCGGGTTGAAGGCCGAGGCGCGCGGTCAGAAGGCGGCGGCCAACCTGCCGCCGGCCGCCGCATAGGCCTGTGTGCCGGTCGTGTAGACGCGGTCCGTGGGCAGGATCGCGTCGATCGCGATGTCCGACGCCCCGTCCAGCCGCGCGTAGATCGGTCCGAAGTCCTGGAGGGTGGCGTCCAGCAGCGCCTGCAGCGACGGAATCACGAAGTAGACCTGCTGGAAGTCGTCGATGCGGTAGGGTGTCCGCATCAGCCGTTCGAGATCGAAGCCGATCCGGTTCGGGGACGGGTCGTCGAGCGCGAAGATCGACTCGGTGCGCGAGGAGACGATGCCGGCCCCGTAGATGCGCAGGCCTTTCGCCGTCTCCAGCAGGCCAAACTCGACCGTATACCAGTAGAGGCGCGCCAGATTGTGCAGCTGGCCGCGCCCCATCGCCCGCCGGCCGCCCTCGCCATAGGCCTGCATGTAGTCCGCGAACACCGGGTCGGTCAGCATCGGGACGTGGCCGAACACGTCGTGGAAGATGTCCGGCTCCTGCAGGTAGTCCAGCTGGTCCGGCTTGCGGATGAACTGGCCCGAAACAAAGCGGCGGTTCGCCAGGTGCTCGAAGAAGACGTCGTCGGGCACCAGGCCCGGCACGGCGACCACGGTCCAGCCGGTCAGGCGCTTCAAGTCCTCATTGATCTTCCGGAAATCGGGGATGCCGCCGCGATGGAGGTTCAGGGCGTCCAGGCCGCGCAGGAACTCGTCGCAGGCGCGGCCGGGCAGCAGGGCCGCCTGGCGTTCGTAGAGGGTGTCCCACACGGCGTGCTCCGACGCCGTGTAGCTGTCCCAAGCCTGGTCGATGGTCCAGTCCGCCGCCGCTCCGGCAGGCGGACGGTCGCTAAAGCCGTCTGCGCTCATGGCCGGACAATGCGCCTGCTTCGCTGGAATTTCCGTTCTAAGGCGAGCGTGAAACCGGTTTCTGTTGAAACAACCTTGCGTCCTTCGCCACGGACACAGCGCCTCTTGCGCGGGATGACTGGGTCAGAAGGCCATCCGCTACGTCATGCTGAGCAGCGCCGAAGGCCTGTGTCGCAGCACGTCCCGCGCTCAGTGCGCGATCCGGGGCCGCATGTTGTAGTGGCCGTCCTGGAAGCCGTCGAAGATCAGGGCCGTGTGCGGATGTCCCACCGGCTCGCCGGTGTCGTCGGGCAGCAGGTTCTGCTCCGAGACATAGGCGACGTAGGTGTTCTCATTGTTCTCGGCCAGCAGGTGGTAGAACGGCTGATCCTTGCGGGGCCGGATTTCCTCGGGGATCGACTGCCACCATTCCTCGGTGTTGGCGAACGTCGGATCGACGTCGAAGATCACGCCCCGGAACGGGAAGTGCCGGTGCCTGACCACCTGGCCGATCGCGAATTTGGCGTTCCTGGTGTCCATAATGTTCCGGACTCTATGCCCGCGGCCCTGACTGGAAGATGAACGTAGGTCCTTGCCGGGCGCTGGCAAGTCAATGCCTTCCACCGCGCGAAACCCGCCGCTACAGTCGCCGTTGAAACGAGACGCCCGCCTGCGGCGTCTGCGCAGACAGGGTTGAGCCATGTCGGAGGCGCGACAAGCGCGAAACGGTCCCGCCGAGGACCGTCGAAGGTCGTCGGGCGGACATCCGGCGACGTACGCGGCCCTTGATCTGGGCACCAACAACTGCCGTCTGCTGATCGCCACGCCCACGCCGGGCGGCTTTCGCGTTGTCGAGGCCTACTCGCGCATCGTGCGGTTGGGCGAAGGTCTGTCCCAGAACGGCCGGATGAGCGAGGCGGCCATGGAGCGGGCGATGGCGGCGCTGGCCGTCTGTGCGGAGAAGATCCGCCGCCGCAAGTGCGTTCGGATCAAGGCCATCGCCACTCAGGCCTGCCGTCAGGCCGCCAACGGTCCCGATTTCATCGCCAAGGTCGCCGAGCAGACCGGGCTCAAGCTGCAGATCATCACGCCCAAGGAAGAGGCCCAGCTGTCGGTGGCCGGCTGCCTCAACCTGCTCGACCGCGATTCGGAGGCGGCGTTGGTCGTCGATGTCGGCGGGGGATCGACCGAGTTGAGCTGGGTCGACCTGAAGGGGGAGGGGCTCGACGCCCGGCCGCGCGAGTTCGCCCACTGGAAGCTGCCGATCAAGGCCTGGCTGTCGGTGCCGATCGGCGTCGTCACCCTGGCTGAGCGCTTTCCTGAGGCGGGGGACTCCGTGGAGACCTGGTTCCGGGCCATGGTCGAGACGGTGAAGGAGCGGATCGCCGCCTTCCCGCACGCCGAGCCGCTGCGCCCGACCTTCGACGGCGGCCGCGCGCATCTGGTGGGAACCTCCGGCGCCATCACCAGCCTGGCCGGTCTGCACCTCGACCTGCCGCGGTATGATCGCGCGCGCGTCGACGGACTGTGGATGACGCGCGACGAGTGCGCGGCGACCACGGATCGGCTACTCGCCTGGACGCCGCGGGAGCGGGCGGCCCAGCCCTGCATAGGCCCGGACCGCGCCGACTTGGTTCTGGCCGGCGCGGCGATCCTGCAGGCGGTGCAGGAGCTCTGGCCCTGTCCGCGCGTGCGGGTGGCCGACCGCGGCCTGCGCGAGGGCCTGCTGCTCAGCCTGATGAGCGATCGGCAGCCCCGCCGGCGAAGAAAGCGTCGCGACGGCGGCCCGCGTCTGGCAGGAGCGGCGGCATGAGCGAAGATCCTCCCCGCCGCCGCATGGTCAAGCCGCCGACCGGCGGCAAGGACAGCGGCCGCACCAAGCCGGCCCGGCTGAAAACCGCCAAGGGGCGCACCTCCAGCCAGCAGGCCTGGCTAGAGCGGCAGATCAACGATCCGTTCGCCGCCGAGGCGCGGGCGCTCGGCTATCGCAGCCGCGCGGCCTTCAAGCTCAGTGAGATTGACGATCGCTTCAAGCTGATCCGCAAGGGCTCGCTGATCGTCGACCTCGGCTGCGCGCCCGGCGGCTGGGTGCAGATCGCCCAGCAGCGCGGGGCGGCGAAGATCGTCGGCATCGACCTGCTCGAAGTCGATCCGCTGCCGCCGGCCGAGCTGATCCAGATGGATTTCACCGATCCGGCCGCGCCGGGGCTGCTGATCGAACGTCTGGGCGGCAAGCCGGACCTGGTGCTGTCGGACATGGCCCCCAACACCGTCGGCCACCGCGAGACCGACCACCTGCGCATCGTCGCCCTGATCGAGATGGCCGCCGACTTCGCGATCGCGGTGCTCAAGCCGGGCGGCAGCTTCGTCGCCAAGGCCTTTCAGGGCGGCGAGACCGGCGACGTCATCGCCCGTCTCAAGCAGCACTTCGCCAAGGTCCAGAATGTGAAGCCGAAGGCCAGCCGGGCGGACAGCTCCGAGGTCTTCCTCGTGGCGACGGGGTTCAAGGGCTAACCCCGCGCCGCCCGGTACATCGGCGTCAGCCCCGGGTGATCCCCCGGCTTGATCTCGCCGATCACCTCGAAGCCGTGGCGTTCGTAGAGCGGGACATTCCTCGGGCTGGAGCTCTCCAGATAGGCCGGCAGTCCGTCCGCGTCGACGCGCCGCAGTGCGGCCTTGAGCAGGGCCGAGCCGTAGCCCTGACCCTGCCGCGACGGGTCGACGCCGATCATCGGCAGGTACCAGTGCGGCTCCTTCGGATGGAACTGGTCGATGAGTTCGCCGACCTGCATCAGCACCTCCAGGCGCTCCATCGGCGCGAACTCGCCGACGACCGCGCCGATGGCGTCTCCGTCGGGCGCGAGACCCGGCGGCAGCCACAGGGCGGCGGCGGCATGGTCGTCGGCGACGAAGGCCGCGCCGGCCCCAAGCGCCGCCCCGCTCATCGCCGCCGCCATGCGGGGAAAGGCGGCCAGATAGGCCCCGGCGCTCGGGAACATGTAGCGGACCGCCGCATCGGTGCTGAACGCCAGAGTCAGGACGGCGATGGCCGGATCCTGTTCGACAGCGCCGCTCGCCGGCGGCGCGATGTGGATGTCCGGAACGTGCATGGGGGTCCTCCGCTGGACGCAGCCTAGAGGAGGGCGGGGCGGTCGCCTATCCGCCGCGACGACGCCTCGGCGGCCGCCTCTGTGGCCTTGCCGCCCTAGCGGCGCGAAAGGGCGAAATTTCACCGTCCCGCGCATTGACTCAGGTCACCTTTGCCCCGATACCGCGCCCGCAAAACGGAGACTCCAATGGAGATTCGCGAAGGGCTCACCTTCGACGATGTTTTGCTCGAACCCGGTCCGTCGGAAGTGATGCCGACGCAGGTTTCCACCGAAACCCGGTTCACGCGCGAAATCAGTCTGAACATCCCGCTCGTGTCCGCCGCCATGGACACGGTGACCGAAAGCCGGCTGGCCATCGCCATGGCCCAGGCCGGCGGCTTGGGCATCCTGCACCGCAATCTGACCGTCGACGAGCAGGCCGACCAGGTCCGCGAGGTGAAGCGGTACGAGAGCGGCATGGTCATCAATCCGGTGACCATCAATCCCGACACCACCCTGGCCGAGGTCCGCGAGATCAAGGCCCGGCGGAAGATCTCGGGATTTCCGGTCGTTGAGCCAGGGACCGGAAAGCTGGTCGGCATCCTGACCAACCGCGACATGCGCTTCGAGACCGACGCCGGCCTCAAGGCCTCGGCGGTGATGACGAAGGACAACCTGATCACCGTCCGCGAGGGCATCGACCCTGTCGAGGCCGTCAGTCTGCTGCGCACGCACAAGATCGAGCGACTGATCGTGGTCGACGAACTCGGCCGCGCGGTCGGGCTCATCACCGTCAAGGACATCGACAAGGCGCAGGAGCATCCTCACGCCGCCAAGGACGAAAAGGGCCGCCTACGCGTCGGCGCCGCCTCGACCGTCGGCGACGCGGGCTTCGAGCGCTCGATGGCGTTGGTCGAGGCCGGGGTGGACGTGGTCGTCATCGACACCGCCCACGGCCATTCGAGGCAGGTCGCCGACGCCGTGGCCCGCCTGAAGCGCGAGACCAACCGAGTCCAGATCGTGGCCGGCAACATCGCCACCTACGACGCGGCCCGCGCCCTGATCGACGCCGGCGCCGACGCGGTGAAGGTCGGCATCGGCCCGGGGTCGATCTGCACCACCCGGATCGTCGCCGGCGTCGGCGTGCCGCAGCTGACCGCCATTGCCGAGGCCGCCCGCGCCGCGCGTGACAGCGGCGTGCCGGTGATCGCCGACGGCGGCATCAAGTACTCGGGCGACCTGGCGAAGGCCATCGCGGCCGGTGCTGGAGTGGCCATGATGGGCTCGATGTTCGCCGGCACCGAAGAGAGCCCGGGCGAGGTCTTCCTCTACCAGGGCCGGTCCTACAAGTCGTACCGCGGCATGGGGTCTCTGGGCGCCATGGCCCGCGGCTCGGCCGACCGCTACTTCCAGAAGGACATCACCGACACCTTCAAGCTGGTGCCGGAGGGCATCGAGGGCCAGACCCCCTACAAGGGTCCGATCGCGCCGGTGATCCACCAGCTGGTCGGCGGCCTGCGGGCGGCCATGGGCTATGTCGGCGCGCCCGACATCGCCGAATTCCAGACGCGGGCGAAGTTCATCCGCATCACCGGCGCCGGCCTGCGCGAGAGCCACGTCCACGACGTGATGATCACGCGGGAGGCGCCCAACTATCCAAGTGCTGTCTAGCGTAACAAAAACAACCGCCTGGGGGGCGAAGCTATGACGTGGGAACTGAAGATGCTGGCCTGGACGCTGGTCCTGGCCTTTGTACAGATCATCCTCTTCGACATGGCCCGCACCGGGCAGTACGGGCTGAAGTGGAACACCGGCGCGCGGGACGAAACCGACCTGCCGCCGCTCTCCAACGTGGCCCAGCGTCTGAAGCGGGCGCAGGACAATCTGTTCGAGACCCTGCCCCTGTTCGCGGTCGCCGTGCTGATCGCCCATGTGGCGGACCGCAACAGCGATCTGACCCACTGGGGCGCGACCATCTTCCTGGCCGCCCGGGTGATCTATGTGCCGCTCTACGCCTTCGGCGTGAAGCAGATCCGCTCGCTGGCCTGGCTGGTGAGCATCGTCGGTCTCGGCATGGTCGCCGCGGCCATTCTGGTCTGAACTGAACGGGTGAAGCTTGCGTGATGGTGGAAGGCTAGCGGCGGCCATCGAGGTCCTGACGGACATCGACACACGCCACAAGCCTGCCCGCCTGGCGCTGAAGGCCTGGGGCGACGCCGCGCGCTACGCCGGGTCGAAGGACCGGGCCTTCGTCGCCGGCCTCGTCCTCGACGTCCTGCGCCGCAAGCGGTCGCTGGCCTGGCGGATGGGCGCGGACGGCCCGCGCGCCGCCGCGCTGGGCGTCCTGCGCTTCGGCTGGGCCTGGCCGCTGGAGCGCATCGCCGAGGCCGCCGCCGAGGACCCGCACGGCATCGGCGCGCTGACCGAGGCCGAGGTCGCGGCCCTGACCTCGCCCCGTTCACTGGATGACGCGCCGGCCGCCGCGGCCGGCGACTATCCCGACTGGGCCGACGCCGCGCTGGCCCGCGTGTTCGGCGACGACCGTGCGGCGGAAGGTGCGGCCCTGGCAGAACGGGCGCCCGTCGATCTGCGCGCCAACCGTCTGAAGACCGATCCCGACCGCGCGGCCAAGGCGCTGCAGCCGCTGCGCGCGCAGCCCGCCGGCCTGCTGCCGGACGCCTTCCGCATCCCGGCGCCCGCCGCCACCGAGCGCACCGGCGCGGTCGAGACCGTCCCGGCCTTCGGCAAGGGATGGTTCGAGGTCCAGGATCTCGGCTCCCAACTCGCCGCCGCCGTCGCGGGGGAGGTGAAGGGCAAGCAGGTGCTCGACTTCTGCGCCGGGGGCGGGGGCAAGACGCTCGCGCTCGCCGCCGCCATGGGCAACACCGGCCAGCTCTACGCCCACGAAAGCGACGCCCGCCGCATGGCCGACGTCATCCCGCGCGCCGCGCGCGCCGGCGTCCGCAACCTGCAGGTCCGTTCCCCGGTCGAGAAGGATCCGCTGCGGGGCCTTCAGGGCAAGATGGACGTCGTCTTCGTCGACGCGCCCTGCACCGGCTCGGGCACCTGGCGGCGGCATCCGGACACCAAGTGGCGGCTCACGGCCGAGACGCTCGCGAAGCGCCAGGCCGAGCAGGACGCCGTCCTCGACCAGGCCGCGCCGCTGGTGAAGCCGGGCGGCCGCCTGATCTACGTGACCTGCTCGATCTTCGCCGAGGAGAACGAGGACCGCGTCGCCGCCTTCCTGGCCCGCCATCCGGCGTTCAAGGCCACGCCGGTGACCCTCGACGCCGTCGCCGACCGCGTCACGCCCGACGGCTACCTCCGCCTCTCGCCCCGCACCGCCGCCACCGACGGCTTCTTCGCCGCCATCCTGGAACGCACCGCATGAATCCCGCCCACCAGCCCGTCCTGATCGTCGACTTCGGCAGCCAGGTGACCCAGCTCATCGCGCGCCGGGTGCGCGAGAGCGGCGTCTATTGCGAGATCCATCCCTACGACAAGGCGCGCGAGGCGTTGCAGTCGCTCAAGCCGGCCGCCATCATCCTGTCGGGCGGCCCGGCCAGCACCACCGAGGACGAGAGTCCCTCGGCCGATCCGGAACTGTTCAAGCTCGGCGTGCCGCTGCTGGGCATCTGCTACGGCGAGCAGACCCTGTGCGCCGAACTGGGCGGCAAGGTCGAGGCGGGCCACCATCGCGAGTTCGGCCGGGCCGAGATCGTGATCACGAAGGACAGCCCGCTGTTCGCCGGCATCGGCGCGGTCGATCATCGCGAGACGGTGTGGATGAGTCACGGCGACCGCGTCACCGCCATCCCGGCCGGCTTCGAGGTCATCGCCACCTCGACCGGCGCACCCTTCGCCGCGATCGCCGACGAGCAGCGCCGGATGTACGGCGTGCAGTTCCACCCGGAGGTCGCCCACACGCCGCGCGGCGCCCAGCTGCTGCGCAACTTCACCCATGGCATCGCGGGCCTCACCGGCGACTGGACGATGAAGGCCTTCAAGGACGAGGCGATCGCCCGCATCCGAGCCCAGGTCGGCAAGGGCCGGGTGATCTGCGGCCTGTCGGGCGGCGTCGACAGCTCGGTGGCGGCGGTGCTGATCCATGAGGCGATCGGCGACCAGTTGACCTGCGTCTATGTCGACACCGGCCTGATGCGGAAAGGCGAAAGCGAGCAGGTCGTCTCGCTGTTCAAAAATCACTACAATATTCCGCTGATCCATGTTGATGCGTCTGATCTTTTCCTGAACGCCCTTGAGGGCGTCAGCGACCCGGAGACCAAGCGCAAGACGATCGGCAAGCTGTTTATCGACGTCTTCGACGCCGAGTCCGCCAAGATCGAGGGCGCCGAGTTTCTGGCCCAGGGGACGCTCTATCCGGACGTGGTCGAGAGCGTTTCGGCCCGCGGCGGCCCCTCGGCGGTGATCAAGAGCCACCACAACGTCGGCGGCCTGCCGGACTACATGAAGCTCAAGCTGGTCGAGCCGCTGCGCGAGCTGTTCAAGGACGAGGTCCGGGCGCTCGGCGTCGAACTGGGCCTGCACCCTGACTTCGTGGGCCGCCACCCGTTCCCCGGCCCGGGCCTGGCCATCCGCATCCCCGGCGAGATCACCCGCGACAAGGTCACGGTGCTGCAGGCGGCCGACGCCATCTACCTCGAGGAGATCCGCAAGGCGGGCCTCTACGACAAGATCTGGCAGGCTTTCGCGGTGCTGCTGCCGGTGAAGACGGTCGGGGTCATGGGCGACGCCCGCACCTACGAGAACGTCCTGGCCCTGCGCGCGGTGACCAGCACCGACGGCATGACCGCCGACTTCTTCGAGTTCCCCTGGGACGTCCTCGGCAAGACCGCCACACGCATCATCAACGAGGTCCGCGGCGTCAACCGCGTCGTCTACGACGTGACCTCCAAGCCGCCCGGCACCATCGAGTGGGAATAATTCAGGCCTTTCGGGGGTCACTCTAGATCTGCGGTTGAGGTTCCGGCGGCGCGGACGTCACCCCGGCTGGCGGAAATCCAGCACGAACAGGGCGCCGTCCCCTTCGGTGTCTTCGATCCGCGCGACGCCGCCGTGCGCGGCCATCGTCGCCTGGACGATGCCGAGGCCAAGACCGGCGCCGTCGGACCTGGCGCGGTCCGCGCGCCAGAACCGGTTGAAGACCTGCTGGCGGATCTCGGGGGGAACGCCGGGACCCTGGTCCCTGACCGCGATCAAGGGCTCCGGCCCGACCGTCACGGTGACCACCGAGTCTTCTGGCGCATGGCGAAGGGCGTTCTCGATCAGGTTTCGCAGCGCCCGCGCAATCGCCTCCGCATGCCCTTCCACGACGGGTGAGCCCGCATGGCAGAACCGGATATCGCGCCGTCCCGACCAGGCCAGGGGCGCCATCTGGGCGACCACCTCCTCCGCGAGGGCCGCCAGACTCACGGGAGTGTTCGCGCCGGCGATGATGGCGTCGGCTTGCGCCAGATCGAGCATTTGAGTGACGATCCGGGTTAGCCCGGGCGCGTGTGGACGCCGCTCACGCCGTCGGTCGCCTGGACCTGCGACTGGACACCGAAGTCCGTCGCATCGACGCCCAGGCGGTCGAGCTCGACAGGGCAGGGGACTTCATCCGGCTGCCCAACGACGCGGTGATCATCTGCGCCGGCGGGGTCCTGCCCACGGAGTTTCTCCGATCGACCGGCGTGGCGCTGGAAGTTCGTCACGGCCGATAGGGCGTCCGTCTGACGGTCGCCCCCCGGGCGGATCGGCGGTCGCCGCGGACTTGGCCGCCGCTCCCGCGTCGTCCACATCGACGCTGAAAGAAAACCGTCACCCAACTGTGGCGGAACCGTGATGGGCTTGGCCTAGGACTCGTCCCGGTGACCGGGGCAAACAGTGTTGACGACGTGACTCCTGAGAGATTTGGACTGGTCCGCGCCCATTCCGGCTTGCCGGACCTGGAGCGGCAGTCGGACGTCCTGACCACCCTCGGACGCTGCGGCGTCGTCGTCGAGGTTCACGCCGGGGCGGCCGGCGAGAAGCGCCTTGAAAAGGTCCTGGCGACGGTGCCAACGGGCAGCACGATCTGCGTGGTCAGCCTGGACGTGTTCGGAAAGCCGCTCGCCGATCTGGTCCGTTTGCTTCGCGACCTTGGGGAACTGTGCATTTCCGTCGCCCTCATCGATGACGAGGGCGTAGAGGCGCTCCTTCCGCCGACGGAGGAGGTCGTGACCCTGTTGCGCCATCTCAGCCTCTACAACGGGCGAGGCGCGGGAAGCCCGACGGACGGCCGGCCCTGGTACGGGCGCCCCATTCGAACGGCGGCGGGCTTCAACCGCCATCAGGCCCAGCACGCCAAGAAGCTGTATGGCGAGGGCATGTCGCTGCGGGCGATCGGCATGATCTTCGAGACGTCCCCGGAGGAGGTCTGGAAGGTCGTGTCCTGACCGCCACGCAAAGCGCCGTTCGACGGGGGTTCGTGTGCCTGTCACAAACACGTCGGGCGTCTGTCACGTTGGCTATCTAGGAGTCCCGCCGGGCAGGTGGGGAAGCCAATGGAAAGCGCGGCCAAAGGCCGTTCGCTAGCCCCGCCCGCGTCTGAATGATTGCGATGGTGGAGACTGGCATGACCGGCCTTAAGAAGATTAGCGCGCTCGCGGTGGCGATGAGCGCCTCGCTCGTGCTCGCATCCTGTGGCGGCGCCGATGGTGTCGCTTCGCCCGGCGAGGGCGGCTTCGCCGGCGGCGGCGGCGGCGGTGGCGGCGGCGGTGGCGGCGGTGGCGGCACCGGCGCCGCGGCGGACTGCCCCACGGGCTTCGCCAATGTCGGCACGATCACGGCGGCTGTTGGCGGCGACCTGCGGGTTTGCCAGCTGCCGGCCCTGATCACCGGCAATCTGGTCGTGCCGCTGCGCACGGGCACCATCTACTCGGTCAGCGGCCGGGTCGACGTCGGTCAGGACCGTGGCGGCGACGCCGCCGCGCCGATCGCCGGCGCCCAGCAGGGCATCCTGACGATTGAACCGGGCGTGCGCATCTTCGGGTCCGCCGGCCTCGACTACGTGGTCGTCAACCGCGGCTCGCAGATCTTCGCCCAGGGCACGGCCACGCAGCCGATCGTCCTGACCAGCAAGGCGAGCGTCGAGGGCACGACAACCCTCGACTCGATCGGTCAGTGGGGCGGTCTCGTGGTCCTCGGCCGCGCCAACATCTCCAACTGCCCCGGCGCCGTCGCCTACGGCAGCGCCGCCTGTGAAGCCCAGGTCGAAGGCACCAACGCCCTCTACGGCGGCAGCAACAACGCCGACAACAGCGGCGTCATCAAGTACGTGCGCGTCCAGCACTCCGGCTTCCAGATCCTGCCGAACAACGAACTCAACGGCATCACCTTCGCCGGCGTCGGCAGCGGCACCACGGTCGACTACGTCCAGGTGCACAACAGCTCGGACGACGGCATCGAGATGTTCGGCGGCAACGTGAACATGAAGCACATCGTGCTGACCGGCAACGACGACGACAACTTCGACACCGACCAGGGTTACCGCGGTTCGACCCAGTTCATGATCGTCGTCCAACGCGCGACCCGCGGCGACAAGGTCTTCGAGGCCAGCATGGCTTCGCTGGCGACGGGCAACCCGCGCAGCCGTCCGCAGGTGGCCAACCTGACCGCCATCGGCCGGGGCGCTCACTCGATGCTTACGCTGAACTCGGGCACCGACTACGCGCTGTACAACAGCGTCGTCACCCAGTCCGCCGGCGCCTGCCTCGACATGGACGCGGCCGCCACGACGGGCACCTTCCGCTCGGTGTTCCTCGCCTGCGCCTCGCCGTTCGACGCGGACGCCGACGATGAATCGGTCCTGTTCGCCAACGCCAGCAACACGACGGCGGGCGTCTCGAGCCTGACCAGCACCTTCGTCAACGGCGCAAACGAGACGGCGGTGGCGACCACGGACCCGACCGGGCTGAGCGCCTTCTTCACGCCGACCACCTACATCGGCGCGGTCAAGGACGGCAACGACACCTGGTGGCAGGGCTGGTCGTGCGGTCTGACGACCGGCTCGACCTGCTGATGACCGGTGCGGGCGGCGGCGAGACACGCCGCCGCCCGACCTCCCTCTGCTCGATAGTGACAAGGTCCCGACCATGAAGACGTTCACCCCCACCCTGGGCGGTCTGCTGCTGGCGACGACGGCCCTGGTGGCCCCGCAGGCGGTCTACGCCCAGCAGGCGGCCGCGCCGTCCGCTCCCCAGCCGCCCGCGGCCGAGGAACAGCCCACTGACGTCGAGGAAATCGTCGTCCTGGGCGTCAACATTCCCGAACCCATGCGGGAGACCGCCGAGGTCGCGACCTTCCTGTCGGCCGAGGATCTGAAGCGGCAGGGTGACGACACCGCCGCTGAAGCTCTGACGCGCCTGAGCGGCCTGAGCCTCAGCAGCGGTCGCTTCGTCTACGTCCGCGGCCTTGGAGAGCGCTACTCTTCGGCCCTGCTGAACGGCTCGCCCCTGCCCAGCCCCGAGCCGCTGCAGCGGGTTGTCCCGCTGGACCTGTTCCCGAGCAATGTGCTCGCCGGCACGACGGTCCAGAAGACCTATTCTCCCAACTATCCGGGCGAGTTCGGCGGCGGCGTCATCAACCTGCGCACGCTGTCGGTGCCGAACGAGCCGTTCCTCACCATGGCCGCCAGCATCGGCGGCAACTCCGAAACGACCTTCGACACGGGGATCACCTACTACGGCGCCGAGACGGATCCGCTGGGCTACGACGACGGCACGCGCGAGATGCCCAAGCCGCTCCAGCGCGCCATCGCCACCGGCAACCGCGTCGATAGCGGCAGCTTCACCGACGACGAACTGACCTTCATCGGCAGCAGCTTCGTCAACGCGCCGCTGAATCTCATCCAGCGGACCGACACGCTCGCGCCCAACTTCGGCATCGACGTCAGCGCCGGCCATTCCTGGGATGTGCCCTGGGGGACGCTGGGGATGATCGGCGTCGTCGGCTACGACAACAGCTGGCGCAATCGCGTCGGCGTCCAGCAGGAAGGCTTCGTCGACCCGGTGGCCGGCACGATCACGCCGGTGACCGACTACACCTACCTGAACACCCAGAACCGTGTGGTCTGGAACGGCATGTTCGTCGTCGGCCTCGACATGGGCGACCATATCTTCACCTGGACCAATCTCTACGTCCATGACGCGGTGAAGGTGACGCGCTCGCGGGAGGGCTTCGATGATCTCGCCAGCCTGCAGGTGCGCGACGACAACACCGAGTGGTTCGAGCGCAGCCTGATCAACACCCAGGTGACCGGCGAGCACGACTTCGGCGACAATCTGGAAGTCGACTGGCGCGCGGCCTTCGCCAAGACTGCCCGCAACTCGCCGTACGAAAAGGGCATTCGGTACCGCGTCGAGAACGGCGTCTACTATCACGACGCCTCGCAGCAGCAGAACTACACCCGCTTCGGCGAGGTGGAGGACCAGGTCGCGAGCGCCGGCATCGACGGCAAGTACACGCTCGCCCTGTCCGACGCCCGGGACGTGATCTTCAGCGGCGGTCTGGCCTGGACCGACAATGATCGTTCGGCCGTCCAACGTGAGTTCCGCCTCCTCGCCCTCAACACCTCGCTGCCGCTCGACGTGCAGGTCGAGCGCGTGGACTACCTGCTCGCGGACTACAACATCGGTCCCAACGGCCTGGTGCTCCGCGAAACCACCGGCTCGTCGGGCTCGGCCGCCTACAAGGGCGCGCTCGAGGTCAAGTCGGCGTACGCTCAGGTCGACGCCGAGATCATCCCGCTGGTCCGGGTCTCGGCCGGCGTGCGCTATGAAGACGCCGTTCAGAGCGTGCAGCCCATCGACCTGTTCGGTGGTCCCACGCCCGCCGCGCCGCCTTCGCTGGAAAACGCCTACTGGCTGCCGGCCGCGACGCTGACGTGGAACTTCTACGAGGACATGCAGTTCCGGGTCGGCGCGTCCAAGACCATCGCCCGCCCGCAGTTCCGCGAGCTGGCGCCGTCGACCTACTACGATCCGGACTCGGACCGTCTGTTCACCGGCAACGCCTACCTGGTCGACAGTGAACTCACGAACTTCGACGCGCGGTACGAGTGGTATTTCGACAAGGACCAGTACTTCACGGTCGGCGCCTTCTATAAGGAAATCACCAACCCGGTCGAAGCGATCGTCAACGACATCAGCGGCGGTGCGGTCCAGACCACCTACATCAACGCGCCGAAGGCGACGCTCTACGGCGTCGAGCTCGACGCCAAGGCCTACTTCGAGTTCTTCTCGGACACGCCGTGGTTCGAGTCGAAGCGCTGGCTGGTGGCGGCCAACTACACCTACAGCAAGTCCGAGCTGATGGTGGAATCGGGCGACACGGTGATCCCCCCCGGCACCGGCTTCCCGCAGGCGGCCGATCAGTGGGTGACCGACGGCGATCCAATGCAGGGTCAGTCCGAACACCTCGCCAATCTGCAGTTCGGCTTTGAGGATGACGCGGCGCAGCAACAGGCGACCGTCCTGGTCACCTACGTCAGCGAGCGGATCAGCAACCGCGGCCGCTCGGGCTTCCCGGACGTGATCCAGGACCCCGGCGTGGTCGTCGACTTCACCTTCCGCCAGGGCTTCACGGCCTGGGGTCGCGAGATGGAGTTCGGGGTGGAAGCGCGCAACCTCACGGACGAAGACTACGAGGAGTTCCAGGAACTGGGCGGCGGCCGTGTCGATATCAACAAGTACGGTATCGGTCGCAGCTTCTCGATCAGCCTGACGAGCCGGTTCTGACCAACCCCGGCCGCGCGGGGTTTGCACGCGCGGCCGGACATTTTCGCCGGCGTCCGGTGGAGGCGACAACTGTCACCAGGATGTCGCAAAACCTCCACGATAGTGCGTCGGACCAACGGTACCCCCCATGCCGGTTCCCGGTCGTGGGGGTTTTCGTTGAAGTTGTTGAGTCTTCCCTTGATCGGCGACGAGCGCCGGCGGCTGCTGTTGACCGCGGCCGAGGGCCTGCTGGCTGTGGGCCTCGCCTGGCAGGCGGCGACCCTCATCTGGATCTTCCTCGCGCCCTCGCCGCCAGCGGCCGCCCCGGCCAAGGCTTCGACGGCCGACCTGAGCATCCTGACCCGCTTCGACCCCTTCTTTCGCCAGGCCTCGACCATGCTGACCGAGAGCACGGCGCAATCCTTCCGCCTCCACGGCGTGCGGGCCGGCGGCGGCGGCTCGGGATCGGCGATCATCGGCACGCCGGATGGCCGCCAGGAATCCTTCGCCGTGGGCGACGAGATCGCGCCCGGCGTTCGGCTGCAATCGGTCGCCGCTGACCACGTCGTTCTTGCTCGCGGGGGCGTCCGCACCCCGCTGCGCTTCCCGGCCGAGACGCCGGGCGTCCTTCAGGAAATGGTCCAACCGTGAGAGCCTTTGCGTTCGCCCTTCTTCTCGCCGCGATGACCGCGGGTCCCGTCGCCCCGGCCTTCGCCCAGGCACAGGTGCTCAACGTCCAGGACGCCGACATCCGGGCCTTCATCCAGGACGTCTCGCGGACGACCGGCTACACCTTCGTCATCGATCCTCGGGTCAAGGGCACTGTGTCCGTCGCCAGCAGCGGACCGCTGAACCGCGCCGAACTGTTCGAGGTGTTTCTCTCGACGCTGCGGGCCAACAACTTCGTGGCCATTCCCACCGGGTCGGGCGCCTACCGCGTCGAGCCGGCCGAGAGCGCCGCTCGGCAGCCCTCCGCCGCCGGCGGTCAGTTCGTGACCCAGGTGTTCCGCCTGCGCAACATCGACGCCCAAGCCGCCGCCGACATCCTGAAGCCGCTGGTCGGCGCCCAGGGCCAGGTCATCGCCAATCCGCGCGGCAACACCCTTGTGGTCGCCGACTATGCCGACAACGTCAGGCGGATCCGCTCGCTCATCGGTCAGATCGACCAGGACCGCGCGACGACGCGGGCCATCACCCTGCGCCACAGTTCGGCGCGCGAGATCGCGGGCGTTTTGACCACCCTGACGGCCGCGCCGGGCGCGGACGGCAAGCCGGGGCGCGGCGCGGTCCAGATCGTCGCGGTCGAGAGCAGCAACTCCCTCGTTCTGCGCGGCGACAGCGACGCCATCGACCGGTTGGCGCCGATCATCGAGGACCTCGATCAGCGGGCCCAGGCGACCGGGTCGGTCAAGGTCGTCTTCCTCCAGAACGCCAACGCCGAACAGCTCCTGCCCGTCTTGCAGCAGCTGCTGGGCCTGCCCGTCGCGTCGTCGGAAGCCTCGGCGGGGCAGGGCGCCGCCGCCCAGCCGACCGCCGCGGCGCCTGCCGCCGGCGGCGGCGAGATCCGCGCCAACATCGCCCGCTTCCCCGGCGCCAACGCCCTGGTGATCAACGCCTCGCCCGAGACGCAGAAGATGCTCACCGACGTGATCGCCCAACTGGACGTGCGCCGCGAGCAGGTGCTGGTGGAAGCGGTCGTGGTGGAAGTTTCCGACACGGCGGCGCGCGAGCTGGGCGTGCAGTTCCTGCTCAGCGGCGACGAGGACGGCACGATGCCCTTCTCGGTCACCAACTACTCCAACAGCGCGCCCAGCATCCTGGCGCTGACCGGCGCCATCGTCGGCGAGAAAAACCTGCCCGAGGACTCGGCCACCCTGGCCACGCTGAGGGAGGCGGCCTTGAATTCCCTGCTGGGCGCCTCGGGCATCACGGCGGGCCTTGGCGGCCAGCTGGACGGCGGCGGCGTGTTCGGGATGATCGTCAACGCGGTGCGCCGCGACGGCGCCTCGCGGCTGCTGTCGACGCCCTCGATCCTGACCCTGAACAACCAGGAAGCGTCGATCCTGGTCGGGCAGGAGGTTCCGGTGACCACCGGTGAGGTGCTGGGCAGCGCCAACAGCAATCCCTTCCGCACGATCCAGCGCCAGGACGTCGGCATCCAGCTCACGGTCAAGCCGCAGGTCAACGCCGGCGGCGGCATCACCCTGTCCATCCGACAGGAGGTTTCCAGCGTGTCCGGGCCGGTGAGCACCACCTCCTCGGAGCTCGTGCTCAACAAGCGTGAACTGGAAACCACCGTGTTGGTCGACGATGGGGCGGTCGTGGTGCTCGGCGGCCTGCTCGACGAGAACGAGCGCATCTCGCTGGAGCGCGTGCCGTATCTCAGCGACGTGCCGGTCGTCGGCGAGCTGTTCAAGAGCCGGGCGCGCTCGGGCGGCCGGACCAACCTGATGATCTTCATCCGGCCGCGGATCATTCGCGACGCGGCCGACGCCCAGGCGGCGTCCGGCCCGCGCTATGACTACCTCCGCAAGGAAGCCGGCCTGGTCGGCCAGGACGGCGGCAACGCGCTCGACGCGGTGATGCGCGACTACCTGCGGACCCTTCCGCCCGGCGGACCAGCCAGCGCGCCTCCGACCGACGCCGGACAGACGGCGGCCCCCGCGGCTCCGGCCGGAGCGACGCGGTGATGGGCGAGCCCGCGCCGAGCCTGCCTTACGCGTTCGCCCGGCGGCATGGCGTGCTGCTGCTTGGCCTCGGCGAACGCGCTCACATCGGCTTGCGCGAAGGCGCCGAGCCTTCGGCCCTGGTCGAGGTTCGGCGCGCGCTGGGCCGTCCGCTGAAGATCGACCGCCTGAAGGCCTCGGACTTCGATCAGTCGTTCTCGGAAGCCTATGCCGACGCCGGCTTGGGCGTGGGTGAGACGGCCAGCGGCCTGCGACTGCCCGATGGGCTCGACGGACTGCTCGACGAGTTTCCGACGACGGCCGATTTGCTCGATCCGCAGGACGACGCCCCGATCATCAGGCTGATCAATGGCGTCATCGCCGAGGCGGCCCGCCGGGGCGCTTCGGACGTCCATATCGAGCCCTACGAGGCGGCCTTGCTGGTCCGGCTGCGGATCGACGGCGTCCTGCAGGAGATTCTCAGCCTGCCGCACCGCGTGGCGCCGATGCTGGTCTCGCGGGTCAAGGTGATGGCCCGGCTGGATATCGCCGAACGTCGCGTGCCGCAGGACGGACGGATTTCGCTTTCCCTGGGCGGCAAGGCCCTCGACGTGCGGGTGTCGACCTTGCCCTCGCGGGCCGGCGAACGGGTCGTGATGCGAATTCTCGACAAGGACCAGGCCGGGCTCCAGCTGGAAGACCTGGGCATGGATCCGGAGATCCACGAAGCCTTCCTGGACGCCCTGCGCGAACCCAACGGCATCGTGCTGGTCACCGGCCCCACCGGGTCGGGCAAGACCACCACGCTCTACGCCGGCCTGGCTCTGCTCAACGACAATCGTCGCAATATTCTGACGATCGAGGATCCGGTCGAATACACGGTCCACGGCATCGGCCAGACCCAGGTCAACACCAAGGTCGGAATGAGCTTCGCGGCCGGTCTGCGAGCCATCCTGCGCCAGGATCCCGACGTAGTCATGGTCGGCGAGATCCGCGACCCGGAGACCGCCCAGGTGGCGGTGCAGGCCAGCCTGACCGGCCACCTCGTGCTGTCCACGGTCCACACCAACGACGCTATCGGCGCGGTGACACGCCTGCGGGACATGGGCGTGGAGCCGTTCCTGCTCGCCTCGACCCTGCGACTGGTCCTGGCCCAGCGCCTGGTGCGCAGGCTCTGCCCGGACTGCCGTCGTCCGCAGGCGGCTGATGCGGCCACCGCGCGACTCGTGGGGGTCGAGGCTGGGCAGGCGCTCTATGTCGCCGCCGGCTGCCCGAGCTGCGGCAACACAGGCTACCAGGGCCGCATCGGCATCTACGAGGCGGTCCGCATCGACGAGCGCATGCGCCGTCTGATCAGCGAGAACGCTGATGAATCGGTCATGGCCCAATCGCTGGAGGGCGGCGCTGGGACCCTGTCGTCCGCGGCCCGCGCCCGGGTGCTCGACGGGTCGACGACCGTCGAGGAAGCCGTGCGCGTCACGCGGCAGGAACGGGACTCCAGTGCCAGCGTATGACTACATCGCCCTGGACGGCGCGGGGCGTCCGAGAAAGGGCGCCATCACCGCCGCCGACGAGCAGGCCGCCCGCGGTCAGCTGAAGCGGCGTCGGCTCGCGCCTGTCCGTATCGAGCCCAGCCGCCGCGACGCGCCCGCGCGGTCGGGATCGATGCTGACGACGACCCGGCTGACCGGGCGGCCCTTGGCGATCGTCACCCGCCAGCTCGCCACCCTGACGGCCATCACGCCTCTGGAAGAGGCGCTGCGCACCATCGCCCTGCAGGCGGATTCGGCCAAGGTGAAGCGGGCGCTGACGGTGGTTCACGAAGGCGTTCTGGAGGGCTTTCGTCTGTCCGACGCCATGGCCAGGCCGGGCGCGGGCTTTCCGCCCCTGTATCGCGCCATGGTGGCCGCCGGCGAGAGTTCGGGCGCGCTCCCCGACATCCTGGAGCGACTGGCGGACCTGCACGAGCACGAGCAACAGGTGAACGCAAAGGTCACCACGGCGCTCGTCTATCCCGCTGTTCTGGCCGTGACCGCGGGTCTCGTGGTCATCGCCCTGATGACCTTCGTCGTGCCCAAGGTCGTGGAGCAGTTCGAGTCCATGGGCCAGGCCCTGCCGCTGCTGACGCGAATGGTGATGGGGGCCTCGGAGGGGATTCAGCGCTTCGGATGGCTGGCGGCGCTCGCGCTCGCGGCCGGCGGCTTCGGCTTCCATCTCGCCCTGCGACGCCCAGCCGTTCGTCGCGCGTTCGACCGGCTGCTGCTGCGCCTCCCGGTGGCGGGCCGGCTGATCCGCGATGTCCAGGCCGCGCGGCTGGCCCGGACGCTCTCGACCATGATGTTCGCCGGGGTTCCGGTGCTGGAGGCGCTCGGCCTCACCGCGCCGACGGTCCGCAACAGCGTGCTTCGCGAGGCGGTCGGCGACATGGCTGTCGCCATCAGCGAGGGCGGCGGTCTTTCGGCCGCCATGCGGCGCGCCGGCCTGTTTCCGCCCATCCTCGTCTACATGACCGCCAGCGGCGAAAGCAGCGGCCGGCTTGGTCTGATGATGGCGCGGGCCGCCGACTATCTCGAACGGGAGTTCGACACCTTCACCTCCGCCGCGCTCAGCCTGCTCGAGCCGGCGATCATCGTGGTCATGGGCGGGGTGGTGGCGACCATCGTCCTGTCGATCCTGCTGCCCATTCTGCAACTCAACACGCTCGCTCTCGGCTGAACGGACCAACCCGAATGCGCAATTCCCCCACCTCGCCGCGCCCCGCTTCAGAGCAGGGCTTCACCCTCATCGAGATGATGGTGGTGGTGGTCATCCTCGGGCTGCTGGCCACCGTGGTGCTGATCAACGTCCTGCCGGCCCAGGACCGGGCCATGCGGGAGAAGGCCCGGGCTGACATCTCCGTGCTCGAACAGGCCATGGAGAGCTATCGCCTCGACAACTTCGCGTTCCCGAGCACCGAGGAGGGCCTGTCCGCCCTGGTCACGCCGCCGGCGGGCATGAAGCGCCCCGAGCGGTATCGCGAGGGCGGGTACGTCCGTCGTCTGCCCAAGGATCCTTGGGGCAATCCCTATCAGTACCAGCAACCTGGCCGGCGGGGGGCCATCGACATCTATTCCTTCGGGGCCGACGGCCAGGAAGGCGGCGAGAAGAATGACGCGGACATTGGCAACTGGAGCTGATCGCCGCGACGAGCGCGGCTTCACGCTGGTCGAACTGATGGTCGTGCTGGTGATCGTCGGTCTCACGGCGAGCGCCGTCCTGTTGACGTCCACCGACGGTCGGCCGTCGGTGGCGCGAGAGGCCGAACGCTTCAGCGCGCGCCTGGTCAGGGCGCGTGAAGAGGCCGTGCTCGCCAACCGGACTATCGAGGTCGCGCTCTCGGACCAGGGCTATCGCTTCCGGACTCGTGATCTCGGCGGCTGGCGGCCGATGACGGATGGTCCGTTCGGACCGGTGGACTGGGCGGCGCAGACCGCCTTTGTCAGCGTGCAGGGCGAGGGCCGCATCGCCTTCGACGCCACCGGCGCCTCGACCCCGACGGTCGTCCTGCTCACGCGCGGAGACCGCGGATCACGCGTCTCCGTGGACTCGGCGGGGAATGTGAGGATCGATGCAGCGCCCATCCGCTGAACAGGGATTCTCGCTGATTGAGGTCCTGGTGGCGCTGGCGGTGTTCAGCGTGGCGGCGCTCGCGCTCGTCGACCTGGGCGGCGAGAACATCCGCACGGCGCGGGCCATCGAGGCCAGGGTCATCGCCGGCGTCGTCGCCGAGAGCCGCGCGAGCGAAGCCGTGATCGACTGGCCGCCGCTGGGCGAGACCTCGGGTGAGGACCGCGCCGGCGACCGTAGCTGGCGCTGGGTGCGGAAGGTCTCGCGGACCGATGATCCTGAGATTGTCCGCGTTGATGTCGTGGTCACCCCCGCGCCGCGCGGCCGCACCCTGGCCGAGGTGACGGTCTTTCGGGGGCGGCGATGAAGGGATTCACGCTCGTCGAAATGATGGCGGCGCTGTTCGTGTTCGGACTGCTGACGGCCGCGGGGACCCTGGTGCTCGGCTCGACCCTGCAGGGTCAGGACGCGGTGCGGGATCGCATGGCGCGCCTTGGCGAGTTGCAGCAGACCCGGGCCATGCTGAAGGCCGATCTGGGGCAGATCGCCGTGCGCCCGACCCGCGGGCAGGAGGGGGGAGCCCGCCGTCCGGTCTTCCTCGGGACGCCGGCCGCCGACGGAAAGCCCTTCCTTGGCTTCGCCCGCCGCGGCTGGGACAATCCCGACGAGGCGCCCCGCCCCTCGGTCCAGTATGTCGAGTATCGGCTGAGCGGACGCAGGCTGGAGCGCGTGAGCTTCCCGCAGCTCGACGGGGCGGCCCCGGGCGGCGCCCAGGTGCTGATCGACGATATCGACGCGGTGAAGGTCCAGTATCTGTACCGGGGGGCCTGGGCGCCCGTCTGGACGCCGGTCAATGACGCGGACTATCCGCAGGCCGTGCGACTGGCGTTCGAGGTCGACGGCCTCGGAGGCTTCGAGCAGCTGTTTCTGACTCCCGGCGGTCCCCGATGAGGCGGGAGGACGAAAAGGGCGTCGCGCTGCTGACGGTGCTGTTGCTGGTCGCCGTCATGTCCGTTGTCGCCGTCGCGGTGCTGGACGACGTCCGGTTCGGATTGCGCCGCGCGGCCAACGCCAGGGCCATCGGCCAGGCGCAGTGGTACGGCCTCGGGGCGGAGGAACTCGCGCGCGTGCGGATCTCGCGGCTGTCGCTGGCCAGCCCCGGCCGCACGACCCTGGTCGGCGACTGGAACGGTCGGTCCTTCCGTTTCCCTGTCGAGCAGGGCGTCATCGACGCGCGCATCTCCGACGCCGTGGGCTGTTTCAACCTCAACAGTCTCGTCGAGCAGCAAGGCGACCGCCTGGTTCGTCGGGCGGACGGAGCGCGGCAGTTCGTCTCCCTGCTCCAGGCGCTCGGCATGACCGAGTCCCGGGCCCTGATCCTGGCCAACGACATCGGCGACTGGATCGACAGCGACGACGTCTCCGACAGCGGCGGCGAGGACGGCGCCTATGCCCGGCTTGCCGCGCCCTATCGAACCGGCGGCGCCCTCCTGTCCGAGGTGTCCGAGATTCGCGCCGTCCGCGGTGTGACGCCCGAGCAGTACCGGCTCATCCGGCCCTACGTCTGCGCTCTGCCGACGACGGACCTGTCGCCGATCAACGTCAACACCCTGTCGTCAGACCGAGGGGTGCTGATCACCATGCTGACCGCCGGCGCGATCCCGCCCCAGGCCGCGGCGCGGCTGCTCGCGACGCGACCGGCCGACGGCTGGCCCGACATCCAGGCCTTCTGGAACGAGCCGATGCTGGTCGATCACGTTCCCTCCGAACCGGTGCGCAACCAGGTGGCTGTTCGGACACGCTACTTCTCCCTGGACGCGCGGGTGACCTTCGCCGGCGCCCAGTCCACCCTCAGTTCCCTGTTCGAACTCCAGTCCCCGGGCGCGGTGAGACTGGTGGCGCGACGCTGGATGCGCGACGAATGACCATCACCAGACTTGTGTTCCTTGCCGGCCCCCAGGCGCCGTGGCCATTTCTGAGGGCGTCAGAAGAAGGGGAGGTGCTCCAAAGGGGCACGCTGCCCGCCGATGCGCCCCGGCCCGACAGCGCCGACGTCGACCGGCTGGTCGTGCCCGGCGCCGACATTCTCGCGCGGTGGCTGGATCTTCCTGATCGCAATGATGTCCAGGCGCGATCGGCCGTGACCTTCCTGCTGCAGGACGAGGTCATCGAGGCCGGTGACGACCTTCACATCGCCCTCGGCGCGGCCGAGCCCGACGGCCGCAGGCTGGCGGTCGTGGCCCGCGCCGAGGTGGTCGCCGGCTGGCTCAAGCAGGCCCGGTCGCGGGGCGTCGAACCGGCCTCCATCACGCCGGACTGCCTGCTGTTGCCCGAGCCGGAAGGGGAGGGCGTGGTGATGGCGCGCTTTGGCGATCTGATGGCGGTGCGAGGGCGGGGGCTGGCCTTCTCGCTGGAGCCGGACCTCGCCGAGGCGGTGATCGCCGGCCGGCCCAGCCGACGCCTGATGCTCGCCGACATGGAGGGGGACCTCGCGCGCAACGCCGCCACGCCGGCCGTCAATCTGCTGCAGGGACGCCTCGACCCGGTGGGCGGCCTTGAGCGGCGGCGGACCTGGCGCCGAGCGGCGATCATGGCCGCAGCGCTCCTGGTCTCGCCTCTGCTTCTGCTCATGGCGGAGATCGGCCGAGACTTCGCGTCGGCCGGACTTGCCGAGAGCCGCGCCCGGGCGGTTCTCTCCGCGGCCTTCCCCGCCATCGGCAAGTCCAGCGATCCCGCTCGCGCCATCGACGCCAGCCTGGAGCAACTGCGCCAGGGTGATCCGTTCACGGACCTGGCCAGCGGACTCTTCGCGGTCGTTGAGGGAGTCGCCGGCGCCCAGTTGGACACCCTGTCCTATTCGGGCTCCGCCGGCCTGCAGGCTCGCGTGTCCTACGCCAACCATTCGGACCTGGATCAGTTGAAGGCCGCGGGTCTCGCCATGGGACTGGAGATCCGCCAGGACAGCACCGTGACCGAAGGCGCGCGCATCACCAGCGAACTGACCGTAGCGAGGCGCCCATGACGGCCCTGAACCAAGCCCGCGCCTGGTGGCTCGGGCGCAGTGATCGTGAGCGCCTGATGCTCGGCGGACTAGCCGTGGTCCTGGCGGCGCTGGTCGCCTGGTACGGCGTGGTGACGCCGCTGCGGCGCGCCGCCGACGTCATGGCGGACCGACGGGCGCGTGCCGAGGCCGGCCTGGCGCTCGCCAAGGCGGCGCTTGGTCCCGGCGGTCGACGCCCAGCGGCTGCGGCCGGACCGCTCGCCGCGACCGTGGACGCCAGCGCCGCGGCCGCCGGAATCGCCATCGAACGGCGTCGCGAGGACGCCGACGGGCGCTTGACGGTGTGGATCGCGTCAATCGAGCCCCAGGTGCTGATGCAATGGCTCGTCACCTTGCGCGACGGACACGGCGTGACGGTCGCGGCGCTCAGCGCCGCCAAGACCGACCGCGCCAGCCTGGAGGTCGAGATCGCCTTCTCGAGACGGTCGTGATGAGTGTTCCGCGCCTGTTGCTCGTGTTCCTGGTCGCGCTGGGAGTCGCCCTCGCGGCGGCGACGCCGGTTGAAGTGCTGCTGTCGACGAGCGGGGCCGCCGACCGCCTCACGGCCCGAGAGACCCATGGCACGGTCTGGAAGGGGCGGCTGGAGAATGCCGCACTCGGCGGCGCCGATCTCGGCCGCCTGGACCTGAGTCTTCACGCCGCATCGCTGCTGCGGGGCCGGCCGGCGCTCGATTTCGCAGCCCAGGGCGACGCGTTCGCCGGGCGGGGACGCCTCATCGCCGGCGACGGCATCGCCGTTGAAGCGCTCGACGGCCGGGCGCCTTTGTCGGCGCTCGGAGTCACGTCCTCCGTCTCCGGCTCCGTCGCTCTGCGGGATGTGGCGGTCGTGTTTGGCGAAGGGCGCTGTCAGAGCGCGTCGGGCCGGATTTCCGCCGATGTTCGCATTCAGGGTGACCGGCCGGTCGCCCTGTCCGGCCGAGCGGCCTGCCAGGGCGACGACCTGGTCCTCACCCTGACCGGGGCGATGGACGACGCGCCGGTCGAGATCGTGACGAGGCTGGGGATGTCGGGCCGATATCGCACGGCGGTGCGCGTGACGACGACCGATCCGACCTTGGGCGCCCTGCTATCGGCGGACGGGTTCGCCGGCGATGGCGCCGGCTTCAGCAAGACCAGCGAAGGACGCTTCACATGAGACTCGCATCGGGCCTCGCCGCCGTTCTGGCCAGCATGACCCTGGCCGCGGCGCCCGCCGGCGCGCCGCTCGAGGAGCTGCCCGTCCAGCGACTGAGGGCCGGAGAATGCGCCCTGTTCCTGTGGACGCGAGACACGCCGGCGCGCCGGGTGTTCATGGCCCTGCAGACGCCGGCCGTGGCGCGCATCCAGGTTGGCGGCAAGACCCTGGAACTGCCGAGGGTGTCTTCAGAGGGGCAGGCGGTCTTCGGCCACTACCCGGTGCAGCGGTATGCCGGATCCGGTCACGAATTGACCGTCCGTATCGAGACGGATGTGCGGAGCGGCCTCTCGGCCGGGGCCGTGGCGCCGAACGCGACGATCGAGCACCGGGCGGCCGGCGGTTGGGAGACCGTCATCCCGGCGGCGGGCCTGATCGGATGCCAGGGCTGAGCGGCTACCAGCCGGCCCGGCCGAGCGGACCGTAGAGCCAGGTCAACCAGGCGCCCAGCGCAAGGAAGACTCCGAACGGCACCTGTTCGTCGCGGCGCAGGGCGCGCCGCGCGATCGCCCGGGCGGCGACCCAGCTGAGGCCGGCCGCCGAGGCCCAAACCAGCACGGTGGGCAGGCCCATCCAGCCGACCCAGGCGCCGATCGCGCCGAGCATGCGTGAATCACCGCCGCCGAGACCGTCCTTGCCGCGCAGGCGGCGGTAGATCGCCGCCAGGCCCGCGAGCGCGAGAAAGCCGGCCGCGGCGCCGATCAGGTGATCGAGGGGGGCGCCGGGTCCGAAGGTCAGGCCCACGGCCAGTCCGGCTGCCCCGAGGGGAAGGGTCAGCAGATTGGGCAGCCAGAAGTGCTCGCCGTCGATGGTCGCGATCAGCAGCAGCGCGGCCCCCAGGGCCGCGCCGATCGGGGCCAGGGGGCCCTCCAGAACGGCGGCCGCCCAGAGTGCGGCGAGCAGACTGGCCGCGGACAGGCCCGCCGTCCGCCTTATCCCAGGCGGTCTTCCGCCGTCCCGTCCGGCTGGAAGGCGAACCGACAGATACGCGGCCAGCGCGCCTAGCGCCGGCGAGACCAGAACCGCGCCGAGGCGCCAGGGGAAGTCGGGGGACACGCGAGGCTTCTACGCCGCCCCTCGTTCCAAATGAACCACAAACTGTCTATCGTGAGTGTCAGGAAACCGTCACGGACAGCTGCCAAAAGCGACGCCAACAGGCGGCGCCTTCTGGCGATCGCCGACTCTTCCGTACTCGGAGAATTCTGATGCGCACGTTGTTCTGCTTGGTCGCCGGAGTCGGCGTTCTGTTCGCCGCCGGCTGTGGCGGCCAGTCGAACCAATCCTCCGGCGGCGCTCGGTCCGCGCCCTGGGCGGCGGGGTCGTCCACGGTCTTCCCGTTCGCCACCCGGGTGGCCGAGAACGTGGCCCGCACCTCCGGCGGAACCGCGGCCAAGGTGGAATCGCTTGGCACCGGCGGCGGATTCAAGCTGTTCTGCGGCGGCGCCGGCTCGGCCTACCCGGACATCGCCAACGCCTCGCGGCCGATGAAGAAGTCCGAGTTCGAACAATGCGCCGCCAACGGCGTGACCGACATCATCGAGATCAAGATCGGCTACGACGGGGTCGTCATCGCCACGGGGAGCGGCGGCGGTTTCGACCTCTCCCTCGCCGACATCCACCATGCGCTGGCCGCGGAGCTTCCGGCCGGCGACTCGTTCGCGCCGAACGCGACGCGGACCTGGGCGGACGTCGCGCCCGGCCTGCCGGCGACCCGCATCCAGGTCTATGGTCCGCCCCCGACCTCCGGCACGCGGGACGCCTTCCTGGAACTGGCGATGGAGAAAGGCGCCGCCGCCGATCCGGTGCTCAAGGCGCTCAAGGCCAGCGACGAAGCGGCGTTCAAGTCGAAGAGCAACGTCCTGCGCGGCGACGGCGCCTGGATCGACGCCGGTGAGAACGACAACGCCATCATTGGCACCCTGACGAAGACGAAGGGCGCGGTGGGCGTGTTCGGCTATTCCTTCCTCGACCAGAACCGCGACCAGCTGAGCGTCATCACGATCGGCGGCGTGACCCCGACCTTCGCGACCATCAGCGACGGCTCCTACCCGCTCTCGCGGTCGCTGTTCATCTACGTCAAGAAGGCCAACCTGGATGTGACCCCGGGGCTGCAGGCCTTTGTCAGCGAGTTCGTGTCCGAGGCCGCTGGCGGCAAGGGCGGCTACCTGATCGATCGGGGCCTTATCTCCCTGAGCGCCGAGGACCTGGCGGCGCAGAGGGCGGCCCTGACGGCCCGCACGCCGATGGCCCCGCCGACCCATTAGGGCCGGCGGCGGTTTTCGCCGCCTGGTGCTTGACCCGTCCCCAGGGGATGACCGGATAGTGGTCGGCGGGAGACCGCCGATGCCGCAATCGAACCGCAAGACCTCGTCCGCCCTGGGCCCCGCCGAAGCCGCGCGATCGCTGCGGATCTCGATCAAGGCGCTGCGACTCTACGAGTCCTGGGGCCTGGTCATTCCCCGGCGGACAGCGCGCGGCTGGCGGTTCTACACGCCCGAGGACATCGAGCGGCTGTCCCGGACCCTGGCCTTGAAGGCCATGGGCTTTGGTCTGGCGCAGATCGTCGGCCTGCTCGACGCCGAGCCGGAGGCTATGGCGGCCGCGCTGGCCGCGCAGGAGCGGCTGCTCGACGAGCGCCGCCGGCCCCTGGACGAGGCGCTCGACGCCGTCCGCCGGGCGCGGCGGTCGGCCGCCGGCGCGAGGCTGCGACTGGTCGCTTGACGCCGGATCGGCTACGCCCGGTCCCATGACGGCGAAGAAGCCTCCGGCCTCGGCCAAGCGCCTGACGGTCGGCAACCTCGAAGCGATGGGCGCCGCGGCGCTGGCGGCGCTGCTGATGGAATTGAGCGACAGCCAGCCCGCCCTGAAGCGGCGGCTGCGGATGGAGCTCGCCGCGCAGGTCGGTGCGGCAGACCTGGCCGCCGAACTGGACAAGCGCCTGGCCATGATCGCCGGCAGTCGGGCCAAGGTCTCCTGGCGAAAGCGGGCTGACTTCATCCTCGACCTGCAGGTGCTTCGGCGGATGATCGCCGGTCGCCTGGGCCCGCTGGACGCCGGGTTGGCGGTGCGCCGGCTGTGGGCCTTTCTCGATCTCGCCGACGGCATCGCCGGACGGGTCAAGGACCCGAAGAACGAGCTGCCGCCGGTATTCCTCGCCGCCGCCCAGGATCTCGCCGCCCTGGCTTCGGCGGCGCCGGCCGACATCGGCCTGGCCGGCGAGGTCGCCGACATGCTGTTCAGCGGCTCGGCGGCCTGGGGCGAGCGGATCGCCGTCGCCCTGCCGGCCTTCGGACCGGACTTCGGGGCGGCGGTCCTGGCTGGCCTCCGCCAGCGGGCGGCGGCGCGACCGGCGTTCAAGCCTTCACCCCGTGTGCTGAGGGCCGTGGCCGACGCCGCCGGCGACGTCGACGCCTTCGCCGAGACCATTCCCGCCACCCTGCGCCACGATCCCGGCACCGCCGCCGCCATGGGCCGCCGGCTGCTCGCCGCCGGTCGGCTGGATGAGGCCCTGGCCACGCTGCAGGCCGCCGATCCGCGCCATCGCCCGCGGGGCCTCGACGGCCGCGGCGACCCGGCGGCGGAGCCCTGGTACGACGCCTGGATCGAGGCTCTGGAGAAGGCCGGCGAGACGCGGGCCGCGCACGACGAACGCTGGGCCGCGTTCGAGCGCACCCTGTCCGCCGACCAACTCCGCGCCTACCTCAAGGCCCTGCCGGACTTCGACGACGTGGAGGCAGCGGACCGCGCGTTCGACGTCGCCGCCCGGCATCGGCCGTTCCATGACGGCCTCGCCTTCCTGATGGCCTGGCCGGCGTTGCCCGAGGCCTCGGCGATGATCCTGGCGCGCCACGCCGAGGTCGAGGGGGAGCCGCGCGTCCTGGCGGAATGGGCCGGTCGGCTCGACGCCCGGTATCCACGCGCGGCGCTGGTGCTGCTCCGAGCCGCGATCGCGACGCTGTGGCAGGACCGCCGGACCCGCGCCGAGGCCGAGCGCCTGGCCGAGGAAGCCGAGGTCCTGGCCCGGCGCATCGGCGACCTCGGCGGGCTCGAGAGTCACGACGCCTTCGTCCTTCGGCTCACCGCCCGGCGGTCGCCGGCCTGGCGCGGCTAGACCGTCACGCTGACTCGGCGGGCCTCGCCGCAGCGGCCGCAGCGAACGCGCCCGCGGACCTCCCAGGGGGGCGCGAAGGGGCCAAACGTCGCCAGCGCCCGATCACGCGACCAGGACGCCTCCCGCCCGCAGGCCAGGCATCGCAGCGTCAGCCGAGCATCCGCGCGCAGCGCCCGGCCCAGGGTTTCGAACATCGTCATGTTCGCTAAATGTTCTCATGGGCGGATCGCCGTCAATACGCTAGGCGGGACCTTTGAACGTCCCGAACAGAGCGAGCGACATGACCGTCACCCTGCACGGCATCAAAGCCTGCGACACGATGAAGAAGGCTCGGGCCTGGCTCGACGAGCGGGGCGTCGCCTACGCCTTCCATGACTACAAGGCGGTCGGGATTGACGCGGCGACGCTGAAGAGCTGGGCCGGCAAGGTCGGCTGGGAGGTGCTGCTGAACCGCGCCGGCACGACCTTCCGCGCGCTGCCGGACGCGGACAAGCAGGGCCTCGACGAGGCGAAGGCCATCGCCCTGATGGTCGCGCAGCCCTCGATGATCAAGCGGCCGGTGCTGGATATCGACGGCGCCCTGCTGGTCGGTTTCAAGCCCGAGGCCTACGCAGACGCCTTCGGCTGATTTTTCCGCTTCGCCTGCATCCACCGCCGCGATCGGCGGCGACTACCCCGTGAAAGCGCGGCAGAGTGTTCGCGCAACAAGGGGCTGAGACGATGGAAGACCTGTTCCGTTCCTACTGGTGGCTGCTGTTTCCGCTGGCCTGGTTCATCATCTCGGGCTGGCAGAGCTGGCTGAACTACCGTCGGCACAAGGACACGCTCGACATCGTCAAGAGCTACGCCGCGAGCGGCAAGGACATCCCGGCCGGCCTGCTCGACAAGCTCAAGCCGCCGGCCGACTACGACGAATGGACCGGCGAGCCGCGCAGCACCACGCGCGAGGAGCGTCGGGCGTACCGGCGCTACGGCTACGGCGGCTGGTCGCGGGTGGTGCTGTTCGGGGCCCTGGCCGCGGGCTTCGGCTACGCCGCCGCGACCGACTACTACGAGGCCGGACCGGCCTTCGTCATCGTGACCTTCGTGATGGGCGCGCTCTGCCTGTCGTCCCTGGTCGCGACCCTGACCTATCGCCGTCGGGACTGACCGGTGGATGCGCCGCTTGTCCAGGCGGCCAGGGCGGGGGACCAGGCGGCGTTCGGCCGGCTCGTCGGGCGGCACCAGCAAGGCCTGCGGGCCTTCCTGCGCCGGTCCTGCGGTCCGGAAGCCGACGACGTGGCCCAGGACGCCTTCGTGACCGCCTGGTCCTCCCTGCCGCGCCTGCGAACTGACGAGGGCTTTCGGCCCTGGCTCTACGGCATCGCCTGGCGCAAGGCCCTGACCCGGCGCCGCGGGAGCGCCCGCGCGGCCCGTCGCGACGGCGAGTGGCTGGAGACGCGGGACGGAGAGGGCGCGTCGGGACTCGACCCGGCCGACCGCATGGCGCTGGAGGCCGCGATGGCCGCCCTGCCCGACGACCAGCGGGCCGCCGTCGCCCTGTGCCTGGCCGAGGGCTGGTCTCACGGCGAGGCCGCCGAAGCCCTTGGCCTGCCGCTCGGCACGATCAAGTCGCACGTGGGGCGCGGACGCGATAAGCTGTTGGCCGTACTCGGAGAAACGTCATGACCGCCGAAGACCGCCTGTCAGCATTCCTGAACGAAGACCGTGGTCCGGCCCGGGACCTGGCGTTCGAACTTGAGGTCATGCAGCGCGTGGCCGGACGGGAGCTGTTGCGAACGGTCGGGGTCTCGGCCCTGTTCGCCGGGGCAGGGGGCGTCGTGCTCTGGGCAGTCGCGCCGATGCTGACTCCGCTGATCGAGCCGGCGGCGGCGCTGGCGGCTCCGGCGGCGGCGATCCTGACGGTGACGGCCGGCCTGGTGCTGTTCGGACAGGGTGTGCTGCGGAGGTCCTGACGGCGCCGCTGTCGGTTACCAAGATTTCATCCGACTCGCCGCATCCGTACGCGGGTCCGAATGCCTCTATTGATCAGAAGGCGGCCGCCGGACGCGCCGTCCCGACATCGAGGAGAGACCCCATGGACGGATTTGAGATCCTGATTCCGCTGGCGCCGTTCGTGATGATCATCGCGATCATCGTCGTCCCGGCCTGGCTCAAGAGCCGCGAGCGCCGCGAGATGCAGGCCACCCTGCGCACCGCCATCGAGAAGGGGCAGCCGCTTCCGACCGAGATCATCGAGGCGATGACCAAGAGCGTGAAGGTCCCCGCCACCGCGCTGAGCGACATGCGCACCGGCGTGATCTGGGTCGCGGTCGGCCTGGGCGTGGGCGTTCTGGGCTTCATGATCGGCTACCAAGAAGCCGAGGCCTTCCATCCGATCCTCGGCTTCGCCGCGATCCCCGTCATCATCGGACTGGCCTACGTCGTGCTCAGCTTCTTCAACCCGAACAAGGGCAAGCAGGGCTAAGGTCCGGGACGGCTTGTCAGGGGAGCGCAAGCACATGGCAGGGGGTCGAACACCCGCCAGTCTGCACGATGTCGAGCTCGCCGCCCTCGCGGCGGCGGGCGATCGGCCGGCCTTCGGCGAACTGGTTCGCCGGCACGGGTCGGCCGTCCGGGGGCTGCTGCGCCGCATGGGCGCGGAGGCCTCGGTCGCCGACGACATCGCCCAGGACGCCTTCCTCGCCGCCTTCGAGCGGGTGGCGGAGTACCGCGGCGAAGGGACGTTCTCGGCCTGGGTCCGCCGGATCGCGGCTCGGCTCTATGTCCGCCGGTGGAAGAAGGAGGCCCGCTTCGATCTCGAAGCCGAGGCCGCCGACGAGGGCCACGGCGGTGAGAGCCTCGCGGCGACGCGGATCGACCTCGACGAGGCGCTCAAGACACTGTCCCCGTCGGAGCGGCTCTGCGTGTCGCTCTGCTACGGGGCCGGACTTTCGCACGTCGAGGCGGCGGACGCCTTGAATACGCCACTTGGAACGGTCAAATCGCATGTCAAACGTGGTCTGGATAAGCTCCGGCTGCGACTTGCGCCTGAGACAGGCGCAGAGGGCGAGTCGGCGGGGAGCATGGGTCATGGCTGACCTCGATTTCGAGATGAAGCTCGACCGGATGTTCAACGAACCTCCGGCCATGCCCGACGCGGATGCGTTCACGAAGCTGGTCGAGATGCGGCTCGATCGCGGCTGGAGCCTGCGCCAGATCGCGCTCGGCGCCGCCGGCCTGATCGCGGGTCTTGTCGGGGTCGGCCAGATTCTCGGCTCGCGCATGGTGCTGGAGACCGCCGCGGCCGCCACGGGCCGCCGCGCCGAGGCTCTCGGGGATTCGCTCGGCAACCTGCTGAACGTCGGCGAGGCCGCCGCCGCGCTGCCCTACGGCGGTCAGGTGATCTGGATGGGCGCGGCCCTGGGTGTTATGGCGCTGGCCTTCGCCGTCACCCGCGCGGTGGAGTAGTCTCAAACCTCCAGGGGAGGCCGCCCTGTCCGCCCACCGCCAGGAAACCGTTCGCCGCCTCGCCGCGCCGGACATCGCCGCCCGCAAGGGCGGCGAGCCCGTGGTCTGTCTGACCGCCTACACCGCGCCTGTGGCCGGCATCCTGGATGAGGCCTGCGACCTGCTGCTGGTCGGCGACTCGGTCGGCATGGTGGTCCACGGCCTGCCCAACACGGTCGGGGTCACGCTGGAAATGATGATCCTGCATGGCCAGGCGGTCATGCGCGGCTCGCGCAAGGCCATGGTCGTGGTCGACATGCCGTTCGGCTCCTACGAGGGCGACCCGCGCGTCGCCTACGACAACGCCGCCCGGATCATGAAGGAGACCGGCTGCCAGGCGGTGAAGGTCGAGAGCGGCCCGACGGTGCCGGAGACGATCGACTACATGGTCAAGCGCGGCATTCCGGTCATGGGCCATGTCGGTCTGCGGCCCCAGGCGGTGCTGGTCGACGGCGGCTTCAAGGCTAAGGGCCGCACCGACGACGAGCGCGCCCGCATCCTGGCCGAGGCCCGCGCAACGGCTGATGCCGGCGCCTTCGCCGTGGTGGTCGAGGGCGTGGCCGAGCCGCTGGCCCGCGAGATCACCGCCGCCATCGCGCCGCCGACCATCGGCATCGGCGCCAGCGCCGGTTGCGACGGCCAGATCCTGGTCACCGACGACATGCTCGGCCTGTTCGACTGGACCCCGA
>CALALX010000131.1 GCA_937925635.1 uncultured Caulobacter sp.
ATCCGCTGCTCTACCAACTGAGCTACCCAGGCCTAGGCCACATCGGGTCCCGCGATCGCGGGAGGCCGCGTCTATAAAAGAGGGCTTTCGGCAAGTCCAGCGGGGACCGCTATCCTTCGTCGTTTTCCGTGAAGGGGCCTGTCTCGTCCTCTTCGGTCTCCACGGCGGGGATCGCGTAGCCGCCCGTGAACCAGCGCTGCAGGTCCACATCGGCGCAACGCTTGGAGCAGAACGGGCGATACGCCTGTTGCGTCGCCTTGCCGCAAATCGGACAGACGCCGTTCACCGCGCGACCACCTCCAACCGGTCCGCTGGCCATCCGTCGCGCGGCTCAAGCGAGAATCGCGCGCCGAGCCGGTCGGTCATGGCCGGGCGCAGCGATTCGAAAGCGGCGATCACGGTCGGCGAAGCCCGCGCGGTCAGTTGCGCGCCGGGCGCGGCCCTGCCCTGACGCTCCAGCGCCCGGGCCAGCTCCAGGGCGCCTGACAGGGCGGACAGCCGGCCCGCTCCGTCGAGGAGATCGTCCAGCACCGGGCGTCGGCGGCGGGGCACGGTCAGGGTCAGCGTGCCGAAGCGGCTGATCTTGTCGATCGCCACCCCGGGATTGTCCGGCCCGAAGGCCGACCGCGCCGCGCCGTCGATGGCCTTGCCGTCATGGCCCCGTCCGACCAGGTCGAAGATCACCAGCCCGCCCAGGCCCTTCAGCCGCAGGAGACGCGCGCCCACGCCCAGCGCCGTGAGGTTGGCTTGCCGTGACGCGCGCTTGGTGTCGCCGCCCCCTCGCCCGCCCAGATCGACGTCGATGGAGACCAGGGCCCGCGTCGGCTCGATGGCGATGCTGCCTCCGGCCGGCAGCGCATGGATCGTCTCCAGCGCTTCGGCCTGGGCCGCGTCAGCCGCCTCGCGGGCGCCGAGCCCCTCGACCAGCTTGCCGTCCTTCGCCAGGGCGCGAAGCTCGGTCTCGATATCGGGCGCGGCCTCGACAATGCGGGGCTCGCCGGTCGCGTCGCCGATCAGGCGGACGGTGGCCAGCTTGCCGCGGCGGGATTCGGTGCGGATCTCGACCTCGACGGCCGCGCCGCGCACCGGCGGCGATTCGTCGGGGCGCAGGGACAGCAGCGCCTCTTCGCCCCCCGGCAGGTCGAGGAAGGCGGCGCCAATGGCCTTGTCGACGGTGCGGACCCGCGCGACGCAGCGCGCGCCGAGCCGGGTCGCCGCCGGTTCGCCGTCGCGCGCGATCAGCAGCCGTTCGGGCCGCCCGTCGAGGGTCACGACGCCCCGCGTCTCGCCGATGCAGCGGTCCAGGAAGTAGGCGCGGTGGCTCATGCGCCCGCTCCGCCGCGCCAGCCCAGGCCCCGCAGCAGGTTCAGCGTCTCGTAGAGCGGCAGCCCCACCACCGAGGTGTAGGAGCCGCGCAGGTCGGTGACGAAGGCGCCGGCCAGTCTGTGAATCTTGTAGGCCCCGGAGGCGTCGGCCCAGTCGCGGCCGGCGATGAAGGCGTCCAGCTCCCGATCAGTCACGCGCTTGAAGGTCAGGCGGCTCTCGACGACCCGCGTCGACGACCGGCCGCCCGGCGCGATCACCGTCACGCCCGTCAGGACGCGGTGAGCTCGTCCCGACAGCAGCGTGATCATCCGGCGCGCATCCGTCTCGTCCTCGGGTTTGCCCAGGATGCGGCGCCCGACCGCGACGATCGTGTCCGCCGCCAGCACAAAGGCGTCTGGATGGCGCTCAGCCACCGCCTGAGCCTTGTCCAACGCCAGGCGCGCCACGAGCCGTCGAGGCGTCTCCTCGCGCTGCGGTGTCTCGTCGATGTCGGCGGGATCTACGAGGTCGGGTTCGACGCCGACCTGGCGGAGCAGTTCCAGGCGTCTCGGGCTGGCGCTCGCGAGCACCAGCGCGCCGGACTTCAGGCTCACTTGAAGCGGTAGGTGATGCGGCCCTTCGTCAGGTCGTAGGGCGTCATCTCGACCAGCACCTTGTCGCCGGCCAGCACGCGGATGCGGTTCTTGCGCATCTTGCCCGCGGTGTGGGCGATGATCTCGTGATCATTCTCCAGCTTCACGCGGAAGGTGGCGTTCGGCAGCAGCTCGCTGACGGTGCCGGGGAACTCGAGCAGTTCTTCTTTAGCCATACGGCCTCTCGTTGTGCTCAGCCGGGACATCCCAGCCGGGAGCGGAAATCCAATAAGCAAACGGCCCGCGCCGAAGATTCGGGTCGCGAGCCGCGGCTCCAAGACCGCCAGTATAACGCGTCTACCCCCCGAACGTCGATGCCCTGCCGAAACGCTCGCGAATTCGGCGGGCGAGCTCGTCCCGCACGGCCCGATACGCCTCCAGGCGCTGTTCGCGGCTGCCCTCGGCCAGGGTCGGGTCGAGGGTTGGCCAGTATTCGATGTCGACCGCCCTGCCCCGCGCCAGCTCCACCGCCCGGTGGTGAGCCTCCGGCGTCAGGGAAACGACCAGGTCGAAGGAGTCGTCCTCGAGGTCATCGAAGATCTTCGGCCGGAAGCCGGCCAGGTCGCCGCCAATCTCGTCGATCACGGCGGCGGCGAAGGGGTCGACCTCGGTTTCGCCCGGCTCGCGCTTGAGTCCGACGCTGTCGACGAACACGCGCGTGCCGAAGGCCATCTTCATCAGGGCCTCCGCCATCGGCGACCGGACCCGGTTGAAGTTGCAGGCGAACAGGACGGCGCCGGGAAGCCCCTCCACAGGCCGTCAGCCCCGCCAGTGCAGGGCGCAGATGAGCGTGAACAGCCGGCGGGCGGTGTCGAGGTCGGTCTTGACCTTGCCCTGCAGCCGCGCCTGCAGCAGCGACGAGCCCTCGTTGTGCAGGCCGCGCCGGCCCATGTCGAGCGCCTCGATCTGCGCTGGCGTCGCGTTGCGGATCGCCTGGTAGTAGCTTTCGCAGATCATGAAATAGTCGCGGATCACGCCGCGAAACGGCGACAGCGACAGCAGGTGCGTCTGGTCGAAGCCGCCGTCGGCGCCGACGATATGCAACGCCAGTCGGTTCTCGATCAGCGCGATCTTCAGGTCGTAGGGTCCCGCCGCCGCGCCTTCGGGCTGGAAGTAGTTGTCCTCGAGCAGATCGAAGATCGCGATCTGCCGCTCCTGCTCCTGGTCGCGCGAGGCGGCGGCGAGGGAGTCCTCGTCGATCTCGATGCTCTGCAGGCGGTGGAGGGTGCGGTCGTCGGTCATGGGTCTTTGCGTGGTTCGAGACGCTCGCCCGATGGCTCGCTGCTCACCATGACGACCTTTAGTGCAACCCCACCCCCTTCGTCATCCTGAGGAGCGGCCGAAAGGCCGCGTCGCGAAGGACTCAGTGTCACTCGGGCAGCCTGATCTGCGCCGAAAGGGCGTGGGCGGGCAGACCCTCGGCCTCGGCCAGGGCCGCCGTGTGCGGGCCCAGGATGGCGAAGGCGGCGGCGTCGCACTTCACGATCGAGGTGCGCTTGAGGAAGTCGTAGATCGACAGGCCGGACTGGAACCGCGCCGCGCGGCTGGTCGGCAGCACGTGGTTGGAGCCGGCCACATAGTCGCCGATGGCCTCGGGCGTATAGCGGCCGAGGAATATCGCGCCGGCATGGCGCACGCGGTCGGCCAGCGCCTCGGGGGCGGCGGTGCAGAACTCGACGTGCTCGGGCGCGATGGCGTCGACCAGGCCCGGGCTCTCGGAAAGCGGCGCCAGGATGATGGCGCCGTGGTCGCGCCAGGACGCGGCCGCGTCCTCGCCGGTGCTCAGCGTCGTGAGCAGCCGTGCGACAGCGGCCGAGACGGCCTCGGCGAAGGCCGCGTCGTCGGTGATCAGGATCGACTGGGCGGCGGGGTCGTGCTCGGCCTGGGACAGCAGATCGGCGGCGATCCAGTCGGGATTGTTGTCCTTGTCCGCGACCACCACGATCTCGGACGGTCCGGCCAGGGCGTCGATGCCGACGACGCCGTAGAGGCGGCGCTTGGCGGCGGTGACGTAGGCGTTGCCCGGGCCGACGATCTTGTCGACCGGCTGGATCGGGCCGGCGCCGTAGGCCAGGGCTGCGACGGCCTGGGCCCCGCCGATGCGCCAGATCTCGGAGACGCCGGCTTCCTTGGCGGCGGCCAGCACCGCCGGCTGCAGCTTGCCGGGCGGGGTGACCATGGCGATGCGGTCGACGCCGGCCACCTGGGCCGGGACACAGTTCATCAGCACGGTCGAGGGATAGGCCGCCCGACCGCCGGGCACGTAGACGCCGACCGCCTCGATCGGCGTCCAGCGCCAGCCCAACTCGACGCCCGCCTCGTCGGTCCAGCGCTGGTCGGCCGGACGCTGGCGGGTGTGATAGGCGCGGATGCGGGCGGCGGCGAAGGCGATGGCCTCGCGGACCTCGGGGGCGCAGGCGGCGGCCCCGGCCTCGATCTCCTCGGCGGTGACGCGGATGGTCTGCGCGGTCAGGTCGGCGCGGTCGAACTTGCGGCTGTAGTCGAGGACGGCGTCGAGGCCGCGTGTCCGGACCGCCTCCAGGACCTCCGCCGCGGCGGCGTCCACATCGGCCGGTGAACCCCGCCGCTCGTTCAGGAACGCGCGGAAGGTCTCGGCGAAGTCGGGGCTGGAGAAATCGAGGCGGCGCATGGTGCGCGGGCTATAGCGCAAGGGGCGCGGAAGGCGAAGCGCAGGAAGACTGGTAGCGGCTTTACAGCACCATCAAGAACCGGACGCATTCAGGTCGAAGCGGCGACCGATGGCGGCAACCCGGGGCGCCAGATCGAAGCGCACCGTATTCGGGTAGTTCACCACTACGCATTTCGAATGACGCTCCACTACAAAGGGTCGGCGCTCTTCATCCGCACCGAATTCATCATCTAGAGCCCGAGCAAACCCGACCACGTCGGCGTCGCCGATGGCGGGATGGTCTTCGGTCTTGGCGAATTGGCTGGTAATGTCCCCGAACTTGACCGTGTGCTTCTTACGCTTGGCGGGCGTGTCGTAGTCGGCGGACCATCTCCAGAGCAGCAAATTGAACGTCGCCGCTTCTCTCCCAACTCAAAGCCCAACCGTCTTCCGCAAAGCCTCGTTCATCCGCGACTGCCAGCCCGGGCCAGAGGCCTTGAAGCGTTCGACGACGTCCTGATCGAGACGGATCGAGACCGCGAGCTTGGGACGTTCGGCGCGCGGCCTTCCGCCCTTGCGGATCGTTTCAGCCAGCGCTGGGAACGCCTCCGCGAAAGGCCTGACCTGGGCCAGTTGCTCGTCAGTGGCCTCAGGCGCATCCGGATCGCTGGCGATCATCGCTTGGATGCGAGCTTCCTCGGCGTCGCTGATGGTCTTGCGGGTCATAGGAGGCTCCGTTCCTTGCGGCTGGCGGGGCGCATCGAGACGACCGAGACGCCTTCCGTCCCGAGCACCACGAACACGACGGCGATGACTCCGTTCGCCAGTCGGCCGATCGCCATGTGACGGTCATCCTTCGCGGGAACGACCAGCGAGGACAGAAAGAAGTCCTCGTCCAGATCGGCGAAGTCCAGTCCGTGCTTGGCGAGATTGCTCAGCCGCTTGAGCTCTTCCCCGACGATCGCCATCGGTTTTTGTATATACGGCTTGCCGGGTCAGACGGCAATGTTCTTGTATATACAAGACTCAGAGACTCCTGCCGATCGGGCCGGAACATGTCCCCGGCCCTACCCCTCGTGCGCCGGCGCGCGCGGGGTCGGCCAGGGGTTGGAGACATCCGCCAGGATCACGTCCAGGCATTCGACCTCGACCCTCAGGTCGCCGCCGCCGGCGAAGGTGAAGACCACCGCACCGCCCGGCGCCTCTCCCGGTTCGAACGCCAGGGACAGGAGTTCCACCACCGCGCCCCGGGCGTCGCGGCGCAGCTTGCGGCTCTTCACGCCCAGCACGCCGCCCAGCTGCAGGCCGGTGCGGACCCGCTCGCGCGCCTTGCCGCCGGCCTCCCAGCGGTAGCGGTTCAGCGCCAGGGTCAGCCGACGGGCGCGGGCATCGAAGCTGATGTCGCCGATCTTGCCCACCGCGTCCTGCAGCGCGGCCGAGATCACGGCCAGATCGTCGGCGTCCTCGGCCAGCAGGCGCAGCGGCGCGGGGTCGGCCATGATCAGGCGTCCATCTCCGGGATCGAGGCGTCGCCCTTGATGCGGCGCACGTCCGCGCCGCAGGCGCCGAGCTTCTCCTCAAGCCGCTCGAAGCCGCGGTCGAGGTGATACACCCGGCCGACCACGGTTTCGCCGCTGGCCGCCAGGCCGGCGATGACCAGGCCGACCGAGGCCCGCAGGTCGGTGGCCATGACCTGGGCCCCTTCCAGCTTCTCGACGCCGCGCACCCGGGCCTCGGTGCCTGAAACCGTGATGTCGGCCCCCAGCCGCGCCAGCTCGGGCGCGTGCATGAAGCGGTTCTCGAAGATGGTCTCGCGAATGACGCTCTCGCCCTCTGCCAGCGTCATCAGGGCCATGAACTGCGCCTGCAGGTCGGTCGGGAAGCCCGGATAGACGCCGGTCTCGACGTCGACCGCCTTCAGCCGCGCGCCGTTGCGGCGGATGATGACGCCGTCGTTGGTGCGCTCGACCCCGGCCCCGGCCTCCTCGATCTTCGCAAGAAGCGCCTCGATCAGGTCGGCGCGGGTGTTGGTCAGGCGAACCTCGCCGCCGGCCATGGCCGCGGCGACGGCGTAGGTGCCGGCCTCGATGCGGTCGGTGATCACCGCGTGGGTCGTCCCATGCAGCTTGTCGACGCCGGTGATGGTGATGGTCGGCGTGCCGGCGCCCTCGATCTTGGCGCCCATCTTGTTCAGGCAGTCGGCAAGGTCGACGATCTCCGGCTCGCAGGCGGCGGTCTTCAGGACCGTGACGCCTTTGGCCAGCACGGCGGCCAGCATGGCGTGCTCGGTCGCGCCGACCGACACGAACGGAAATTCGATCTCGGCGCCCGTCAGCCCGCGCGCGGCGGTGGCATAGACGTAGCCCTCGTGCAGTTCGATCTTGGCGCCGAGCGCCTCAAGCGCCTGCAGATGCAGGTCGACCGGCCGCCCGCCAATGGCGCAGCCGCCGGGCAGCGAGACCTTGGCATGGCCGGTACGAGCGATCAGCGGGCCCAACACGTTGAAACTGGCGCGCATCTGGCGGACCAGATCGTAGGGCGCGAACGAGCTGACCACCTCAGGGGTGTGCAGCACCGTCTCCGGCCCGTCGGGACCGTCGCGCTCGTCGACCATGGTCCCCAGGCGGGTGAGCAGGTGGCCAAGGAAGCGCGTGTCGGCCAGGCGCGGCATGTTGGTCAGGCGCAGGGGCTCGTCGGTCAGCAGCGAAGCCGCCATGAGCTTGATGGCCGAGTTCTTGGCGCCACTGATCGGAATCTGTCCGTTCAGCCGCGCGCCGCCGACGATCGCGATGCGGTCCATTCAGGCCCCTCGAAGCGCCGGCAGCCCCGGCGGCGGAGTAGATGAGGGCGCGGTTCTAACGGGCGCAAGCCCCCGCGCAAGAGTCACTTGTACTTGATGCGTCCGGCCCGACGCCGGGTCCAATGGATTCCGTGAGGAGAATTGGCGAAGAGCGGCCGCGATTCAGGCGTCTGCGTCGGTCGGCGACGTGGCGGCGGCGGCCGGGGCGGCCGGGGCGGCTTTGCGGCGACGCAGGTTCGCGCGCAGGGCCTCGGCGAGCTTCTTTTCGCGGCGCGCCTTGTCGGACAGGGGTTTCTCGGGCTTGTCGACCATGGGCCGATTGGTGCGACGGCGACAAGTTGCGCGTCAAGCGGATTAGGGCTTCCCCCGCCCGGCGACTTTCGCTATCAGGCGCGCCTCGCCTTTCGCCGCCGTAGCTCAGTGGTAGAGCGCATCCTTGGTAAGGCTGAGGTCGGCAGTTCAATCCTGCCCGGCGGCACCACTCTTGTGAGTGACAACGACACAGCCCCGCGGCGGCATCGCCCGGGGCTGTTGCGTTTCCGGTCCGCGGTTTCGGACGGTGCAGAATCGGAACATCGACGGCGGCATGACCAGACTTCGCAAGGACGGCGCTCCGGCGCCCGTCGACCTGCCGGTTCGCACGATACATTCCGGCTGGCTGGACCTGCTGATGGTGACGCTGACGGCGCCCGACGGCATGACCTATGAGCGCTACGTCGAGGACCACGGGCGGGCGGTGGCGGTCCTGCCGTACAATCCGGCGACGCGCATGGCGCTGCTGGTGACCATGCCACGGGCGGCGCTTCGCTTCGCCGGCGGCGCGCCGGTGCTTGAAGCCCCGGCCGGGATCATCGAACCAGGCGAGGACGCCGCCGAATGCGCGCGGCGCGAACTGGTCGAGGAGGCCGGGCTGGAGATCGCCGATCTGGAGCCCGCCGGCGCGATCTGGGTGTCGCCCGGCACGACCACCGAACGCATCGACCTCTTTCTGGCCGCTTACGGGGACGCCCAGCGGACGGGCGCCGGCGGCGGCCTGGCGAGCGAGAACGAGAACATCACCGTCGTGGAGACGCCACTCGTCGACCTGTGGGCGACCTGCGAGCGGAGCGATGTCCCCTCCGACGCCAAGACGCGGGTGCTCGTCCAAACCCTGCGCGCGCGCCGGCCTGATCTGTTCGCCTGACTCAGGGCCCGCGGCGCGGCGCCCGGTCGCCGAACCACCAGGCCAGGGCCGTCGAGGCCGAGAAGGCGATGGTCTCCACCGCCGTGCGAACCACGCCGGCCGCTGTGTCGGGCTCCAGCGCCCCGGCCGCGGCCGCCAGGAACAGCAGCGCGAACAGGACCCAGAGCAGCAGGGTCAGGGCCGGCCGGGTCAGGGCCCGCACGGCCGCCACCCACGGCCAATCAGCCGCCAGCGCGCCCTCGGCCCGAACCGACTCCGCCAGCCCGGTCCAGGAGCCCTCGGCGTCGGCCCTCGCCAGCGCCTGCCGGCCCGCCTCGGCCTCGCCCAGTCGCTGTCCCTCGGCCAGCCGCAGGTCGTGAGTCCAGCGGTCCTTTTCGTGGGACATCTCGAGCTGGCGGTCCTTGCGCTTTTCGCGCGTCTCGAAGATGGCCAGGCCGCGGTTGACGATCGAGCCCAGCGCGCCGAACGCCGCGCCGAGCGCGCCGCCGGCCAGGCCCGAGCCGGCGATCCCGGCGGTGGTGGTGATGACGTCCATGATGAGCCTCCTCAGCCGATCGCGATGATCCAGAC
>CALALX010000132.1 GCA_937925635.1 uncultured Caulobacter sp.
TCGGGGCGCCGCGCGGGGTTCGCGCGATCTCGGTGTGGGCGGGTGAGGCCGCGCGAGGCGGCGTCCCGACGGGTCTCGTGGGGAGGCGACACGAACCGCCGCGCGGATCATGTCCCCGGCCCGGGGCTAGGGTTCGCCCTCGTCGCCTTCGTCCCCCTCGGGGCCGCCGACCAGCAGCTCTTCCTCGATCTTCTCCGACTTGCCGCGCACCTGCGCCTCGATGGCCTGCGCGATGTCCGGGTTCTTCTTGAGGAACTCGCGGACGTTGTCGCGGCCCTGGCCGATGCGCTGGTCGCCGAACGAGAACCAGGAGCCGGACTTGTCGATGACGCCAGCCTTCACGCCCAGGTCGATGATCTCGCCCAGCTTGGAGATGCCCTCGCCGTACAGGATGTCGAACTCGACCTCGCGGAACGGCGGGGCGACCTTGTTCTTGACCACCTTCACCCGGACGTTGTTGCCCAGGATCTCGTCGCGGACCTTGATCGAGCCGGTGCGGCGGATGTCGAGGCGGACCGAGGCGTAGAACTTCAGCGCGTTGCCGCCGGTGGTGGTCTCCGGGCTGCCGTACATCACGCCGATCTTCATGCGGATCTGGTTGATGAAGATCACCAGCGTCCCGGCCTTTGAGATCGAGGCGGTCAGCTTGCGCAGCGCCTGGCTCATCAGGCGCGCCTGCAGGCCCGGCAGGCTGTCGCCCATCTCGCCCTCGATCTCGGCGCGCGGCGTCAGGGCGGCGACCGAGTCGATGACGATGATGTCGACGGCGTTGGACCGCACCAGGGTGTCGGTGATCTCCAGCGCCTGCTCGCCGGTGTCCGGCTGGGCGACCAGCAGATCGTCGAGGTTGACGCCCAGCTTGCGGGCGTACTGCGGATCGAGCGCGTGCTCGGCGTCGACGAAGGCGGCCGTGCCGCCGGCCTTCTGCACCTCGGCCACCACATGCAGCGCCAGGGTCGTCTTGCCCGAGCTTTCCGGACCATAGACCTCGACGATCCGGCCCTTAGGCAGGCCGCCGATCCCGAGCGCGATGTCCAGGCCGAGCGACCCGGTCGAGACCGCCTCGACCTCGATCTTGCTCTTGCTGCCCAGCTTCATCACCGAGCCCTTGCCGAAGGCGCGGTCGATCTGGGAGAGCGCCGCCTCAAGCGCGCGCTGCTTGTCACCTTCGTCGCGTGTCACGAGTCTCAAAGCCGCCTGGTTCATGGGAATTCGCGTCCTTATTCCACGATTCTGGTCCCGCCCGCGTCAGCCCCGCCGGATTGCGGAAGCACGCCCTCGCCGAACGCAGGCATCATGTGCACGGTTTGTTCCGGTTCGCAATATGTTCTCATTCCGCCGCGCGCATTTTTCGCGAACAGGTTGTCCCGACTGTCTTCATCGCGTGGCCGCGGAGCGGCGGAAGCCGTTCCCGGTCAACGGATTGCGTGAACAGCCCGGCGGCGGGCTCCGGAATCCCGAGGGGCGTCGTCGCGCGGAACAAGCGGTCGTGGCCGGCTGGAACGGGCGTCATCCGGGGAGTCTGACACCGCCCGCGAGGGGGGACGGAATCGGGCCGGCGCGGCGGACCGGATGTCTCCGAAAGCGGCCGATTGTCCCGCCTTGTCCCGGAAGTATGTGTCCCGGGAGCCGCGCCCGCTACGTGTGCGCGGCCTGGAACCGTCGAACCACGAAACGGGGAGCCCCGTTTCGCAGGCGTGTCAGCAGCCGGCCGGCTTGAGGGTCGGCCTCAAGCGCGTCGGTCACGCGATCAATCACCTGCTGGAAGCGGGCTTCGCCTGTGACGTCCGACCCGAACTGGTCATCGAGGATCGACTGCACCAGTGCGCGCTTCAGTTGCCTCTCTGGCAAGCCCTCGCTCTGCGCCAACTCCCGAAGCGGATCGGCGCGGCCGGCGCTCGCTCCAGATCCGCCAGCGGCCGGTCTTCCGCGCGCGCGCTCCAGCAGGCGCTGGCGCAGAATCTCGGCGATGCGGTTGGCATTGGAAACGGGATCCATAGGACCGGCTTAGCGCTGTTTTGCGGCCTGGGCCATCGATCGCTGCTCCAGCAGGTTGGAGCAAAGTCCTGACCGGTTGTGGTTGTAGGTGCCGTCGTCAACCTGACAGCGCCGCGCCACCCTAGCCTTTAGAGCATGTCCCCCGCAAAAGGACTAGAGATCCGTCTGTTTGAGTATCGATTTGAATATAGCTCATATCGTCAAGATCTATAACGGTCTTCCGAATATCTGTGGATTCTAAAGTTACGTCGTTCTGAGACATCTTGAAAATTGGAAATCTTCCAATTTTTCCACCGACCAGGTCTGTTTCGTATTCCATTCGACTGGGAATGAGGCGAAGCTTTACGTTGAATGCGCCCGTATCTTCGGGGTGGGTGCCCGTAAAAATGTACTCCCCAAAAGTTCTTTGGACCCGGCAAGTCAGCTGGAAATCTGCCGCTAGGCCCGATCCTGCAGTCGACAGAATGAAGACGCCTAAAGTAAAGCCTAAGATTTCTCGCTTCATGAAAATCTACCGCATCTTTCTGCGTTCTACGAAAAAGTAGTTCTTATTCTTGGTCTGCGAGCCGGAGGTGTATGTTGATTCATAGATGGTGTCTCGGTTCAACATCCCCGGAAATCCGCCCGGCGCAGTCGCCGGCGCCCCAGTATAGGAAACGGGGACACGTACTTTTCATCTTCGGGACGGGGACACGTACCGGCTTCGCCGGAACATGTCCCCGCCACGTCCCCGCCATGCGCCCGAGCCGCCCAGCCACTTCCGCATGTGGCGGGGGGTCGACACAATCAGAACGGTACGGGAACGATGTGTGGCGCGCACAGGACATCGGAGGGCGCCCCAATGGGCCGCAAAGCCCGCCTCGTCCTGCCGGGCTTTCCGCACCACGTGACCCAGCGCGGCAACCGGCGGCAGGCGACCTTCCTGCGTCCGGAGGACTACCTCTTCTACCTGGCGCTGGCGGGCGAGGCCTTCGCCGAGGCCGGGGTCCAGGTGTGGAGCTGGTGTCTGATGCCCAACCACGTCCACCTGATCGCCACGCCGCACGACGAGGCCGGACTGGCGAAGGCGGTCGGGCTGACCCACCTGCGCTACACCCGGATGATCAACGGGCGCGAGCGCTGGACCGGTTACCTGTGGCAGGGGCGGTTCGCGTCGTTTCCGATGGACGAGGACTATCTGCGCCAGTGCGTGCGCTATGTCGGGCTCAACCCCGTGCGGGCGGGGCTGGTCGGGCGGGCCGTCGACTGGCCGTGGTCCAGTGTGCGGGCCCACCTGGGCAGGGGGACCGATCCTCTGCTGACGCCGGAACCGGTGTCGCGGCTGCTGGCGTGTGAGGGGCCGGATTTCTTCGACGTCGATCTGACTGAGGAAGCGCAACGCAGGCTGCGCAAGGCCTGCCGGAGCGGCCGGCCGCTGGGGCGGCCGAGTGGGTGAAGACGCTGGATCGGGCGTGACCCGGCGCCCTTCGCGGGGACACGTACCGGCTTCGCCGGAACATGTCCCCGGTTCTACCGCCGGTACTGGATAAACCCTAGACGCGGCTCGCGCCGGCCGCATCGGCCGCGGCGTAGACCGCCTCGATCAGCGCCCGGCCGACGCCGCCCGCGCCGGCGTCAGGATCGGTTTGCAGGCTGCAGGGGACACGTACCGGCTGCGCCGGAACATGTCCCCGTTCGCTTACGCCGCCATCGCGATCTTCAGGTTCTCGTCGATCTTGTCGAGGAAGCCTTCGGTGGTCAGCCAGCCCTGCTGGTCGCCGACCAGCAGCGCCAGGTCCTTGGTCATGAAGCCGGCCTCGACGGTGTCGATGCAGACCTTCTCCAGGGTGGCGGCGAACCTGGCCAGGTCGGCGTTGTCGTCGAGCTTGGCGCGGTGCGCCAGGCCGCGGGTCCAGGCGAAGATCGAGGCGATCGAGTTCGTCGAGGTCGACTCGCCCTTCTGGTGCTGGCGGTAGTGGCGAGTGACGGTGCCGTGGGCGGCCTCGGCCTCCACCGTCTTGCCGTCCGGGGTCATCAGCACCGAGGTCATCAGGCCCAGCGAGCCGAAGCCCTGGGCCACGATGTCGCTCTGCACGTCGCCGTCGTAGTTCTTGCAGGCCCAGACATAGCCGCCCGACCACTTCAGGGCCGAGGCGACCATGTCGTCAATGAGACGGTGCTCGTAGGTGCCGCCGAACGCGGCGAACTGGTCCTTGAATTCGGCGTCGAAGACCTCCTGGAAGATGTCCTTGAAGCGCCCGTCATAGGCCTTGAGGATGGTGTTCTTCGTCGACAGATAGACCGGGTACTTGCGGCTCAGGCCGTAGGCGAACGAGGCGCGGGCGAAGTCGCGGATCGACTCATCGAGGTTGTACATGCCCATGGCCACGCCCGAGGACGGGGCGTCGAACACCTCGTGCTCGATGACCTTGCCGTCCTCGCCGACGAACTTGATCGACAGCTTGCCCTTGCCCGGGAACAGGAAGTCGGTGGCCTTGTACTGGTCGCCGAAGGCGTGGCGGCCGACGATGATCGGCTGGGTCCAGCCGGGCACCAGGCGGGGCACGTTCTGGCAGATGATCGGCTCACGGAAGATCACGCCGCCGAGGATGTTGCGGATGGTGCCGTTCGGCGACTTCCACATCTTCTTGAGGCCGAACTCCTCCACCCGGGCCTCGTCCGGCGTGATGGTCGCGCACTTTACGGCCACGCCGTGCTTCTTGGTCGCCTCGGCCGCGTCGATGGTCACCTGGTCGTTGGTGGCGTCGCGGTTCTCGACCGACAGGTCGTAGTAGTCGAGCTCGAGGTCGAGGTAGGGGAAGATCAGCTTGTCCTTGATGAGCTTCCAGATGATGCGGGTCATCTCGTCGCCGTCCATGTCGACGACGGGATTGGCGACCTTGATCTTGGCCATGGGGGCGAAGTCTCCGTTGGAGCGCGCTCGGGCGCACGGCGCACAGGGCCGTACGGGGCGCGCGGGGCGGGGAGGGCTATAGCCTCTGACGATCGGAGGGAGAAGGCGGTTTCGTCGCGCTGGGCGGCCGCTTCTCGATATCAACGGCCTGTTCAGGGATGGCCGTTAAGCCTGATGGGCCAGGGGAGGCCCAGCCCACACCATGACGTCCGTCGAAAAGCCGCTCGCGCGAAAGCTGCTGGTCATCGTCGTGGCGGTGTCGATCGTGGTGACCGGCCTGGCCAGCATCGCGACCTTCGCCTTCGTCCAGCGGGCGTCGATGAAGCGCCAGGTCAGCAGCCTGCAGATCTATCTCAAGGAGCGGACGGCGGCCGAGGACCGGCTGTTTTCCGATCTGGTCAAGGTCCACGCCGACGCCACCGAGGCGCTGATGCGGCGCATCGACCTGGTCAAGGGGCCGGGCCTGGACGCCAAGTTCGACCGCCTCTATCCGTTGCGAGCCGACGGCACGCGGCGCTCGGCCGAGGCCCTTTTCGACGGCCAGGTCAGGCCCGGCGGCGACTACACCTACGGCATGGGCGCCTTCCTGGCGGACGGCCGGGCGGTGACCCCCGAGGACAAGGCCTTCTTCGTCGCCGCGATGCAGGTGACCGGCATGGTCGGCGAGGCCCAGCACTCGCGCTACGACAACTTCTACCTGTTCACGCCGAACAACCGCCTGGTGATGTTCGGTCCCGATCGCGACGACAGGCTGCTCTATTATCGGCGCGACGCCCCCGCCACCTTCGACTTCCGCAAGGAAGAGATGACCGAGATCACGCGGCCGGCGGCGAATCCCGCGCGGGCCATGCGCTGCACCAAGCTGCGCAAGCTGCTCAGCGACCCCAGCGGCAAGGCGCTGACGACGGCCTGCATGACGCCGGTGGACATCGACGGCCGGCATGTCGGCGCCTGGGGCACGACCATCACCCTCGACAGCTACCTGATGAAGGCGGTCGAGGAGTCGATCCAGGGCGGCGAAAACCTCATCGTCTCGGGGGATGGCGAGCTGAGCGCCGCGCCCGGCATGGGCACGCGCGGCGTGGTCACGCCGCGGGAGCTCAAGGCCCAGGAAGCCCGGCGGGACATCGCCGGCCTGGTGCGCGACATCCGCCGCCACGGCGGTCAGGCCGGCGCCTTCGAGCGCGACGGGCGGGTGATCGCCTTCGGCCACCTGAAGGAGCCGGACTGGTACTTCGTGATGAGCATGCCCTCGTCCGACATCGCCTGGACGGCGGCCCGGACGGCGTCCTGGGTGCTGCTGTTCGGCCTGCTCGGCATCGTGGTGCAGGCGGCGCTGCTCTATCGCATCGTCGGTCGCGAGGTGGTCCAGCCCCTGGAGACCCTGACCGAGGCGCATTCGGTCGGCAGCGTCGCGGCCGCCTCGAGCGTCGCCGAACGCGGGGACGAGATCGGCGCCCTGGCGCGGATCCTCGGCGACCAGCGGGCCAGGAACGACGAGCTGCTGCGCTCGCTGGAGGACCGGGTCGCCGCGCGCACCGCCGAACTCGAGCGGGCCAACCGCGCCAAGTCGACCTTCCTGGCCAACATGAGCCACGAGCTGCGCACGCCGCTCAACGGGGTCATCGCCCTGACCGACCAGCTGGCGGACACCGACGACCAGGCGCGCCGCCGCGAGCTGGCCAACCTCGTCTCCTCCTCCGGCCGCCTGCTCGAGCAGGTGCTCAGCGACGTGCTCGACGTCTCGAAGATCGAGGCCGGAGAGTTCCGCCTGTCGCCGGCGCCGTTCGACCTGTCCGAGACCGTCGCCGCCATGGCCGACCTGCACCGGGCCACCGCCGAGGCCAAGGGCCTCACGCTCGACTGGACGATCGCGCCGGCCGCGCGGGGCGTCTGGCTGGGCGACGCGGGGCGGATCGCGCAGATCCTGTCCAACCTGCTGGGCAACGCCGTGAAGTTCACCGAGGCGGGCGCGGTGACGCTGACCGTCGACCGCCCGGGCGGGAAGCTGCGCTTTTCGGTCCGCGACACCGGAGTCGGCTTCGACGAGGCGGTGCGCGACCGTCTGTTCCGCCGCTTCGAGCAGGCCGATGACTCGATCACCCGCCGCTTCGGCGGCACCGGACTGGGCCTGTCCATCTGCGCGGCGCTGACCGACATGATGGGCGGACAGATCGCCGCCGTCGGCGAGCCGGGCAAGGGGGCGACCTTCACCGTCCTGCTGCCGCTGGCCCGGGCCGCGGCCGCCCGCGAGGAGCGTCCGGCGCCCGTCGCCGACGTCCAGCTGCTGAAGGGCATGAAGGTCCTGATGGCCGAGGACCACCCGACCAACCAGAAGGTCGTGCAGATCATTCTCGATCCATTCGGCGTCGACCTGACCATCGTCGGCAACGGCGAGGAGGCTGTCGCCGCCTGGACCGCCGGCCGCTTCGACGCGGTGCTGATGGACATGCAGATGCCGGTCATGGACGGCCTGACGGCGACGCGGACCATCCGCGAGCGGGAAGCGGCGGAGGGGCGTCGCCGGGCCTTGATCGTCATGCTGACCGCCAACGCCATGGACGAGCATGTCGAGGCCGCTCACGCCGCCGGCGCCGACCTGCACATCGCCAAACCGTTGCGCCCGGCCCAGCTGGTCGCCGCCCTCGCGGCGGCGGTGGACAGCACGTCCGACGCGCTGGCCGCGAACGGCTAGAGCCGGTCGATCCTAGCCCGCGGCCTTGACGATCACCCGCATGGCGTCCGCGATCGTCCGTTCCCGCGCGTCCTCGTCCTGCGGCGAGGCCGCGAGGAAGGCGACGACGGCGTAGCGGCGGCCGTCCTTGAGGGTGACGATCCCGACGTCGTTGGTGACCGCGGTCAGGCCCAGGTCCGTCGCCGACGTCCCGGTCTTGTGCGCCAGGCTCGCGCCGGCGGGCAGTCCCGCCTTGAGGCGGTTCGGCCCCGTGGTCGTGGCGGTCATGATGGCCAGCAGCCGGCGGGTCGAAGCCCGCGACAACAGCTCGCCGACCGCCAACTTCCGGAGGAAGTTCAGCATGCCGACGGCCGTGGCGGTGTCGCGAGGGTCGGCCAGGTAGCGGGCCATGGCGGCGCGGCGGTCGGCCTCCGGGACCGCGTCCCGGGCCGCCCTGAACGCCGGCCAGTCCTTCCAGGCGATGCGGAACGAGGCCATGCCGTTGATCTCCGGCTGCAGTTCACGCTCGTAGCGATCGATGCTGATCTCGCGGATGGACTTCGCGCGGAGCCAGGCCGTGACGGCGCCAGGACCGCCGATCCGTTTCAGCAGAACATCGGCCGCGGTGTTGTCGCTGCCGCCCACGGCGCGGACCAACAGGTCGCCGACCGTGTAGACCGTGACCTCCGGCCAGGCGTCGGCCACCGGGCTTAGCGGGGGTGAGATATCCTGTTCGGTGAGCGTGATCTGTTCGTTCAGGTCCAGCCGCCGGGCGTCGACCTCGGCCAGCACCGCCGCCCCGAGCGGCGCCTTGAACACGCTCTGCATCGGGAAGGCCTTGGAGCCGTTCCAGGCCCACATCTCGCCGCCTTCGAGGTTCTGTACGGCGACCTCGAGAATGCCCGGCTGGGCGCGGTCCGCGATGGCGGCGATCTCGGCGTCGAGGACGGCGGCGTCGAGTTCCGGGGAGCGGGCGCGGCTGCGCTGAGTCGACGGCTGGCAGGCGGCCAGCGCCGGGACCGGAGCGAGTGCGATTAGGGTCAGGAGCGTGCGACGGCGCATGGCCCTACATACCGCCCTTTCACCTCGGCGCGAGAAGGGCTTATCAAGCCGGCATGGAAACCACCCCACCCGTCATCATCCTCAACGAGCCGCAACTGGCGGAGAACATCGGCGCGGTGGCGCGGGTGATGGCCAACTTCGGCCTGTCGGAGCTCCGCCTCGTGCGGCCCCGCGACGGCTGGCCTCAGGACCGCGCCTGGGCCAGCGCTTCGGGTGCGACCTGGCCGCTGGACGGCGCCAGGGTCTATGAGCGGCTTGAGGCGGCGGTGGCCGACCTGCGACTGGTCTACGCCACGACAGCGCGGCCGCGCGAGACCCAGCTGCCGGTCATCACCCCCCGGGCCGCGGCCGAGACCCTGCACGCGGCGGTCGCGCGCGGTCAGCGGGTCGGCATGCTGTTCGGCGGGGAGCGGGCGGGCCTGGAAACCGGCGACATCGCTCTCTGCCACGCCATCGTGACCATCCCTGTCGACGAGCGGTTCCGGTCGCTCAACCTGGCCCAGGCCGTGGCCCTGAACGCCTACGAATGGCGGCTGGGCGTGGCCGACGCGCCGCGCGCGGCCTTCGCCCACAATATCGACGAGCCGGCCGACATGGAGACCCTAGTGGGCCTCTACGAGCAGCTCGAGGGTCAGCTGGAGGAGGCCGGCTTCTTCCATCCGCCGGAGAAGAAGCCGTCAATGGTGCGCAATCTGCGGGTCGCGCTGGGCCGCGCCCGGTTGACCGACCAGGAGGTCCGCACCTGGCGCGGGGTGATCACCGCCCTGTCGAAAGGACGGGGCCGGGTGCTTGAGCGACTTGCGCGGGAAAAGTCGGACAAGGCGGCGAAGGGCGAGTAGGAGGTTCGGTTGGATTTCTGACCGGCGCGCGCTACGCCGATCGACGTCGCGTGGCGATTGCGCGCGTCAGATCGCAACAGTAGAAAATCGGTTCTCAACACAGGGCCTTGGGGGGGCGATGATCCGGATGCAGCTGCGCGGCGTATGCGCCGCAGCCTTGATGTTGTGCGCCGCGCTGCCCGTGCAGGCCGCGCCGAAGCCTCTGAAGTACGTCCTGCAGGAAGCAGCCCGCCCGGTGGCCGGCGGCCGCGCCGTCCAGGTCAGCGTCGGCCAGGCGGAGCTTGGGTCGAACATCAACTCCACCCTCGGCTTCGCCATGGTGGCCGGCGGCGCGGTCGGCGTGATCATCGAGGCCGGGGTCGGAGCCGACCGCGCCCAGCGCGCCCAGCTCGGCATCACCCCCATCCGCCGCGGCCTGATGGACTTTGACGCCGACCAGCTGGCCATCGACAGCACGAAATCCGCACTGGCCGCGATGCCGTGGTTCGAGGGCCAAGAGCCGGCCTTCACTCGCGACGCCACGATATTTGGCAAGAGCGACTTTCTCACCGCCGCTCCCACCAGCCAGGTGGCCTACTTCACCTATGTCTACGACATGTCGCCCGATTTCTCGTCGGTGAACGTCAGCGTCGGCATCGCCATCGCCAACAAGGAGCAGGCCAAGAAGGGCCAGCCCTTCACCCGCCTCCTCGACAAGAATCTAGTCTACGGCCAGCGGGTCAGCAGCGTCGTGCGCCTCGCCAACCCCACCACTCCGGTCGAGAACGCTCAGCGCTGGGCGGCCAACGACAGCGCCTTGGCGAGGAAGGGGCTCGCCCTCGCCTTCACCGAGGTCGGCGCTCTCATTCCCCGCGCCCTGACGCTCACCGACGCCGATGTGACTCGCCTTGACGCCGCTGAACGCAAGACCATCGCCTCCCTCGGCGGAAAGCCGATGGAGGAGGGCGCCGGTGGAAGCCTGCTGTTCAACCCTCTCCCCATGGGCCTCATCCATGTTCAGACCCTGCAGGACTAGCGGCATGCGCAGCGCTCCCATCTTAGCGGCCGCCATCCTGGCCGCGAGCCTGCTGACCGTCAGCTCGGCCGCGGCCGCGGTCGGAGACGCCAAGCGCCTTGGACCACTCTACGTCGAGCCAGCCGCCGCCGCGGACGCTGCGCGCCCGTCCACCGCCGGCGGCTGCGCTGTCCAGATCGAGCTCACCGACCCCCGCCGCGACCCCCAGATCGTAGGATCCTTCGGCGTCGCGCTCCGTGCGCCGGATGATCGCGAGGCCTGGCTGCGCTCAGTGTTTGACGTCGGCCTCAAGGCACGCGGATTTACGCCTAGCTTCGCGCCGGCCGGCGGCCCACTCGACCCCGCCTTGGTCACGGCCCGCATCCGGATGCATGTGATCTGGATCGGCGCCCAGCAGATGAACAAGGTCGGCAGCGTCGCCCTGCGCGGCGTATTGGCGGCTCCAGGCGCGCCCGCCGGACCAGAGATGGTCTATCGCGGCGACAAGACCGGTTTGAACATGTGGGGCTCCACCAAGGAGTTCAACGATCACGCCAACGCCGTCTTCGCCCTCGCCCTCGACGATCTGGCCGAAGATCTCCGCGCGCTCTGCGCCGCCCCGCCGACCACCAGCGCGGCGCTGGCGCGCGCTCCGGTCCAGTCGTGACATCCCGTCCTGGGCGTCGCCGCGAGACTCGCGGTCGCTAAAGCCAGATGGGTTCGGATGGAGTCATCTGAACCGATCAGGCGCTCCGTCTCCCTACCTCCGCACATCCCCCCTTCTGGGGACGAGAGGCCCGCGCGCGGGCGGCCATACGCGCTCGCGCCGCTGACCTCTGACCGGTGGCGGCTTCCAGACCCAAACACCACCCTTGCCCCTGCCGACATCCCGGCCCAATATGAGACCAAGGGGTAACATTTAGAGTCCCCGCGGGAGGTCACGATGAACCGGCGCGAACTGTTCACCGCCCTGGCGGCCTTGGGGATCGCCGGCCCGGGCCTCGCGCCGCTTGACGCCCGGGCGGATGACGCGACCGACGCGCGCGACCTCTACCTCTATGGCCTGCCGATCATCGAAATGGCCCAGGCGCGCGCCCGGCAGATCAAGGCCGGATTGAAGCAGAACAGGCTTCAACACGCCCGCGCGCTCTCGGACCACACCTCGCGGTCGGTCACGAGTCCGAACAACGACACCCTCTACTCCATCGCCTGGCTGGATCTGACCCAGGGACCGGTCAGCTTCACCGTGCCGCCGACGGGCGACCGCTACTGGTCGGCCGCGCTGATGGACATGTACTCCAACAACAACGCCGTGCTCGGCCTTCGCACGACGGGCAATGCGGGTGGTCGCTATACGATCGTGGGACCGGGCCAGACGGGGAGCGGCCCCGACGTGATCCGCAGCGAGACCCCGCACGCCTGGTTGCTGGTCCGCATCCTCACCGACGGCGGGGACGACCTGCCGGCGACCCATGCGGTGCAGGACGGCTTTCGGCTCGTCGGTCCGGCCGGAGCGCAGCCGCCGGTCTACGCCGACCGGGACGCTGCCCCGACGGACTTCTTCGCGAGCGTCCGCGCGCTGCTGGAGTCCGATCCGCCGCCGGCGACCGACGGCAGGATGCTGGCCCGGCTGGCGGCCTTCGATCCGGCCACGCCGGGCGCCGCGGCCGCCCTCCAGCGCATCAGGACGATCATGCGCACGGCCGGCGAGCGACAGCAGTTCATCCAGGGCTGGAGCTACACCAAGCCCAATCTCGGCCTCTATGGTCAGGACTACCTGTATCGGGCGCTCGTGGCTCTGAGCGGCCTGGCGGCCCTGCCGGTCGTGGAAGCCACCTATCTGCGCTCACAAGGCGAACGCGACGGCGCCTACTGGAGCGACGATCTCTACCGCCTGGCCATTCCGGCGGAGATGCCGGTCGACGCCTTCTGGTCTCTGTCGATGTACGAACACATGCCGGACGGTCAGCGGTTCTTCGCCGAGAATCCGATCGGCCGCTACGCCATCGGCGATCGCACCCAGGGTCTCAAGCGCAACGCCGACGGCTCGCTGGACGTCTGGATCGGGCGCGCCGATCCGGGCGGCGAGCGAAGCGCCAACTGGCTGCCCGCCCCCAAGACCGGTCCCTACGGAATGACCATGCGTCTCTATCTGCCCACGGCAGCGGTCCTTGACGGCCGCTGGCGCCTGCCCGCCATCGTGAAAGCCTGATCATGACCGACCTGCGCACCGCCGCCCGCGAAGCCTGGCTCTACACCCTGCCGCTCATCGAGATCGCCGCCCTGCGCAGCGTCAGCCAGGCGGTCGGCACGCCGATCAACAGCTTCGGCATGATGCGGCGGCTGGCCGATCACAAGGCGCGGGCCGTGACCACGCCCAACAACGACACCCTTTACGCCACCTGCCAGATCGATCTCACGAACGGCCCGGTGACCCTCACTGTCCCGCCGTCCGGAGACCGCTATCTCTCGCTGCAACTGATGGACGCCTGGTCCAACAGCTTCGCGGTGCTGGGCACTCGGACCACCGGCAACGACGGCGGCGTCTACCGACTGGTCGGGCCGACCGAGGCGGCGGAGGGGCCGAACGTCGTCCGCTCGCCCACGCGCCACGTCTGGGCGCTGGCCCGGATTCTCGTCGAGGGACCGCACGATCTTGACGCCGCGGCCGTGGTCCAGGGCGGCTTCTCGGCCCAGGGACCGCAGGCGGCGCCGGCGCCGGAGTACGCCAAACGCCGTGACGACTGGGCCGAGTATTTCACCAGCGCCGATCGCCTGATGGCGCTCAATCCGCCGCCGGCGACGGACGGCGCGATGCTCAAGCGGATCGCGCCTTTGGGCCTGGGCGAGGGGGCCTTCGATCCGACACGGTTCTCCGAAGCCGAGCGCCTTGAGATCGCCGCCGGCGTCGAGGAGGCGCGCAAGGCCGCGCGGGGCGGCGGCGGCCTGTCGGGCAGCAACTTCATCGAGGGCTGGGCCTATCCGGCCAGCAAGCTCGGCGATTTCGGGCAGGACTACCGGTTCCGCGCCGTGGTCGCGCTCGGCGGCCTGGCGGCCCTGCCGCTGGCCGAGGCGACCTATCTGCGCGCCGGCGCGCCCGGCGGCGGCGGGGCCTTCGATGGGACCCGCAACTGGCGGCTGCACATTCCCGCCGATCGACAGATTCCGGTCGACAGTTTCTGGTCGCTGTCGATGTACGAGATCACGCCGGAAGGGCAGTTCTACTTCACGGACAACCCCCTCGGTCGGTACGCCATCGGCGACCGCACGCCGGGCCTGACCTGGAACGCCGACGGCTCGCTGGACCTGTGGATCGGCCACGAGCGGCCGTCGCTGGAGCGGGAGTCGAACTGGCTGCCCGCGCCCGCCGGGCCGTTCGCCCTGTTCATGCGCGGCTACATGCCGCGGCCGGAACTGCTCGACGGCCGCTACCGCCTGCCGGCGGTCATGGAAGCGGATTGAGGTTCGCGGCCGGCTTGCTCAGCGCCACCGTCCAGGCCAACAGGGCTCCGGTGTCGCTGGACAACGGTTCGGCGGCGCCGACGTCCAGGCCCTGGCGGGCCAGGCGGTAGCGCACGCTCTCGACGCCCTGCGCGTCCAGCACGGCGCGAACCTGGGCCTGATAGCGCAGCAGCCAGGCGGAGGTCAGCTGCTCGACCTGGTCGAGCTTGGCCAGCGCGTCCGAGGGCGCGAAGCGCGCGGGCTGGGCCGAGAGCGCGCCGAGATAGTCGACATAGGTGCGGGCCTCGGCATGGGCCGGGCCGTCCGCCAGCCTGGCGCGCGACTTGGCCACCGCGGTCGCGAACCGCGCTTCCGCTTCGGCCAGCGCCGGACCTCGCGCGCCCTTGCGGTGCATCTCGAAGACCTTGCGGCCCGGCCGGACGGGATCGATGTCGCGCAGGGCTGCGCGGAACACGGCGGCGCGGGCGTCGTAGTCGGAGGATAGGACGCTGTCGCGGTGGTGCATCACCAGTCTCGCTCGGCCGCCCGGCGCCAGCACGCGGGCCAGCTCGGCCGCCGCCTTCTGCCGGTCGCCGTATTCGTAGCCGTACTGCGAGACGATCAGATCAAAGGCGCCGGCCTCGAACGGCAGGGCCTCAAGCGGGCTCCTGCCGACAAAGGCGACCCCGGGCGCCTCCGGCCGCGAGGGCGGAATGTCGGCGAGATCGACGCCGGTGACGATGAAGTCGCGACCGGCCTGGGCGGCCCACGCCGCGACCTGGCCCGCGCCGGTGGCGAGGTCGAGCACGCGCGCGCCGCGTGGCGCTTGCGCGAACGTCTGGCTCCAGAGCGACTTCAGGACTTCTGCGCCGCGGTGGCCCGGCTGGCCGTGAGATAGCGAGAACCCGGCGCCGCCCCGCCAGTAGCTCGTCCAATACCAGCCCGGTGCGGCGCGCGGATCATTGACCATGGTTCGATCTAGGGACGCCGGCTCGGTGCTGACAACGATGGGGTGGTCGCCATGGTCGCGCCAAATCGCCGCGACCGCAATTCCGCACGGGGGGGGCTGCGGCAATCTTGCTCGGGTTGACGGAGGTCAAGGTCAACCTTCCCGCCCGGGGGCAGTAACGGTCGCGGAAGGCGGTGCGATCATGAATCTCGTAGCCGAATCTCGGACCCCCTCGGCTTCGGGCGCGGACCCGGCCGAACTGTTGGGCGAGCCCGTCGCGCGCCCCTGGTGGCGGTCGCCTCGGCTCCTGGCGGCGGCGGGGCTGGTCCTGGTCGCCGTGATCGTCGGGGTCTGGTTCTTCGGCCGAATGAACGCTCCGAAGGACGCCGGCTACATCACCGAGGCCCTCAAGCGTGGCGACCTTGTGATTGGCGTTTCCGCGACCGGGACCCTGCAGCCGGTCAACACCGTTTCCGTCGGTTCCGAGCTCTCGGGCGCGATCGAGGCTGTTCTGGTCGACGACAATGATCGCGTCCGCAAGGGCCAGATTCTCGCACGGCTCGACACCGCCCGACTGGAAGACCAGATCGCCCTCAATCTCGCCGCCCTGGCCTCTGCCGAGGCTGCGGCGCGACAGGCCGCGGCGACGCTGCGCGAGGCCGAACTGACGCATGACCGCAATGTCAGGCTGGCGGCCAGCTCCGGCGGAGACTTTCTGGCGCCTGCCACGCTGGACGCTTCGCAGGCGGCCCTCGACCGCGCGCGGGCCAGCCTGGGCGCGGCGCGCGCCCTCATCACACAGGCCCAGGCCAATCTGCGGACCAGCCGCACCAATCTCGCCAAGGCGACCATCCGTTCGCCGATCGACGGGGTCGTGCTGGCGCGCTCGGTCGAACCGGGCCAGACCGTCGCCGCCAGCCTGCAGGCTCCGGTCCTGTTCACCCTGGCCGAGGACCTGACCCGCATGGAGCTTCAGGTCGACATCGACGAGGCGGATGTGGGCCAGGTGAAGGCCGGACAGACGGCGACCTTCTCCGTCGACGCGTTCGCGGGGCGCGTCTACCGGGCCGGCCTGACTCGCGTGGGCCTTGGCTCGCGGACCACCGAAGGGGTGGTGACCTACACGGGGGTCCTGAGCGTCGACAACAGCGACGAGAGCCTTCGTCCGGGAATGACCGCCACGGCCGAGATCGTCGCCGACCGGCGAAGCGGCGTCTTGCTGGTTCCCGCGGCGGCGCTGCGATTCACGCCGCCGGCGATCGAGTCGGCGGCCGGTCGGACCGGGGGCATCGTCTCAAGCCTGATGCCGCGCATGCCCGGAGCCGGCCGCGGAAGTCGCAACGGCGGCGGCGGCGCCCAACGTCTCTGGGTGCTCCGGGACGGTCAGCCAGTCGCCCTGCCGGTGACCGTCGGCGCCACCGACGGCCAGTGGACGGAAGTCGCCGGCGACGGCCTCAACCCGGGCCTGAGGGTCATCACGGGGATGGAGGAGGCGGCGTGAACGCGCCGCTGATCCAGCTCTCGGGGGTCACCAAGACCTTCGGCGAAGGAGAGGCGGCGTTCCAGGCCCTGCGCGGCATCGATCTGACCGTGGAGCGGGGCGAGTTCGTGGCCATCATGGGCCCGAGCGGTTCGGGCAAGTCGACGGCGATGAACATCCTCGGCTGCCTCGACGTGCCAACCAGCGGCCGCTACCGCTTCATGGGCGTGCCGGTGGACGGCCTCGACCGCCGGCAGCGAGCGCTGTTGCGTCGCCGGCATCTTGGCTTCGTCTTTCAGGGCTACAACCTCCTGCCGCGGACATCGGCGCTGGAGAACGTCGAACTGCCATTGCTCTACCGGGGCGTTTCGCGGAGCGAGCGGCTGGTCAAGGCCCGCGCGGCGCTCGCTCAGGTGGGCCTGACGCCGTGGGAACATCATACGCCGGCCAAGCTCTCGGGCGGCCAGCAGCAGCGCGTGGCCATCGCCCGCGCCATCGTGACCCACCCGACCGTCCTGCTGGCCGACGAGCCGACCGGCAACCTCGACAGCGAGAAGGGCCGCGAGATCATGGAGTTGCTCACCACCCTCAACCGGGACCTGGGCATCACCATCCTGATGGTCACGCACGAGCCGGACATGGCCGCCTACGCTCGACGCACGGTCATGTTCTTCGACGGCGCGATCCGCTCCGACACCGCCCGTCCGGAGGCGGCGGCCTGATGCTGTTCAACGCTTTCAAGCTGGCGCTCGACGCCATCCGCAGGAACCTGCTCCGGGCCTCGCTGACCGTCCTGGGCGTGGTCATCGGCGTGGCGGCGGTGATCACCATGGTCACCCTCGGCAACGGGGCGACACGGGCGGTTTCCGACCAGATCTCCAGCCTCGGCAGCAATCTCCTGATCGTCCGCCCGGGTCAGCGCATGGGGCCGACGGCCGAGCGGGCGCCGAGCTTCCGGCTGGGCGATGTGGCGGCCATCATCCGGAACGTACCGACAGTGAAGGCCGCCACGGCGGTCGAAAGCACCTCGGCGACGGTCGTCTACGGCGCCAGGAACTGGAACACCTCGATCGTCGGCACGACCGCGGCCTATCTGGAGGTGCGCGACTGGAGCCTCGCCGGGGGCAGGGCGTTCACGGAGGCCGAGGAGCGATCGGGCCGGGCCGTCTGCGTGGTCGGCGACACCATCCGGCGAGAACTGTTCCAGGGCCGTGACCCGGTCGGCGCCCGCATCCGGGTCAAGCAGTTCTCCTGCGAGGTCATCGGCGTGCTGCGGGCCAAGGGCCAGGCGGCCATGGGACAGGACCAGGACGACACCGTGATCCTGCCGCTGCGCACCGTTCAGCGCCGGCTGACCGGTCGGCAGGACGTCGGCAGCATCACCATCGCGGTGCGCGACGGAGCCTCCACCGCCCGCGCCAGGACGCAGGTCGAGGCGGTGTTGCGCGAGCGGCGAAACATTGGACCGGGCGAGGACGACAACTTCGGCGTCATGGACACCAAGCAGATCGCAGAGACCCTGTCGGGGACGACCAGGGTGATGACCATGTTGCTGGGGGCGGTGGCGGCGGTCAGTCTCCTGGTCGGCGGCATCGGCATCATGAACATCATGTTGGTCTCGGTGACAGAGCGGACCAAGGAGATCGGCGTGCGGCTGGCGATCGGCGCGCTGGAGCAGGACGTGCTGCTTCAGTTTCTCGTGGAGTCAGTGGTCCTGGCGGCGTTCGGCGGGCTCGCGGGCGTGCTGATCGCAGCCGTCGCCTCGGCCGCGCTGGCTCAGGTGATTCAGGTGCCCTTCCTGTTCGACCCGGCCATCAATCTGCTGGCCTTCGCGGTGGCGGTGATGGTCGGGGTGGTGTTCGGCTACGTCCCCGCCCGCCGCGCGGCCCGCCTGGATCCGATCGAGGCGTTGCGTCGCGAATAGCGGCCAGGGCGGTGGACGCCCGCGTCCCGCTCGGGGAATATTGCCGGCCATCGATTGGAGAATCCCATGAAGACCCGCGCCGCCGTCGCCTTCGCCGCCAAGCAGCCGCTGGAGATCGTCGAAGTCGACCTGGAGGGGCCGCGGGCCGGCGAGGTGCTGGTCGAGATCAAGGCCACCGGCGTCTGCCACACCGACGCCTATACGCTGGACGGCTTCGACAGCGAGGGCATCTTCCCGTCGATCCTGGGCCACGAGGGCGCGGGCGTGGTGCTGGAGGTCGGGCCGGGCGTGACCAGCGTGGCGCCGGGCGACCATGTGATCCCGCTCTACACGCCCGAATGCCGGCAGTGCAAAAGCTGCCTGTCGCGCAAGACCAACCTCTGCACGGCCATCCGGGGCACCCAGGGCAAGGGCCTGATGCCCGACGGCACCAGCCGCTTTTCGTACAAGGGCCAGACCATCGCCCACTACATGGGCTGCTCGACCTTCGCCAACCACACGGTGCTGCCGGAGATCGCGGTGGCGAAGATCCGCAAGGACGCCCCGTTCGACAAGGCCTGCTACATCGGCTGCGGCGTCACCACCGGGGTCGGCGCGGTGACCAACACCGCCAAGGTCGAGCCCGGCGCCAACTGCATCGTCTTCGGCCTGGGCGGCATCGGGCTGAACGTGATTCAGGGCCTGAAGCTGGTCGGGGCCGGCATGATCGTCGGCGTCGACATCAACCCTGACCGCGAGGCCTGGGGCCGCCGGTTCGGCATGACCCATTTCGTCAATCCGAAGGACATCGAGGGCGACATCGTCCCGCATCTGGTCGAGTTGACCGGCGGCGGCGCGGACTACACCTTCGACGCCACCGGCAACGTCACGGTCATGCGCCAGGCGCTGGAAGCCTGCCATCGCGGCTGGGGCGAGAGCATCATCATCGGCGTGGCCGAGGCCGGCAAGGAGATCGCCACCCGGCCCTTCCAGCTGGTCACCGGTCGGGTCTGGAAGGGCACGGCCTTCGGCGGCGCGCGGGGCCGCACCGACGTGCCGGGCATCGTCGACTGGTACATGGACGGAAAGATCGAGATCGACCCGATGATCACCCACGTCATGCCGCTGGAAGACATCAACAAGGCCTTCGACCTGATGCATGCCGGCGAGAGCATCCGCAGCGTGGTGGTGTTCTAGGGCCGATGTCCTCAGTCGAAATCCTCTCCAGCCACCGCACGTTCGCCGGATCGGTGCACTACTGCCGCCATGCCAGCGCCGCGACCGGCACGCCGATGCGTTTCACCCTGTTCCTGCCGGACGGGGAGGGGCCCTTCCCGCTGCTGCTGTGGCTGTCGGGCCTGACCTGCACCGAGGAGAACTTCACCACCAAGGGCGGAGCCTATGGCGCGGCCTCGGATCTGAAGATCGCCATCCTAAATCCCGATACCAGTCCGCGCGGCGAGGGGGTGGCGGACGACGAGGCGTTCGACTTCGGCCAAGGGGCCGGCTTCTACGTCGACGCGACGCGGAGGCCCTGGGCGCCGCACTTCACGATGGAGACCTACGTCGTCCGCGACCTGCTTGAGGCGGTCGGCGCCCGGTTCCCGATCGATCCGGCCCGGCGCGGGATCAGCGGTCACTCGATGGGCGGCCACGGGGCCCTGACCCTGGCGTTGCGCCATCCCAACCTGTTCCGCTCGGTCAGCGCCTTCGCGCCGATCAGCTCGCCGACCCGCTGCCCGTGGGGCCGCAAGGCCTTCGCCGGCTACCTCGGCGATGACGAGAAGACTTGGCGCGAGCACGACGCGGCCCTGCTGCTGGAAGCGGGCGTGGCCAAGGGCCGGTTCGACGAAATCCTGGTCGAGCAGGGGACGGCCGATCCCTGGCTGGTCGAACAGCTCAAGCCCGAACTGCTGGAAGCCGGCGCCAAGGCGTCCGCCCAGCGCCTGACGGTGCGCCGCCAGGAGGGCTACGACCACGGCTACTTCTTCGTCCAGACCTTCATCGCCGACCACCTGGCCTGGCACGCGGCCAAGCTGCGGCGGTAGCCTTCTCCCTTCCTCCTCGATGGAGGAAGGGCCGGGGATGGTGGTGAGGGCGGGGCGGTTCCAGAAA